>NZ_JBICVH010000013.1:0-324617 GCF_043198905.1 Kitasatospora sp. NPDC048715 | reverse complement strand
AAGCTCGCCGACCTGGTCGTGGTCGACTCCGAGAGCTACGACCTGGTCGCCGTCATGCGCCGCGGCCGCTGGGTGCTCGGCGGCGAGGCGTTCCGCACCGTCGGACCCGCCTGAGCAACGACGCGGCCGCCCGTCCCCTCGGGGGCGGGCGGCCGTCGCCGTGCTGTGGTGATCCCGGTCGGGCTGCGGGCGGTGGTGGCGGCTCAGGCCGCCGGTGCTGTCGCCTTGAGGACGCCGAGCAGGCGGGTGACCTCGGCGGCGACGGCCGCGCGGGCCGGCCCGAGGTAGCGGCGGGTGTCGACCAGCCGCGCGTCGTCGGCCAGGGCCCGGCGGACGGCGGTGCTGAACACCTGGTTGAGGTGGGTGGCGATGTTGACCTTGGTCATGCCGGCTTCCACGGCCGCGGTGAGGTCCCCGTCCGCCACACCCGAGGAGCCGTGCAGGACGAGCGGGACCGGCACCGCCCGGCGCAACCGTCCGATGAGCTCGAAGTCGAGCGCCGCGTCGCGGGTGAGCATCGCGTGCGAGGTGCCGACGGCCACCGCGAGCGCGTCCACGCCGGCGGCGGCGACGAACGCCGCGGCCTCGGCCGGATCGGTGCGCACACCCGGGGCGTGGACGCCGTCCTTGCCGCCGACCTCGCCGAGTTCGGCCTCCACCCAGACACCCGCGGCGTGGCACCGCCGCACGACCTCGGCGGTGGCCCGCACGTTCTCCTCGTACGGCAGCACCGAGGCGTCGAACATCACCGAGGTGAAGCCCAACTCCACGGCACGGTGGACGAGTTCCAAGGAGGTGGCGTGGTCCAGATGGACCGCGACCGGCACCCGCGCGGCCCGGGCGACGGCCAGGGTGGCGGCGCCGATCGGATCGAGGGCGCCGTGGTAGCGCACGGCGTTCTCGCTGATCTGCAGGATCACCGGCGCACCGGCGGCCTCGGCCCCGGCGACGATCGCCTGGGCGTGTTCCAGCTGGATGACGTTGAACGCACCGACGCCGCACGCGGCTTCGGCAGCGGCGGCGGCGATCGCGCCGGTTCCGCTCAGGGGCATGGGTCGAACTCCTCGGTTGCGAAGGGACGGACGTCCACGCGGGACCGCAGGGCCTGGTGGAGGGCGGGGTCGAAGTCGCCGGCCAGCGGTGCGGCGACGGCGGCCGCGGACAGTGCCACGGCCTCGGCCAGCCGGTCGGGCCAGGGTGTTCCGCCGACCAGGCCGAGGGTGAGCGCGGCGACGGCGGCGTCGCCGGCGCCGGTGGGGTTGCCGGCCAGCCGCTCGGGCGAGCGGGCGCGCCAACCGCCCTGCGCGGTGACGGCGACGAGGCCGTCGGCGCCGAGCGAGGCGACCACCGCACCGGCGCCCGCGGCCCGCAGCCCGCGGGCGGCGGCCACCGGATCGGTCAGGCCGGTGGCGGCGGCGAGTTCGTCCGCGTTCGGCTTGATCAGGGCCGGTCCGGCCGCCAGCGCCGTGCTGAGCGCCGCCCCGTCGGCGTCGAGCACCGCCGGGACGCCGTGTGCGTGCGCGAGCCGGAGCAGGTGGGAGTAGGCGTCCTCGGGCACGCCGCGCGGCAGGCTGCCGGAGAGGACCGCCGCCGCGGCGCGCGGCAGCAGGGTGTCGAGGTGGTCGAGGAACCGCGCCCATTCCTCGGCGCTCACCACCGGGCCGGGTTCGAGCAGGATCGTGGTGTCCCCGAGGTCCTCCTCGACCACGGCCACCGTCCGCCGGGACTCGCCCGCGATCGCCAGCATGCGGTCGGTCAGGCCGGCGGACGCCAGTTCGGCGCGGATCGCCCGGCCGGTGAGGCCGCCGGTCAGGCCGGTGACCACGGTCGGGTGGCCGAGGGCGTGCAGGATCCTGGCGACGTTGACGCCTTTGCCGCCCGCGCGCTGGGCCACCGCCCGGACCCGGTTGCTGCCGTGCGGGCGCATCCGGTCCAGGTGGTGGGTGATGTCCAGGGCGGCGTTCAGGGTGACGGTGAGGATCACGCGGCCGCTCCTTCGCCCAGGAGGTCCCGCGCGAGCAGTCCGGCACCGAAACAGCCCGCCTCGTGGCCGAGTTCGGCGGGTACGAGCTCCGGCATCGTCTGGAAGGAGAGCCGCGCCGCCACCGCCGCCCGCAGTGGCGCGAAGTACGGCTCGCCCGCTCGGGCGAGGCCGCCGCCGATCACGATCCGCTCGGGGTCGAGCAGCGTGATCGCGCTCGCCAGGCCGTCGGCGAGTGCGTCGACGGCCTCCCGCCAGACGGCGGCGGCCGCGCGGTCCCCGGTCGCGGCGCGCTGGCCGACCTGCTCGGCGGTGACGCCCGCCTCCCCGGTGGCGGCGGTGTAGCGGCGGGCGACGGCGGCCGCCGAGGCGAGGGTCTCCACGCAACCGCGACGGCCGCAGGCGCACGGCTCGCCGCCGGGGCGCACCACCAGGTGGCCCAGCTCGCCGGCGCGGGTGTGGCTGCCGGTGAGCGGCCTCCCGTCGACCATCAGCGCGGCGGCGATCCCGGTGCCGACGGGTACGAAGAGGAAGTTGCGGCTGCCGCGGCCGGCGCCGGCCCTGGCCTCGGCGACGCCCCCGGCCCGCACGTCGTGCCCGAACGCGACGGGGATGCCCAGGTGTTCGGACAGCCAGTGCCGGACGGGCAGGTCCCGCCAGCCGAGGTTGGCGGCCAGCACCGCGGTGCCGGCCGCCTCGTCGACGATGCCGGGCACGGCGATCCCCGCGGCGGCCGGGCGGAAGCGTCCGGCGAGTTCGGCGGCGCAGTCGAGGACGGTTTCGAGGACGGCCTCCGGCCCGCGTTCGGCGCGGGTGAACCAGCGCTCGGTGTGGCAGAGGCGGCCGTCCGGGGCCACGGCCGCGCCCTTGATGTAGGTTCCGCCGACGTCGAGGGCGATCGCCGTCGCGGTCACGGCCGGGTGAGCACGATGGAGCGGGTGAGGTTGCGCGGCTGGTCGGGGTCCAGTCCGCGGCCCTTGGCCAGTTCGACGGCGAGCCGCTGGGCGCGGATCAGGTCGGCCATCGGGTCCAGCGCGCTCACCGACAGCACGGCGCCGGTCGGCTCGACCTGGTCGACCAGTCCGGTCGGCGGCTCGCCGAAGAACCACACCACGCTGTTCGGGCCGGTGACGCTGATCGGGCCGTGCCGGTACTCCATGGCCGGGTAGGACTCGGTCCACGACCCGGAGGCCTCGCGCAGCTTGAGGGCCGCCTCATGGGCCAGGCCGACCGTCCAGCCGGTCCCGAGGAAGGTGAACTGGCCCGCCTCGGTGGCCCGTTCGGGCAGCGGGGCGGCCAGCGCCCGCTCGGCGTGGGCGGCCAGGTCGGCGGGGGCGAGGCCGAGGTGGCCGCGCAGCAGCGCCAGCGCGGTGGTGGCGAAGCGGGTCTGCACCACCGACTTCTCGTCGGCGAACTCCAGGTCGACCACGGTGCCGGCGGCCGTGCCGATCGGGGTGGCGAGGTCGCCGGTGAGTGCGACGGTAGGCGTCCCGCCGCAGCGCTCCAGCGCGGCGAGCACCTCGGTCGTGGTTCCCGAGCGGGTGATGGCGACGACGCGGTCGTAGCCACGGGCCGCCGGGAACTCGGAGGCCGCGAAGGCGTCGGTCTCACCGAGGCCGGCGCCCTCGCGAAGGCCCGCGTACGCCTGCGCGATGTAGAGCGAGGTGCCGCAGCCGATCACGGCCACCCGCTCGCCGCGCTCGGGCAGCCCGGCGGGCTCCAGTTCCAGTGCCTTGCGCCAGCACTCCGGCTGACTGGCGATCTCCCGCTCGACGTGACTCATCTGGCTCTCCTCGCTGGGGGCACGGGTGGTGCTCGGGGATCGGTCCGCACCGAGCACTGCTTCATGCTGCAAGCAGCTGCTTGAAACTGCTCTATTCATAGCTCAATGCGTCATCTTTGAGCAATACTGCTTCATCGAGAGGATCGCGCCACCCGGTCGGTGACGGCCGACGGATAGGCTCGTGACCAGGGACGACCGAGTCGAGGAGAGATGATGAGCCCGGATGAGCGATGGTCGCGGCTGCTGGAGATCCTTGGTGATCGGGGCCGGATCGACGTCATGACGGCGGCCGAGCTGTTGGGCGTCTCCGCTGCCACCGTGCGCCGGGACATGGACGAGCTCGCCCGCCAGCAGCTGCTGACCCGCACCCGCGGCGGCGCGGTGCTGAGCGAAGTCGCGTACGACCTGCCCCTCCGCTACAAGACCGCGCGCCAGGCCGGCGAGAAGCAGCGCATCGCGAAGGCCGCCGCCGCGCTCGTCCCGCCCGGTGCGGTGGTCGGGCTCAACGGCGGCACCACCACCTCCGAGGTGGCCCGAGAGTTCGCCACCCGGACCGATCTGGCCGGGCACGGCAATCAGACGGCGCTGACCGTGGTCACCAACGCGATCAACATCGCCAACGAGCTGGCGGTGCGCCCGTACGTGAAGACCGTGGTCACCGGCGGCGTGGCCCGGCCCCAGTCCTACGAGCTGACCGGACCGTTGGCGACCATGATGCTGCAGGCGATCTCGCTGGACTACGCGATCCTCGGCGTCAACGCCGTCGACCCGCAGTTCGGCGCCGCCACCCACGACGAGGGCGAGGCGAGCGCCAACCGGGCGATGGCCGAGCGGGCGGAGCGGGTCATCGTGGTGGCCGACTCCACCAAGCTCGGCAAGCGCGCGTTCGCGCAGGTCTGCGACACCGGCACGATCGACGCGCTCGTCACCGACGCCGACGCCCCGGAGGAACTGGTGGAGCGGTTCACCGCCCGCGGGGTGGACGTCCACTGCGTGTAGCACCCGCCCACGGACCGGAGCCCGCGGTGCGGGCGGGTTCCGTGGAACCCGCCCGCACCGCGGGGACGATGACGTTTCGTCAGGCCGAAGGCGGGGTGTTGAACGGTGCCGCCCAGGTCTGGTTGCTCTGGATCGCGTCCGGTGCGGCGCCGCACGGGTACAGGTCGACGGGCGTGCCGGCGGCTGTCGTGGTGCCGCCGTAGACGTCCAGGCAGGAGCTGGTCCCGGCGAGCTTCAGATTGCCGTCCCGGTTGTAGCTCCAGCTCTGGTGGCCGGGGGCCGAGCCGCAGGCCGCGACGCCGACCCACTGGCCCTGCTGCCCGTTGAGCGCCCCGGAGGTGCTGCCGTCCTGCGCGGTCAGGCAGAGGCCGGCCGCGCCGGCCTGGAGGAGCTGGACGGATCCGTCGGTGTTCAGCTGCCACTGCTGGTTGCTGCCGCCGGTGCAGGGGGAGACGTCGACCGGGTTTCCGGCGCCGGTGCCGGAGGCGTGGTTGTCCAGGCAGAGCGAGGCCTTGCCCCAGTCGTCGCGCGAGACGGTGATCTGGCCGCGCGGGGTGGCGGTGCCGCCCTTCGGCGGGGTGATCCGCAGCATGGCGCTGTCGTGCGAGCCGATGGTGAGGGCGACGGTGCCGGTCGAGCGGCTGGTCCGGTGCGCCCACAGGTCGCGGACGGTGTACCTGCCGCCGCCGTTGAAGCCGACGGCGTTCAGGTCGAGCGTGTAGCTCGCGCTCGCGGCACCCTTGTTGGTGACCACGACCGCGCGGCCGCCGTCCGCGAGCGGCTTGACCACGACGTCGATGCCCGCGGCCGCGGCCGGGGTGCCGTCGGCGTTCGCGCCGCCGCCGGCCACGCGGTAGCCGCCGGCGCCCAGCGGGTCCTGGTCGACGGCGATGACCTCCGGGTTGGACAGGATGCCGATCGACGCCTTCAGGTGCGGGGCCTCGGCCGGGTGGGCGGCGAGGTAGGCGGGCTCGAACTTGCGGGCGTCGGTGGAGATGACGAGCGGCGCGGCCAGGGCGGAGAACAGGGACATCTGGCTGCGTTCCTCGGCGGTGGTCATGCCGTTGTCGCCGATCAGCAGCATGTCGGCGTCGTTCCAGTTGCCGGGGCCCTGGTAGCGGCCGAGTTCGACGGTGTTGTCGAAGCTCTGGTAGGCACCGAAGTTGTAGGAGGACTGCCGGCCCAGCGGCTGGTTCCACGGGTCGGTGGCGCCGTTGTCGTAGTCGTTGTAGATGTCCGGGCCCACCCGCCACAGCTGCCCGAGCGGGCGCACCCACCGCATCGCGGCGAACTTGGCCGGCCCGTTGCCGTAGCCGGCCGGGGCCGAGATGTTGAACATCACGTTCGGGGTGGGCCTTCCGGCCTTGTTCGCGGCGGCGACCGCCGAGTTCAGGGCGCCCGACATCCGGGTGTCGAGCGTCCGCACCGGCTCCTGGTCGCCGCAGTTGTCGTACTTGAGCGCGTTCACACCCCAGGAGACGAAGGAGTTGGCGTCGTCCTGCTCGTGGTACTCGCTGCCGTTGGGGAGGTTGGGGGAGCTCGGCGTGGCGGTGGAACAGGTGTGGGTGCCGGAGGTCTCGTAGATGCCGAACTCGGCACCGAGTCCGTGCAGGTAGTCACCGTACCCGGTGAGCTCGTGGTCGAAGCCGGGCTGCCTGGTCGTGTCGCGGACGTCGGTGGCGCCGCCCCAGTTCAGCGCGCCGTGCAGGTAGCCGGCGCTGTTGCGGTACATCCAGCAGTCGTCGACGGTGACGGTCCGGTAGCCGGCCGCGATCAGGCCGGTGTCGGACAGCGCCTTCGCGTTGTCCTCCATGTACTGCTGGAAGGAGTAGTGGAGCGGGTCCGAACCGTCGAGCGGGGCTTGGGGGGTGCACTGGGCCCGGGCCCAGTTGTTGAAGCCCATCGGGGGGAGCGCGCCGATCGGACCGTTGGGGGCGGCCGAGGCGGTGTGGTTGGCGGCCGGCGCGGTGACGCCGTCGTTCGCCGCGGCGGGGGTGGCGCCGAGTGCGGCCCCGGCGAGGAGGGCGGTCGTCGCGGCAAGGGACGCGGCCCGGCGGGACAGGAGTCGTCTGGTCACAGGTGTGGGGGATCCTTTCGATCTGAGTGAAACTGCTTCAATCATCGCTTCATGAAGCAGTTTCGATCACCTGCGGAGCAGCTTCGGACGGCCGGGCGCCTCGCGTCAAGACGCCGTCCTGCCCCGCCTCGCCGCTCTTCCTCGACTGCAACGCTTCGGTAACGCGGCTGGCCTGCCGGGATGGCCCCGAGGCAAACTCGGTTCGGCGCAGCTGCTCGATATTGAGCAAATATCAGTCGCATAGCGCACCTTCGTGCAGATCGCACCATCCCCCACTCGGGCCACCGCGGTGTCGGCCCCACTCGCAAAAGGCGGTACCAGAGATGAAGCGGCGCCTTCTCGCCCTGTCGGCGGCCACCCTGGCCGGAACACTCGCGCTGTCCGGATGCGGCAAGGGCTCGGCCTCCGGTTCGACCTCCGCCGACGGCGTGACGACGATCAGGTTCGTCGCCGCCGACTACGGCTCCAACGGCCAGAACCCGAGTCGGACGTACTGGCAGGGCGTGATCTCGGCCTTCGAGCAGCAGAACCCCGGGATCAAGGTCGACCTTCAGGTCATCAACTGGAACGACATCGACACCCAGGTCAAGACCATGGTGCAGAACGGCAACCAGCCGGACATCCTGCAGACCGGCGGCTACGCCGACTTCGCCAAGAACGGCCAGCTCTACCCGGCCCAGGACGTGCTCTCCGGCAGCACCACGGCGGACTTCCTCCCCGCGATCGCGCACGCCGGCGAGCAGGACGGCACCCAGTACGGCATCCCGTTCATCTCCAGCGCCCGGATGTTCCTGATCAACAACGAGCTCTTCAAGAAGGCCGGCCTCGACCCGGCCAACCCGCCCAGGACCTGGGCCGACCTCACCGCCGCCGCCACCGCGCTGAAGAACGCGGGCGTGGAGATCCCGCTCGGCGTGCCGCTGGGCAAGGAGGAGGCGCAGGGCGAGTCGTTCATCTGGATGCTGGAGAACCACGGCGGCTACCAGGACGCCAAGGGCCAGTACAGCATCAACTCCCAGGCCAACATCGACACCTTCGGGCAGCTCAAGAGCTGGGTGGACGCGGGTCTGACCGAGCAGAGCCCGGCCTCCGTCAACCGCACCGACCTGGCCAAGGACTTCGCCTCCGGCAAGGTCGGCATGCTCAACGGCATCCCCACCCAGCTGAACGACGTCAAGGCCATGGACGTCACCTGGACCGCGATGCCGAGCAAGGACGGCACCGGCAAGGCCACCCTCGGAGTCGCCGACTGGATGATGGCCTTCAAGAAGGGCGGCCACAAGGAGCAGATCAAGGCCTTCCTCGACTTCGCCTACGCCAAGGACAACGCGGTGAAGTTCGACAAGCAGTACAGCCTGCTGCCGGTCACGCAGTCCGCGCTCACCGCACTCCAGGCGGACCCGGACGAGAAGGCCCTGGCACCGTTCCTGCAGATCCTGCCCACCGCCACCTTCTACCCCCTCAGCGACCCGACCTGGCCGGCGGTCTCCGCGCAGATCAAGACCCAGATCGGCAGCGCGGTCGGCGACCCGAAGAAGACCCTCGACGCGCTCCAGAAGGCCGCGCAGCAGGCCGGCGAGTGACCCTGACGAGCGCACAAGGAATCCCCACACCGTGTCCTTCCCCAGCAGCACAGACGCCCGGCCCGGCGACCCCGCCCGGCCGGCCGCGCCGCCGACGAGTCCGTCGGCCCCGCCCGCGGGCCGCGCGCCCGGGCGCCGCTCCCTGTTCGAACGGCTCGGGCCACTGCCCTGGCTGGCCCCGGCCATCGTGCTCATCCTCGGCGTGGTCGTGTGGCCGGTCGTCGAGATGGTCACCACCTCACTGCGCAGGATCGACACCACCGGCACCGACCACGGCCCGGCCGGTCTGATCAAGTACCGCAAGCTCCTCGGTGACCCCCGCCTGCCCGGAGTGCTCACCTGGACCGTCGTCTGGACGGTCGTCGTCGTCGGCCTGACCATGCTGATCTCGCTCGCGCTGGCCCAGCTGTTCAACCAGAACTTCCCCGGCCGTCGCGTCACCCGCTGGGCGCTCGTCGCCCCCTGGGCCGCCTCCGTGCTGATGACCGCGATCGGCTTCCGCTGGATGCTCGACCAGGTCGCCGGCGTGTTCAACCGGCTGCTGCTCGACCTCGGCCTGATCGACCACTCCCGGGCCTGGCTCGGCGACGCCGCCCACGCGAAGCCCTGGCTGGTCCTCGTCGCCGTCTTCGTCTCACTGCCGTTCACCACCTACACCCTGCTGGCCGGACTGCAGACCATTCCCGGAGAGGTCTACGAGGCGGCCAGGGTCGACGGCGCCACGCCCTGGCAGACCTACCGCAAGGTCACCCTGCCGCTGCTGCGTCCGGCCTTCCTGGTCGGTCTGGTGATCAACCTGATCAACGTCTTCAACTCGTTCCCGGTCATCTGGGGCATGACCCAGGGCGGCCCGAACGCCGACACCGCCACCACCACCGTGTTCATGTACATGTTGCGCGGCTACGACGTCGCCGAGTCCGCCGCCATGTCCGTGGTCAACTTCGGCGTCGTGATCCTCATGGTGATCGTCTTCCTCAAGGTCAGCCGCTGGAACGGGGAGGAGAGCTGATGACCATCCTTCAGCCGCCGCCGGCGAAGCACCGCCCGCGCGCACGGACCGTCCTGCTCACCGCGCTGGCCTGGGCGCTCGCCGCGCTCTTCGTGCTCCCGTACGTCGAAATGCTGATCACCGGCGGACGCCCGGCCGGCCAGCTGCGGGACAACTCCTACCTGCCGACGCACTTCGACTTCTCCTCCTTCACCAAGGTCTGGACGGACACCACGCTCGGCCAGAACCTGCGGACCACCCTGCTGGTGGCCGGAGGCTCGACGTTGCTGGTGCTGCTGGTCGCCCTGCCCGCCGCGTACTACACCGCCCGGGTGCGCTTCCGCGGCCGCAAGGCCTTCCTGCTGCTGGTGCTGGTCACCCAGATGTTCCAGCCCACCGCCCTGCAGGTCGGCCTCTACCGGGAGTTCTTCGCACTGGACCTGCTGGACACCCCGATCGTCCTGGTGCTCGCCAACGCCGCCTTCAACCTGGCCTTCGCGATCTGGATCCTGAGCGCCTACATCGGCTCCATCCCCAGGGAGTTGGAGGAAGCCGCGATGATCGACGGCAACGGTCGCATCGGCGCGCTGTTCCGCGTCACCCTGCCGCTCGCGCTGCCCGGCGTGGTCACCGCCGTGATCTTCACGTTCATCTCGGCCTGGAACGAGTTCATCATGGGCCTGACCCTCACCAACTCGCCGGACCGGCAACCGCTCACCGTCGGCATCAACAACATGATCGGCGCCTACAGCGTGCAGTGGAACTACGTGTTCGCCGCCTCGCTGGTGGCCATCGTGCCGGTCGTCGTCCTGTTCGCGGTGATCGAGCGCCACGTGGTCTCCGGACTCACCGCCGGCTCGGTCAAGTAGCCGGGCCACCACGCTGCCACGCCACGAGGTCGCCCCGCGGAACGCGGCCTCGCGGCGTGGCAGCTCCGCCGGGCACCGGGGGCCGGGACGGGCTCCCGGGCGGCCGTCCTCGCACTCGTCACAGCCCGATGTTCGACTTCGGCCCCATGTACGTGCCGGCACCCGGCCAGTCGGCCCTGGCCAGCTTCACGAACCGCTCGGAGAAGCCGTGAGCGGGAAGGTCGTCGAGCTTCACCCACTCCACGCCCCGGATCGGCCGGGTGTCCGCGCCGGCGGCGACGTCGCCGATCCGGGCGCCGGTCACGCGCGACCTCGAAGGTGATGTGCACGACGCCGGCGGCCGTGACGTCGCAGACGTACAGCAGGCAACCGACCTCGACTTCGAGTCCGGTCTCCTCGACCATCTCCCGGCGCAGGGCTCCGGCCAAGGTCTCACCGTCCTCGACCTTCCCGCCGGGCAGGGACCACCTCCGCGGTCCCTCGGTGTCCTGGTTCAGCAGCAGCATCCGGCCGCCCCGTACGGCGATGCCCGTCACACGTGTATGCATCCGCGCACCGTACCGCTTGCCAACGCCGGGAGAGGAAGGGCGTGTTGAGGAACCTCGCGGTCCCCGTCGGCATCGCCGCCGGTGGGCCGGGCACCCGGGCGGCCGAGCGGTCGCGGACGCCGCCCGGCAGGTGTCGCCCGGTCGGGGGACGGCCCGGTCGGCTCACGACCTCGAAGGGGCGGTGGCCGGTGGCGCCCGCGGGCTCAGGTGAGGGCGGTGACCAGCAGGGTGAAGGCGGCGACGATGACGGCGACGCGGACGTAGTGGAAGCGGTCCCAGCGGTTCATCTGCTGCTTCCAGTCGGCGGGCCGGTTCTCGGGGGTCCACGTCTTGCCCCGGTTGTTGATCGGGACGAGCAGCAGGACCGACATGATCACGCTGACGATCAGCAGCGCGCCGGCGACGACGACCAGGCCGGCGCCGGGGCGGTGCCAACCGGCGACGGCCCAGACGGCACTCAGGACGAGCGAGCCGATGTACCAGAACGGCATCAGGGCGCCGAGCATCCGGCCCCCGTGGGCGCGGCCGAGTTGACCGCTGTCCTCGGGGAGTGCGTCGAGGATCCGGTTGATGACGAAGGCGACGGAGAACTCCACCCCCACCATCAGGCCGACGACCACGGTGGTGAAGACCTCAAGTGCGTTGAGCATGGCGACCCCCTGGGATCTAGCATTGCTAGCTGATGAGGCAACGCTAGTACTGCCGCCGCTCGATTGTCTAGCAGTGCTAGGATCGGATCATGTCGGTACAGGAACGCAAGCAGCGCGAACGGGCGGACCGCGAGCGCCTCATCGTGGCCACGGCCCGCGAACTCGCCGAGCAGCAGGGCTGGGACGCGGTCACCACCCGCCGGCTCGCCGAGCGCATCGAATACAGCCAGCCCGTCCTCTACAGCCATTTCCGCGGCAAGCGCGAGATCATCGGCGCGGTCGCCCTGGAGGGCGCCGCCGAGATGGCCGTGGCACTGCGGGCCGCGAGCTCCGCCGCGGACGGCCCCCGCGCCCGGGTCACCGCCCTCGCCCGCGCCTACCTCGACTTCGCCGAACGCAACCCGGCGGTCTACGACGCCATGTTCCAGCTCGACGGCGGCCTGGCGTTCGCGCGCGAGGACACCCCGGAGCCGCTGAAGGACGCCTTCGCCGCCCTGCTGGAAAGCCTCGGCGAGGTCGCCGGGGACGGCGTCCACCCGGCGCTGTTCACCGAGGTGTTCTGGGCGGCCCTGCACGGGCTGGCCACCCTGACCCGGGCGGGACGACTGCCGCCGCCGGACACCGGGCGCAGGGTGGAACTGCTGGTGGACCGGCTCGCCGTGCTCTGAAACACCGGACGGGCGGCGACGGGCGGGCCACCGGCCCCGTCCGGCCGGCCCCGGCCGCGGCCCTCGGGCGTCAGGGAGGGGCGGCCGGGTCGGTGCGGTGAGCCGGCCCGTCGGGGGAGGGGTGCTACGCGGAGAGGGCGGCGCGCCGGGGTGCCCGGCGTCGGTCGGAGGAGCCCTGGTTGTCGCGGCCGGAGGCGGCCCGGGTGGTGCCGCCGGTGTTGGCCCGGGTGTTGCCGCCGGGGTTGGCGGGGCCGCCGCGGCCGCGACGGCCCCGGCTGGTGGACGCGCTGCGGCGGGGCCGCTCGACGACGGGGTCGGGGATCACGACGGGAACGCCGGTGGGCACCCGGGCGCCGGTGATGCGGACGAGTTCCTCGTCGCCGGCGCTGACCCTGGTGGTGACGGGGGTGATGCCGGCGGTGGTCATCATGCGGGCCATCGCGCGGCGCTGGTTGGGCAGGACCAGGGTGACGACGGTGCCGGACTCGCCGGCCCGGGCGGTGCGCCCGCCGCGGTGCAGGTAGTCCTTGTGGTCGCCCGGCGGGTCGAGGTTGACGACGAGGTCGAGGCCGTCGACGTGGATGCCGCGGGCGGCGACGTTGGTCGCGATCAGCGCGGTCACCTGGCCGGTGCGGAACTGTTCCAGGGTGCGGGTGCGCTGGGGCTGGGACTTGCCGCCGTGCAGGGCGGCGGCCTTGACCCCGTTCGCGAGCAGGTCCTCGACCAGGCCGTCCGCGCCGTGCTTGGTGTCGATGAACATGATCACCCTGCCGTCACGCGAGGCGATGTGGGCGATCGTGGCGTTCTTGTCGAAGTTCTGCACCTGCAGCACGTGGTGCTCCATGGTGCTGACCGTCGCCGCGGACGGGTCCACGGAGTGGGTGACCGGGTCCTTCAGGAAGCGCCGCACCAGGCGGTCGACGTTGCGGTCCAGCGTGGCGGAGAACAGCAGGGTCTGGCCGTCCTCGGCGACCTGTTCGAGGAGTTCGGTGACCTGGGGCAGGAAGCCCAGGTCGGCCATCTGGTCGGCCTCGTCGAGCACCGTGATGTCGACCCGGTCCAGCCGGCAGTCGCCGCGCTGGATCAGGTCCTTGAGCCGGCCGGGCGTGGCCACCACGACCTCCGCCCCGCGGTTCAGCGCCTGGGCCTGGCGGCCGATCGAGGTCCCGCCCACCACGGTCGTCATCCGCAGCCGTACCGCGTGCGCGAACGGGGTGAGGGCGTCGGTGACCTGCTGGGCGAGCTCGCGGGTGGGGACCAGCACCAGGGCCAGCGGCTGGCGGGGGTCGGCCTTCCGGCCGGCGGTGCGGGCCAGCACGGCGAGGCCGAACGCGATGGTCTTGCCGGAACCGGTGCGGCCCCGGCCCAGGACGTCGCGTCCGGCCAGCGAGTTCGGGAGCGTCGCGGCCTGGATCGGGAACGGCGCCGTGACGCCCTGCCGGGTCAGCGTGGAGAGCAGGGCCTTGGGCATGTCCAGTTCGGCGAACGCCTCGACGGCCGGGAGTGCCGGGGTGGTGCTCACCGGCATCGCGAACTCGTGCTGGGCGGAGGAGCCCTGACGGGCGGTACGGCCGCCGGAGGGCCGGTCTCCGTAGAAGGAGCTGCCGCCGGCGCGGGTTCCGTGGGCGCGGCCGGAACGGGAGTTGGCGTTCTGGTACGAGGAGCGAGTGGAGCGGTTCATGCGGGAGACCTTCCTCGGGGCGGCACGTCACGGGGAAGGCTCCGGGGCGCGGCGCGCCGACGGAGACCGCAAGGGAACGGGCCGAGAGCTGTGACGGGTGGGGCGTGGACGGGGCAACCGTGCGGCACGCCACCTGCGGTCGGCGCCCACCGGCAAGGGCGGGAGCGAGGACCTCGCATTGAGATGTCACGGCAGGGGGGTGATTCGGACGCGGCGCTGTGCGTCTCGCGTGGGGGCGACCGCCGGTGGCGGTGCGTGTCAGGGGGCCCGATGGCCGGGGGCGTGCCCGGGGCAACGCCGAGGGGCCCGCACCGGGCATTGTGTACGCGGTGCGGGCCCCTCGCTGCTTGGCGGGTGCCGTGGCAGAAGAATTACAGCGGGCGGATGTTCTCGGCCTGCGGGCCCTTCTGGCCCTGAGTGACGTCGAACTCCACCTTCTGGCCCTCGAGCAGCTCACGGAAGCCGTTGGCGTTGATGTTCGAGTAGTGGGCGAACACGTCCGGGCCGCCACCCTCCTGCTCGATGAAGCCGAAGCCCTTTTCCGAGTTGAACCACTTCACGGTGCCATTAGCCATTAAAAATCTCCTTCAAGGGGCTTTCCGAAGCACGCACAGCGCGAGCTCCGAGTCGCCGCGATGAGCACCCACCCGGGGAAGAGCCGGGAAACAAAAATGCGCCTGCGGAATACATCAGCAGGCGCACACAAAGTTCATGGGAACCACTACTGCAACTAAAACGACTGTAGCAGGCCCGAGCGGGCAACGGGCGGATATTTCACCTCCGGTTTCGGGGGAGCCTCGCCCGGGGCCGCCGGTCCCGAGCGAGGCGGGGGCCCAACAGGCTTTGAGGACAGGATGGTTGGCTGACGTGCACGGTCCGTGGCGGCGCCTCCCACCGGGGTGAATCCGCTGGGCGCGCCGTGTCCGACCGCGCACCCCCGCGCCCCGGCGCACTCCGAACGGGACACGTCGCCGTCGGCGACCGCCTCACCCGCGACACGTACGGGGACCGGGCCGTGCCCTACCCTGGGAATCATGTCGAACCCTGATGGGCTGCTCGTCGACATCGCCGCGATGGTGGAGTCCGAGCACAGCAACCAGATGGCCTTGACCGTGGTGGTCCCCGGCGCGGTGATCACCGGCAGACTCGCACCGGTGGCCCTGTGGTGGGAACGGGTGGCGGAGGTCCTCCAGGCCTCGGACCACCTGAAGCCGTTCGCCGCCCTCTTCGCCCCGCCCGCGGACGGCCCGCCCGCGCGGCCCACCCACCTCCACCTCCACCGGGCGAAGATCCTGCAGGGCGACTTCGCGCTGCCCCACACCGGCGGCATGTACCGCATCGCCATCGAGGACATCAGCAGTTGGACGATCGGGGACCTCAGCTATTCCGATACCTGACGGCCCCGGCCGCCGTGCTCCCGCTCCGGCGCTCAGCCGTCCAGGCGGCGCTGGCTGAGCCAGGCGACCATCTCGGGGTCCCGGTGGTCGAAGAACAGCGTCGTGCCGGTGTCCAGGGCGGCGACGGCGGACATCTGGTCGTGGTCGAGTTCGAAGTCGAAGACGTCGATGTTCTGCGCCATCCGGTCGGGGTTGACCGACTTGGGGATGGTGACGATGCCGCGCTGGACCAGCCAGCGGAGCACGACCTGCGCCACGGATTTGCCGTGCGCCTCGCCGATCCCGGCGAGGACGGGGTTGGTGAACAGCTCGTTCCTGCCTTCGGCGAAGCCGCCCCACGCCTGGTGCCGGACGCCGTGCTCGCGCATGAGGGCCTGGTCGGCGGGGCGCTGGAAGAAGGGGTGGGTCTCGATCTGGTTGACCGCCGGGGTGATCTCGTTGTTGAGGATCAGGTCGAGGAGCCGGTCGGGGTAGAAGTTGGCGACGCCGATCGCCTTGGCCAGGCCCTCGCGGTTGACGGCCTCCATGGCGCGCCACTGGCCGTACACGTCGCCGTAGGGCTGGTGCATCAGGTACAGGTCGACGTGGTCCAGGCCGAGTCTGGTCAGTGAGGTCTCGAAGGCGCGGCGGGCGTTGGCCTCGGCGGGGGCGTCCTGGATCCACAGCTTGGTGGTGACGAAGAGCTCCTGGCGGGGGATTCCGCTGTTCTCGACGGCGCGGCCGACGGCTTCCTCGTTGCCGTAGGCGGCGGCGGTGTCCAGCAGGCGGTAGCCGGCGGCGAGGGCCTCGGAGACGGCCTGCTCGGTCCGGTCCGCCGGGATCTGGTAGACGCCGAAGCCGAGGATCGGCATCCGGACGCCGTTGTTCAGGGTGACGTGCTGCACGGGGGCTCCTGGAGAGGACCGGATGGAAGGGGGGCGGTGGCAGGTCGGCCGGTGGCCTCGGCGATCGCCGCCAGGACGCCGGTGGAGCGCCGTCCGGCGGCCTGCTGCTCCGCCCGGGTGGCCGTCCGAGGGTCCGCGCACGTCGGTGCCGCGCCATGGTGGTTCGCACTCTATCCATGACTCGTGCGATGCGCGCCCGCGCGTCGTGTCCACGCCGACGGAGGCGGAGCGAGCATGGGAACGGTCACCACGGACGGTGACGGGCAGGGACTGCCCGACAAGGTCAAGGGTCTGATGAAGGGGATCACCGACGACCTGATCGAGCTGGTGAAGATCCGGTCGATCTACGACACGAAGGACCCGAAATCCCACGAGGCGGACCTCGACAACGCGGCCACGACGGCGCAGAAGCTGTTGCAGAAGGCGGGCCTCACCCAGGTCGACCTGGTGGAGATCGGCGGCGGGGGCGCGGGGGAGCAGTTCGACTCCAAGCTCGTCCACGGCACCTACCACTGCCCGGACGCCGGGCCCCACACGCCCACCGTCCTGCTGTACGCGCACTACGACGTCGTGCAGACCGACGAGACCAAGTGGCCCGACGCCTTCAAGCCGAGCATCGACGAGCACAACCGGCTGAAGGGCCGCGGCGCCGCGGACGACAAGTCCGGGGTGATGATGCACGTGGGCACCCTGCGGGCGCTGGACGGCAAGCCGCCGGTGAACCTCGTCGTCGTCCTGGAGGGCGAGGAGGAAGCCGGCCGGGGAACCCTGGAGGCGTACATCCAGGCCCACCCCGAGAAGTTCAAGGCGGACGTCATCATCGTCGCGGACGGTGGCAACACCAGTCTCGGCCAGCCGACGCTCACCAAGTCACTGCGGGGCTTCGCCATCGTGGACGTCACGGTCACCACGCTCGTCGACGGCACCCGGCACAGCGGCATGTTCGGCGGCCCGGCGGGGGACGCCTTCATCGTGCTGGCCCGCATGCTGGCCCGGCTGCACGACGCCGACGGCAACGTGGCCGTGCCGGGGCTCCGCTCCGACAAGTGGGACGGCGTGCAGCCGGGCGAGGACGCGTTCCGCGCCGACGCCGGGGTCGTCCAGGGGATGAAGCTGCTGGGCACCGGCCAGCTGGGCGACCGGCTGTACACCAGGCCCTCGATCAACGTCATCGGCCTGACCTCGAAACTCCCGCCGCACGACCAGCCGGTCAACCAGCTCATCGACACGGTGACCGCCCGGATCGGCATGCGGCTCGCGCCGCTGGAGGACCCGGAGAAGGCCGCCGGGAAGCTGAGCGAGTTCCTGAACAGCGCCGACGTCAATCCGTGGGGCGCCAAGGTCGTCGTCTCGGCGCCCCAGGAACTCGGCCGGGGCTTCTTCGCCGACATCACGCTGCCCGGCTACGACACCGCGGAGAAGGCGCTGGCGAAGGCGTACCCCGGCACCACGACCCAGTACGCCGGGCAGGGCGGCTCCATCCCCCTGGTCACCCTCCTCCAGGCGAACAGCCCGAAGGCGGTCGTGCTGGTGATCGGCTGCGAGGAGCCGAAGTGCATGATCCACGCACTGCACGAGAGCGTCAGCCTCGACGAGCTGGAGCACATGACGTTGGCCCAGAGCTACCTGCTGCAGGACTTCGGCGCCGCGAAGACCCCGATCGGCTCCGGCACGGAGCAGACCCGGGCCGCGGCGGCCACCCCCTCCCTCTCCTAGCCCTCCCACCCCGTCGCAGGAGCACCGCCATGACCGACACCCCCGCCAAGCCCGATCCGACGACACCCCGCGCCCGGTTCGCCCAGGCCCTGGAACGCCACCGGGCCGACCTCGACCTCGCCGCGGCCCCCGGGACCTCGACGCTCGCCGCCTGGTTCCTCGGCCCCAAGGCCGAGAACCAGCGGCTGCTGGAGGAGCTCGTCCTGGACGCCGTGCGCGCCAACGCCGCCGACCGTCGCGAGCTCTACCCGGACGACCCGCCCTACGTGACCGACGACATCAAGGCGTCCGACGGCTACCACCAGGACGTCAAGACCCTGCGCTCCGAGTTCGACACCCTGCTGAAGTCGCTGCGCGGCTCCGTCCCGGCGTACAGCTACCGGTTCCAGGGCCACATGAACTGGGACCTGACCATCCCCGGCATCGCGGGCTACTTCGCCGCCATGCTCTCCAACCCGAACAACGTCGCCGCCGAGGCCTCGCCGGTCACCACCCAGCTGGAGAGGACCGTCGGCGAGGACCTGTGCCGGCTGCTCGGCTACCGGACGGACACCTCCTGGGGGCACATCACCTGCGACGGCACCGTCGCGAACCTCGAAGCCGCCTGGTCGGCCCGCAACCTCACCTACCACCCCGTCGCCGTCGCCGAGGCCGTCCGCCGGGAGTCCGCCCTCGCCGCCGCCCGGAACCTCACCGTCCTCCTGCCGGACGGCACCGAGCACCTGCTGCCGGACCTCACCCCCTGGCAACTGGTGAACCTGCGGCCGGAGACCGTCCTCGACCTGCCCGCCCGAGTGCGCGAGGCCTGCGGGATCGAGGACGAGCGGCTGGGCATCGTCGACAAGTACACGATCCAGCACCTGGGGTACGAGGCCTTCCGCGCGTACCTCAAGGACGACGTCGCCCCCGGCGTGATCCTGGCGCCCGCCACGATGCACTACTCCTGGCCCAAGGCGGCCGCCGTGCTCGGCATCGGCCGCGGCCGCCTGCGCACGGTGGCCGTGGACCTCGACGCCCGGGCCGAGCTCCAGTCACGCCGCGAGCTGCTCGACACCTGCCTGCGCGACCACGAACCGGTGCTGCTGGACGTCGCCGTGATGGGCAGCACCGAACTGAGCGCCGTCGATCCGCTGGCCGGCATCCTCGCGCTCCGCGAGGCGTTCGGGGCGAAGGGCCTGTGCTACCCCGTCCACGCCGACTCCGCCTGGGGCGGCTACTTCGCCGCCGTCAAGCGCCCGCCCCGCCAGGCGCCTCCCGGCTACACCGGGGCCCGGATCACCCCCGACCTGGCGATGAGCGCCTACGTGAACCAGCAGTACGACCTGCTGCACCACGTCGACTCCATCAGCATCGACCCCCACAAGGCGGGCTACATCCCCTATCCGGCGGGCGGTCTGTGCTACCGAGACCGGCGCCAGCGCGAGCTGGTCGCCCTCGGCGCCGCCTACCTCGACCAGGGCGCCTACGACGCCAGCGTCGGCCTCTTCGGCATCGAGGGCTCCAAGCCCGGCGCCGCCGTGGCCGGTGTCTACCTCAGCCACCGGGTGATCCGCACGGACGCCGCCGGCTACGGGCGGATCCTCGGCCAGGCGCTGTTCAACAGCAAGCGGCTCTACGCGGCCGTCCGTACCATGGCCCGCCCCGACGACCCGTTCACCGTGACCACCGTCCAGCGCCTGCCCGCCGAGCGGGCCGCCCACCCGGGGGCGCAGGGCGTCGAGGAGCAGCTCGACTTCATCCGTCGGCGCATCGTGCCGTGGAGCAACGAGAAGCTCCTGGAGGACGACGAGGCCATGGCCCTGCTGAAGGAGCTCGGCTCCGACCAGATCATCATCGGCTACGCGTTCAACCCGGTCATCGACGGCAGGCCCAACACGGTGCTGCAGAAGGCCAACGACCTCAACGACCTGATCTACTCCAGGCTCAGCATCCGGCCGAGTGCCACCGAACCCCGGGTCCCGGCGCCGGAGGAGATGCCGCCCCTGATCCTCACCGGCTCCGAGTTCGATCCGGCCGTCTACGGTCAGGACTTCGTCGGTGACTTCCGCGCCCGGCTCGGCGTCACCGCCCACGAGGACGACCGGCTCCCGGTCCGCTACCTGATCTCCACCACCATGGACCCCTGGGTCACGGACACCGCCACCGGCGACTTCATCCCGCACATCGTGGACACCCTCCGCGACGTCGTCCTGAGCTGTATCGACGAGCTCCACCCGGTCGTCTGACCGTCCTCCCCGGGGCCGCCGGCCCGGCCCGATCCGGCCGGCCGGCGGCCCCGCGCACGGCGGCCTCACCGTTCGGCCGGGACCCCCGTTCCGGCGGCCCCGGCCGGGGCGGTGGCGTCGGCAGCGCCGGCCCCGGCCGGGGCACCGCGCGAACCGAGGAGCTGTGCGACCGGATCGGCGCTGCCCGTGGCGCTCAACTCCTGCACCAGCTCGCAGTTCCTGGCGATCCTGTCGGCGACCCACTCGCGCAGCCACTCGGACAGCTGCGGGAGCGGCAGGTCGGACGGGGCCAGCCCGGTGAGCACGCAGCCGGTCGCCGCCGCGCCGCCGACGTTGACGACCACGTCCGGCAGGACGGTGTGCCCGGCCTCGCGCAGCAGCCGGCGGGCCGGTGCGGTGCAGCTCAGGTTCCCGCCCTCGACCACCAGGCGGGCCCGGACCGCGGGCACGGCCTCCTCGTCGACCGCGGAGGCGGAGGCCGCCAGCACCAGTACGTCGGCGTCGACGTGCAGCCACGCCTGCCCGGGGCCGTGGACCGTGACCCGGTCGGGCAGCCGGCTCCGGTCGATCGTGCCGTCGCTGCTGGTGAGCGAGGCGAGTTCGGCGACGGGCAGTCCGCGCTGGTCCTCGACGGTGCCCCGGACGTCGGCCACGGCCACCACCCGGTGGCCGTGGGCGGCCAGGTGGCCGGCCACCGCGCGCCCGACGGTGCCGAAGCCCTGGATCGCGATGCGCTGCGGGGTCCGCGCCCCGGAGGCCCGTAGGGCGCCGAGCACCGCGACGGCCACGCCGAACCCGGTGATGTCGGCCATGTGGTCCCACAGTTCGGCCCAGCCGACGGTGAGGCGGGTGGTGCCGGGGAGGCGGGTGACGTCGTACCCGGCGGCCTCGAAGGCCAGCCGCCGGTCGGCGTAGGTGGTGCCCTGGTCGCAGCCCAGGTACACCCCGCCGTGCAGCAGCGGGGCCGCGGCGCGGCCGAACTCCCGCATCACCGCCTCCCGTTCGACGGTGGCGCCCGGAGCGGGGGCGATGCCGGCCTTGGCGCCACCGATGGGCAGGCCGACCAGCGCCAGCTTGTGGGTCATCGCCCTGGCGAGCCCGGTCAGCTCCTGCTCGGTCACCGTCCGGGTCATCCTGGTGCCGCCCATGGCGAGGCCGTCGACCATGGAGTCGACGACGACCCAGCCCCGGGCCCGGCACTCCGGGAGGTCCAGGGCGGTGGAGAGCACGGGCCCGGTCGCCCCGCGCGCACCGTGCGGCGCGAGCGTCGGGTTCACTGCGCACCGTCCTCCGGGACGGACCGCAGGCGCAGGCTGCGGGGGCGCATGTCGGTCCACACGCGTTCGATGTGCGCGAGGCATTCGTCCTTCGCGCCCTGCACGCCGACCTCGTGCCAGCCCGCCGGCGACTCGCGGTCGGCGGACCAGATCGAGTACTGCTCCTCGTCGTTGACGACGACCTTCCACTGCTCGGTTGCCGCGCTGGTCATGGCCTTACCTCCGGATGTCGCTGGTGGGTGGGGGGTCCGCCGGGCGGCGGACGGGTGGAGCCGGTTCGGGGCCGGCGTCGGGGCGGGTGCCGAGGCGGGCGTCGAGGCCGTCCAGCCAGCCCGGCAGGCTGGCGGTGCGCAGGAGGCCCGTCCCGACGAGCACACCGGCGAAGCCCTCCCCGAGCAGGCGGGCGGCGTCCTCGGGGCAGCGGACGGCTCCGGCACTCACCGGGCACCGGGTGCCGCTGTTCAGCACCGCGGGCAGGAGCGAGGAGCTCCGCCCGAGGTCGCCCGCGCCGCGTTCGCGGGTGGTGATGTCCTTGTTGTTCACCGCGACCACGCAGTCCTCGGCGCGTGGCACGCGGCTGATCTCCTCCTCGGTGGTGACCTCGACGAACGGCGTCAGGCCGAGGCGCAGGCCGAGGTCGACCAGGTGGCCCAGGGTGGCGCGGGGCAGCAGCGCGGCGGTGAGCAGGACCGCGGACGCGCCGCTCTCGCGGGCCTGGTGCAGTTGGCTCCGGCGGGTGATGAAGTCCTTCTGCAGCACGGGCAGGTCCGTCGCCGCCACGACCTCGCGCAGCAGGTCCTGGGTGCCGCCGAACCACCGCCCGGTCACCACGGACAGGCAGGGCGCGCCGACGTCCCGGTAGTCGGCGACCAGGCGGGTGGCCGACCTGTCACCGAACAGGTCGTTTCCCGCGGCGTCCTGCCGCTTGAGCTCCATGATCACCGGTCGGCGGGCGTCCAGCAGCGCCTCGATGAACTCGGCCGTCATCCGGGCACCCCGCTGCCGTCCGTCGCCCGCCAGCCGCGCCGCAGGGCCGTGACCCGGTCGGTGCTCAGCCGTCCGTCGGGGTCCCTGGCCGCCGTGTCCACGTCGATGCCCAGGAACAGGGGGTGGTCGACCACCTCCCGGTAGTCCTCCCGGTTGTCGGCCGTGATGCCGCCGGCGAGCAGGAAGGGGCGCGAGAGGCGGTCCGCGATCCCGAGGACGGCCGCGCGGTCCGCCGGTTGCCCGGTACTGCCGATCCGGCCGTCCCCGGCCACCGTGTCCAGCAGGAAGAGGTCCGTTCCCGCCCGCTCGTACGCCGCGATCAGGGACCGCTCCGCGCGGGTGTCCGTACCGAGGTGCAGCACCTTGACCACGGTGAGGTCCGTGGTGCTCTTCAGGGCGCGGACCAGGCCCGGCGGCTGGTAGCCGTGCAGTTGGACCCACGACACCCGGGCCGCGTCCGTCGCCGCGCGCAGCGCCCCGGCGTCGTCCAGGAAGGTCACGAGGACCGGACGCAGTCGCGCCGTTCGGTGCACGGCAACTGCCAGCACCGTCAATTGACGGAGCGTCAGGTCCGTGCGACCCCCCGGTACGCCGTGCCACAGGCCGACCAGGTCGGCTCCGGCCCTGTCGAGCGAGGCCACGTCCCCGGCCGAGGCGGCTCCGCAGATCTTGACCAGCATCAGGCGTCACAGCCCCAACATGGCGGCGACGCGGTTGCGTTGGATCTCCGAGGTGCCCGAGTAGATCGGGCCGGCGACCGCGTCGCGCACGTCCTTCTCCAGCCCGTACTCGGCCAGGTACCCGCTGCCGCCGAAGATCTGCACGGCGGCCAGTGCGGAGGAGAGGTTGCCCTCGCTGGCGACGAGCTTGCTGACGGCGATGTCCCTCGTGACGTTCTCGCCCTCCGTCAGCCGAACCGCCGTGTCGTAGAGCCATTTCCGCGCGGTGTCCAGGCCGATGCTCATGTCCACGAGCTTGTGGGAGATCGACTGGTACGAGCCGATCGGATGGCCGAACTGGACGCGCTCCTTGGCGTACTCGACGCAGCGGTCGAGCCGGTACCGCATCTGCCCGGTGTTGATGACGAAGGAGCAGAGGATCTCCCACTTCATCACGTGGTCCAGGACCAGGAACCCGGATCCGACCCGGCCGATCACGGCGGACGCGGGGACCCTGCAGTCGTCGAAGTGCAGTTCACCCAGCGGAGCGGTCCGCAGCCCCATGGTGGCGACGGGTGGCCCGACGACGAGCCCCGGGGTGTCCCGCTCCACGACGAAGGCGGTGATGCCGAGCGGGCCGCCGTTCGGGTGGGTGCGCGCGTAGACCACGAACACGTCGGCCACCGGGCCGTTGGTGATGAAGGACTTGCCGCCCCGCAGCACGAAGCCGTCGTCCTCGCGGGTGGCCGTGGTCCTCATCGCCAGCGCGTCGGAGCCGCTCTCGGTCTCGCTGATCGCGTGCGCCCCGATCGTCTCACCCGAGCAGATCCCCGGCAGGTAACGCGCTTTGAGCTCCGGTGAGCCGAACCGTTGCAGCGGGACCCCGGCGCCGACCAGGTGGGTGGCGACCGAGAAGTTCAGTCCGCCGTCACGGCATCCGGTACCGAGCTGTTCGAGCACGTGCATGGTGGTGAGCAGGTCCTGGCCCAGCCCGCCCCACCGCTCGTCGAACGGCAGGCCGAGGATTCCGGACCTCCGGATCAGCTTCCACTTGTCCCACGGGAAGGCGCCTTCGGCGTCCCCTTCGAGATGGCCCGAGCTGAGTTCCTCGCCCCACTGGGCGATCCCCTCGCCCAGGGCGATCTGGTCGGCGTTCCACCTGATCATCTGTCGGTCCTGTCAGTCCTGTCGGTCCTGTTAGTACTCGGAGAAATCGGCCGAGTCCAGGTTGTGGCGTTCGTCGCCGCGCAGCGCGGGCGAGAACACGCACACCAGGCGGAGGTCCTCCTCCGGGCTCGCGATCAGGAAGTGGGCGTCGTTGCGGTCGAGCGCGTACAGCGTGCCCGGCTCCAGCGGGTGGGAGGTGCCGTCGGTGTCCACGACCTCGCCCTTCCCCTCGATGCAGTAGCAGGCCTCCAGGTGGCGGCGGTACTCCAGCCGCGACTTGGTGCCGGCGCGGACGGTGGTGTCCGTCATCGTGTAGCCGAGGCCGTCGGATTCGAGCAGGAACCTGCGGCTGAGCCCGTTGCCCCAGTCCACGGTCTTCACGTCGGCAAGGTGTCGGACGATCATCGGTGTGCCTCCTAGTGGCTTGTCGAGTACGGCGAAACGGTCTGGATGAAGGTGTGGAACTCCTCGACCACGTCGGCCCCTTCGGCGAGGGCGCGCTCGATCCGGGCGACCCCGGCGCTGCCCACGACCGCGGCGTCGGCGCCGAGGTCGTGCAGCAGGGCGATGTCCGCCCGGGAGCGGACGCCGAATCCGACGGCGATCGGTGCGGTGGTCCTCGTCCGCAGTCCGGCCAGCGCGGCGGCCAGCTCCTGGTGGTCGGCGGTGAGCCCACCGCCGCTGCGGCCGTAGTGGGCCACCAGGTACAGGTACGCGGTGGCGCACTCGGCGGCCGCGGCCTTCACCTCGGCCGTCGACGCGGCGTAGCAGGTGGCGACCATGGGCAGCCCCGCCTCCCGCACCGCTTCCAGGCAGCCGGCCCGTAGCCGCGGTGGCAGGCCGTGCACCAGCAGCCCGTGGACGCCCGAGTCGGCGACCCGCCGCACGAAGCCGGGCACGGTCAGGTCCCTGACCGTGTGGCTCCAGTCGGCCAGCAGGGCCACCCGCAGGTGGCGCAGCCGGGGCAGGACCCCGCCGAGGAAGTCGAGCACCTCGTCGAGTCCGCCGCCGTCGGCCAGGGCCCGCTGCGCCGATCGGCGGATGACGGGCCCGTCGGTGACCGAGTTCGGAAAGGGCACCGCCAGCTCCAGGCAGTCCACCCGGCAGTCGTCGAGCATCCGCATGACGTCGGCCAGTACGGGCAGCGGGGGGTCTCCGGCGTTGAGGAACACCGCCAGGCCGGGCCGGTCCGGCGGCCGGTGTGCGAAGAACCCGCTCACCGCGCACGCACCGCGACCGCCGTGCGGCGCGCCGGCCGGGCGCGCAGGCGCTCGACGAGGTCGCGGGCGGCGCCGCTGCGCAGGGCGTCGTCGGCCGCCCCGATCGCCTCCGGCCACCCGTCGATCAGCCCGCTCGCGACGGCCAGCGCGGCGGCGTTCAGGCGGACGGTCCGCGTCGCGAGACCCGTCCCCTCCCCGGAGAGCACGCCGAGGAAGTGGGCGACCACGTCCTCGCCCTTTCCGGCCGGCCGCAGTTCGGCGATCGCGTCGGTCCCGGTCCCGGTCCCGGTTCCCGGAGCCTCGGCCGGCAGCCGGATCCCGTCGGTGCCGTCATTGGTGAGGACGACGTTGTCGACGGAACTGACGAGCTCGTCGATGCCCAGCTCGTTGGAGCACAGCCAGATCCTCCGGCCGGCGACGGTGGCCGCCGCGGTGGCGGCGACATGGCCCAGAGTCGGCACCAGCGAACGGTCCGAGACGCCGACGAGCTGGGCGGAGACCGGCACCGCGGCCAGGAAGGGGCCGACGGAGTTGATGAATCCGCCGATCATCCGAAGGTCCATCGGCACGATGCTCCGGGCCAGCAGCGCGACCTCCCGCGGGTAGACGAAGTTCCCCGGGAACGCGATGCCGAAGCGTTCCAGCAGGTCGTCGGTCTGCTCGTACGAGCTGGTCCTTCCGATGCCGAGACGGTCGAGCAGATCGTGGGAGCCGCAGCTGCTCGTGTAGGCGCGGGACCCCGTCTTGACGATGCGCACGCCCAGGGCCGCGGCGACGAACGCCGCCGCGGTGGAGATGTTGAACGTGGCCGGCCCGCCTCCGGTGCCGACGATGTTGGCCGTGCCGTCCAGCCGCGCGGGGACGGTCGGCCGCCGCTCGTCCAGCGAGCGGAGCATCGCGACCAGCGTGTCCCGATCGGGCATCCGGGTGGACAGCGAGGACAGCAGCGCCACCGTCTCGCCGGACCGCAGCGTGCCGTCGCGCAGCTGGTCCCAGAAGGACCCCCACAGCTCCTGGTCGACGGTGCGGTCCCGGTCGATCAGCGCTCGCAGCACCTCGTGCATGACTAGTGGGAGTCCGTCCGGTGCGGCTGGGCCTCTTCGATGAACCTGCTGATCGAGGCGACGGACCGGAAGCTGTCCGGGTCGAGGTCGAACTCCTCGACGCGCAGGTCGAAGCGGTCCTCGAGCCAGGCGATCGTCTTGAGCAGGCCGAGGCTGTCGATGACCCCGCCGTCCACGAGGTCGTAGTCGGAATCCAGCTCGTGCGCGCCGACGTCCGGCAGGAACTCCTCGATGATGAACCGGGTGACTGTCGCGGCGTGCTTCACGTGGCCGTTCCTTCGCTGGGCTGGGGCTGGGACTGTGGCTGGGACGGGGAGCAGGTGCGCTCGATGGGCGCGCGGTCGATCTTTCCGGTGGACGTCCTGGGCAGCGGGTCGTCCACGATCAGCAGGGTGGAGGGGACCGCGGTGAGCGGAAGCCGCTGTGCGCAGTGCCGGCGCAGGGCCAGCGAGTTCAGCCGACTGTCCGGGGCGCGACGGACCACGCTCCGCAGCAGGCGGCCGGCCACCGGGTCGGGCACGGCCAGCACGGCCGCCTCGACGACGTCGGGATGGTCGAGCAGCACCTGTTCGACCTCGTGGGTGTTGACCCGCGTGCCGCGGACCTTGACCTGGTGGTCGTTGCGGCCTTCCAGGGTGATGCGGCCGTCCCGGTCGCGCCGCACGAGGTCGCCGCTGCGGAAGTAGCGCCGCGTCTCCCCTTCGTGGCGGTGGGTCGCGAACCGGTCGGCGTTCTGGTCCCGGTCCAGGTAGCCGGTGGTCTGGAACGGCGTCGCGACATGCAGCTCGCCGGTTCCCGGCCCGGTCACGATCCCGCCGTCGGCATCGACGATCACCGCGTGGACGCCGGGCAGCGGGTGCCCGATCGGCACCGGGCCGTCCGCCGGCTCGGTGCCGTCGACCTCGTGCAGGAAGCTGTCGTTGGTCTCGGTGCAGCCGTAGACGTTGTAGAGCCGCGCGCCGGTGAACAGCTGCGGAAGCTCGGCCAGGCAGCGGGCGGGCATGCTGTCACCGGTGAAGACGACGTGCTCGACCGTGTCGAGCCGCCGGCCGCTCTCCGCGGCCGCGTCGACCAGCAGCCGGTAGAACATCGGTACCGCCTGGACGAGTTGGACCCGGTGGCGGGAGACGAGGTCCAGCAGGTGGCCCGGGTGGGTGGCCCGGGCCGGATCGACCAGGACGACGCGGCCGCCGTACTTGAGCGTGGTCCAGATGTCCAGCAGGCACAGGTCGAAGGTGAGCGGGGCGTAGTTGAGGACCGTGGTCCCCCGACGGATGCCGAACCGCTCGCCGGCCCAGGTGGTGAAGCGGTCCACCGCCCCTGTACTCAGCGGCACGATCTTCGGCTGCCCGGTGGAACCGGAGGTGGTGAACATGAAGGAGACGTCGGCGGGCTCCGTGTCGCGCGCCGCCCCCGGTTCCGCCGGCCGGTCCCCGGCGCCCGGCCCGGGCGCCCGGGGGCTGTCCGGAGTCAGGACGTGCCGGATTCCGGCCCGCTCCACCAACGCGTGGGACGTCCGCCCCTCCGGCGTGGGGGCCGGCAGCAGCAGGAAGCGCCGCCCTTCGAGCAGGCAGGCGAGCACCAGGGCGATCGTCGAGGGCGACTTGGCGGCCAGGATGCCGATCGGCTCGTTCCCGGCCGGGGCGAGCCGGGCGATCCGGACGCGCTCCCGCTCCGCCAGTCGGTGGAGTTCACCGTAGGTCGTCTCTTCTCCGTGCCACACCAGCGCCGGATCGCCGGGATGGCCGGTGGCGTGCGAGACGAATGAACCCACCAGGCTCTGCTGCTGCGTCATGCCTTCTCCGAGTTCATGCGAACGAAGTGGGTTCATATTCAACGGATGAGTTCATGCAACGGGTTCACCGATCTCATTCGGAACATTGAAGGGGCCGACGCGAAAGGGGCTCACCCGGCCGTCCACCTGGTGAAGGAAGAATTATCACGTGGCGCCCGTCCACGGAAGTGGGTTGCTCGATCCGCGTCATGACGGCACGTCAGAGACGGTTTCGCGGCCGATCGCGCCGATGCTAGCCGTCGAGCGTGTTCGATCTACATAAGGAATCCGGTGGACTGGCGTAAAGATTGTCTTGATGCCTGCAACCCCGTTTCCTGTCTTGCGGAGTGAGACGGGAGCTGCCTACTATCCGCCGTACTGATCGCGATGAAGCGAATCGGCGAGGGTATTTCCGGGGCGTTCGAGCGTTCCCGATCGCCGTGAAAGGTGGATCCGTCATGCCTGGCTCCGATCGGCGCGCGCACGCTCCGACCCTGTTGTCCTTCGCCCAGCAACGGCTGTGGTTCCTCGACCGGCTGCGGCCGGGTCGGCCGGACCACAACGTCCCGACCGCGGTTCGCCTGCGCGGCCGGCTGGACCAGGGCGCGCTCGTCCGGGCGCTGACCGAAGTCGTGCGGCGCCACGAGGTGTTGCGCGGCAGGATCGTCGACACCGACGACGGCCCGTGCCACGTCACGGACCCGGTCGAGACCTTCGTGCCGACGATCACCGATCTGACGCACGCCCCGGCGGAGCAGGCCCGGCAGCGGGTCCGGGAGCTGGTGGCCGCCGATCTGGCGACCCCGTTCGACCTCGGGGCCGCTCCGATGCTGCGGGCCCGGTTGATCCGCACCGCCCCCGACGACCACCTGCTGCTCCTGGTGATCCATCACATCGCCTGTGACGGCTGGTCGTTGTCGGTGCTGTGGCAGGAGATCTCCGCCGGGTACGGTGCCGCCGTCGAAGGCCGGCCGATCGCCCTGGCGGACCTTCCCGTCCAGTACGCCGATTTCGCGGACTGGCAACGGAGCCACCAGGACGGAACGGCGCTGCAGAACCAACTCGCCTACTGGCGCGAGCACTTGGCCGACCTGAGCCCGTCGGTGCTCCGGACGGACCGGGCCCGCCCCGCGGTGTGGTCGGGCCGGGGCGACCAGGTCGAGATCGAGATTCCCGCCGAACTCGCCGACCGCGTCCGCGCACTGGGGCGCGCCCACGAGGTCACGCCGTTCATGACGCTGCTGGCCGCCTTCCAGGTCCTGCTGGCGCGCTGCACGGGGCAGGCCGACGTGACGGTGGGGACGCCGATCTCCGGACGGACCCGGATCGAGCTGGAGCCGCTGATCGGCTTCTTCGTCAACACGCTCGTCCTGCGCACCGACCTGTCCGGTGACCCCGGCTTCACCGACGTGCTCGCCCGGGTGCGGCGGTGCGCGGTGGAGGCCTACGCCCACCAGGACGTCCCCTTCGAACGGCTGGTGCAGGAGCTGCGGCCCGAACGCGATCTGGGCCAGCACCCCCTGTTCACCGTCATGTTCCAGCTGGAGGATCCGCCGGCGCTCCCGTCCGGCCTCCCGGGGATCGAGGTGAGCGACCATCGGATACCGAACGAGGTGGCGAAGTTCGACATCGAGGTCTCCCTGACGGACCGCGGAGACCGCATCACCGGCGTCATCCGCTACGCCACCGACCTCTTCGACCGCGACACGGTGCGGCGACTCTCCGAGGGTTTCGGGGCGCTGCTCGACCAGCTCGTCGGCAGTCCCGAACGGCCGATATCGGCGTGGGAGACCCCTCCGGGCCTCCGTGCGAGCCGCTCCGCCCCCGCCACTCCCGCCGTGCCGCCCGCGGCCCCGCAGTCCGATGCCGACGGGGCCGGCGCTCCCGTCGTACGGACCGCGACCGAGACCGAGCTTCTCGTGCTGGAGACCTGGGCCGAGGTGCTCGGTGCCGCCCCGGACGACGTGCACGGCGACTTCTTCGAGCTGGGCGGCCATTCGCTCCTCGCGTCGAAGATCATGTCCCGACTCGGCCGGGCACTCGACCTCGAACTGCCGGTCACCCTGCTGTTCTTCCACCCGACCGTCGCCGAACTCGCAGACGCCGTCGACGCGGCGCTGCTGGCGGACCTCGGCGCCGCCGAAGCGGAACCACTTCCCGCCGAAGCGGAACCGCTCCCCGCCTCAGCGGAGCCGCTTACCGCCGAAGCCGAACCGCTCCCCGCCGGAAAGGCCCGTCACCCGTGAAGGCACCGCACAGTCGATCCGAGCCCGGCCGACCGACCGGCTCCACTCCGGCCACCACCCGGGCCCTGCTGGACCAACGCGTCCGCGCGGCCCGGAGCAGGGCCGCCGAGGGTGAGCCGGGGGACGCGGTCCCACGCCGCCCGGCGGGCGCGCAGGTGACCTCGTTCACCCAGGAACGCATGTGGCTGATCGAGCGGCTGTCCAACGGCCCCGCGATGTACAACGTCCACGAGGTCTTCCGGCTGCACGGCCCGCTGGACGTGGCCGCCCTCGGCCACGGCCTCACCGAGCTGGTGCGGCGCCACGAAGTCCTGCGCACCGCCTTCCCCGAGCAGGACGGGCGCCCCGTCCCCTCGGTCGAGCCGGCCCGGCCGCTCGACCTGCCCGTCACGGACCTGCGGGCCGAGCCCGCGGACCGCCGGACGCAGTTGGTCCTCGATCTCGTCCACGCCGAGATCCTGCGCCCGTTCGACCTGGCCACCGCCCCACTGCTGCGCGCGGCACTGCTGCGGGTCGACGAGGACGAGCACGTCCTGGTGGTGGTCGTCCACCACATCGCGGTCGACGGCTGGTCGATGCCGCTGCTGTGGGACGACCTGTCGGCGATGTACCGGAGCCGGCTGGAAGGCCGCGAGCACGAGCTGCCGCCCTTGCGGATCCAGTACGCGGACTTCGCCCACTGGCAGCGGGCCCGCCTCTCCGGCGAACGCCTGCAGCGCCAACTGGACTACTGGAGCGCACAGCTGTCCGGGCTGTCGCCGTTGGACCTGCCCACCGACCGCCCGCGCGGTCCGGTCCGCGCGGGCCGGGGCGAGCGGATCACCTTCACGGTGCCCGAGGAACTGGCCGGGCGGTTGCGGCTGCTGGGCCGGCGGCACGGCGCGACGATGTTCATGACGCTGCTCGCCGCGTTCCAGGCCCTGCTCGCCCGCTACAGCGGGCAGTCGGACGTGGCGGTCGGCACTCCGGTCGCGGGCCGGAACCGTCCGGAACTCGACCAGCTGGTGGGCTCGTTCATCAACACCGTGGTCATCCGCACCGACCTCGCGGGCGACCCGAGCTTCGCCGAGCTGCTCGATCGGGTCCGCCGGACCGCCGCGGACGCCTACGCGCACCAGGACGTGCCGTTCGAACGGCTGGTGCAGGAGCTGCGGCCGGCCCGCGGTCTCGACCGCAACCCGCTGTTCCAGGTGATGTTCGCCGGTCTGTCCGACCCGACCGCCTCCCTCCGGCTGGTGGGGACGGAGGTCGAACGGATCGAGGTCGACAACGGCACGGCCAAGGTCGACCTCAGCCTGGTGATCGCCGACGGGCCGGCCGGCCCGGGCGGGACGACCGGGACGGTGGCCTTCGACACCGATCTGTTCGACCGCGCGAGCGTGGAGCGCCTGGTCGGCCATTACCTCCGGCTGCTGGACGCCGCGTCCGGCGATCCCGACCGTCCCGTCTCGCGCCTGGAACTGCTCACCGAGGCCGAACGCGAGGCGCTGCTGGTGGCCGCCAACGCCACCGACGAACCCTTTCCCGCGGACCTCTGCGTGCACGAGCTGGTCGAGGAGCGGGCCCGGCTGACCCCCGACGCGGTGGCGGTCCGCTGCGGCGCCGAGCGACTGACCTACCGGGAACTCGACCGCCGGGCCAACCGGTTGGCCCGGCACCTACGAGCCCGGGGAGCGCGGCCGGAACGCCTGGTCGGCGTGTGCCTGCCGCGCTCGGCGGACCTGGTCGTGGCCCTGCTGGCCGTCCTCAAGTCGGGCGCCGCCTACCTGCCGCTGGACCCGGACCTCCCGGCACGGCGCATGTCCTTCATGCTCGCCGACGCCGACGTGCCGCTGCTGCTCACCCAGGACTCCCTGGCCGACCGGCTCCCGAACCACGGCGCCGCGACGGTGCGGATGGACACCGAGGCCCGGCTCATCGCGGCCCGGCCTGCGGACCCGCTGCCACCGCTCGCGACGCCCGCCAACCTGGCGTACTCGATCTACACCTCCGGTTCGACCGGCCGCCCCAAGGCCGTGCTGGTCCCGCACGAGGGCGTGGTCAACTACCTGGTGGTCCGCGGCCGGCAGCTGGACCTCGGCGGGGACGACGTCGTCGCCTCGGTGGCCTCGATCTCCTTCGACGTCATCGTCCCGCAGGTGCTCATGCCCCTGGCCTGGGGCGCGAGCGTGGTGATCGCCCCGTCGGAGGTCGCCGTCGACGGCCCGCGCCTGACGGAGATGATGGGCGAGTTCGGCGTCACCACGCTCATGGCCACACCCGCCACCTGGCTCCTGCTGCTGGACGGCGGATGGCAGGGCGGCCGGTTCCAGGCGATCTGCGTGGGTGAACCGCTCCAGCCCGCCCTGGCCCGGCGGCTCCTCGACCGGGTCTCCACGCTGTGGAACGGCTACGGTCCCACCGAGGCGTCCGTCGGCTGTGTCACCCGGCGCGTGGACGCCGAACGGGACCTGGCCCGGCCGGGCGGGTCCGTGCCGATCGGCCGGCCGCTCGGCAACCTCCGGATCCACCTGCTGGACCCGGCGGGCGCCCCGGTGCCGGTCGGCGTACCGGGGGAGATCCACATCGGCGGGGTCGGCGTCACCCGCGGGTACGCCAACCGGCCGGGGCTGACCGCCGAGCGCTTCGTGCCGGATCCCTTCGGTGCGGCCGGCGGCCGGCTGTACCGGACCGGCGACCTGGCGCGGTACCTGCCGGACGGCAGCCTCGTCTTCCTCGGCCGCACCGACGAGCAGGTGAAGATCCGGGGATACCGGATCGAGCTGGGCGAGATCGAGGCCGCGCTGTGCGCGCGGCCCGGTGTCGCCAGGGCCGCGGTGACGGTGCGCGGCGGCGGGACGGACGCCGAACTGGCCGGCTACCTGGTGTGGCAGGACCGGCCCGGTGACCTGGGGGACCTGCGGCGCTCCCTGCGCGAGACCCTGCCCGAGTTCATGGTGCCCACGACGCTGACCGCACTCGACCGGATCCCGTTGACCACCAACGGCAAGGTGGACCGCGGGGCCCTGCCCGCGCCCGCCCGCCACGGCCACGGGGCGGGTGCGCTACCGCCGCGGGACCTGCCGGAACTCCTGATGACCGGGATCTGGGAGCGTGTGCTGGGCACCCCGCGGGTCGGCGTCCGGGACGACTTCTTCGCGCTGGGCGGGCACTCGCTCAGGGCGGTCGAGCTCGTGGAGGCGATCCGGCGGGAGTGGGGGGTCACCGTGCCGCTGAACACGGTGTTCCGCCATCCCACCGTCGAGGGCCTGTGCGCGGAACTGCCCAACGCGTCCCGGGCCCTGCGCCGGATCGTCGTCCCGCTGGCAGAGGGGGACCGCCGCAGGGCGCCGCTGATCCTGGTGCACCCGCAGAGCGGCGACGTGTGCTCCTTCCTCCACCTCGCCGGACAGCTCACCGAGCGCCTCACCGAATCCCCTGCGGGCGCCCGGCCCGTCCACGGCCTGGAGGCCGTCGGCTACAACACCGACGAGCCGCCCCTGGCCACCGTCGAGGAGCAGGCGCAGCGCTACCTGCGGGAGCTGCGGTCCGTGCTGCCCGACGGCCCGTACCTGCTGGCCGGCTGGTCCTTCGGCGGGCTGGTCGCCTTCGAGATGGCCCGCCTGCTGGAGGAGCAGGGGAACCCCCCGGGATTCCTCGGGATCATCGACGTCGGAGCGCCCGCGTCCACCACTGGAGCCGACGACGGGGCGGACGGGGACCTCCACGAGCTCGACGAGCAGGCCGCCCTCTCGCTGCTGCTCCACGACGCCGACGACCGTGAGCGCCTGCCCGAGCGGGTGCGAACCGAACAACTGCGGCGCATGGCACGGGTGTTCACCACCAACGGCGCCGCCGCCCGGCGCTACCGGTCGGCAGCACGGCTGCGGACACCGATCCACCTGTTCACGAGCGCCGAGACCCACCCCGAACTGGGCGGCCCGGTCGTGGTCCCCGCCCGGTGGCAGGACCGCACCCGGGGGGCGTTGAGCGTGGTCGAGGTCCCCGGCAACCACCACGACATGCTGTCGCCGCCGCACGTCGCCCCCTTCGCCGACGCGCTGTCGGCCGTCCTGGAGGAGCTCGGATGAGTGACGGACACGAGTTGCCGCTGTCGTCGGCGCAGTCCGGCATCTGGTTCGCCCACCACCTGCGCCCCGGCAGCCCCGCCTACAACACCGGCGAGTACGTGGACATCCCCGGGCCGATCGACCCGGAGCTGTTCGAGACGGCCGTGCGCCGCGTGGTGGACGAGACCGAGTCACTGCGGGTCCGCCTCACCGACGGTGCCGACGGCCCCCGGCAGGTCGTCACCCCGGCGCCCGACTGGACGATGCACCACGTCGACCTCACGTCGACACCGGATCCGCTGCGGGCGGCCGAGCGCTGGATGCGCGCCGACCTGTCCACGCCGGTCGGGCTCACCCGGGACCCGCTGTTCCGCCAGGCCCTGTTCACCGTCGCGCCGGACCGCTTCCTCTGGTACCAGCGCGTCCACCACATCGTGGTCGACGGCTTCAGCATGTCGCTCATCGCGCGCCGCGTCGCCAAGACCTACACCGGACTGGTCGAGGGCAGGGACGGGACAGGACCGGCCTTCGGGCCGCTGAGCGCCCTGCTGGCGCACGACGCCGCCCACCACGCCTCCGAACAGCCGGAGCGGGACCGGAAGTTCTGGGCGGCCCGGCTGGCCGGCCGACCGGACCCGGTCAGCCTCGCCAGCCGCTCGGCGGCCGCCTCGGACGGCTTCCTGCGCCGTACCGGCAGCCTCGACGCACCGACCCTGGCCGCGCTGCGACGGGCCGCGCGACCCGCCGGGGCGAGCTGGCCCACCGCCTTCACCGCGACGGTCGCCGCGTACCTCCACCGCCTCAGCGGCGAACGGGACATCGTGCTCAGCATGCCGGTGACCGGGCGCACCGGCTCCTCCGTGCCGACCGTCCCCGGCATGGTGGCGAACGTGGTGCCGCTGCGGCTGAGCGTGCACCCCGGACAGGGTCTGTCCGCCCTCGCGCGACAGGTGGCCGAGGAGGTCGCCGCCCAGCGCCCGCACCAGCGCCACCGCACCGAGGACCTGCGCAGGGAGCTGGACCCCGCACGCTCGGAGCGGGTCCTCTTCGGGCCCGTCGTCAACATCATGTCCTTCTACTACCACCTGGACTTCGCGGGGGTCCGGGCCACCGTGCACAACCTGTCCAACGGGCCGGTCGAGGACCTCTCGTTCTCCGTCTACGACCGCTCCGACGGCACCGAGCCCCGGCTCGACGTCGACGCGAACCCCGCGCTCTACTCAGAGGCCGAACTCGCCTCCCACCAGCAGCGGTTCCTCCGGTTCCTGAACGCGGTGGCCGCCGACCCGGACCGGCCGATCGGCCGGCCCGACCTCCTCACCCCCGAGGAACGGCACCGGACCGTCGTGGCCGCCAACCGCACCACGCGGCCCCTGCCGCACCCGACGGTGCCGCTGGCCTTCGCGGCCGAGGCCGCGCGCACACCCGACGCGCCCGCCGTGGTGTGCGGGGAAACCACCCTGTCCTACGCGGAGTTGAACGCCCGCGCCAACCGGCTGGCCCACCGGCTCATCGCCCTGGGCGTCCGCTGCGACAGCACAGTGGCCGTGCTCATGGAACGCTCCGCCGACGTGGTGGTGGCGGTCCTGGCGATCGGCAAGGCCGGCGGCGCCTACGTGCCGCTGGACACCCGGGCCCCGACGGCCCGCCTGCGGCGCGTCCTGGACGACACCGGGGCGGCGGTGCTGCTCACCCACCGGGCCACCCGGGAGCACGCACCGTCCCACGGCACACCGGAGGTCGTCGTCGACGCCGACCCCGGCCTCGCCGACGAGCCGGCCACCGACCCCGTCGTGCCGCTGCGCCCGGACCACCTGGCGTGCGTGCTGTACACCTCGGGGTCCACGGGCTCGCCGAAGGGCGTGGCCCTGAGCCACCGCAACGTCATCAGCCTCACCGCGCAAGGCTGTTGGCGCGAACAGGACGGCCCGCGCGTGCTCGCGCACTCCCCGCACGCCTTCGACGCCTCGACCTTCGAGTGGTGGGTGCCGCTGCTCAACGGGGGCCGGGTGGTCGTGGCCCCGCCCGGGGAGCTGGCGCTCTCCGACCTCCACCGGCTGATCGTCGACCACCGGGTCGGCACGCTGTGGTTGACGGCCGGGCTGTTCCGGGTGTTCGCCGAGGAGTCCCCCGGCACACTGGCCGGGGTCGGCCAGGTGTGGACCGGCGGTGACATCGTGCCGGCCGACGCGGTACGGCGCGTCCTGGCACGGTGTCCGGACTCCGTGGTGGTCGCCGGGTACGGCCCGACCGAAGCCGCCACCTTCACCACCCGCCGGGTGCTCCGCCCCGGTGAGGCCGTGCCCGACGTCGTCCCCCTCGGCCGGCCGATGGACAACAGGCGGGTGTACGTCCTGGACGAGGCGCTGTCGCCGGTGCCGCCGGGGGTGGCCGGCATGCTGCACGTCGCCGGTGCGGGCGTGGCGCGCGGGTACCTGAACGACCCCCGCCGGACGGCCGGCCAGTTCGTGCCGTGCCCGTTCGGCGAACCGGGGGAGCGGATGTACCGCACGGGCGACGTGGTCCGCTGGAACGCGGAGGGGGAGCTGGAGTTCCTCGGCCGCGCGGACGAGCAGGTCAAGCTCCACGGCTTCCGCATCGAACTGGGCGAGATCGAGGCGGTGCTGGCCGGGCACCCCGCCGTCGCCCAGGCGACCGTGGTCGCCGGCCCGGGTGCCCCGCCCGGCCGGCGTCTGATCGGCTACGTCGTCCCGGCCGGGGACCCGGCGCTCGACCCGGCGTCGGTGCGGGAGCACGCCTCGGCGGCGCTGCCGGACTACATGGTGCCCTCGGTGATCGTCACGCTCGACGCCTTTCCCCTGACCCCCAGAGGGAAGATCGACCGGGCCGCGCTGCCCGTCCCGGACCCCGCACCGGCGCCGTCCGGCCCCGGGCCGCGCACCCCGGCGGAGCGGACGATGTGCGCGCTGTTCGCCGAGGTGCTCGGCCGGCCCACGGTGGGCGTCGACGACGGTTTCTTCGCGCTGGGCGGCAATTCCCTGCTCGCGACCAGGCTGGTCAACCGGGTGCGGGTGGGGTTCGGCCGCGAACTCACCCTCGGCGCCCTGTTCCAGGCGCCCACGCCGGCGCGCCTGGTCGACGCGCTCGACGACGCCCCGGACTCCGCGGCCGTACCGGACCTCGCACCACGCACACGACTCTGACAGCTCCGACAGCTCCGACAGCTCCGACAGCGATCACAGGAAGCACCTCGGCATGGCCCACACCCTCTCCCAGCCCGACGAGACACCGGCAGCGCCGGTACCACCTGAAACCCCGATCGCGGCAGCACCCCCGACGGCCCCGGCGCTGGGAGTCTCCCAGGTCCGCCGGTACTACCAGCTCGTCGACGCCGGGGACGTGCCCGCGCTGGTCGCCCTGTTCACCCCGGACGCCCGCTACCACCGCCCCGGGTACCGACCCATGGTCGGGCACGCCGAACTGGAACGCTTCTACCGCGACCAGCGGGTGATCCGCACCGGCGTGCACACCCTGGCCACCGTGGTCACGACCGACGACGAGGTGGCGGTGCACGGCCTGTTCCGCGGCGTGCTGCACGACGGCGGTGAGGTCGAGCTGCGGTTCGCGGACTTCTTCCGGATGACGCCGCAGGGCCGCATCGCCGCGCGGGACACCTTCTTCCACGTGCCCGCGGTCTGAGCCGCGGCTCCAGCAGCTCCAGCGGCCGCAGCAGCTACAGCAGCTGCAGCGGCGCCAACGGCGACGGCCCACGCGGCCGCGCGTTCAACCCCGACGGGGACACTTCAGCACAGGAAAGCGGGAAGCAGTTGACCAAGACCGTCTTCACCTCCGACATCCCGGCGTTCGTCGGCAGCGGACGGCCGCCGTTCGACGCCCGGGCGATCCACGAGCTGGTCGCCGAACAGGCGGAACGGGCCCCGCACGCGCCCGCCGTCACCTGCGACGGACGGACCCTGACCTACCAGCAGCTCAACGACCGCGCCCACCGGCTCGCCGGGCGACTGCGAGCGGCCGGACTGGCGCAGGAGGACGTCGTGGGCGTGCTGGTGCCGCGCTCGCCGGAGCTGATCGTGGCCCTGCTCGCCGTCCTCGTCGCGGGCGGGGCGTACCTCGGACTCGAACCGGACGACCCGGCGAGCCGCCACGCGCTGCTGCTCAAGGACGCGGGCGCGGGCATGGTGATCACCGAGGAGGCCCTGCGGGAGCAACTGCCCGGCACCGTCGTCACGGTGACGGAAGGCCGCCCGGCGCCGGAGCCGGCCACCGGCCCGGCGGCTCCGGCCCGCCCCGGCGACCCGGACCGGCTCGCCTACGTCAGCTACACCTCGGGCTCCACCGGCGAGCCCAAGGGCGTCGGCGTGCCCCACCGGGCGATCGACCGGCTCGTCCGGGGCGCGGACTGGATGGACGTCCGCGCCGAGGACGTCTTCTTCCACCTCGCGCCGGTCGCGTTCGACGCGTCCACGTTCGAGATCTGGGCCCCCCTCGTCAACGGCTGCCGACTGGTCCTCTTCCCCCCGGTCGCCATCACGCTGGAGCACGTGGCGCGCCTCGTCCGGGCCGAGCGCGTCACGGTCCTGCTGCTGACCACCGGACTCTTCCACCAGATGGCGAGCTCCCACCCGGAGGCGTTCGCCGACGTGCGGCACGTCCTCACCGGGGGCGACGTGGCCTCGCCGAACCACGTCCAGCACCTGCTGGCCCGCCACCCGGAGCTGCTCTTCACCAACGGCTACGGACCGACCGAGAACACCACGTACACGACCTGCTGGACCAGCAGCACCCTCCCGGAGCTGCGGAGCGTGCCGATCGGCCGCCCGATCAGCGGCACCAGGGTCGCCGTGCTCGACGGCGACCTCGGCCCGGTGCCCGTCGGCGAGTGCGGGGAACTGTACGTGGCCGGGGCGGGCCTGGCCCGCGGCTACCTGGGCCGCCCGGCCGCCACCGCCGAACGGTTCCTGCCCGACCCGTTCGGGAGCGAGCCGGGCGCCCGGATGTACCGGACCGGCGACCTCGTGCGATGGCTGCCCGACGGCACCCTGGAGTTCGTCGGACGTGCGGACGACCAGGTCAAGGTCCAGGGCTACCGCGCCGAACCGCGCGCCGTCGAGGTCGAGCTGGAACGGCTCGCCGGGGTGCGGCACGCGGTCGTGCTGCCGCAGCCCGACCCGGCGGGCGGCACCCGGCTGCTGGCCTACGTCGTGCCCGCGGAACCCGATCCGGCGGGCAACGCCGAGCTCGGCCGGCGGCTGCGCCACGAACTGCGGGACCGGCTGCCGGGCTACCTGATCCCCTGGGCGATCCTCGTCCGTCCCGAGCTGCCGGTGAACCGCAACGGCAAGATCGACCGCCGGGCCCTGCCCACCGCCACCCGGGTGCCGCGCAACGTGCCCAACGAGTTCGTCCCGCCCCTCACCGAGGTGCAGACGCGACTGGCCGAGTTGTGGGGCGACGCCCTCGGCGTCGAACCGGTCGGCGTCGACGACGACTTCTTCGACCTCGGCGGACACTCCCTGCTGGCCACCGACCTCCTGGTCGCCACTCAGCGCGAGTTCGACGTGGACCTGCCCGCGCAGACCCTGTACCTGTCGCCGACCGTCGCCGAGCTGGCGACGGCCCTCACCGCCCGGATGCGGACGCCGGGCCCGGACGGCCCGACGGACGGCCCGACGGGGGACCCGGCCGACGGGGCGGGGGAGGGGCAGCCCCGATGACGGCGGTTCCCCCGACCACGCGCTGCCCGGTCCTCGCCCCGCGGCCGGTCGATCTGATCGACCCCGACCTCTACCTCTCCGGCGGGGCGCACGAGGCGTGGCGACGGCTGCGCCGCGACGCCCCGGTGAGCTGGCAGCCGGTCGGCGACATCGGCTACTGGTCGATCGTCGCCCACGCCGAGGCCAACCGGGTACTGCGCGACCACGACACGTTCACCTCCGAACAGGGCACCCTGCTCAACCTCCTCGGCAAGGGCGACCCCGCCGGCGGCCGGCAGATGGCCGTGACCGACCCGCCCCGGCACTCGCGCCTGCGCGGCCCGCTGCAGCAGGCGCTGTCGATCAAGACGGTGGAGAACGACCGGGAGGCGATCCGCCGGGCCGTCGTCGAACTGCTCCGGCCGCTGGCCGACGGAGGCCCGTACGACTTCGCCGCTGCCATGGCCACCCTGCCGATGGCGGTGATCGGCACCATGATGGCGCTGCCGGAGCAGGACTGGCCGCGGCTGGTCCGGCTCGCCCACGCCTGCATCGCCGCGGACGACCCCGAGTTCCAGCTCGCCGCCGGACCGGCGGCCACCCTCGTGACCGCCCACCGCGAACTGTTCGCCTACTTCCAGGACCTCGTCACCGCGCGTCGGCGCGCACCGGGCGGCGACCTGATCAGCGTGCTGCTCACCATGGAACTCGACGGACGCCGACTGTCGCCGGGCGAGATCGTGTCCAACTGCTACAGCCTGCTGCTCGGAGCGACCGTCACCACCGCCCAGCCGCCGATCGCGGCAATGGCCGAACTGGCCGGGACCGCCGTCCTGGACGACTGGGCGGCCCACCCGGAACTGCTCGGCAGCGGCGTGGAGGAGGCACTGCGGTGGGCCTCGCCCACCCAGCACTTCATGCGCCACGCCACCCGCGACGTCGAGATCCGGGGCGTGCCGATCCGCGCGGGGGACGCCGTCGTCGTGTGGCTGGCGTCGGCCAACCGCGACGAGACCGTGTTCGCCGATCCGGACACCTTCGACATCCGGCGGCGACCCAACAAGCACATCGCGTTCGGCGTCGGCGCGCACTACTGCATCGGACACACCGTCGCACGGGTGGCCCTGCGGATCCTCTTCGCCGAACTGCTCGGCCGGTTCACCGGCTTCGAACCCGCCGGGACGCCGCGGCGCATGCGCTCGAACATCATCGCGGGCTTCACGCACCTGCCGATCACCGCGCGGACCCGCTAGGAGCCGGAGCCGTCACCCCGGCCGCTGCCACCGCCGCTGCCGAACCCGAGAAGAAACCCCCCACCCGGAAGGTCATCAGTGGACGCTCCGACGGCCCGTACCCGCAACAAGTGGTTCCTGCGCGAGCCGTCGCCGGTGGCACCGGCGCGGCTGTTCTGCCTGCCCTACTCCGGCTGCGGTGCGAGCATGTACCGCCAGTGGCCGTCACAGGTCGACGGCGTCGAGGTCTGCCCCGTGCAGCCGCCCGGCCGGGAGAACCGGATGCGCGAGCCCGCCCACACCACCTACGAGGCGCTGGCCGACGACCTCTGCGAAGCGCTGCGCCCCCACCTGGACCGCCCCTACGCCCTGTTCGGGCACTGCGGCTCCGCGCTGGCGGCGTACGAGACCGCCGTACGGCTGGTCCAGCGGGGCTGCCCCGCCCCGACCCGGCTGTTCGTCTCCTCCGAGGTCGCGCCGCAGGACGGCCCGTACGGCCGCTTCCTCGGCATGAGCGACGACGAGCTGGCCGCCGAACTGCGCCGGCTCGTCGCGGAACTGGGCGGCACCCTGGAACCGAGCCTGCTCGCGCTCTACCTCGGCGTCCTGCGCAACGACGTCGACATGAACAAGCGGTACCACGTGGCCGAGCCGGTCCGGCTGCCGTGCCCGATCACCGCCATCGGCTGGACCGGGGACACGGGCATCGAGCCGTCGCGGATGACCGGCTGGCCGGCCTGCGGCGAAACGACCTTCGAACTCCTGGAGGGAGGCCACTACCGCTTCATCGAGGCGCCGGCGGAACTCCTGGCGCTCCTGGTCGCGGATCTGACGCCCACCCGGTCCCGCACGCCCTGACACCGGATCCGAGTGCGAGCAGCGGTGGAGCGGCGGGGGAGCGGTGGAGCCGGTACGCCCTCGGCGCGGACCCGATGGGCCCGACGTTGGTCCGCGAGCGTGATTCCGGCCCCTTCGCCGGTCGGGCGGCCCCGGACCCGCCATCCATCGGATGCGGTGCCCGACGCGGTGTCCGAATGCCGCCAGCACGCGGCCCCGTCCAGGGCGACGATCGGAACAGCCCGACCGTGCGGTGCCCGCGGCCCTCCCGGTCCGCGGGCCCATGCCCTCGCTCGTCCCCGCCCGTCCAAGGATCCCTCCCGTGAACGACACCCTCCTCACCGCCGACGCGCCCACCACCGCGGCGCCCGCCCCGGTCCCGGCCGTCCTGCCCGCGCTCGACTCTCTCGACTGGCAGGGCGTGCACGAGCAGTTGGACCGGGACGGTGCGGCGCTCACCGAGCCGCTGCTGTCGCCCGCCCAGTGCCGGGAGCTCGCCGCGCTCTACGACCGGCCCGAACTGTTCCGCACCACCGTCGACATGGCCCGCCACCGCTTCGGCTCCGGCCAGTACCGCTACTTCACCCACGACCTGCCCGAACCCGTCGCCGCCCTGCGCGAAGCCCTGTACCCCCGCCTGCTCACCGTCGCCCGCGCCTGGGCCGACAAGCTCGGCCGCCCCGCCCCCTGGCCCGACACCCTCGCCGATTGGACCGCCAGGTGCCACGCCGCCGGCCAGGACAAGAGCTCCCAGATCCTGCTGCGCTACGGCCCCGGTGACTGGAACGCCCTGCACCGCGACGTCTTCGGCGACCTCGTCTTCCCCCTCCAGGTCGTCATCGGCCTCGACGCCCACGGCACCGACTACACCGGCGGCGAGTTCCTCCTCGTCGAACAGCGCCCCCGCGCCCAGTCCCGCGGCACCGCCACCGTCCTTCCCCAGGGGCACGGCCTGATCTTCACCACCCGCGACCGCCCCGTCCCCTCCGCCCGCGGCCACCGCGCCGGCCCCGTCCGCCACGGCGTCAGCACCGTGCGCACCGGCCGCCGCCACGCCCTCGGCCTCGTCTTCCACGACGCCTGAGCCCCGCCGCATGGCCGCCACCGGCACGCCCGCGCCCGCGCCCACCGTCGGCACCGCCCCGGTCCCGTCGCGCCGCTACACCCTGACCGGACCCGACAACCGCCCCTACTCCAGCACCACGCCCGGCACCCTCGGCGGCCACCGGCGGGGCCGCCGCTACGGCCGCCTCGACTGCCCCTCGGCCCTGCGCGCCATCGCCGCCGGCGGCTACGTGCGCCACCGCGTCTTCTTCGCCGACGAGGCCACCGCGATCGCCGCCGCCTACCGGCCCTGCTCGGTGTGCCTGCCCGGGAGGTACCGGGAGTGGAAGACCCGTCAGAAGGACCGCACCCCGTGAACCCCAGCCCCGCCCCCGACCGCTCCCCGCTCCTTCCCGAACCCGGGAGCACCGCCTACGGCGACCTCCCCGCACCCGCCCCCCACACCGCCCCCGAACTCGCCGCCCTGCTGCGCCTGCTCGCCGAGCACCGCCGCCCACCCCTGCGCAGCGTCGCGATCGGGCACAGCCGCGACGACGCCTCCCGCACGGCCGCCGCCGCGTTCGCCGACGCCTGGCACGCCGCCGGCAACGCCGTCCTGGCCGTCGTCGACTGGCCCGAACAGGCCGCCTCCTGGCTGCGGCCCGCCCAGCGCCTCACCGACCGGGAACCCGATGCCCTCGTCATCGCCGCGGCCCCGCTCGGCTGGGCGCAGCTCGCCCGGCGCCTGCGCCACAGCACCTCCTGGCGCCCGGACCGCACGTTCGGCTTCGCGTCCCTCGCCGAGCCGGTCGCCGCGGCGCTCGCCGGGCCCGGCGTCCTGGACGGCGTGCGCGGCGCGAGCGCGGACGGCGGCACCTGGCGCATCGAATCCGGCTGGACCGCCTCCTTCCCGCCCCCCGCCCCGGGCGCCGCCGCGTGAACAGCACCCCCGCCCCGGGCGCCGCCGCGTGAACAGCACCCCTGCCCCGGGCGCCGCCGCGTGAACAGCACCCCCGCGCTGTTCGGCCCGCCGCCCGCCGGCTACGAGCGCCGCGAGATCGCGCCGGGCGCCGTCCACCTGCCCGGCTGGCTCACCCCCGACCGGCAGCGCGAGCTCGTCGCCGCGTGCCGCGCCTGGGCCGTCGGCCCCGTCCCGATGCGGCACACCCGGCTGCCGGGCGGTGGCGTCATGTCCGTGCAGACCGTGTGCCTGGGCTGGCACTGGCATCCCTACGCCTACACCCGCACCGCCGACGACGTGAACGGCCGCCGCGTCGCCCGCCTCCCCGACCGGCTCGCCGACCTCGGCCGCCGGGCGGTGGCCGACGCCTACCAGGACCCCGACCGGGGCGCCGCCTACGAACCCGACGCCGCGCTGGTCAACTTCTACGACGCCGACGCCCGGCTCGGCATGCACCAGGACAAGGACGAGCGCTCCCTCGCCCCGGTGGTCTCCCTCAGCATCGGCGACACCTGCCTCTTCCGCTTCGGCAACACCCGCGGCCGCAACCGGCCCTGGACCGACCTGACCCTGGCGTCCGGCGACCTCCTCGTCTTCGGCGGCCCCTCCCGCCTCGCGTACCACGCCGTGCCGAAGATCCTCCCCGGCACCGGCGACCCCGCCATCGGTCCCGCCCGGGGACGCCTCAACATCACCCTGCGCGTCACGGGCCTGACCGACCCCGCACCCGCTCCGACCGGATCGGCCCGGTGACCGCCCCCGCCTGGTAACTGCCCCCGCCCGGTGACCGCCCCCCGCCCGGCCACCGGCCGGGATCAGGGCCTTGAGGCCGCGTCAACCCCGGGCGTGCCGATTGTGAACGCCGCATTAACCCAAACTGGTCAGTGTGTGACATATTCTTCCTCGGCGGATGAATTCGGACCAATCGTCCTGAACCCGCCCGGAGGGCATCCCCTCACCCTCCCGTACCCTCAAGCACTCCCAGGAGAACTACCTTGAGCGACCGCATACCATCCGTCACGAACGCGGTGCGGCCGATACCCGGATCCCGGGCCCGGCGCGTGCCCGGTCGCGCGGTACTCGGGGCTCTCGCCACCACGACGCTCGTGCTCGCGTCGTCCGTGCCGTTCGCCGTGCACGCCGCCGCGGCACCGCCGGCGAAGGCCGGTACGAGCGGGGCGCAGCGGCCGATCGGTCCGAAGCCGGCGCTGGACCTGCTGGCGCACGGCAACCTCACGATGGCGTCCAACTCGGTGGTCTCCTGCGACCCCGAGGACAGCGACTGCGACCTCAACGCCTACAACAACAACCGGGTCAACTGGGTCAAGACCGACCCCAAGGCCCCCGGGAACACCGCCTCCGCGGCCACCCTGACCGTCCCGCCGGGTGCCAAGGTGCTCAACGCCCGGCTGTACTGGCAGTCCAACCCCGTCGGAACCTCGCGGCTGTCCACCTCCGGTGACGCCTCCAAGGCCGACCAGGTCGAGTTCAAGGTCCCCGGCGCCACCGGCTACCAGCGGCTCACCGCCGACACCTACGACTGGTTCGACCAGAAGACCGGCGGCACGCCCCCGGCCCCGCTCACCGCCCACGCGGGCGTCAAGGACGTCACCGACCTGGTGCGGGCGGCCGGTTCCGGCGAGTACACCGTGGCCGACATCCAGGCCTGTCAGGGCCGCTCCTCCACCTCCGACTTCGGCGGCCAGAACGTCGGCTGCTGGGGCGGATGGTCCCTGGTCGTCGCCTACGAGGACGCCAAGGAGCCGCTGCGCTACCTGCAGGTCTGGGACGGCTACCAGCTCATCCGCCCGCCCGAGCCCAGCATCACCATGACCCTCGACGGCATCCGCACCCCGGCCGGCCGCGCACCGGCCGCCACCATGGGCGTCATCGTCGGCGACGGCGACGCCCCCATCGCCGGGGACTCCCTGGAAGTCGGCCCCGACGCCGGTCGGCTGACACCGCTGCTGATGCCGACCGCCACCGGACCCGCCCCCGACAACGCCTTCACCAGCCGCATCGACCGGGTCGCGCCCGACGGCACCGGCACCAACCTCACCGACCGCAACCCGAACACGGTCAACAACGTCGGCTACGACGCCCGGACGATCGACGTCACCGGCAAGCTGCCCGCCGGCAGCAAGCAGGCCGTGCTCAAGGTCACCGGCCAGGGCGACGCGCTGCACCCCCAGGCGGTCTGGCTCGCCGTCGAGGCCCTGGAACCCGACCTCCAGGTCGTCAAGGCCAACACCCCGGCCGGTACCACCACCAACAACCCGCCCGGGCTCGTCGACCCCGGAGCCGAGATCACCTACACCTTCACCATCGCCAACCGGCACCCCGACGGCACCACCGCCGACCTCGACACCGCCACCGGCGTCACCCTGACCGACGTTCTGCCCCAGGGAACCAGTTACGTCGACGGCTCCGGCGCCGGCTGCACCGCCTCCGGACGCAACGTCAGCTGCCCCACCGCCGACCTCGCACCGGGCGCCGAGACCACCGTCTCCTTCCGGGCCAGGGTCGACGCCGGCCTCGCACCGGGCACCAGGCTCGACGACACCGCCTCCCTCGCCTACCGCGGCACCCAGACCGGCCGCGAACAGCACCGCACCAGCAACACCGTGCGCAACACCGTCGCCGAGCACACCGGCTACCGGGTCACCAAGACCGCCGACAAGAGCCAGGCCGCCCCCGGCGACACCGTCACCTACCACGTGGACGTCACCAACACCGGGAACACGCCCCTCACCGCACTGACCGTCACCGACGACCTGAGCGCCGTCCTCGACGACGCCACCTACAACGGCGACGCCACCGCCACCCTCGGCACCCCTTCCTACACGCAGCCGATCCTCACCTGGACCGGCGACCTGCCGGCCGGCGGCAACGCCCGGCTCACCTACACCGTCAAGGTGAAGGACCCCGCCGCCGGGGACCACACGCTGCGCAACACCGTGGTGGCCGACCGGCCCGGCGGCAACTGCCCGGCCGGTGCGACGGCCGGGGAATGCACGGCCACCGTGACGGTGACCACGTCCGCACCGTCCCCGACGGCCTCCCCGTCCACGTCGCCCTCCACCACGCCGACCTCCGCGCCCTCGCCGACCGCGACCGACGGCAACGGCGTCGACCCGGCGCCCACCGGCAAGCCGCAGCAGCCGGGCGGTAGCGGCGGTCTCGCCGCGACGGGCAGCCAGGTCGCGCTGATCGGCGGCATCGGCGCCGCCGTCCTCCTCGGCGGTGCGGCCCTCGTCCTCGCCTCCCGCCGTCGGCGCCACCGGCACTGACACCCCGTCCCGACCCTGACGTGGGGGGCGGCCACCGACCCTGTCGGTGGCCGCCCCCCACGGCTGCCCGGCAATGCCCGTCAGTCGGCCCGGCACGGCGCCGGCGCGCGCCCGTACCGGCGGGCGCCCGTACCGGCGCGCGATCCGGCTCAGCAGGGGCTGAGCCACCAGACCCAGTCCCAGGAGGCTTCAACGTCCCAGCTCAAGCCACCGGGTGAGGTCCAGCCGAGATTTCCGTTGCGATCGTAGAACTTGGCGTGCAATGCGGCCCGCTGATTGTTGATCCACGATCCGGTTCCGGTCCAGGTGATGCGATTCAGCTGATTGCAGGTGAAGAACTGCAGGGACGTGCCCCAGAAGTTCGGCAGGCTGAAAGCGCATACATAGGTGTACGGGCAGAACTCTTCCGGACCGTCCGGCGCGGAGAGATCACGAGCCCGCTGCTCCCCGGGCAACGGAACGAGCAGTCTCCCTCCCGCGCTCAGGTCGATCCTGTTGATGGCTGTCTGGGTCCCGCCCATTGTGGCCAGATAGCCGTTGACCGTGTCCTGAAGTGCCGCAGCCTGAGAAGTGTTCAGCCCGACGCTCCTCGCCTGGGCCGAGAAGTCGGGTCGGGCACTGTTCGGGCCTGCTCCGGTGACGGCACCGGCCGTACCCGTCGTCGCCAAGATCGTGAAGACCGTCACCGCTGTCGCGATGACGGCTTTTCCCAACGCTGTCAACCTGCGAATTCCATGCCTTGTCATCGAGCCGCCCCCTCCGAGAGATGCCCTCTTCTCGCACTGGAAACAACCTCTTTCGCGCGCGCCCGCTTTCCGGAGTCGACGCAATGGGAAGGCGTTTCCACAGGTGTGCGCCTTGAGTCGGGCTTTAACTATGCACCGGGGAGCGCAGGTTGAGGCAAGAGGCGGTGTCGATTCATTATCGGCCAAACTTCACCGAAGGTTGGCCCCCTCCGCGCGGTCGGTGGCGGTGAGAGCGGCGCGCCCGGCGAGCAGCCGTCCGCACAGCCCGAGGGCCTCCGGGCCGGACCGTGAGGGCATCGCCCCGAGCCCGGACTCGCACGGGCCCGTCGTGGAGAATCACCTCCATGCGCATCCTGATCGTCACCACCGGCTCCCGCGGGGACGTCGCACCGTTCACGGGCCTGGGCCGGCGTCTGACGGACGCCGGGCACCGGGTCGCCGTGGCCGCCCATCCGACCTTCACGACACTGATCGAGTCCTGCGGCCTGGAGCACCGGCCGCTGCCGGGGGACCCGGAGGAACTCATCCGCGCCAGGGCCCGCGCGACCTCCCCGGAGGAGACCCGCGCGCTGATGACCGCGTTCGTGGACGGACTCGCCGACGGCGTGGCGGACGCCGTGGCGGGCGGAGCCGACCTGCTGCTCACCGCCTTCGCCCCGTCGCCGCTCAGCCGCACGGCCGGGGAGGCCCACGGCCTGCCCGTCCTCGGCACCTACCTCACGCCCGCCTTCGCCACCAGGGAGTTCCCGCTGCCCGGCCCCGCCGGCAGCGAGGACCTGGGACCGGAGGGCAACCTGGCCGCCGGCCAGGAACGGCTCCGGAGCGCGGACCGGCTGTTCTCGGGCGCCGTGACCCGGATGCGTCAGCGCCTCGGCCTGCCCGGCACGACACCACCGCCACCGCTCGGACACACCCGCCCGGTCGTCCACGGCTACAGCCCCCTGCTGCTGCCGCGCCCGGTGGACTGGCCGGCCCCGGTCGACGTGGCGGGCTTCTGGTGGCCCGCCCGGCCGCTGGACTGGCAACCCCCGGCCGAACTGGTCGACTTCCTCCACGCCGGCCCGGCCCCGGTGTTCATCGGCTTCGGCAGCATGGCACCCGGCGAGGGCACCCGGCTGGGCGAACTGGTGACGGCGGCCGTGCGGCAAGCCGGCGTACGCGCAGTCGTCCAGGCGGGCTGGGCCGGACTGGAGGCGGCGGGCGACGGCATCCTCTCCATCGGCGACCTCCCCCACGACTGGCTCTTCCCCCGAACCGCCGCCGTTGTCCACCACGCCGGAGCCGGCACCACCGGCGCCGCGCTGCGCGCCGGGGTCCCCGCCGTACCGGTGCCCGTCATGGTCGACCAGCCGTTCTGGGCGGCACGGCTGCACCGGCTGGGAGTCGCCCCGCAGCCTGTGCCGTTCGCGGAGCTCACGGCCGAACGCCTCGCCGCCGCCATCACGGCCGCGCTGGCCGAGCCGGTCCGCCGCCGTGCGGCCGCCGTGGCCGGGCTGATCGCAGCCGAGGACGGCGCCGGTGCCGTCCTCGACCGCATCGCCCGGATCGACCGGAACCCCGGCCGCTGAGCCCCGCCGCCCAACCGCCCGCCGCCGGACCGTCCGCCGCCGGACCGTCCGGGGCGGGGGAGCCGAGCCGATCATGGGTGCTTCACAACGCACACGGTCAGCTGCGTCGGCCGGCCCTGATGCCGCAGCGGGTGGACCAGCAGCCGACGGGAACCAGCCGCTCTCCGTTCACCCGCACGACGACCGGCTTCCCGTCCTCGAAGCCGATTCGATCACCGACGGCCAGGAAGAGCGGTCCTGCCAGCTCGAAGGCGTAGCCGTTGTCGGTTTCAAAGTCCTCCACCAGAACCAACCGTGAGGTCGGCGTGGCCCCATCGGCAAGCAGTCGCATGCCGAGATGGTCCCACGCTGTGCGATGCCGCCACGGACCGGTCCAGAAGGCCGGCAGACCAGAGTGGCGGCCGGCACTAGCATGCGTGGATGGACCTTTCGCATCTCGGCACGCCGATCGGGCCGATGACTCGCGTCCACGGCGGGTTCGCCAACCGGATGTACCGGCTCGACACCGACCAAGGGTCGTTCGCGGTGAAGGAGTTGAACCTCGTCGACCGCCGCTGGACCTATCGTGTCGAGGACGTGTTCAGGTTCGAGCGGGCGGCCTTCGCCGCCGGCATCCCGATGCCGGAACCGATCTCGGCCGGCCACCGCACGCTCGTTCATCGATGGGTCGAGGGAGAGAAGGTGCCAGAGGCACCGGTGTCGGCGGCGTACGCGTTCGAGATCGGTGAGATCCTCGCGCGCGTCCACGCGCTCGACGTCGCGTGGCCCCGTGAGTCGATCGAGGAACCGACGTCACGGGACTGGCCCGAGCTCGCCGCGCGGGCGGCGGCGACCGGACAGCCGTGGGCCGACGAACTCGCCTCTCACGTCGAGACGTTCCTCGCGATCGCCCACTTCGTCGACACCTGCGAACGGCCGGGCCCCGTCGTGCTGACCCACGGGGACATCCAGCCGTGGAACCTGCTCGCTCGGGAGAGTCGGCCGGTGGTGCTCGACTGGGAGCTCTCCGGGATGCTCGACCTGTCCGGTGAGTTGGGTTCGACCGCGCTGAGCCTCGCGAAGGGGCCCGGCTTCGACGGCATCGAGCCCGCCGTCTTCCGCTCGGTCCTCGACGGCTATGTCGCGGGGGGCGGAGCGCTGCCGCCGTCAGGTCCGAGCTGGTTCGTGTTCATGATCGGCGGCTGGCTGGGCCACACGAGGTGGAACATCCTCCGGTGCCTCGCCGGTGTGGAGGCGAGCACCGGCCCCGACCTCGCGCTGTCGCACGAGTCCGTGCGCAACGGCGTGCGCGGCCTCCCCGACCTGTTCGGCCGGCTTCCGGAGCTCGGGGCGCTGCTCGTGTGACGGTTCCGGGTCCGACCCGAACGCGACACGATTCAAAGGGAGTTCAGGTGATCCAGGTGCGGCCCAGCGAGCAGATGCGTGACCTCGGCGTCGTCCGGGAGGGCGCGCCCGTCCTTGCCGAGCCCGCCCGTCCCTTCGACCTGCCCGCCGAGCGCGAGGCCGCCGAGCAGGTCGTCGAGAAGCTGTTCGCCGCGATGGAGCGCATCGGCCGGGTCCACCCCTTCGCCAAGGGCATGGGCATCGCGGCACTCCAGATCGGCATCGGCCGGGCTGCCGCCATCGTCCGGCCGGCCGAGCCGGGAGCGCCGGCGATCGTCCTGCTCAACCCGACGATCACCGACCGCTCCGACGAGACGGACGAGCAGTACGAAGGCTGCCTGTCCTTCTTCGACGTCCGCGGCATGGTCCCCCGACCACTGCGGATCATCGTGGAGAGCACCACGCTGGACGGCCGGCTGATCACCACCACGTACGATCGCGGACTCGGCCGCTTGGTCCACCACGAGATCGACCACCTCGACGGCCTGCTCTACACCGCCCGCATGCGGACCGGCATCGAGCCCATCCCCGTCGAGCAGTACCGGCAGACCGGCCGGGCATGGGCCTACGAGCAGTGATCCCGGCCCGGCCGGCCCCGGGCGCTCACCGCATCGAGGCCTCTCTGTCGCGGATGTGCGACTACCGTGCGCGGCCGATCCGCCCGGTGACGACGGCCAGGGCGGTGCCCAGCAGCACCAACCCGGCGTACCCGGCGGTCTCGTGGCCGCCCGGGACCAGGTACTGGACGAAACCGAAGAGGCGGAAGCCCCCGAGGTGGTCGGAGAGCAGGCCGCTGATCCCTCCGACGATGAGGGCGAAGCTCACGAAACCGAGCAGATTCTTCATGCCCCTGAGCCTAGAGACGCAGGTCAGCCCCGGTATCCGACTTTCGGTGCGACCTGTCGCCACCAAAGTCGCGCAGTCGGTGGGCGGCTGACGCGGCGGAGAGCAGCGCGGGGGCGGCCGCCAGGGCGAAGCAGAGCGGCAGCGGCAGCCGGCCGACCAGCAGGCCGAGGGCCGCGGTGCCGCCCGCCGAGCCGGCGTTGAAGGCGGTGTTCACCCAGGCGCCGGCCCGGGTGCGGGCCTGTGGTGCGGCCGTCTCGTCGGCGATCAGGTAGGCGGTGGTGACGACGGGGGAGACGAACAGCCCGGCCAGCGCGACGGCCGCGGTCAGCACGGGGAGGTTCGGTGCCAGCCCCGCGCCCGCCAGCGCCAGGCCCAGCCCGGCGACCAGCAGCGGCAGCCGGGCCCGGTTCGGGGCGGACCAGTCGACGGCGCCGTAGGCCAGGCCCCCGACGGCACTGCCGGCCGAGAGCGCGGCCAGGATCCAGGCGACCGCCCCGGCCCGCCCGTGCTCCTCGGCGAAGGCCACCACCATCAGGTCGAGCGCCCCGAGCGCCAGCCCGGTCGCGGCCGAGGCGAGCACCGCCCGGCGCAGCTCTCCCCCGCCGTCCGGGCGCGCGCCGGGTGCGGCCGGTCCGGTCCGGTCCGCCTCCCGCGCGGCGGGGGAGGAGACCAGTGCCAGGGTGCCCGCCAGCACGAGCCCGGCGCCCGCGGCCACCCCGGCCGTCGGACCGGCGAGCGCGAGCAGCAGCCCCACCAGCAGCGGGCCGCTGACGAACAGCAGTTCCTCGGCGACGGTGTCCAGGCTGTACGCCCGTCGGAGCAGCTCCTGGTCCGGCAGCAGTCGGCGCCAGAGCGTGCGCATCACCGGCCCGAGTGGCGGGGTGCAGGCACCGGCGGCGACCACCAGAGCACCTGTCAGGACCGGCGGTGCGCCCGGCCGCCAGGTGGCGCAGGCCACCAGGGTCAGCAGCCCGGCGTACAGCGCGGCCATCGGCGGCAGCGCGCGCCGGGGGCCGTACCGGTCGACCAGGGCGGCACGGGCCGGTGAGAGAAAGACGCTGGTCAGCCCGAACAGGGCCAGCACGGTGCCGGCCACCGGGTAGGAGCCGGTGGCGTCCCGGACGGCCAGCATCATGGCGAGCGGGACCATCCCGTACGAGAGCCGGCCCAGCAGGGCGGCGCCGAAGGTGCGGCCGGCGTGCGGGGCGCGCAGGACGGCGGCGTAGGAGGGGGTCGGCGAAGAGAAGTGGGAGGGGTTGGGCGAAGACAAGGGAGACGTTCCTCGGCGAAGGCGGGCAGGGCGGGGCCGTGCCCGGAGGCGTGCGGGGACACCGGAGCGCCGTGCCCGGTGAGAGGGGGCACGGTCGTGGCGGGTCCGCTACGCACGGGGGAGGAACATGTCCGGAACCGTAGCAGGCCCGCCGTCCAGTAAGGCTTGCCTTGCCAACCGGTCGGGCCCGCCCCTAGGGTGAAGTCCTCAGAGGACCTGAGGGCCTGAGGGCCTGAGGACCTGAGGATCTGCGGACCTGAGGGCATGAAGACCTGGTGACCTTGGGGCCTGAGGACTATTTGGGGAGAGTGATCATGCCTGACCTCCATGACCTGACGCTGGCCGAACAGGCCGCGGCGGTCCGCCGACGCACCGTCTCGCCGACCGAACTGGTCGACCACCACCTGCGCCGGATCGAGGAACTGGACGGCGTGCTCGGCGCCTACCGCACGGTCGACGCGTCCGGCGCCCGCCGGGCCGCCCGTGCGGCCGAGGCCCGGCTGGCCGCCGCCGGGACGGGGGGCGGCAACGGGACCGGGGACGCCGCCACGCTGCCGCCGTTGCTCGGCGTTCCGCTGTCGGTGAAGGACACCTGGCCGGTCCGCGGACTCCCGTTCACCGCGGGCTCCGCCGCCTTCGACGACCGCATCGCTCCGGAGGACGCCGCCGTGGTCGGCGCCCTCCGGGCGGCGGGCGGCATGCTGCTGGGCACCACCACGGCCGCCGAGTTCGGCTGCTCCTCCTACACGGAGACGGTCCACGCCACCGCGCGCAGCCCCTACGACCCCGGCCGCGGTGCCGGGGGTTCCAGCGGCGGGGCGGCTGCTTCGGTCGCCGCCGGACTGGCCGCAGGCGCCCTGGGCAGCGATGGCGGCGGCTCGGTCCGGATCCCGGCCGCCGCCTGCGGTGTGGTCGGCCTCAAGCCCGGCCGGGGCCGGGTGACGCCCGCCCCCGGCACGGACGCCTTCGGGCTGGCCACCGCCGGCCCGCTGGCCAGGACGGTGCTGGACGCGGCCATCCTGCTGGACGTGATGGCAGGCAGCATCCCGGGCGACGGCAGCACCCTGCCCGCCGTCCCCGCCGTTTCCCCCAGCCACTTCCGGTCCTGCGGCGAACGCGAGCCCGGCCCGCTGCGGATCGGGGTCCTGCCCCGGACGGACGGCTGGCACCCCGAGGCCGCGCTGGCCAGCCACCGCACCGCCGACCTGCTCGCCGATCTCGGCCACCGGGTGGAGGAGGCCCCGCCGTTCGACCCGGGCGAGTACCTGCCGGACTTCACCGTGCTGTGGAGCGTGCTGGCCGCCGCCGTCCCCGTCCCGCCGGAGCGGGAGGACCGGCTGCTGCCGCTGACCCGCTGGCTGCGCGACCGGGGCAACGAGCACAGCGCGGTCCGGCTGGCCGCGGCGACGGCCTCGCTGACCGCCGTCGCCCGGACGATCTGCCACCGCTACGACCGCTTCGACGCGGTGCTGAGCCCCACGACGGACCAACCGCCGCTGCCGGTCGGCACGTCGGCCGATCCGGACGAGCCGGAGCGGACCTACGCCCGGATGCTCTCCGTCACCCCGCGCACACCGGTGGCGAACCTCACCGGCCGGCCGTCGATCAGCCTGCCGCTGCACTGGACACCGGACGGACTGCCGATCGGCGTGATGCTGACCGCCCGGCTCCACCAGGAGGGCCTCCTGCTCTCCCTCGGCGCCCAGCTGGAACGGGCCCGGCCCTGGCACCACCACGCCGCCCGGCAGGCGGCCGTGCTGGAGCGGGCTGCCGTGCCGGAGCAGGCGACCCGGCGGGCGACGGCGCGGCCCGGGCGGAGGACGCGATGAAGCGCGGACAGCTGGCCTTCCTGACCGGCACCCACATTGTCAACGACCTCTACCAGGGCGCCGTCCCGGCACTGCTGCCCTTCCTGATGTCCCAGCGGCACTACAGCTACACCGCCGTCTCCGGCATCGCCCTGGCCGCGAGCGGCCTGTCCAGCGTGGTCCAGCCGCTGTTCGGCCTGCTGGTCGACCGCCGCCACCGCGGCTGGCTCATCCCGGCCGGCTTCCTCACCGCCGCGGCCGGGATCACCGGTGCGGCCATGGCCGGCAGTTACCCGCTCACCTGGCTCTGCGCCGCCCTGGCCGGCATCGGCATCGCCGCCTACCACCCGGCCGCCACCAGCCAGGCCCGGGCCGCCGGCGGACAGTCCCAGCGGGCGATGAGCCTGTTCTCCGTCGGGGGCACCCTCGGCGCCTCGCTGGCACCGGCACTGGTCACCCTCGTGGTCGGCGCCTACGGCCTGGGCGGCAGCTGGCTGCTGGCCGTCCCGGCGCTGGTGACGGCCCTGCTGTGGGCCGCGCGGGGCCGCTGGCAGCAGTACCGTGGCCACACCCCGGCGGCCCCGTCGCCCACCCGGGGCGCGGCGACGAGCGCCCACCGCGACGACTGGCGGGCGTTCGGACGCCTGGCCGCGACCACCGTCGCCTGGTCGATCCCCTACGTGACGGTCACCTCGATGCTCGCCCTCCACATCCAGCGCGACCTCCACGGCTCGACGGGAATCGGCGCCACCGCACTGACCCTGCTCACCCTGGCCGGGGCGGCCGGCACCCTGCTCGGCGGCTGGCTGGGCGACCGGCACGGACGGATGACCCCGATCCGCACCGGCTACCTGCTGGCCGTCCCCGCACTGGCCGCCGTGGCCTTCGCACCCTCCGTCGCGGTCGCCATGGCCGGCGCGGTGGCGTTCGGACTGGCCATGTTCCTGCCCTTCGCCCCACAGGTGACACTCGCCCAGGACTACCTGCCCACCCGGCCCGGCACCGCCAGCGGGCTGACCCTCGGACTCGCCATGTCCGTGGGCGGCCTCGCCGCGCCGGTGCTCGGCCGCCTGGCCGACGCGCACGGCCTGCGGACCGTCCTCGCCCTGGTCCTCGGCGTGCTGGCACTCGGGCTCGGCTCCGCGCTGCGCCTGCGCGACCGCGCACGTCCGGAGCCGGCCCCTGATCCGCTCCCTGATCAGCTCCCTGCCCCGGCCCCTGCTCCGGTCCCCGAGCGGACGTCCGGACCGGAGTCGGGAACGGAACGGCCGGGGGAGGATCCGGCCGGGCCGGCCGACGAACCGGCCGTCACGGGCGCAGCACCCGGAGGACGATAAGGTCGTCCTCATGACTGTTCGCCCGGTACGCCATCGCTCAATGGTGGAGGAGGCCACGGCCGAGCTGCGCCGACTGATCGCCACGGGCGAGTGGCCGGTCGGCAGCAAACTGCCCGGCGAGGTGGAGCTGAGCCGACTCCTCGGAGTCGGCCGGACCACCTCGCGCGAGGCGGTCCGGGTGCTGATCGTCGACGGCCAGCTGCGCGCCCGGCAGGGCTCGGGCACGTACGTGGCCGCCGCCTCCCCGGTCTCGGAGTTCGACCGGGAACTGCGACGCTCGGAAGTCTTCGACGTGTACGAGGTCCGGGCGGCGCTGGAGGTGGAGGCGGGCCGACTGGCCGCGCAGCGGCGCACCGAGACGGACGTCGCCGCGCTCCGGGCGGCGCTGGCCGCCCGTGACGCGGCCGTCGGCCCGGCCGAACTCGTCGAGACGGACCTGGAACTGCACCGCCAGGTCGTACGGGCGGCGCGCAACCCGGTGCTCATCCGCCTCTTCGACTCCTTCGTCGACGCGCTGCGCGAGGCGGCCGGCCATGTGGTGGCCGACAGCCGGCTCCACGACGGCGTCGAAGAGGAGAGCATCACCCGCGCGCACCGCGCCCTGGTCGAGGCGATCGCCGCGGGTGACCCGGACGCCGCCGTCACGGCGACCCAGGCCAACCTGGACCGCACCCTCGACAGACTGCGCACGGCGGGAACCGGCCCGCACTGACCCGAGGGCCGAATCCGCGCCCGACCGCGTCGGGCCGGTCCGCCGTCTCGGCGGCCGACCGTCCAGCCCCGACGGTCCCGGCCGCCGCCCAGCGGGCCGTGCAGCCGTAGGCGGTGCGACAGACAGCGCAGATTGTCCTTGGCACCCGAGGTCATGGTCTCGCGTATTCAACCGTCGCGAGTTGACCCACCTGACTTCGGTACCGCTACTGAGCGTGACAGCCGTGGGGAGATTCTCCGGGTGTCAGGGGCATCCGGTTGGATGAGCACATGACTGTCCACGACGTAGCTCGCCGGCTCCCTTCCATCGCCGACCTGCGGAACCTGTGCCGCTCACTGGCGATGCTCGACGCGATCTTGAGCCCGGACTGGGAAGGCCGGTACTACTCCTTCAACGCCGGCTGGGCCGACGGCGAGGAGATGGCGTCGATGCGCAACGGGTCGGGGGACGAGTACTCCATCGTGTTCTCGGCTGCCGGGGCCTATGTCCGTGGCTTCGCCCACGAAGCACCGATGAGCCCGTACGGCAACGATGGCGAACCCTGGCCGGGAGTGATCGACGAGGTTCCGGAGGTCTTCAAGCCCTTCGTGGAGGAGCCGGCGTTCACCGACCAGGACGAGGTTCCCGTCGTGACGGCCTGCCTCTGGCGGGAGGCGACGGACGACCGGTGGCGGCACGGCGTGATCGACTTCCCTGCCGGGTGTTCCGACCCCGACGGGGCAACAAGCCTGTTCGAGCTCCTGGTCGACCGTTCGCCGGAAGCGTTCCAGCGCTTCGCCGAGGACTACTACGAGGTTCCCGTGGACCTGGAAGCGGTGCGCGACGTCTATGCCTTGCGACCGCTGAGCCAGAAGCTTGTGTCATCCCTGAACTCGGAGCTCACCCTCGCAGACCTGGCCGAGGACATCGCCGAGATCGGCTACCCGCAGCCGGTCCGGGACGTGGCCCGAGCTTCGACCGTCGGTGAATCGATGGGGAGCCCAGCCGGATATTGACCGTAGGTGGTCGCCCGCGGTGCACCGACGGTGATCGCGCCGCCGCACTGTTGGTTGCCGGCGGCCTCGGCGATGGCATCGAGCTCGTCGGCCTCGCCGCGCGGACTCGGTGACCCCTCCGGCCCGCCGCGGGGCTGGAGGGGTCACCGCGTCCGCACGGTCCGACGTCCGGGCTCGGGGAAGCGGACGTTCTCGGGGTGCCGGGCGGCGCCCGTTTCAGCTTTCCGGACTGCCGAACCAGCGGCCCGCGGCCCGCTCGAACCCTTCACGATCAGGTGCGTGGTCGCCTGCCCAGGCGACCACGCCGTCGGGCCGGACCAGCACGGCACCCAATCCGAGGTCGTCCTTCGCCGGACCGGCCGCGTACCGCATCCGGCCCTCCCAGCCCCTCGCCGGAGCGTGCAGGCATCGGTCGGCGCTGAAGTCGAGCGTGACGCCCCGTCCGTCCCGCATCAGGTCGCCAAGACGGGTGCCGTCCTCCAGGCGAAGGTCCGGGGCGCTGCGGCCGACCAGCGGGTGCTCGCTGCCGAGGTCGTAACGGATGGACGATCCCGACATCCTCTCGAACACGTAGGTCGCTCCGTCACGGGTGTTGATCAGGTCGCGAATCACCCCTTGGACGGCCTGGCCGTGCGGGTCCGGCCGCATGGCCGCCACCTGTGCGCGCGACCAGTCGAGCACGGCCGACCCCACCGGACGGCGCTCGCGGCCGTAGGTGTCGAGAAGTCCGTCCGGCGCGTGTCCGTGCACGGCCGCCGCCAGCTTCCAGCCCAGGTTCAGGGCATCGCCGATACCGGCGTTGAGTCCCTGCCCGCCCAGCGGCGAGTGGATGTGAGCGGCGTCGCCCGCGAGCAGGACGCGTCCGCGCCGGTAGGCCGTCGTCTGCATCGCCCGATCGGTGAAGCTCGACGCGAGACGGACCTCGCCCAGCGTCACGTCGGTGCCGGACACCCGGCGCAGAACCGTCTGGAGATGGTCGCGCGTCGGCTGCCGCGAGCGGTCGAACGCGCCGCCGTCGAAGTCCAGCACGGCGATGTAGTCCCCCGCGGGCTGGAGGTACATGCCCGTCGGCGTCAGATTGAACCCGGGGCTCAGCTTCTCGGGGTCGGCGACGGTGGCGAGCATGGTGTAGCCGGTGCACAGCGGCTCGGTCCCGACGAAGTCGAAGCCCGCGAGCCCGCGTACGGTACTGCGTCCGCCGTCGCAGCCGACCAGCCAGCGTGCCGTGTAAGCGTGTTCGCCCGCCTGCGCGATCACGCCCCCGTCGTTGTGCGCGATGGCCGAAACCGTGACGCCGCGCCTGACGTCCACGCCCAGCTCGGACGCCCGCTCGGCCAGCACCGCCTCGATGGCTTCGACGTGTGTCGGCAGGCCCTCCGGTGCCGGGTTGGGCAGCCGGTACGGCAGGGCCGCGAAGTCGATCTTGGCCGGATCGAGCATCATGCCGGCGAAGTGGCCACCGCGACGAGGAATTGACGGCGCGCCCGGTCCCGGGTGTACGCCGGGCGCATCGTCGACGCCCGATGCCTTCAGCAGTTGCTGCAGCATCCCGCGGCGGTGGAACGCCTGGACCGAGGCGGAGGACAGGCCCCGGATGCCGAACGGCAGCGCCTTGAACGGCGAGCGGGGTTCCGGATCCCGCTCGAGCACCAGGACCGAGCAGCCCGCGAGGCCGAGCTCGCAGGCGAGGAACAGCCCCACCGGGCCGGCGCCCACGATCACTACGTCATGCACAAGAGATCCCCTTCCCCTGAATCCGCAGCCGGATCGGCACCCGGCGGGACCTCTCGAAGGTCCCAGAGCCCACCTGCATCCGACCGACGCGTCACCGACAGGCCGCTGACACCCGACCGGCAGCCCGCCGGGCACGCCGCCCCGCGCGCCCCCGGTCGGTGCCCGGTCCCAGCGGAACGCGGCGGCCTTGCGGGCGGCCCACTCGGCGAAGGGGCGAGGGGCCGGCCGAGGACCCGCCGGATGTCCGGGTTGGTGCGCAGGATCGGTGGCACGCGGGCGGCGGCGATGCCCGCGTCGATCCAGGACAGTCCTTGCCGGCCGAGCGCGGCCGGCGATCACCAGCCCGCCGCCGTTGGCGAGCGCGATCAGCACGCACGAGGCCACGATCAGCAGTAGTCCGCCGAGGAAGACGCGGCGTCGTCCGAAGACTGGCCGTGGTCGGCACCGTAGTAGCGCAGGAAGAGCGCTTCGGCGTGGGCCATCCGCTCGATCTCCGACGGTTCGACACTCTCGTTCGGCGCGTGGATCAGGCAGCGGGGTTCCTCGACGCCCATCAGGATCAGTTCGGCGTCGGGGAACGTGCCGGCGAGGACGTTGCACAGCGGGATCGAGCCGCCCTGGCCGAGGAAGGAGACCGGTTTGCCGTAGGCGTCCCGCACCGCACGGTCGAGAGCGGCGTAAGCCGGGCCGTCCGTGGAGGCACGGAACGCCGAGCCGGTGCCCTCCCGTTCCACCTCGACCCTCGCCCCCCACGGTGCCGCTGCCCGGAGGTGAGCGGCCAGCGCGTCGGCCGCGGCAGCGGCGTCCGTGCCGGGCGGCACACGCAGGCTGACCCGGGCCCTGGCCGTGGCGGGGACGGCGGCGGCGGAGCCGACCACGGGCGGGCAGTCGATGCCGAGGACGGTGACGGCCGGGCGCGCCCACAGCCGGTCCGCGACGCTTCCGGAGCCGAGCAGCCCGACCCCGTCCAGCACCCCGGCGTCCGTGCGGAACTGTTGCTCGTCGTAGCCGATCCCCGGCCAGATGCCGTCGTTGTCCAGGCCGTTGACGCGGGTGGTGCCGTCGGTGTCGCGCAGGGAGTCCAGCATGCGGATCAGCGCGGCCAGGGCGTCCGGGGCGGGGCCGCCGAACATGCCGGAGTGCAGGTCCCCGGCCAGCGTGGAGACGGTCACGACGACGTTGGCCAGGCCGCGCAGCACGGTCGTTGCGGTGGGGATTCCCACGGCCGCGTTGCCGGTGTCGCAGATGAGCAGCGCGTCCGCCCGCAACTCGTCGGCGTGGTCGGGGACGTAGGCCTCCAGCCCGCCGGTGCCCTGCTCCTCGGAGCCTTCGACCACCAGCTTGAGGCCCACCGGGATGTCGTCGCCCAGTGCGCGCAGAGCCGTGAGGTGCATGACGATGTTGCCCTTGCAGTCGGCCGCGCCGCGCCCGTACCAGCGGCCGTCGCGCTCGGTGAGCTCGAACGGAGGGGACTGCCAGGCGGAGTCGTCGAGGGGCGGCTGCACGTCGTAGTGGCTGTAGAGCAGGACGGTGGGGGCTCCGGGCGGGGCCGGTCGGTGGCCGAGCACCGCGTGGCTGCCGTCCGGGGTCGCCGCGAGCCTGACGTCCTCCAGTCCTGCCTCGGCGAAGGCCGCGGCGACCCATTGGGCGGCGTGCAGGCAGTGCTCGGGCGGGAACTGGCGGGCGTCCGCGACCGACGGGATCCGGACCAGCTCGGCGAGGTCGGCCTTCGCCCGGGGCATGAGTGCGGCCACCCGGTCGGCGAGGTCGTCGGTCGGGTCGTTCGCCGGTCCGGGCTCAGTCATTGATCACGTCCGCGGTCTTGAGGCTGTTGATCTTCTTCTGGTAGTCGTCCAGCCTGTCCGGGCAGTACACCTTGATCACCTCGGCGCCGGCCTCAAGGATCCGCTGGTCGGCGATGATCGGGCGCTGTCCGGGGCCACCTGCTCCGTTGGAGAGCTGGACCAGCCAGAGGGCGCGTTTGAGTGCCGAGTTGGGGTCGTCGCAGACGGGGCCTCCGCTGGTGCCGAGGGTGAGGGCGAGGTTCTCGACATCCTGGGAGTGGAAGCCCTGGGCGACGAGGGCGTCGTTCAGCTGGTTCGCCTTTCGGTGGGCCTCGTTGGTGGCCCGCTGCTGGGTGTACGTGAGCAGCCCGATGATCATCATGGCGACCAGCACCACGATCGCGCCGATGTAGATCCAGCGGTGCTGGGACCGCATCAGGGTGGGGCTCATGCGGCGCCTCCGTCCACGGGAACGGCGTCCGCGTCGGGCTGGCGCCAACGGGGCTTGCGCGCCTTCAGGAAGCCGAAGGGGATGACCACTCCGAGGAGCAGCAGGCCGCCGCCGACGATGGCGACGTACGTCCAGCCGCTACCGCCGCCGAACTGGGAGGACGGGATGAAGCCGATCACCATGGCCAGCGCGGAGGCGACGAAGCCGACCACGCAGAGCGTGGTGAGCACCGGCGCACGGTAGCCGCGGGGGTGGTCCGGCAGCTTGCGGCGCAGTTGGACGGCGGCCAGGAACATCAGCAGATACATGATCAGGTACACCTGGGTGGTGATCACCGAGAAGATCCAGTAGACACTGGACACGTTCGGGATCAGTGCGTACAGCAGGGCGATCACCGTGGTGAGCAGGCCCTGGGTGACCAGGATGTTCTGCTGGATGCCGTGCTTGTTGAGCTTCTGCAGGTAGGGCGGGAGGTAGCCCTCCTGGCGGGAGATCAGCAGCAGGCCCTTCGAGGGGCCGGCCAGCCAGGTGAGCATTCCGCCGAGCGAGGCGGCACAGAGCGCGAACGCGACGATCGGGACCAGCCAGCCGATGTGGAAGTACTGGAAGAAGGCGTCGAAGGCCTGCATGACTCCGGCGGTGAGGCTGAGCTGGTCGGCCGGGATGACCCAGCTGATGGCCAGGGCCGGCAGGATGAAGATCAGCAGCACCATGCCCATGGCCAGGAACATCGACTTCGGGAACTCCTTGGCCGGGTCGCGGAGCTTGTTGACGTGGACCGCGTTCATCTCCATGCCGGAGTAGCTGAGGAAGTTGTTCACGATGAGCACCAGGCTGGCGATGCCGGTCCACTCGGGGAGGATGTGCGAGGCGTTCATCGGTGCGGCGGAGGCGTTGCCCTGGCCGAGGAAGACGAACCCGAGCAGGACCAGCAACGTGCCGGGGATCAGCGTGCCGATGATCAGACCGCCGGAGGCCAGCCCCGCGACGGCATTCGTGCCGCGGGAGGACACCCAGACGCCGGTCCAGTACAGCACCACGATGACGATCGCGGTGTAGACGCCGTTGCTGGCCAGCGCCGGGTTGATCACGTAGGAGATCGTGCTGGCCACGAAGGCCAGCAGGCTGGGGTAGTAGAAGATCGTCATGGCGAACTGGCACCAGACGGCGAGGAAGGCCAGTGGCTTCGACAGCCCCTGCGCCACCCAGTTGTAGACACCGCCGCTCCAGCCGGAGGCCAGCTCGGCCGACACCAGCGCGGTGGGCAGCAGGAACACGATGGCCGGCACCAGGTACAGGAAGACACAGGCGAGGCCGTACACCGCCATGGTGGGCGAGGCGCGCAGGCTCGCGACGGAGCTTGTCGTCATCAGTGCCAGCGTCAACCAGGTGATCTTCTGCGATCCGGCCGTTGCCCGCGCAGCGTCCGCGGCCCGGGCGCCGCTCGATCGCTCGGCATCGTCCGCCGGCACCTCCGAACTGCTCATCGGAACCTCCTGCGCCGCGATCGGCTGTGAGCCGACACCTCACACAGAAGGATCGCCACGATGCGCGCCGTCGGCATGCCGGAATGGACCGTCCGAAGCGCCAGGCACGCCGCAGGAGCCCGGATCACCCTCGCGCGACACGGACGGGCGGAGCGACGCATTCGAGAGCGCCGCCGTCCGACGCGGCGGGGAAAAGGGGTATGGGGAGGCCGCCTTGAGAGCGGTTGCCCAGCAGGAGCAGGAGCAGGAGCAGGCGGCCGGATGGACGGCGGAGAGCCGAAGGGCTCGCACAATCCGGACGAGGTTCCGCGCGGCGACGCCGGGCCGTGGACCGGGCGCAGGAATGCGCAATTTCGGTGGGTGGTGGGGCGGAGCCGCTCGCGGCCCGCGCTGCCGCCGGGCTGATCGCCCCACCACCGGGTGTCCGGTGTGGTGCTTACGGGTGGGTGGCCTTGATGTTGGGCTGGGTCTTCTGGTTGTAGATCTCCTTGCCGTCCGCGTTGTAGGCGTGGACGTAGGGGGCCGGGGGGAAGGAGTTCGCGTTGTTTCCGGTGGAGACGGCCGCCGTGTAGGCGAAGGCGCCGCCCGCCATGACGGCCGGGTACTGGGTCGGGTCGTCGCCGTAGCTGATGGTGACCTTGGCGACATCGGGTGTGTAGTGTCCGGCGCCCAGGGAGAGGAACTGCCCGGCACCGGCCGGGGTGCTGAAGCTGTCGAAGTACTCGATCAGGTGACCGGTGCCCCACAGGCGGTCGTTGATGAACGTCGCGGGGACGGACTTGCTGTTGCCCTGGTGGCCCTTCGACTCGCACTGCACGTACTGGCCGGCGGAGTTGACGGCGATGACCACGCCGTCGGTGTCCGGCGAGGCGACGGGAGCGCGGACCGCGATCACCGCCTGGTACTGCGACGCGTCGGAGCCCAGGCAGGAGGCCAGGATCCCGGCGACGGCCCCGGCCTCGATCGGGGTCGTCGCCGTGCTGGTGACGGTGAAAGCCGCCGGGGTAGCAGTCGCACCGGTGACGGCCGAGCCGCCGCCGGGGATCGCCGAGGCGTCGGCCGAGACGGCGTCGGAGGCCGTGGCGGTGGGCGTGGCGGTGGGCGCACCGGAGGGCTTGCCTTGGGCCGTGGGGGTGGGCGTGGAGGTGCCGGGTGCGGCAGTGGCCATTCCCCCCGCGGTCGCGATGGCCGCGGCGGTGACGGTGGCGGAGATGAGCATGATCGGGCGGATACGCATGAATCCGTGTCCTTTCCTGCGGGCGTCCGGTTGATGCCAGCACCCCTGTACGCCTCCCGGCGCCCGGCAGGTCGCACCCCGCACACGTGATCCACGTCATAGTCCGTGGGCGCAACGCCGGGACGGGGCTCGTGCGTACAGGGCGGGAGGCTCCGCCCAGGACGCACAGATCCGCCGCCGCGGCCGAGGAGTGCTTCCTCGCGCACCGCCTGTGCCGCGAGCTGACGGACAGCCCCGGAAGAGAGGCCCTTGATGACGCCACAGGAGTTCGACGCGTTCTACGCGGCGTCCTTCTCCCGCCTGACCGGGCAGCTCTACGCGATAACCGGCAACTGGTCCGAAGCGCAGGACGTGGTCCAGGAGGCCTTCATCCGCGCGTGGGACCGAAGGCGTACCTTCGACCCGGGCAACGCCCCGGAGGCATGGATCCGGACCACGGCCCGGCGGCTGGCCCTCTCCCGCTGGCGACGTCTGGCCCGGGGCCTGCACTTGGCCGGACGCCACCACCGCCAGGAACCACCCACCGTCGAGCCGCCCACCGAGGAGCACCTGATGCTGGTCGCCGCGCTCCGCGAGCTGCCCGAGGCACAGCGGAGCGCCCTGGTCCTGCACCACATGTGCGATCTCTCCGTCGAGCAGGTCGCGGCCGATACCGGCGCCAGCGTCAGCGCCGTCAAGAGCCGCCTCGCCCGCGGCCGGGCCGCGCTCGCGGCCAGACTCGCCGACCTGACCCCGGCCGGCGAGGAAGGAAAGCTCCGTGTCTGACCCCATCCACGACACCCTCGCAGACCGGCTGCGGCTGCTCGGCACGCAGATGCCCGCACCGACCCTGCCCGCTGCGGAGATCCGCCGGCGCGCCGACCGGCGCCGCCACCGCCGACACGCCCTGGGCGCGGCCGCGGCCTGCATCGCAGCAGCCCTGTGCCTGGCTCTCCCGTCCGCGCCGCACTCACCGGGACCACAACAAGGAGCAGCCACCACAGAGACCCCCTCCGTGCCGGCTTCCCCCCACCCGCCGGCGGCTTTCACCGTCACCAGCACGGCGACGACCCCGATCGAGGCCGGGGCCGTCGCCGGGATCCTGGCCTCCTGCCTGGGCTCCGACGCGTCGCAGTACCAGGCGGTGATCGCGGTCCGCGCTCCCGTCGCCTCGCCGGACACCGACGGCGTGGTCATCGCCGTCAACTCCGCCGGCCAGTACGTGCAGTGCGAGTCGAAGGGCCACCAGGGCAACAGCAAGTCCGTCCCCGCGACGTTCATCAACGACCGCCTGTGGGGCACCGGTCACCTGATCTCGTTCTTCGACAGCTTCAGCACCCCGGCCGGTGCCGGGCAGTTCCTCTCCCTGGGCGCCGGACACTACACACCCGATGTCGCCAAGGTCACCATCAGCTACGGCGACGACCCGACCCAGTACCCGGCCGTCATGGCGGGCGGCGCCTTCGCCTACACGGCGGCCGTCTCCACCGGAAACAACGCGAACTCCTTCCCCCCGGCCCCCTACGTCCACGCCTACAACGCGGACGGCAAGGAGATCTACAACCAGAAGACCCAGCCCAACATCAAGGCCACCCACCCGTAAGCACCACACCGCGCGCCCCATGCTGAGGCGATCACGGGGGACCGTCCGGGAGCTCGGGGAGGAGGAGCCGGGGGCGGTGCGGGGCCGACGCCGGCGCCGGTCTGTTTTCCCCCGCATTACCCGTCTTCTGACGATGGATTACCTCGACATTACGTCTATCACGAAGCATTCCGGCCAACTTGTCGCCGCACGGGTGACGTGTTTCCAACAAAGATGGCACTGTACCGTCCCATCGCTGCAGCGGCCCTTGCAGTCGCACGCGCACCACCCGCTGCGGTGACCACGTGGAGGTTGTCCCCCACTCGAACCACCAGCTCTACCGGGCGGCACCATCCCTGCCCTCCCGGCTGACTCCGGCCGCACCCGCGCGGCCGTCGCAGAAGGAGTTCAGTGTGAATCGATCCTCCCGAAAGACCACCGGCGCAGGCGCGTTGACAGTCGGCGCCGCGATGATCGTGGCTGCCCTGACATCCGGTGTCGCCATCGCCGACGAGACTCCCGTCCAGGCCCCCGCCGAGGTCCGGGCCGCCGCCGGCGCGCTGCCGGTGCAGCTGTCGCCGGAGCAGCGCGGTGAGTTGCTGGCCTCGGCGGACGCGTCGCTGGCGGAGACCGCCGGCTCGCTGAAGCTGGGGTCGAAGGAGGCGCTGGTCGCCAGGGGCGTCACCAAGGACGCCGACGGCAGCGTGCACACCCGCTACGAGCGGACCTTCGACGGACTGCCGGTGCTCGGCGGCGACCTGGTCGTCCACACCGCCGCGGACGGCTCCACGAAGGGCGTCACCAAGGCCACCGAGGCGGACATCGCCGTCGACACCACCGCCAAGGAGAGCGCCGAGGCGGCGAAGGGCCTCGCGCTCGACAGCGCCGGCAGCGCGAAGGTCGCGGAGCCGGCGGCCGACAGCACCCGCAAGGTGGTCTGGGCCGCGTCCGGCACCCCGCGCCTCGCGTGGGAGACGGTGGTCACCGGCACGCAGGAGGACGGCACGCCGTCCGAGCTGCACGTCATCACCGACGCCAACTCCGGCAAGAAGATCTTCGAGTACCAGGGCATCGAGACGGGCGTCGGCAACAGCAAGTACTCGGGCCAGGTCACCATCGGCACCTCGGCGGCGGCCGGCGGCGGCTTCGCGCTGACCGACAACACCCGCGGCGGCCACAGCACCTACGACCTGAACGGCACCAGCTCCACCAGGAAGCTGTTCACCAATCCGACCGACACCTGGGGCGACGGCACCGTCTCCAACCGGCAGACCGCCGCCGTGGATGCCGCCTACGGCGCCCAACTCACCTGGGACTACTACAAGAACGTCCACGGCCGCAACGGCATCAAGGACGACGGCGTCGGCGCCTACACCCGGGTCCACTACGGCAACAACTACGTCAACGCGTTCTGGTCCGACAGCTGCTTCTGCATGACCTACGGCGACGGCGCGGGCAACGTCAAGCCGCTGACCTCCATCGACGTCGGCGCCCACGAGATGACCCACGGCGTCACCTCCGCCACCGCGAACCTGATCTACAGCGGCGAGTCCGGCGGCCTGAACGAGGCCACCTCGGACATCATGGCCGCCGCCATCGAGTTCTGGGCCGACAACCCCGAGGACAAGGGCGACTACCTGGTCGGCGAGAAGATCGACATCAGGGGCAACGGCAGTCCGCTGCGCTACATGGACAAGCCCTCGAAGGACGGCCGCTCCAGGGACTCCTGGTCGTCCGACCTCGGCTCCATCGACGTGCACTACTCCTCCGGCCCGGCCAACCACTGGTTCTACCTGGCCTCCGAGGGCAGCGGCAGCAAGACCGTCAACGGCGTGGCCTACGACTCCCCGACCTCCGACGGCCTGCCGGTGACCGGCATCGGCCGGGACGCGGCCGCCAAGATCTGGTACCGGGCGCTGACCACCTACATGACCTCGTCGACCAACTACGCGGCGGCCCGCACCGCCACCCTGCAGGCCGCCGCCGACCTGTACGGGCCGACCAGCGCGACCTACATGAACACCGCCAACGCCTGGGCGGCCATCAACGTCGGCCCGCGCGTCGTCGACGGCCTCCTGCTGGACCCCGTCGCCAGCCAGATCACCGCGATCGGCGCCCCCGCCGATCTCCAGATCAAGGCCGCCAACTTCAACCCCGGCATCGTCACCTACCACGCGACCGGCCTCCCCGAGGGCCTGACGCTCCACCCGGTCACCGGCCGGGTCACCGGCGTCCCGGCCCTCACCGGCACGTACACGGTCACCGTCACCGCCAAGGCCTCCCACCACAGCAGCCTCGCGACGACGTTCACCTGGAAGGTCTCCCGGGGCATCTTCGCGAACACCACCCCTGTGCAGATCCCGGACGGGGGCCCCGCGATCTTCTCGGACATCGTCATCGACCGGATCCCGGGCCAGGCGCCGAGCGACCTCAAGGTGGGCGTGGACATCAAGCACACCTGGCGCGGTGACCTGGTCGTCGACCTGGTCGGCCCGGACGGCGCGGTGTACTCGCTGAAGAAGAGCAACGTCGGCGACTCGGGCGACAACGTCATCGAGACCTACACGGTTGACGCCTCCGCCCAGCTCGCCAACGGTACCTGGCGGCTCCGGGTGCAGGACATGTACCGCACCGACTCGGGCCGCATCGACGGCTGGAAGCTCATCTTCTGACCGTGTCGGCACCGAGCACCGAGCACCAAGCACTGAGCACTGAGCACTGACCTCTGAGGTGATCCGGTCGGCGAAGGCACTCACTTCGCCGGCCGGATCACCTCTTGGCCGTGCGGCACGGTCCGTCGCCGGGCTCCGGACCACCCCGGCCGGAACCGGCGCCGCCGCCCCCGGTTCGAACGCGCTGAATATTTTCGCAAGATGTTTCTGTTATCGCCGGTCGTCCCTCGTGCTCTCCGGAGTGTCGGAAGGCCCGGACCCCCTCACCACAGGGTCCGGGCCATCGCACGAGGAAAGGAACGCGATGGGACACCGGAGCACCGAGCTTCGCCGGCGCAAGCGCCGCAGGCTCACCCGCAGGAGCGCCCTGGTCGCCGCGGCGGTGGCGGCAGGGCTGCTGGCGGGAACGCTCGGCATCCGCACCGCGCTGGAGCCGGCGGCCCTGAACGGCGCCGTCACGGCCGCGGCCGACGGGGTCGACGGTTCGGGGACGCAGGCCGGGCTGGTCGGCTACGACGGCGGACCGGGGGAGACCGGCACCGCCGAGGGGGCCACCCAGGCGCCCGCCCCGAAGCGGGACCAGAAGGCCGCGCCGCTCAAGGCGATACCCAAGGACGAGCCCGAACGCGGCCTGGTCTACGCCGGATTGAGCCTGCCCGGCAGCGACCGCTGCGGCGGCACGCTGGAGGTCACCGGTAGCACCCAGTGCAGCCACGGCCCGGACGTGCCGCCCAAGGGCGTGGACATCCGCCAGGACGTCCCGCCGGTCGCGGCCCCGGTCGCCCGGACGCCCGCGCTCACCGTCGCGGCCGGAGCCCAGGCACCCGCCGCCGCCGACCTGCTGAAGGGCTCCGCGCCCGTCCTGGACGCCACGCAGAAGGCGCTGCTCGGCGGCGCCGGCACCGCCGCGGACGCTGCCCCGGCCGCAGCGGCCGTGCCCGCCGGGTCGAAGCTGGTCTGCGATGGCGACGGCAGCAGCGGCAACCGCGTCCAGGTGGTGTACGTCCACAGCCCGGGCAACGACCGCTTCGCCCAGTACCTCGCCTCGTTCAAGAAGTGGTCCGCCGACGTCGACGTCATCTACAACGCCAGCGCCGCGGAGACCGGCGGCGAACGGCACGTCCGCTTCGTCACCGAGTCCGACTGCAGCGCCTCGGTGCTGAACGTGCAGATCTCCGACGCCGAGATCCAGGACTTCAACGCGAGCAACCGGGCCCTCGCCGCGCAGGGGTTCAACCGCAAGGACCGCAAGTACATGATGTTCACCGACGCCAAGGTGTACTGCGGGATCGGCACCTTCGCCGGCGACGAGCGCCCCGGCCAGGACAACCTGAGCAACTTCGGGCCCTCGTACGGCCGGACCGACTCCGGGTGCTGGGGCGGCAGCACCGCCGCCCACGAACTCGGCCACAACCTGGGCGCGGTGAACAACAGCGCGCCCAACTCCAGCAAGGCCGGGCACTGCGTCGACGAGTGGGACGTGATGTGCTACTCGGACGCCCCCGACTACCCGCAGATGCGGACCGTCTGCCCGGACCGCGCCCATGACGACCGGCTCGACTGCAACCACGACGACTACTACAACACCTCACCGTCGCCGGGCAGTTACCTCACCACGCACTGGAACGTCGCCAACAACCGCTTCCTCATCGCCGGTGGCGGCAGCGGCCCCGACCCGACGCCCACCCCGACGCCCACCCCGACTCCGACCGGCACGCCGACCCGCACGCCCTCGCCGACCCCGACGCCCACCGGCAGCACCACCCCCACCCCGACCGGCTCCCCGTCGCCGACCGCGACCCCGACTGCGACTGCGACCCCGACCCCCACTCCGACCGCGACCCCCACGGCGGGCAACACCGGCCCCGCGGTGGGCGTCAGCCAGGTCACCCAGAACTCCGCCGTGCTCAGCTGGACCGCCGTACCCGCCGCGGCCGGCTACGACGTGCTGCTGAACGGCCAGGCGATCGGCACCGTCCGCTCGACGGTGGTCGGCGTGGTCCGCCTCGCCCCCGGCACCTCGTACACCGTGGCCGTGGCCGTCCGCGACGCCGCCGGCGCGGTCGGCAAGCCCGGTCGCACCGCCACCTTCCGCACGGTCGCCGACACCGGCCGCCCGCAGCCGGGCACGCGCTACACGATGGTCAACGGACTGACCGGGCAGGCCGCCGACCTGTGGGGCAGCTCGACGAACGACGGGACCGTGGCCATCGCCTACCAGCGCACCGGCTACGCCAACCAGAAGTGGCAGTTCGAGGACGCCGGGAACGGCGCGGTGCGGATCAAGTCCGCGCGCTCCGGCAAGTGCCTGCAGCTCGGCGGCGCCCCGGTGGCCGGTCAGTACGTCGCCCAGCAGCCGTGTTCCGACACGACCGCGCAGAAGTGGCAGCTCAACGCCGTCGAGGGCGGGTTCACCGTCACCGCGGACGGCGGCTCGCTCGTGCTGGGGCTCAGCACTCGCTGGTACTACGGCGGTTGGCTGCTGGAGCTGCAGCAGGCGAACGGCCGGCCGCAGCAGAACTGGTCGCTCCTGAAGACCACGTAAGCAGGCAGCTCCGACCGACCGCGGGCCGCGCGCCCGAGGACCGTGGCCCGGCAGTCCGGCAGTCCGGCTGCCCGGCTGCCCGGTGCCACGGTCCCGCACGTCGCCCGGCCCGCGCGCCGGGCGCGGCCACCCGCTCCGGCGCGGCCGCGCCCGGCGCCCCCGTCTCCCGCACCCGTCCTCCCACACCCGTCCTCCCACACCGCTCCGAGGAACACCCGCCATGCGAACCCGCCCGCTCCTTGCCGCCTGCGCCCTCGCGGCGGCCGCCGTCCTGCCCACCGCCGCACCGGCCGGTGCCCACGGCGACAGCGTCCACCTGGACGTCACCGGCCAGCAGAACGGTCACGTCAGCACCGTCGCCACCTGGGAGAACGACCACGACCCGGTGACCGAGGAGTTCGCCGGCACGCTCTCCGCCACCGCGGCGGACGGCCGGACGGTGGGCCCCTGGCGACTGGTCGGCGTCCCGGGCCGCCCGGGGACGTACACCACCCGGGAGATCCTGCCCGCCGGGCACTGGCAGGTGACCGTCGACTGCGCCTTCCCCTCGCTCGGCCACGCCCAGCGCGAACTGGACGTGGCGGACGCCGTCATCGACGACCCGGCGCCCGCCGGTACGGCGGCCGCGTCGCCCCCGGCCGGTGTGCCGTCGGCCGCGTCGACGGGGACGGGCGCCGGGCCCGTCCCGGTGCCCACCGGCGGGCCGGTGTCCGAGCCCGCCCCCGCCGGTTCCGCACCGGCCGCGGCCTCCGGCTCCGCCTCCGCGCGCGACACCTCCGACTCCACCACCTGGGCCGCCGCCGGCACCGCCGGCACCGCCGTCGCGGCCGTGCTGCTGGTCGGCACCGGGTTCTGGCGCCGCCGGCGCCGCCGGGCCTGAGCCGCCGGGCCGGGTTCGGCGACGGCCGTGTCCCCTGCCGACCGATCCGGCGACGGGCCAGTCCGGGCCCTGCCGCGATCACCCCGGCGCACCCCGCCGGAACACCTTCGGATCGGTCACCCGCGCCCCCTTCGTACGGCCTTGCCTGGAGGACGATCAAGAATCAGGAGCGCTGTATTCCTTTTTCACGTGCGGATCGATCCCGGAATCCGGTCGATGTGGAATCCGTGCATGGCGTGCCGCGGCGAACGCGGTAGCGAATAACAGCGACATGACGTCAAACACGTGGAGGCTTTGTCACGCGCACGGATTACGGTGCGATTTCCGACCCAGATGTGTCATGGAACGATACGACGGTACTGAAACACGACGGACCGGGCTGTGCTGAGCCATGCACGGACCGGCAGGGGAGGGAAACGAATTATGGGAGTCTCTCGCGGCGAACCGATCGTCGAGTCCGGGTGGAGCAGCCTGCTGTGACCGTCACCGTGGACCGGACGCTGTTCCACCAGACCGGCGCCGGCCTGCCCGTGCCGTTCGCCGTCGTCGGGACCGGGGTGCACCTGCCGCCGACCGTCATCACCAACCAGCAGCTCACCCGCACCCTGGACACCAGCGACGAATGGATCACCAGCCGCACCGGAATCCGTGAGCGCCGGCGGCTGGCCCCGCACCTGGCGACCTCCGACATGTGCGTCGCCGCGGCCCGTCCGGCCCTGGACGCCGCCGGTGTCGCGCCCGCCCAGCTGGACGCGGTCATCGTCGCCACCTACACCTGGGACCAGCCGCTCCTGTCAACCGCGTTGATCGTCAAGGACGCCCTCGGCGCCCACCGCGCCCTGTCCCTGGACGTCACCCAGGCGGCCTGTGCCTCCGGTGTCCAGGCCATGCTGATCGCCGCCCACCTCCTGCAGAACCCCTCGATCACCACCGTTCTGCTTCTCGCGGCCGACTGCGCCTCCAGGGTCACCGATCCCACCGACCGCACGACCGGTGTCTTCTTCGGAGACGCCGCGGCAGCCGTGGTCCTCACCCGCACCGACGAGGCCGGGGCGGGTCTGCTCTCCTACGACCTGGGATCCCAGCTCTCCTACGACGTCCAGATCCCCGCCGGAGGCACCCGGCTGCCCACCACCACGGCCACCGTCGCCGCCGGGGAGCACTACCTGCGGATGGACGGCCGTGCCGTCTGGAACACCGCCACCACCCGTCTGCCCGAGAGCATCGCCGGCGCCGTGCACCGGGCCGGTGTGCCGATCGGAGGGATCCGGTACTTCTTCCTGCACCAGGCCAACTTGAACATCCTCACCGAAACCATGACCGCCCTGGGCGTTCCCCGCGAGCGTGTCCCCGTCACCGTCGAGCGGCTGGGCAACACCGGGTCGGCCGGCCTGTTCACCGCACTCCACGCCACCATGGCGGAAGGCGCGCTGCTCCCCGGGGACACCTACGTGCTGTCCGGGATCGGCGCGGGATTCCAGTGGGGGAGCCTCTGCCTGCGACACGCCTGACCGACCGGCCCCGGGGTCAGCCGAGTTCGTTCTTGTGGACGACGCCGTCCTTGACGATCAGTCGCAGGTTGCGTGCGGGGTCGGCGAGGACGGAGAGGTCGGTGGTGGGGTCGCCGTCGACGACCAGGAGGTCGGCCCACGCTCCCGGTGCGATGACGCCGAGCGGCGCGGCGCGGTAGGGGTCTCGGCGGCCGGACAGGCGGAACAGCTCGGCGTTGCCGGAGGTGGCCGTCCGCAGGGCCTCGACCGGGCCGAGGTAGCTGCCGAGCCGGACGAGCATCTCGTTCTGCCGGTGGGCCTTCCCGGGGTCGAGGACCAGGTCCGTGCCGAAGGCCAGCCGAACGCCGTGCTTCACCGCCCAGGCGATGGTGCGGGCGACGCCTTCGCAGACCTCGCGGTTCTTGCGGTCGCTGTCCGGGGAGGCGTAGTGGTGGTCGTCGACCTCGAACGGCTGGGTGCTGAGCCACACGCCGTTCTCCGCGAGGTAGCGGATGGTGTCCTCGTCGACGAGGTGCCCGTGCTCGATGCAGCGCACCCCGGCCCGCACCGCGCGGCGGACGCCTTCGGAGGTGTAGACGTGCACGGTCACGTAGGTGCCCCAGTCGGTGGCCGCGGCGACGGCGGCCTCCAGCTCGGCCGTGGTGAACTGCAGCACGTCCAGCGGGTCGAACTCGGAGATGACGCCGCCGCCGGCCATCAGCTTGATCTGGGTGGCGCCCTTCTTGAGCTGTTCGCGCACCGCGGCGAGCACCCGTTCCGGCCCGTCGGCCACCCGGGTGAACCCGATCTGTTCGGTCCGGGCCGGTGGTCCGCCCAGGGCGGTCGGTGCGTCGTGGACCGTCCCGAAGTCGCCGTGGCCGGCGGTCTGGGAGACGGCCGCCTGGCTCGGGTAGATCCGTGGGCCCGGGAACAGTCCGAGGTCCAGCACCCGCCGCAGCGGTTCGGTGTCGCCGGCCATGTCCCGAACCGTGGTGAAGCCGCGCATCAGCATGTCGCGGGCAGCGGCCAGGGCCTGGTAGTACACGGTGCCGGTCGGCGCGAGCTGCAGTTCCGCCATGGTGCCGCCGATCGCGAACAGGTGGACGTGCGCGTCGGTGAGCCCCGGGATGAGGGTGCGGCCTCCGCCGTCGAGCACCGTCGCGCCTCCCGGGAGGCCGCGCGGGAAGGGGCGGCCCAGCGCCACTTCTGCGATCCTGTCCCGTTGGACCCGGACATGCCCCGGCACCGCTTCCCCTCCGATCCCGTCGAAGACGCGCACGTTCGTCACCAGCAGCCCGGTACCCGAGTCGTCGACACCCATGCCGCCATCTTCGGCCGGTCACCGAGCCGGGACCAGCGGGACGCACCGATCCACCGGGCCGGCGGTGCCCGGTTGTCCGCCGGCCGGCCCGGCCGTCGTGCGCCCCCGGTCGGCCACCACTGCCTCGCCCGGCTCTCCCGCGCGCAGGGCGCCGCCGTGCGTGATCCCGGCATCCGGAAGCTCCTGGACAGGGTCCGGTGGGACCTGACCGTCAAGGCCATGAGGCTCACATTGACGCCGTTCGGGTGGTTCCGCATGCCGAGCGGTAGCCCGGGGCGGGGCGGGCGTGCAGAGCTGGGGATCGGCGCGGAGATGCCGAACAGGGGCTCGCGCGTCGGCCTTCGCGCCGGTCGGGCCGAGCGGGGCGCACAGCGGGTGGAGGAGCAGGCCACGGAACCCGGTCAAGACGGGTGCGAACGAGACCCGCGGGCCGTGCCGGGCGGAGACCGCCCGGACGGTGTGGCGCACCGGCATCGTGGTGTCGGCCGCCTCGACCGGCCCCTCGGCGGCGACCGAGACCGCGAACTGTCCGGCGGCGTGTTCGAGCCGGGCGAGCGGGACGGACCTCACCCGGGTGAGTCCGGCGTGGTCGACCCGGCCGAACACCACCCCGTCGATTCCGGCGTCGGCGAGCTGGCCTCCGGCCGTGTGCGGTGCGTTCCCGGGCCGCTGCGGGAGGACGGCTGGGCGTCGGGCCGGATGAGCGGGGGAAGAACACTGGGAGGGATCGGTCTACGAGTGCCGTTGCGGAGGGCCCATGCGACGGGACGGACGAATGGCGAACTCCCTGCTCGCAGCGCTGAGCCGGGACTGGATCGGGGTGCCGGTCGCGCTGGTGGTGGCAGGAGCGGGCGGCGGCCTCCTCACGACGGGCGCGGCCTGGGCGGTGACGCTCGGTGGCCTGGCGCTGGCTGTCGGGGTGCTGCTGGCGGCGGGAGCCGTTCGGCACCTCGTGCTGGTGGCCCGGGAGGCGCGGGTGAATCCACCGCCGGGGCGGTTGGTGGACGTGGGCGGTCACCGGATGCACGTCCTCGCCGAGGGGCGGGCCGGAGGTGCGCCGACGGTGGTCTGGATGCCCGGCGGGCACGCCCCCGGCGAGGACTTCCGGGAGCTGCACACGATGCTGTCCGCCCGGACCCGGTCGGTGCTGGTCGACCGCCTCGGGACGGGCCGGAGCGACGTCGGGCCCTTCCCGCGGACGACGGCGGCCGAGGCGGAGGAGCTGCCGGCGGCGCTGGAGGCGGCGGGGGAGCGGGCACCCTTCGTGTTCGTCGGCCATTCCTTCGGCGGGCTGCTGGTCGCGAACGTGGCCAGGCGCCGACCGGACCTGGTGGCCGGCCTCGTGCTGCTGGATCCGACGCCTCTGGAAGTCATCGCCTTCGCGCCGCCCAACGGGCAGCTCGCGGCGATGCGCCGAGGCTTCCTGCTGACGGCGGTGCGGCAGCTGTTCGGTGCGCACCGGAGCCCCGGCGCCCGGGCCGGGCAGGGCTGCGCCGCCGCGTCGATCTTCGCGGAGCTGTCGCCGTCCGGGCTGGCGAGGGTGGGCTGGGACACCGTGGTGTACGACGGGGATCTCGGGGACCTGCCGCTGGTGCTGGTGATACCGCGGGATCTCATCGGCGGCGAGGCGGTGCTGGCCGACGCCCGGGACGCGGTCGAGGCCGAGCGGATCAGCGGCTTCTACCTCCGCAGCAGAGTCCGCTACCTGGCGGCGTCGACGGCGTCGAGGCTGGTGCACACGCCGGAGGGGACCGGCCACGACTTCCCGCACGAGGCGCCGGAGTTCGTGGTCGGCGTGGTCGGGGACCTCGTGCGGGAGCTGCGTGTGATCAGCCCATGACCGTTCGGGCGGCGTCCGTCCGGACCGGGCGCCGGCGGGAGAAGGCGCCCAGGTCGATCACGTTGCCGGTGTGCTCGCCGCGGTAGTGGACCGGGTCGCCGTCGTGGTCGTGACCGGCCTCGACGCGGTCGATCAGGGTGGCGAGGAAGCGGCCCACCAGCGGGGCGTTCTTGAACTGGTTGCCGCTGGTGCCGATCGCGACGTAGTAGCCGTCGAGGGCGGTGCGGTCGTAGATCGGGGTCCAGTCGTCGGCGACGTCGTACACGCCCGCCGCGCCGAGGGGCCGGTTGGGGACCCGCAGCGCCGGGAACCGGCGAGCCGCCCGGGTCACCTGGGTGCGGAAGCGGCGGGCGGTGGGGCGGGGATCGGCCTCGTCCGGATCCTCGATCCACTCGTGCGGGTCGCACTCCGGCTCGGTCCCGCCGACCAGGAGGTGCCCGCCGGGGGCCGTGCGGACGTAGGTGCCGAGGTCGAGGTCGGCGACCAGGGGGAACGGGTCGGCGGTCCGGACGTCCGGTGCGGCGACCTGGTGGACCTCCTCGCGCAGCGGACGCACACCGATCGTGAAGTCCTCCCCGACCCCCGCCAGCCGGTTGAGGCCGCCGGACCACGGGCCGGCGGCGTTGACCACGACCGGTGCGCCGATCCGCGTGCCGTCGGCCAGGCGGATGCCCGTCACCCGGTCCGCGTGCCGGTCGACGGCCACCACGGTGTGGTGGAGGAGGAACCGGGCGCCCAGCTCGGCCGCGGCGTCGGCGAGGTTCTGGGCGGCGAGCTGCGGGTCGTCGACGTACCCGGCGTCCGGCGTGACCAGGGCACCGAGCTCGCCGGACGGGTCGGCGAAGAAGGCGTCGTCGTCCACCGGCTTCGGCGGCCAGTACCGCCCGGGATCGATCCCGGGAAGGCGCCTGCGCAGCGTCGGGGCGTCCCACCGCTCGTACGGGACGCCGGCGCGCTCGAACAGGGCGGCGGTCTCGGACGGCGCGACCTCGGGGGAGTCGAGCAGCACGGCACCGGTGCGGTGGAAGGCGGCGAGCGGGCGGCGGCCGGTCGGCCGCAGGTGGTCGGGCCAGGACGTCCAGAAGTGCTGCGCCTCCCAGGCGGTGGCGACGCTCGCGAAGGTGGAGTAGTTGAAGCGGATGATCGCACTGGAGGCGCTGGTGGAACCGTGGCCGACGGCGCCCGCCTTGTCCACGACGACCACCTGCCGCCCGGCGCGCGCGAGTTCGAGGGCGACGGCCGCGCCGATCACCCCGGCTCCGACGACCACGGCGTCCGGTCGAACGACGGTCATGACGGCCCCTCCCCGGGCGGTGGCGTGCGCAGGCTCGGCACGGCGGCGAACAGCGTCCGAGTGTACGGGTGTTGCGGGGTGTGCAGGACGGTTCCGGTGGGACCGGTCTCGACGATCCGGCCGTGCCGCATGACCGCCACCGCGTCGGAGACGTGACAGACCGCCGGCAGGTTGTGGCCGATGAACAGCATGGACAGCCCCAGCCGCAGCTGGAGTTCCCGGATCGTGTTGAGGACGGAGGCCTGCACCGAGACGTCGAGTGCCGAGGTGATCTCGTCGGCGATCAGCAGACCGGGTTCGACGGCCAGAGCGCGGGCGACGGCGACCCGCTGGCGCTGTCCGCCGGACAGTTGCCGTGGCAGCCGGTCGGCGAGTCGAGGGTCCAGGCCGACGAGGCCGAGCAGTTCGGCGACGCGCTCGGTACGGGCGGGCCGGTCGAGCCGGCGGAAGACGGTGGCCGCTTCGACGAGCGTCCGGCGGACCGTCATCCGCGGGTCGAGCGCCGTGTCCGGGTCCTGGAGGACGATCTGGACCTGGCGGCCGAGCCGGCGACGGCCGCGGACGGTGCGGGTGCGGGCCTCCCGGCCGTCGAGCAGGACCCGGCCGGCGTGCACGGGGGTGAGGCCGACGATCGCGCGGGCCAGGCTCGACTTGCCGGAGCCGGACTCGCCCACGAGACCGAGCGTGGTACCGGACGGGACCTCCAGCGAGACGCCGTCCACGGCGGTGACCGGGCCGCGCGGGCCGGGGTGGCGGACGACGAGGCCGGTCACCTGAAGGCCGGTCATGACGCGGTCACCGTCTCCGGGTCCGCCGCCACCGGTACCGGGTACCAGCAGGCGACGCGGTGGTTCGCGTCGAGGTCGTCCAGCGGCGGGGTCTGTTCGGCGCACTGTTCCCGGCGGCGCGGGCAGCGGGGCTCGAACGGGCACCCCGGTGCGGGTGCGAGCGGGTCGGGCGGTGTGCCCTCGACCGTGAGCAGCGGCCGGTCGCGGTCGGCGGTGAGGTCCGGAACCGAGGCGATCAGGGCCCGGGTGTAGGGGTGCCGGGCGCCGTCGGTGAGGCGGTCGGCGGGCAGGGCCTCGACGATGGTGCCCGCGTACATCACCAGGACGCGTTCGCAGAACTCCCCGACGAGTGCGACGTCGTGGCTGATGAACAGGATCGCGGCGCGGGTGTCCCGCCGGATCTCGGACAGCAGCCCGGTGATCTGCCGCTGCACGGTGACGTCGAGCGCGGTGGTCGGCTCGTCGGCGATGATCAGGCCCGGCCGTACCATCAGCCCGGCGGCGATCATCACGCGCTGGCGCTGACCCCCGGAGAGCTGGTGCGGGCGGGAGCGCAGCAGCGCCGGAGGGAGTGCGACCCGGCGCAGTGCGTCGGCGGCCTCCGCGGCGGCCCGGGCGCGGCTCGCGCCCCGATGGGCCCGGACGGTCTCGGTGAGCTGGGTGGAGATCCGCAGGGACGGGTTGAGCGCCGAGGCCGGGTTCTGGAAGATCACCGCCAGGCCCGTCGCGAGGTGCCGGTCCCGTTCCTTCGGGGGCAGGGCGGCGAGGTCGGCCCCGAGCAGGCGCAGGGTGCGCCGGGGCGCCCGGGCACCGTACGGCAGCAGGTCGGCGATGGCGAGCGCGGTGAGCGACTTGCCCGACCCCGACTCGCCGACGAGCCCGACGATCTCGCCCGGCCGCAGCGCGAGGCCGACTCCGCGCACCGGCCGGATCACGCCGTCAGGAGTGGGGAGTTCGACGTGGAGGTCCTCGACCTGGAGGACCAGGCCGTCCTCGGCGGGCCCGCTCGGGGCGGGTGCCGGCGCGGGCGTGCGCGGCGTCGCGCCGCGCCGGGCGGCGCTCCCGGCCAGGACCTCGCCGAGCAGTTGGAAGGTCAGGGCCGCGTAGAGGATGGCCAGACCGGGTGCGAGGGCGGGCAGGGGCTCGGCGTAGACGCGGTCGAGTCCCTGGTTGAGCAGCTGCCCCCAGTCGTAGCCGGGCGGTTGGACGCCCAGGCCGAGGAAGCTCAGCCCGGAGAGCGCGACCAGGGCGGTGCCCGCCGCGGTGGTGGTGCCCAGGAGCAGTGGCTCGGCGATGTTGGGCAGGACGTGCCGCCACAGCAGCCGCAGGCGGCGCAGTCCGAGGACCCGGGCCGCGGCCAGGTGGTCGGTGCCCGCCACCGCGGCGGCGAGGGTCTGGGCGAGCCGGGCGAATCCGGGGACGCCCGCGGCCGCGAGGGCCAGCATCGCCCCGGCGGCGCCCGCGCCGAACACGACCGCGAGGAACATCGCGACCAGGAGCGCCGGGAAGGCGAGCAGGAGGTTGATCAGCCCGCCGGTCAGCCGGCGGGCGCGCCTGCCGAGCACGGCGGTGGAGGCTCCGAGGAGGACTCCCGTGCCGGCGCCGAGCAGGACCGCCGCCAGCGCGAGCAGCAGGGAGGGCCGGGTGGCGGTCAGGACCCGGGCGAGCACGTCCCGGCCGAGGTTGTCGGTGCCGAACGGGTGTCCCGCGGAGGGCCCCTGGAGTACCGCCGAGGGGTCCGGGCGGTCGGCCGCCGCTCCCCAGACCAGCGGGCCGACCAGCGCGAGCACGACGACCGAGGCCAGCATGACCGCGGTGGCCCAGGCCATGGGCGAGCGCCGGAGGCCGGACGGAAGGTTCATGGTCACATCTCCCGGATCGCCGAACGGGGGTCGAGCACGGCGAGCAGCACGTCGACCAGGAGGCCGGCGAGCAGCACGGTGGTGCCCAGCACCAGCACCATCGCCTGGACCACCGGGTAGTCCTGGGCGGCCACGGACTGCGCCATGGCGGAGCCGATGCCGGGCCAGGCGAAGACCTTCTCGACCAGCACGGTGCCGGCGATCAGGGCGGGCAGCAGGCTCCCGGCGACGGTGAGCGCGGCGGTGGCCGTGTTCGGTGCCGCGTGCCGCAGGTAGTACCGCGCGGGGGACAGCCGCTTGCTCCGGGCGGTGCGCAGGTAGTCCTCGTCCAGTACTTTCAGCGCCTCCACGCGGACGATGCGCACCAGGACGGCGGTGGGCGCGAGGGAGAGGGCGAGGACCGGCAGGACGAACGACTCGACACCCGCCGCACCGGCCACCGGAAGGAGTTGGAGGCCGACGGCCAGCAGCGCGGTGAGTCCGGCGGCCAGGACGAAGTCCGGCACCCCGGCCAGGCCGGCGGTGACGGCGGTGAACGTCAGCTCGGTGCGAGGGCGGCGGCCGTCGCGGGTGCGGACGGCGGCGAGCAGGCCGCCGGGCAGGGCGACGGCGAGGGTGACCAGGAAGGCGAGCCCGGCGATCTCCAGGGTGGCCGGCAGCCGGGTGCGGACCAGCTCCGCGACCGGTGTCCCGGTGGTCAGCGAGGTGCCGAGGTCGCCGTGGAGGAGGCCGCCGAGGTAGTGCCGGTACTGGGACAGGAACGGCGTGTCGAGCCCGAGGCCGTGTCTGCGGGCGGCCACCAGGTCGGGGGCGGCGTCGACGCCGAGCGCGGCGCGGACGGGGTCGCCGGGGACGAGGCGGATCATCGCGAACGACGCGGTGAGCACGACCGCGAGGGAGAGGATCAGCCGGACGGTGCGGCGGCCGAGGAACACGGTCCACGGGTGCCGCAGCAGTCGGGGTACGGACACGGTGGGCCCCCGGTCACTGGTGGAGGCGGATGCTGGTGGGGACGAGCTGGCCGCCGAAGGTGGTGGTGAAGGTGGTGCGGTAGCCGTACACGCCACTTCGGCCGTCGGCGATCGGCAGGGCGTCGGCCGCGCGGAAGAGCGCGGCGGCGGCCCGGTTCCAGGTGCCGCAGCCCGTGGTGTCGGTCTCCCGGAGGGCCTGGGTGACCAGGGCGTCGTACTCGGGGTTGCGCACGCCCGCGAAGTTGAGGCCCTGGGCGGGGGTGGGGCCGGAGAAGAAGGGGATGAAGCCGACCGGGAGCGCGAACCCCGGGGTACTGCCGACCACCACGTCGAAGTCGGCGCTCTCGTACATGGCGTTGACGAGGGCGGGCAGGCTCTCGGTGACCAGGTCGACCTGCGCACCGAGCGTCGTCCACTGCCGGGCCATCAGCTCGGCGACGGAGGAGAGGGTCGGGCCGAGGTCGGGGCTGGTGATCAGGCGGAGTCGGAGCGTCCGGCCGTCCTTGGTCAGCGGGCCACCGGGGGAGCGGGTCCAGCCGGCCGCCTGCAGGGCCTCGGCGCCGTCCTGGGCGGGCAGGTTGGCGTCGGCGAGGTCGGCGTGGCAGACGGCGCCCTCGGCGCCGAAGTCGGTGGCGGGGCTGCCGGTGCCGCCGACGGCGACGTTGGCGAGCCCCCGACGGTCGAGGGCGGAGACCAGGGCGCGGCGCAGCGCAGGGTCGGCGAGGGCCCGGCCGGGGCGCTGGTTGAAGAAGGTCAGCCCGACCACGGTCGCCACGTCGGTGGCGGCCAGGCCGTGGCCGGTGAGCCGGGCGCGGTCCGGCCCGTTCACGTTCGCGATCTCGACGCCCCCGGTGAGCAGCAGGTTCGCCGCGGTGGAGGCCTGGGGAACGACCGAGACGACGATGCGCGCGGGGAGGCCGGACGCCGCGGTGGTCGCCCCGGCGGGGCCCCAGGAGTATCCGTCGCGGACGGTGAACTCGTAGGGCCCGCCGGGGGTGTAGCGGGTCAGCACGTAGGGGCCGGTGCCCTGGGTGGCGCGGTCCAGCGTCCGGGGCCGGTCGAGCCCGGCGGGGCAGACGATCGGCAGCAGGCCGATGCTGCGGGTGAGAAAGGGGAAGGGGGCGGCGGTGGTCGCCGACACCGTGCCGGTCCCGTCGTCGGCGCTCGCGGTGAACGGCACGTTCGGCAGGACGGTCCGGGCGCCGGCGAGCTGGTTGGCCGGGTCGTTCGCGTAGGTGAGCGCCCGGGCCACCGCCGAGGCGGTGAGGGGGGTGCCGTCGGAGCAGGTGACGTCCGGGCGCAGGGTGAAGGTGGCCGTGGTGGTCGTGGCCTGCCAGGACGAGGCCAGACCGGTGACCAGGGTGCCGTCGGGGGCGAGGTTGACCAGGGAGTCGTAGGCGTAGCGGGCCTGAGCAGCGCCGAAGGTGGAGTACGGGTCGAAGCTGGGGGTCTCGCTGGCCGCCGCGATCCGGACGGTCCCGCGGTCCACGAGGGGGGTGGTCGTCGAGGACTCGGCGCCGCCGCACCCGCTCAGCGCGACGGCCGCGGCGGTCAGGGTGGCCGCCAGGGCGACCGACGGTGAACGACGGGGCATGGCGTCATGGTGCCACCGGGGATTGGCGATGGCGATTCAACTGGACCGTGGCAAAGGTGTGTTCGAGTGACCCGGTCCGCCTCTCGCCTGGACGGGAGCGGTGGGCGTCGGGCGCGGGAGAGCCGGGGCGGTGATCCTGATTCACTCTTTCGGGGGGTGTTGTGGGCTGTCCGTCCCCGCCCGGGTGACCTGGCCGTCCGTCATCGCCACACTGTGTCGACATGACGACGAACGAGCCGGGTCGCGAGGTCGGTCACCTGGCCGACCGCTACTGGGAGTTCCTGTTGGAGCGGGAGCCGTTGCTGCGGGTCCGTCAGGGGCTCCCGGTCGACACGCTGCCGGGAGCGTCGCTCACCGAGGCCGAGGAGCGGCAGCGGTTCGCGGCAGACGTGCTGTCGCGGGTCCGGGCGCTCGACGAAGCGGAGCTGCCCGGTGCCGATGCCGACACCGCGGCCGTCCTCGTGGCGCTGGCGGAACAGGAGCTGCGGGCCCATCGGTGGTACTGGCTGACGCCCTCCGCCACGCCGTACCGGCTCTTCCCGCTCTCGCTGTACGTCGATGTCGTCCTGAGCGCCTTCCGCTTCGCCGAACGGTCCGACAGCGACCGCTACTTGGCGCTGGTGCGGGACCTCGCGCGCGTGGTCGGCTCGATCGGCGACAAGGTGGTCGGACAGGCCGCGCTCGGCTTCCGGGTGCCGGCGCCGGCCCTGGCCGGAGTGCGGGCCACCATCGAGGACCTGCGGTCCTCCGCCGTGCGCCGGGTCGCGGTGGCGGACGACCGGCTCGACGGGCTGGGACCGGCCGAGCGCGGCCGCCTCCGCGACGGTGTGCAGGGGCTGGTGGAGGCCGAGTTGGCGCCGGCCTTCGACAGGCTGCTCGGGTGCGTCGACGACCCGGCGTACCCGGGAGGGGCGCCGCAGGGCGTCGGGTGGGCGCAGTACGAGGGTGGCGGGGAAGCGTACCGGGACTTCGTCCGGACCCACACCGGGAGCGACACCGAGCCCGAGCGGCTGCACGAGCTCGGCCGCGACCAGTGCCGAGAGCTGGCGGAGCGGATGCGGGAGGCGCGCGCGGCCCTCGGCTTCCACGGCCCCGAGGCCGAGTTCCACGCACGGCTCCGGACCGAGCCCCGGTTGTACGCCCGGACTCCCGAGGAGGTCGAGGCCCGCTTCCGCGGCCACCTCGACCGGCTGGAGCCACGGCTGCCGCAGTGGTTCGCCACCCTGCCGGCCGCGCCGTACGGGCTGGCCCGGTTGGACCCGGCACTGGAGCCGGGGATGACCTTCGGGTACTACGAGGCTCCGACCGCGGCCAGTGCGGTCGGGCGCTACCGCTACAACGGCTCGGACCTGGACCGGCGGTCCCTGATCGGCTCGGCCTCGCTGATCTACCACGAGCTGGCGCCCGGGCACCACTTCCACCTGGCCCGGCAGGCGGAGAACACCGCCCTGCCGCTGGTGCGCCGCGAGGCGGCGGAGTTCGGCGCGTTCAACGAGGGCTGGGCCGAGTACGCGGCGGGGCTCGGCTGGGAGATGGGCCTCTACGAGGACCCGTGGGACGCGTACGGGCGCCTCGCGCAGGAGCGGTTCACCGCGCAGCGGCTCGTCGTCGACACCGGGCTCAACCTCGGGACGATGGACCTGGCGCAGGCGCGGGACTTCATGCGCGCCAACTCCACGGAGGAGGACGGCCAGATCGCTTCGGACCTGCTGCGGTACTCGACGGACCTGCCGGGGCAGGCGCTCTCCTACCGCGCGGGGTACCTGGAGTTCGTCCGGCTGCGGGAGGGGGCCGAGGCCGGCCGGGGTGCCGGGTTCGACGTGCGGGCCTTCCACGAGGCGGTGCTGGGAGGGGGCGCGCTGCCGTTCTCCGCCCTGCGCCGGCGGGTGGCGCGGGAATTCGGAAGTCATGGCTGATCGCTAAATAATATTATCCGTCAAATTAATGGGCATGCGTACCACGATTCGTCGCGGTTGGTGGTTCGGATTGCACTCGCACGAGTGAATCCCGTTGAGAACGTTTGGTTTTGGCGAGTCTGGCTCGACTACGGTGACGGAGGATCGGGCGGTGGACCCCATCGGCGAGGAATTCGGTTCGGCGGGAAATCCGCGACGGAACCGGTCATCCGGCGAGAGGGGTGCTTCCGTCCGTCCTGCTGTGCACGCTCCGGAGTCCGAAGCGCTCGGGGTCCCGTGTCAACCGTCTGCGTAGAGAGGTTGGAACACCATGCCGCCCGTAGTTCCGCCGTTCCTGATCGGTCTCGTCGTCGCGCCGCTGGCCAAGCGCCTTCTCAAGCCACTGGTGCGCGGCGTCGTCAAGACGTCCGTCGGCATCGTCATGGAGGTGAAGAAGGCCGCCCACGAGGCCGGTGAGAACATCCACGACCTCGCGGCCGAGGTGGCCGCCGACATGGTGGCGGCGCAGGCCGTCTCCGGTGACGGCCACCGAGCCGTCGAGCACGATGCACCGATCGAGGGGAAGACCGAGGTGATCGACCCGGCCGAGGCCGAGACGAGGGCCCCGAAGATCCGTGCGACGGCCGCTGCCGGAAAGGCGCACTGACGCACCGGCACGCTTCGACCCGCCGCCTGGGCGCACACCGCGACCGACTTCGCGACCTGTGTCCACGCGGTGGCCGGCCGTGGGCGTTCCGGCCGTACCACCCGCCCCCTTCAGATTCCCACTCCGTCGCAGTGCTCCGTCGTGCCCGATGACGGATCGCCCGTGACCTCCGCAAACAGGTGATCGTACACATGCCATCTCTGCTGGGTGCCGCAGCCGGATTCCGCTCCGTGGATCCGGACGCGAGCCCGCGCTCGGTCATTCCGGGCCGCCAGCGCTGGGACGTCAAGCTGGTCCTCGGACGGCCCCGGACGGCCGAAGTCCTCGCAGCGGCCCTGCGTCGCGTCCCCGGGATCACCGAGGCACAGGCGAACCCGATCACCGGTGGGGTCCTCGTCCGGCACGAACCGCAGCTGCGCGCCGCGGATGTCGGCCGGATCATCCGCAGGGTGGTCGCCCGGGTCGCGGCGGGTCCGGTCCGGACCGGACCTCCGGTGGCGGCCCGGCCCGCCGTCGAACCGGGGACGCGTCCGGACCGCGCTCCCGTCCTGCGCCCCGTCCTCGCCGTGGGCGGCGGGGTGGCGGCCGGCATCGCACTGATCCGCGGGTCGGCGCTGAGCAGGCAGCTGGTGGCACTCGGTGGGGTCGCGGCCGCGACCGCGGCCGTCGTCCGGAAGGCCTGGCGCAGGACGGTCGGGACGACCCGGGACCTGTCCGGGACCGGAGCCGCACGCCACCCCCTGCTGGAGATCGTCGGACCGCACCGGAAGCGGTTCTACCGCGCCACCGCGCTGTCGGTGGCCTGCCAGGTCTCGGAGATGGCGCTGGGCACCTTCCTCGGCTGGACGGGACTCGTACTCATCAAGGGCGAGGCCGCACCGCTCGTCCGCCTCGGCCTGACCACCGCGTCCGCCCAACTCTGGGGACTGGCCGGGCTGGTGGCGGCCGCCTGCGCCGCCGTGGCGGGCCTCTCGTACGCCTCGAACCTCCAGTGGCGCGGGCTCGGCGAGGACATCGAGCACGACTGGCGCAGCCGGACGTACGCCCACGTGCAGCACCTCGAACTGCGCCACCTGGAAGGCGAGCGGACCAGTCGGGTCGCCGGTGCGCTCACCGGGGACGTCGGTCAGTTGGGCACGTTCTTCGCCACCTCGGCCAACGACGTGCTGCACCTGGGGACCAGCCTGCTGATCCTGGTGCCGATGTTCCTGCTGATGGCGCCGCAGATCGCCTGGATCGCCTTCCTGCCCATCCCCGTCATCGCCTGGCTGTCGCTCCACTACCAGGACAAGGTCGCGGCCGATTACGCCGTCTCCGGCGAGAACCGGGCCAGGCTGCACAGCCAGCTGGTGAACTCGCTGGAGGCCGGCGCCACCGTCAAGAGCTTCTGCACGGAGGACTACGAGGCCGAACGCATCGACGGCTTGAGCGAGGCGGTTCAGGAGAGCAACCAGCAGACCGCCCGGAGCACGATCCGCCACGCCGAGACGGTCCGGGCCTGCACGACCGCCTCCATGGCCGGCACCCTGCTGGTCGGCGGCCGCTCGGTGCTCAACGGAACGCTGCGCTTCGAGGTGTTCAGCCCGTTGATCGGTCTGCCCCAGATGGTGCTGTTCCGGATGAACCGGCTCGGCGGCATCGTCGACCAGTACCAGCGCACCCTCGCCGCCTACGACCGGGTCCAGCGGTTGCGGGCCCTGCCCGTCGAGGCCGAAGGTGCCGGCGGACCGCTCGACGTCGAGAAGGTCCAGGGCGAGATCGTCCTCGACGGGGTGACCTTCGCCTACCCGGGTCGGCCGCCGGCACTGGAGGACCTCTCGCTGACGATTGCCGCCGGGCGGACCACCGCCCTCGTCGGCGCCACCGGCTCCGGCAAGACGACGGTCGCCAAGCTGCTGATGCGTTTCCAGGACGCGGAATCCGGCAGCGTGCTGCTCGACGGGCGGGACGTGCGCGACCTGCCCCGGCACGATCTGCGCCACGCGATCGGGTTCGTCGCCCAGGATCCGTTCCTCTTCGACGGCAGCATCGCCGACAACATCCGCTACGGCTGCTTCGAGGCCTCGGACGAGGCCGTCACCGAGGCGGCCACGATGGCCGAGGCCCACACCTTCATCGCGACGCTGCCGGACGGCTACGACACGGTGATCGGCGAACGCGGCGCCGCCCTCTCGGGCGGCCAGCGGCAGCGGATCGCCCTGGCACGGGCGATCCTCAAGGACGCGCCGGTCGTGATCCTGGACGAGGCCACCTCCGCCGTGGACAACGAGACCGAGGCCGCCATCCAGCGCACGCTCCGCGGCCTCGCGGCCGACCGGACGATGGTCATCATCGCCCACCGGCTCTCCACCGTCCGTCACGCCGACCGGATCTACGTCATGGACAAGGGCGGTGTCGTCGCGGAACAGGGAACCCACGACGAACTCCTCGCCCGGCACGGACTCTACGCATCCCTCTGGCAGCTCCAGGCCGGCGAACTCGCCGCCTGACCGCAGAGAGCCGCACCGCCCGCCGACCGTGTGACGCCACCACGGTCGGCGTGGCCCGGCGCGTCCTGCGCGCATGCCCGCCCACACTTCTGGAGGTACCCCCATGTCCCGTCGCGACGGCGACGTCCTTCCCCTGACCGCGGCCCAGCGGGAGATCTGGCTCGCCGAGCAGCGCTCCCGGACACCGATCCCCGGCTACCGCGTCGGTGAGTGCCTGGAGATCCACGGACCGGTCGATCCGGAACTGTTCGAGACCGCGCTGCGCCGGGTGGTCGACGAGGTCGACGCCCTGCACGTGACCTTCGTCGACGAGGGCGAGGGCCCGCGCCAGATCCTCCGCGAGACCTGGGACTGGACACCGGCACACCTGGACCTCAGCGGGGAGCCCGCCCCCCGCGCGGCGGCCATGGAGTGGATGGAGCGGGACCTGATGCGCCCGCTGGACCTCGCGCACGACCCGCTGTTCGGGCACGCGCTGGTCAAGCTGTCACCGACCGAGTTCCTCTGGTACCTGAACTACCACCATGTGGTGCTGGACGCGATCAGCAGCTCCATGGTCCGCCAGCGGGTCGGCGAGGTGTACTCGGCGCTGGCCGAGGGCGGCGCCGTGCCGCCCTGCCCGTTCGGCTCGCTACGGGACCTGGTCGACAGCGACGCCGCCTACCGTTCGTCCGCCGACTTCACCGCCGACCGCTCCTACTGGACCGAGCGCTTCGCCGACCTGCCCGCCCCGACCCGGCTCACCGACACCTCCGCCACCGATCCGCACCGCGCCCTGCGCCTGGCCGAGGAGCGGGAACTGCGGAGCCCGGAGGCGCTGCGGGCGGCGGCGGGGCGGACCGGAGTCCGGTGGTCCCGCCTGGTGATCGCGGCGGCGGCGCTCTACGCCCACCGGCTGAGCGGATCCCAGGACGTGGTGCTCGCCCTCCCCGTCACCGCCCGTCGGGGCTCCGACCGCGACCTGATGTCCGTGCCCGGCACGATGTCCAACGTGGTGCCGCTGCGGCTGACGGTACGACCGGACATGCCGTGGCGCGAACTCGTCGCCCAGGTGGCACGGGAGGTCGAGGCGGCCGTCGCGCACGAGCGCTACCGCAGTGAGGACCTGCTGCGGGACCTCGGCGCGCCGGGCAGCATCGGCACGGCGTTCCCGCTGATCGTCAACATCATGGCCTTCAACGCCAGGCCCGCCTTCGCCGGGCACCCCGCCTCCGTGCACCACTTCGTGTCCGGGTCGACCAGCGACCTGGCCGTCTGGGTCTTCGACTACCGGGACGGCAACCCCCCGCTCCTCCGGCTGCACGGAGCGCCCGAGGCGTACGGCGACGAGGACCTCGCCGCGCACCGGCAGCGGCTGCTCGCCCTGCTCGACGCAGTCGCGGACTGCGACCCCGACGAGGCGGTGGGCCGGATCGACCTGCTCACGACCGAGGAGCACCACGAGGTGGCGGCCCTCGGCACCGGGCGGGTGGCGGCGGCGCCGGCCACGAGCCTGCCGGAGCTGTTCCGCGAGCACGTCCGGGCGACTCCGGACCTCGTCGCGCTGGTGTGCGGCGACGTCTCGCTGACGTACGCGGAGCTCGACGCACGGTCGAACCGGCTGGCGAACGCCCTGATCGACCGGGGCGCGGGGCCGGAGCGCCTGGTGGCGGTGGCGCTGCCGAGGTCGGCCGAGCTGGTGGTGGCGATCCTCGCCGTACTGAAGACCGGCGCGGCGTACGTCCCGGTCGACCCCGAGTACCCGGCCGCCCGGATCGCCTACCTGCTCGACGACGCCCGGCCGGCGCTGGTGGTGACCGACTCCGGCAGCGTTGAGCGGCTGCCCGACGGCGGTCCGGTCGACCGGCTGGTGCTCGACGCCCCGGAGACGGCCGCCCTGCTGGCGGGCTGCCAGGCGACCGACCCGATGGTGGCCGTCGATCCGAGCCACCCGGCGTACGTCATCCACACCTCCGGCTCCACCGGTCGGCCCAAGGGCGTGCTGCCGACCCACGGGGGCCTGCTCAACCTGCTCACGGACCTCCGGGAGGTGCACTTCCGGGCGGCGCTCGGGGACCGGCAGCGGCTGCGAGTGGCCCTGACCACCTCGGTGTCGTTCGACGCTTCCCTGAACCAGCTGCTCGCCCTGTTCGCGGGCCACGAGCTGCACGTCCTGGACCACGCGACCTGGACCGACCCCGAGGCCTTCGTGGGCTACGCGGCGCGCTGCGGGCTGGACTACATCGAAGCGACGCCGTCCTACCTGCAGGTCCTCGTCACCCACGGGTTGTCGGGCCACCGCGGCTGGCGTCCGGCGCTGGTCGCAGCAGGCGGCGAGGCCGTCCCGGAGCGGCTGTGGGAACAGCTGCGGGCGGCCGAAGGGGTGTCCTGCCTCAACCTCTACGGACCGTCCGAGTGCACCGTCAACCCGGTGATCGCGTCCGTGGGTTCGAGCCCGCGTCCGGTCATCGGCCGGCCTGGCACCAATGTCCGGCTCCACGTACTCGACGGCGCCCTGCGGCCGGTGCCGGCCGGGGTGCCGGGCGAGCTGTACATCGCCGGCGCGTGCCTCGCCCGCGGCTACCTGAACCGGCCGGGGCTGACCGCCGGACGGTTCGTGGCCAGTCCCTTCGGCGCGCACGGCGACCGCATGTACCGCACCGGTGACCTGGTGCGCTGGGGTGCGGACGGGCAGCTGGAGTTCCTCGGACGCACGGACGACCAGGTCAAGGTCCGGGGCTTCCGGGTGGAGCTCGGCGAGATCGAGGCCGTCCTCGCCGAGCACCCGCGGGTCGCCCGGGCCGCCGTCGTGGTGCGCACCGAGGGCGAGCCCCGGCTGGTCGCCTACGCCGTCGCCGAGCCCGGCGCCGCGGTCACCGACACCGCCCTGCGCGCACACCTGCGGGAGCGACTGCCCAAGCACATGGTGCCGTCGGCCTTCGTGCTGCTGGACGCCCTGCCCCTGACCCCGAACGGCAAGCTCGACCGGCGGGCCCTCCCGGCGCCCGACCGGCAGCCCGTCGACCAGGGGCGCGCTCCGCGCACCGCGAGCGAGCACCTGCTCGCCGGCCTGTTCGCCGAGGTGCTCGGCGTGCCGGAGGTCGGCGCCGACGACAGCTTCTTCGACCTCGGCGGGCACTCCCTGCTGGCCACCCGGCTGGTCGCCCGGGCCCGGTCGGTACTGGGCGTGGAGCTGAGGCTGCGCGACCTGTTCGACGCGCCGACGGTGGCGGAACTGGCCGCGGCGGTGGACGTCGCGGGCCGGGCCCGCCCGGCGCTGGGGCGGCGCGAGCGGTCCGAGGCCGTCCCGCTGTCCTTCGCGCAGCGCCGGCTCTGGTTCCTGCACCGCATGGAGGGCCCGAGCGCCACGTACAACATCCCGCTGACCCTGCGGCTGTCCGGACACCTGGACCAGCGGGCCCTGGAGGCCGCCCTGACGGACCTGGTCGAGCGGCACGAGAGCCTGCGCACCGTCTTCCCGGTGGTCGACGGCGTGCCGTGCCAGCGAGTGCTGGACGCCGACGCGGCACGGCCGCGGCTGCGGGTGACCGAGGCCGGTGAGCACGACCTGCCGGACCTTCTGGCCGAGGCGGCGCGGCACGGCTTCGAGCTCTCCGAGGAGCCGCCGCTGCGAGCCGAGCTGTTCCGGCTCGGCACCGAGGAGCACGTGCTGCTGCTGGTGGTGCACCACATCGCCGGAGACGGCTGGTCGGCGGGGCCGCTCCTGCGGGACCTGCGGACCGCCTACGCGGCCCGTACCGAGGGCGCGAAGCCGGAGTGGTCGCCACTGCCCGTCCAGTACGCCGACTACGCCCTCTGGCAGCGGGAGCTGCTCGGCGACGGTGCCGACCCGGACAGCCTGCTGAGCAGCCAACTCGCTTACTGGCGGGAGCAGCTGGCGGACCTGCCCGAGCAGGTGGAACTGCCCTTCGACCGGCCCCGGCCGGCCGCGATGTCCTACCGGGGCGCCCACCTGCCGGTGCGGATCGACGCCGAGCTGCACCAGGGCCTGCGCGCGCTCGCCCGGGACGGCGGCGCCAGCCTCTTCATGGTGCTCCAGGCCGGGCTGGCCGCTCTCCTGGGCAAGCTCGGCGCCGGCACCGACGTCCCGATCGGCACGCCGATCGCGGGACGCACCGACGAGGCCCTGGACGACCTGGTCGGCTTCTTCGTCAACACCCTCGTGCTGCGCACCGACCTGTCAGGCGACCCCTCGTTCACCGAACTGCTCGGCCGGGTCCGCTCCGACGCGCTGGCCGCGTACGCCCACCAGGACGTGCCGTTCGAGCACCTCGTGGAGGCGCTGAACCCGACCCGGACACTGGCGCACCACCCGCTGTTCCAGACCATGCTCGCCCTGCAGAACGCGCCGCTCGGCGCCTTCGACCTGCCGGGGCTGCGGGTGACGACCGACCTGGTGCACACCGGGACGGCCAAGTGCGACCTGACCTTCATCCTGGCCGAACAGCCGGGTACGGAGGGACTGTCGGGCGTGGTCGAGTACAGCACCGACCTGTTCGACGAGGCCACCGTGGCCGGGATCGTCGACCGGTGGCTGCGGCTGCTGCGCGCCGTCGTCGCCGATCCCGGCCGGCGGATCGGCCGGGTGGACGTGCTGTCCGCCGAGGAGCTCCGCGCGCTCCTCCCGGCTCGTACCGACCGGGAGGAGGACACGCCGGGGAGCGGCCTGGCCGCGCTCTTCGAGCAGCAGGTACGGGCCGACCCGGCCACCGTCGCCCTCACGGACGGTGAAGTAACCTTTTCCTACCGCGAGTTGAACACCCGTGCCAACCGGCTCGCGCACGCCCTGATCGACCGGGGCGTGGGCCCGGAGCAGCTGGTGGCGCTGGCCCTGCCGCGCTCGGCGGACCTGGTCGTGGCGGTGCTCGCGGTGCTCAAGGCCGGCGCCGCGTACGTGCCGGTGGACCCGGCGTACCCGGCCGCCCGGATCGCGTACCTGCTCCAGGACACCCGGCCGGCGCTGCTGCTGACGACGAGCCGGACCGGCGAGCTGCCGGGTGCGGAGCAGGTCGACCGGCTGCCGCTGGACGCGCTCGACCTGGACGAGCTGCCGGACACGGACCCGGGGATCACCGTCGATCCCGACCACGCCGCCTACGTCATCCACACCTCCGGCTCCACCGGCAACCCCAAGGGCGTGGTGGTCCCGCACCGCAACGCGGTGCGCCTGTTCCGGACGACGGAGGAGCTGTTCGGCTTCACCGCCGACGACGTCTGGACCCTCTTCCACTCCTACGCCTTCGACTTCTCGGTCTGGGAGCTGTGGGGCGCGCTGCTGCACGGCGGCCGCCTCGTGGTCGTGGACCACGAGACCAGCCGCTCGCCCGGCCGCTTCCTGGAACTCCTCGCCCGCGAGCGGGTGACGGTGCTCAACCAGACGCCGTCCGCCTTCTACCAGCTGATGCAGGCCGACGCCGAGCACCCGCGTGAACTCGCCCTGCGGACCGTGGTGTTCGGCGGCGAGGCACTGGAGCACGCCCGGCTCGCGAACTGGTACGAGCGGCACCCGGAGGACGCGCCCCGGCTGGTCAACATGTACGGCATCACCGAGACCACGGTGCACGTCACGTACGCCGCGCTCGACCGGTCCGGCACCGCCCCCGGCGAGATCGGCGCGGCCCTCCCGGACCTGCGGGCGTACGTGCTCGACGACGGCCTGCGGCCGGTGGCCCCGGGCGTGCCCGGCGAGCTGTACGTCGCGGGCCCCGGCCTGGCGCGCGGCTACCTGAACCGGCCCGGCCTCACCGCCGGACGGTTCGTGGCGGACCCGTTCGGACCGCCGGGATCGCGGATGTACCGCAGCGGCGACGTGGTGCGGCGCGGTGGGGACGGAAGCCTGCGCTACGTCGGCCGGGCCGACCAGCAGGTGAAGGTGCGCGGCTTCCGGATCGAGCTCGGCGAGATCGAGGCGGTACTCGCCGCGCACCCCGGCGTCGGCCAGGCCGCCGTCCTGGCCCGGCAGGACCGGGCCGACGACACCCGGCTGGTCGGGTACCTGGTGCCGGCCGCCGGAGCCGCGCCGCGCCCGGCCGAGTTGCGTGCGCACCTGAGCGAGCGGCTGCCGGAGCACATGGTGCCGTCGGCGTTCGTCGTGCTGGACGCGCTGCCGCTGACCGCCAACGGCAAGCTCGACCACCGGGCCCTGCCCGCCCCCGACCTCGCCCCGGCGGCAACCGGCCGCGCGCCGCGCACCCCGCAGGAGCAGGTGCTCTGCGAGCTGTTCGCCGAGGTCCTGGGCGTGCCGTCGGCCGGCGTCGAGGACGGCTTCTTCGACCTGGGCGGGCACTCGCTGCTGGCCACCCGCCTGGCCGCCCGGATCCGGGCGACGCTCGGCGTGGAGATGCCGCTGCGCACCCTGTTCGAGGCGCCGACCCCGGCCACCCTCGCCGCCGCCCTGGTGGCGGCCGGACCGGCGCAGGCCGCCCTGGTACGGCGCGAGCGCCCCGAGGTGGTCCCGCTGTCGTTCGCGCAGCGGCGGCTCTGGTTCCTGCACCAGCTGGAGGGCGCCGGCGCGAACTACCACATCGCCCTGGCGTGGCGGCTGTCCGGGGACCTGGACCGCCGGGCACTGGAGGCCGCCCTCGCGGACGTGGTCGGGCGGCACGAGAGCCTGCGGACCGTCTTCCCGGCCGTCGACGGTGTCCCGTACCAGCAGGTGCTGGACGTCGCGGCGGCCCGCCCGCGGCTGCGCGTGAGCCGGACCACGGAGGCCGAGCTGTCCACCCTGATGGCGGCGGCGAAGGACCGTCCGTTCGACCTGGCGGGCGATGCGCCGCTGCGGGTCGACCTGTTCGAGCTGGCGTCGGACGAGCACGTGCTCCACGTGGTGCTCCACCACATCGCGGGTGACGGCTGGTCGTTGGGCCCGCTCGCGCAGCACCTGACCGCCGCCTGCGCGGCGCGCTGCCGCGGCGAGGAGCCGCGGTGGGAGAGCCTGCCGGTCCAGTACGCCGACTACACCCTGTGGCAGCACGAGCTGCTCGGCGAATCCGCCGACCCGGACAGTCCGTTCGCCCGCCAGGCGGCCTACTGGACACGGCAGTTGGCCGGCCTCCCGGAGCGGATCCAGCTGCTTGCCGACCGGCCCCGCCCGGCGGCCGCCTCGCACCGGGGCGGCTTCGTGCACGCCGGACTGGACGCCGAACTGCACCGCGGTCTGCGCGACCTCGCCCGCGAGCACGGCACCAGTCTCTTCATGGTCCTCCAGGCCGGGCTGGCGGCGCTGCTGAGCAAGCTCGGCGCGGGCGACGACATCCCGGTCGGCAGCCCGGTCGCCGGCCGGACCGATCAGGCGCTGGACGAGCTGGTCGGCTACTTCGTCAACACCCTGGTCTTCCGCACCGACACCTCGGGCGATCCGACCTTCGCCGAGCTGCTGGAGCGGGTCCGGGACACCTCGCTGGCCGGGTACGCCCACCAGGACCTGCCGTTCGAGCACCTGGTCGAAGCCCTCAACCCGGTGCGCTCGCTGGCGCACCACCCGCTGTTCCAGGTCATGCTGGTGCTGCAGAACGCGCCCCGGGCCGACTTCGCGCCGCCCGGGCTGCGCGTCGAAGGCATGCCGTTGACGACGACCACCGCCAAGCTCGACCTGATCTTCACCATGTCCGAGCGGCAGGCGCAGGACGGTCCCCCTGAGCCCGGCGGCCCGGGAGGTGTCCCCACCCCGGAGGGGATCGACGGGCTCGTCGAGTACGCCGACGACCTCTACGACCGGGCCACCGTCGAGACGATGTTCGCGCGCTGGGAGCGGCTGCTCCGCGCCGCGGTCGCCGACCCGCAGCGGCGGCTCAGCCAGTACGTCCTGCTCTCCGCGGAGGAGCGCGACGACCTGACGGCACTGGGCACCGGACCGGAGGTGGAACTTCCGGCCGCGAGCGTGCCGGAGCTGTTCCGGGCACAGGTGCGGGCGACGCCGGACCTGGTGGCGCTGGTGTGCGGGGACGTCTCGCTGACGTACGAGGAGCTGGACGAGCGGGCGAACCGGCTGGCGCACGCCCTGGTCGCCCGGGGCGCGGGGCCGGAGCGGCTGGTGGCGGTGGCGCTGCCGAGGTCGGCCGAGCTGGTCGTGGCGATCCTCGCGGTGCTCAGGACCGGGGCGGCCTACGTCCCGATCGATCCCGGGTACCCGGCCGCGCGGATCGGGCACATGCTGGACGACGCCGGCCCGGTCCTGGTGGTGACCGACGCCCGGACCCGGGACGGGCTGCCGGAGGCCGGTCCGGCCGGGTGGCTGGTGCTCGACGACCCGGCGACGGCCGCCCTGGTGGCCGACTGCCCGGCGACGGACCCCCTGGTGACCATCGACCCGGGGCACCCGGCCTATGTGATCTACACCTCCGGCTCCACCGGCAGGCCCAAGGGCGTGGTGTCGACCCACGGCGGCCTGCTCAACCTCTTCGTCAGCCAGCGTCCGCTGCTGTTCCCCCGGGGGACGAAGGAGCGGCTGCGCATCGGGCTGACCACCTCGGTGTCGTTCGACGCCTCCTGCGACCAGCTGTCCAGCCTGTACGCGGGCCACGAACTTCACGTCCTGGACGAGGCGACCTGGTCCGACCCGGACGCCTTCGTCGACTACGCCACGCGCGTCGGGCTGGACTACGTCAACGCCACTCCGTCCTATCTGCAGGTGCTCGTCGCACGGGGGCTCCTGGACGACCCGGGGCGCCGTCCCGCGGTGGTCTCGATGGGCGGGGAGGCCGTTCCGGACCAGCTGTGGGAGCGGCTGCGGGCCGTCGAGGGCGTGTCCTGCCTGAACTACTACGGGCCGTCCGAGTGCACGGTGGACGCCGTCGTGGCACCGCTGGAATCGAGTCCGCGCCCGGTGATCGGCCGGCCGCTCGGGGGCATCCGGCTGTACGTGCTCGACAGCGCGCTGCGGCCGGTGCCCGCAGGCGTGGCGGGCGAGCTGTACCTCGCCGGAGCGGGCCTGGCCCGCGGCTACCTGAACCGGCCGGGGCTCACCGCGGGGCGCTTCGTGGCGGACCCGTTCGGTCCGGGCGGCACGCGGATGTACCGCACCGGCGACCTGGTGCGCTGGGGCGCCGACCGGAACCTGGAGTTCCTGGGCCGGACCGACGACCAGGTCAAGGTGCGCGGCTTCCGGATCGAGCTCGGCGAGATCGAGGCGGCGTTGGGGGAACACCCGCAGGTCGCCCAGGTCGCGGTGACCGTCCGGGAGGACCGGGCCGGGGACGCGCGGCTGGTCGCCTACCCGGTGGCCGTCACCGGGGCGGAACTCCGGCCGGACGAACTGCGGGCACACCTGCACGAGCGACTGCCGGACTACATGGTCCCGGCCGCCTTCGTGCCCCTGGACGGCCTGCCGCTGACGGCCACCGGCAAGCTGGACCGGCGGGCGCTGCCCGCACCCGTCCACACCGCGGCGCGGACCGGCCGCGCCCCGCGCACTCCGCAGGAGCAGGTCCTCGCGGAGCTGTTCGCCGAGGTGCTGGGCGTGGCCGGGGTCGGGGCCGACGACGACTTCTTCGACCTCGGCGGGCACTCCCTGCTCGCCACCCGGCTGGTCGCCCGGGCGCGGGCCGCCCTCGGGGTGGAACTGGAGCTGCGCGCCCTCTTCGAGACGCCGACGGTGGCCGGGCTGGCCGCCGGACTCGGCGGGGCCGGCCGGGCGAGGCCCGCGCTGCGCCGCGCAGAGCGGCCCGACCAGGTCCCGCTGTCCTTCGCACAGCGGCGGCTGTGGTTCCTGCACCAGCTGGAGGACGCCGGCCCGGTCTACAACATGCCGCTGGCGTGGCGGCTGACCGGTGAACTCGACCGGACCGCTCTGCGGGCGGCGCTCGGCGACGTCGTCGCCCGGCACGAGAGCCTGCGCACGGTCTTCCCCCAGGTCGACGGGGTTCCCCGCCAGGAGGTGCTGGACGCCGGAACGGCTCCACCCCGGCTGGCCGTCACCCGGGTTGGTGAGGCGGACCTGCCGGGGCTGCTGACGGCAGCGGCGGCGCGCGGATTCGACCTCGCGACCGAACCGCCGCTGCGCGCGGAGCTGTTCGAGGCGGGTCCGGACGAGCACGTGCTGCTGGTGGTGATCCACCACATCGCCGGCGACGGCTGGTCGCTGGGCGCGCTGTCCGCCGACCTGGCCACCGCGTACGCGGCCCGCCGCCGGGGCGAGGAGCCGCAGTGGGTGCCCCTGCCCGTGCAGTACGCCGACTACACCCTGTGGCAGAACCGGCTGCTCGGCGACGCGGCCGACGCCGACAGCCTGTTCGCCCGCCAGACGGACCACTGGACGCGAACGCTGGCCGACCTTCCGGAGCAGCTCCGGCTCCCCGCCGACCGCCATCGCCCCGCGACCCCCTCCTACGCCGGCGGGCACCTCGACGTCGAACTGGACGCCGAACTGCACACCGGGCTGGTCCGGCTTGGCCGGGAGCACGGCGCCAGTGTGTACATGGTGCTGCAGGCCGCCCTGGCATCGCTGCTGGACAAGCTCGGCGCGGGCACGGACATCCCGGTCGGCAGCCTGATCGCCGGCCGGACCGATCAGGCGCTGGACGACCTCGTCGGCTTCTTCGTCAACACCCTGGTGCTGCGCACCGACACCTCGGGCGACCCGACCTTCGCGGAGCTGCTGGCCCGGGTCCGGGAGGGCGCGCTGGCCGCCTACGCCCACCAGGACCTGCCGTTCGAGCACGTCGTCGAGGCCCTCAACCCGTCCCGGTCGCTCGCCCGGCAACCGCTGTTCCAGGTGCTGCTCGCGTTGCAGAACGTGCCCCGCACCGAGTTCGAGCTGGACGGTCTGGACTCCGAGATCCTCCTCGTGCGCACGCCCACCGCGATGTTCGACCTCGGCTTCCACCTGCTGGAGCACGGTGGCACCGGCGGACCGGCCGAGGGCATCGTCGGTCGTGTCGAGTACAGCACCGACCTGTTCGACCACGCCACGGTGGAGACGCTGCTCGCCCGGTGGCTGCGGCTGCTGGCGGCGGTGGTCGCCGAACCGGACCGGCCGCTGAGCCGGATCGACGTCCTCACCGCCGAGGAGCGGCACGAGCTGCTGGTCGCCCGCAACGACACCGCCGGCCCGGCTCCGGTCGAGAGCCTGCCCGCCCTGTTCGAGGCGCAGGTCCGGGCGACCCCGGAGGCCGAGGCGGTGCTGTGCGAGGACACCGCGCTGACCTACCGCGAGCTGAACCGCCGGGCCAACCGGCTGGCCCACGCGCTGATCGCGCGCGGCGTGGGACCGGAGCAGGTCGTCGCCCTGCGGCTGCCGCGTTCGGCCGAGCTGGTGGTCGCGGTCCTCGCGGTGCTCAAGACGGGCGCGGCGTACCTGCCGATCGACCCGGACTATCCGGCCGCCCGCATCGCGTACATGCTGGAGGACGCCCGACCGGCCGTGGTGCTCGACGACCTCGGGGCCGTCACACCGTCCGACGAGCAGCCGGAGCACGACCCGGTCGTCCCCGCGGACGCCCGGCACCCGGCCTACGTCATCTACACCTCCGGCTCCACCGGCCGGCCCAAGGCCGTCGTCATGCCCGCCGCCGGGCTGCTGAACCTGCTGGCGTGGCACCACGAGGCCGTCGGCGGCGAACCCGGCACGCGCACCGCGCAGTTCACCGCGATCAGCTTCGACGTCTCGGTGCAGGAGGTGCTCTCCGCGCTGCTGTACGGCAAGACCCTGGTGGTGCCGACCGAGGAACAGCGCCGCAGCGCCGAGCTGTTCGCCCACTGGCTGGACCGGCACCAGGTGGGGGAGCTGTTCGCGCCCAACCTGGTGGTCGAGGCGCTGGCCGAGGCCGCCGAGGAGGCCGGGCTGGAGCTGCCGCGCCTGCGGCTGATCGCCCAGGCCGGTGAGGCGATGCGCCTCGGCGGTGCGGTGCGCCGGCTCCAGGCCCGCCGGCCGGGCCGGGTGCTGCACAACCACTACGGCCCCGCCGAGACCCATGTGATCACCGCCTACCCGCTGCCGGCCGACCCCGCCGACTGCCCGGTGCCGGTACCGATCGGCCGTCCGATCGCCAACTGCCGGGTGTACGTGCTGGATTCGGCGCTGCGGCCGGTCGCCCCCGGCGTGCTGGGTGAGCTGTACCTCGCCGGAACGGGGCTCGCACGCGGCTACCTGAACCGGCCCGGTCTCACCGCCGGGCGCTTCGTCGCCAACCCGTACGGTCCGGCCGGCGCCAGGATGTACCGCACCGGCGACCTGGTCCGCTGGCGCGCAGACGGCGAGCTGGAGTTCGCCGGCCGGGTCGACCACCAGGTGAAGGTGCGCGGGTTCCGGGTCGAGCCGGGCGAGATCGAGGCCGAGCTGACCGCGCACCCGGGCGTCGCCCAGGTCGCGGTGCTCGCCCGGGAGGACCGGATCGTGGCGTACGTCGTCCCCGTGGCCGGGAGCGGGGCGACCGCGTCGGCGCTGACGGCGTACCTGCGCGGCCGGGTGCCGGAGTACCTGGTGCCGTCGGCGTTCGTGCTGCTGGACGCGCTGCCGCTGACGCCGAACGGGAAGCTGGACCGGGCGGCGCTGCCCGCGCCCGAGGCCACGAGCAGGGAGACGGGCCGGGCGCCGCGCACCCCGCAGGAGCAGATCCTGTGCGAGCTGTTCGCCGAGGTGCTGGGCCGGCCACGGGTCGGGGTCGACGAGGACTTCTTCGCGCTGGGCGGGCATTCCCTGCTCGCCACCCGGCTGGTCTCGCGGGTCCGGGCGACCCTCGGGGTCGAACTGGAGCTGCGCGCCCTGTTCCGGACCCCGACCCCCGCCGGGCTGGCCGCCGGGCTCCAGGACGCCGCCACCGCGCGGCAGGCCCTGGTGCCCCGGCCCCGCCGCGAGCCCATGCCGCTGTCCTTCGCCCAGCGCCGGCTCTGGTTCCTCCAGCAGTTCGGGGCACCGAGCGCCACCTACCACATGCCGCTGGCCCTGCGACTGTCCGGCGACCTCGACCGGGCCGCGCTGCGCGCCGCGCTCGCGGACGTGGTGGCCCGGCACGAGACCCTGCGCACGGTCTTCCCGCACACCGCCGGAATCCCGTTCCAGCGGGTGCTGGACAGCACCGAGGTCGCCGTCCCGCTGACCGTACGCGCGGCCGGCGAGGCCGAGGTGCCCGCCCTGCTGCGCGAGGCGGCGGTGCGCGGCTTCGACCTGACCGCGGAAGTGCCGCTGCGGGCGGAGCTGTTCGCGGTCGCGCCGGACGAGCACGTGCTGCTGCTGGTGATGCACCACATCGTCGGGGACGGCTGGTCCATGGGCCCGCTGGCCCGTGACCTGGCCACCGCCTACACCACCCGGCAGGGCGGCGGGGCGCCGGCCTGGCCGCCGCTGCCGGTGACGTACGGCGACTACACCCTGTGGCAGCACGAGATCCTCGGCGACGAGCACGACGCCGACAGCCTGTTCGCCCGCCAGGTCGCCTACTGGAAGGAGGCGCTGGCCGGGCTGCCCGAGCAGCTGCGGTTGCCCGCAGCCCGGCCGCGCCCGGCCGCCATGTCGTACGGCGGCGACCTGCTGGAACTCCGGATCGACGCCGAACTGCACACGGCGCTGGTGGAGTTGGCGCGACGCTCGGGTGCCACCCTGTTCATGGTGCTGCAGGCGGCGCTGGCCGCGCTGTACACGCGGCTGGGCGCGGGTACGGACATTCCGATCGGGAGCCCGGTCGCGGGGCGCACCGACGAGGCGCTGGACGAGCTGGTCGGGTTCTTCATCAACACGCTGGTGCTGCGCACCGACACCAGCGGCGATCCGAGCTTCGCGGAGCTGCTGGGGCGGGTGCGGGAGACCGCGCTGTCGGCGTACGCGCACCAGGACGTGCCGTTCGAGCACCTGGTGGAGGCGCTGAACCCGTCCCGCTCGCTGTCGCACCACCCGCTGTACCAGACCGGGCTGGTGGTGCAGAACGCGCCGGGCGGCGACTTCGAGCTGCCGGGTCTGCGGGTCTCCGGAATGAGTGTGCTTACCGGGACGGCGCGGCTCGACCTGACCTTCGGGTTCGCGGAGGAGCACGGGCCGGACGGAGCGCCGGCCGGGCTCAGCGGCGCGGTGGAGTACAGCACCGACCTGTTCGACCGCCCGGCGGTCGAGGCCCTGGTCGCCCGGTGGACCAGGCTGCTGGCCGCGGTCGCCGCCGCGCCCGACCAGCCGATCGGCGGGATCGACCTGCTGTCCGCCGAGGAGCGCCGCGAGCTGCTGCCCGCCGTCGAGGGCGGGGCGGCCGGGGTGGGCCTGCCGGAGCTGTTCGCGGCGCGGCTGGCGGCGGCGCCGGACGCGGTCGCGCTGGTGTGCGGGGATCTGGAGTTGACGTACCGGGAGTTGAACGCCCGGGCGAACCGGTTCGCCCACGCGCTGATCGCGCGGGGGGTGGGCCCTGAGCAGTTGGTGGCGGTGGCGTTGCCGCGCTCGGTGGAGTCGGTGGTGGCGGTCCTGGGGGTGCTGAAGGCCGGGGCGGCGTACCTGCCGGTGGATCCGGCGTACCCGCGGGCGCGGATCGACTTCATGCTGGCGGACGCCCGTCCGGTGCTGGTGGTCGACGATCCGGTGATGGTGGTCGAGGGCGACCGGCCGGACACGGACCCGGTGGTCGCGGTCGACGTCCGGCACCCGGCCTACGTGATCTACACCTCCGGCTCGACCGGCCGCCCCAAGGGCGTCGTGGTCAGCCACTCCGGTGTGTCCGGCCTGGTGGCGGCGCAGGTCGAGCGGCTCGGCGTGGTGCCCGGCAGCCGGGTGCTCCAGTTCGCCTCGCCCAGCTTCGACGCGTCCTTCTGGGACCTGTGCAGTGCCCTGCTCAGCGGTGCCACCCTCGTCCTGGCCCCGGTGGACGCCCCGCTGGAGGCGCTGACGGACCACCGGCTCGGCGTCACCCATGTGACCCTGCCGCCCTCGGCCCTGGCGGCGGTGGCCGACGTCACGGCCACCACCCTGGTGGTGGCGGGGGAGGCGTGCCCGCCGGAGCTGGTGGCACGCTGGGCGCCGGGCCGGCGGATGATCAACGCGTACGGCCCGACCGAGACCACGGTCTGCGCGACCATGAGCGACCCGCTGTCCGCGGGGGCGGGTGTGCCGCCGATCGGCCGTGCGGTCGCCGGCTTCCGGGTCTACGTGCTGGACGAGCGGCTGCGCGTCGTGCCGCCGGGGGTGGTGGGGGAGCTGTACGTCGCCGGCCCGGGCCTGGCGCGGGGGTACCTGGACCGGCCCGGGCTCACCGCCGAGCGGTTCCCCGCCTGCCCGTTCGGCCCGGCCGGTGCACGGATGTACCGTACCGGCGACCTCGTGCGCCGCCGCGGTGACGGTGCGCTGGAGTACGTCGGCCGCGCCGACGACCAGGTGAAGGTCCGCGGCTTCCGGATCGAACTCGGCGAGATCGAGGCGGCCCTGGCCGGGCACTCCGCCGTCGCCCGGTCGGCGGTCCTGGCCCAGGACGACCGCCTCGTCGGCTACGTCACGGCTCGTCCGGACACGACTGTCCGTCCGACGGAGCTGGCGGCGTACCTGCGCGAGCGACTGCCGGACTACCTGGTGCCGTCGGCCTTCGTGCTGCTGGACGCGTTGCCGCTGACGCCGAACGGGAAGCTGGACCGGGCGGCGCTGCCCGCGCCCGAGGCCACGCCCACGGCTGCGGGTCGGGCGCCGCGCACCCCGCAGGAGCAGATCCTGTGCGAGCTGTTCGCCGAGGTGCTGGGCCTGCCGCAGGTCGGGGTCGACGACGACTTCTTCGACCTCGGCGGGCACTCCCTGCTCGCCACCCGGCTGGCCGCTCGGGTGCGCTCGGTGCTCGGCGTGGAGCTCGGGCTGCGCGCGCTGTTCCAGGCGCCCACGGTGGCGGGTCTGGCGGGGGCGCTGACGGAGGCCGGCAGCGCCCGCCCGACGCTGACCGCGCGGGAGCGGCCGGAGGCCGTGCCGCTGTCCTTCGCCCAGCGCCGGCTCTGGTTCCTGCACCGCATGGACGGCGCGGCCGCGACCTACCACATCCCGCTGGCGCTCCAGCTGACCGGGACGCTCGACCGGACGGCGCTGGACGAGGCGCTGGCCGACGTGGTGGCCCGCCACGAGAGCCTGCGGACGGTGTTCCCGGAGGTGGGCGGCGTCCCGTGCCAGCGGGTCCTGGACCCGGCCGAGGCCCGGCCCCGGGCCGGGCTGACCGAGGTCGCGCAGGCCGAACTGCACGAGCGGCTGGCCGAGTTCGCCAGGCGGCCTTTTGACCTGACGGCGGAGGCGCCGCTGCGGGCGGAGCTGTTCGCCGTCGCGCCGGGCGAGCACGTGCTGCTGCTGGTCATGCACCACATCGCCGGTGACGGCTGGTCCACCGGCCCGCTGGCCCGCGACCTCGCCGAGGCGTACGCGGCCCGGAGCGAGGGCCGCGCGCCGGGCTGGTCGGACCTGCCGGTGCAGTACGCCGACTACACGCTCTGGCAGCGCGACCTGCTCGGCGACGCCACCGACCCGCAGAGCCGGTTCACCGAGCAGCTCGACTACTGGAAGCGCCAGCTGTCCGACCTCCCGGAGCTGCTCCGGCTGCCCGCCGACCGGCCGAGGCCGCCCGTCGCCGGTTGGCACGGCGATCACGTCGGCCTGGAACTCAGCCCCGAACTGCACGCCGCTCTGACCGAACTGGCGAGGAACACCGGCGCCAGCCTGTTCATGGTGCTGCAGGCCGCGCTGGCGGCGCTGTACACGCGGCTGGGTGCGGGGACGGACATCCCGATCGGGAGTCCGATCGCGGGGCGCACGGACGAGGCGCTGGACGAGCTGGTCGGGTTCTTCGTGAACACGCTGGTGCTGCGGACGGACACGAGCGGTGATCCGAGCTTCGCCGAGCTGCTCGGGCGGGTGCGGGAGACCTCGCTGTCGGCGTACGCGCACCAGGACGTGCCGTTCGAGCACCTGGTGGAGGTGCTGAATCCGTCCCGCTCGCTGTCGCACCACCCGCTGTTCCAGACCATCCTGGCCGTGCAGAACGCCCCGATGGGCCGGTTCTCGCTGCCGGGCCTGGAGGTCGCCGCCTACGCGGTGGCCACCGGAACCGCCAAGTTCGACCTCGGGGTGAGCCTCGTCGAGCGGTTCGGCCCGGACGGGAGCCCGGCAGGGATCGTCGGCGCGGCGGAGTACGCCACCGACCTGTTCGACCGCTCGACGGTCGAAGCCCTCGTCCGGCGCTGGACGCTCCTGCTGGAGGCGGTCACCGCCGACCCGGACCGGTCGATCGGTGGGATCGACCTCCTCGACGGCGACGAGCGGCACCGGTTGCTGGAGCGGGGCAACGCGACCGCCCGCGAGGTGGGCGCCGTTCCGGTGCCGCAGGCCTTCGCGGCCCAGGTGGCGGCGACGCCGGACGCGGTCGCCCTCGTCCGTGGTGACGTCGAGTTGACGTACCGGGAGTTGAACGCCCGGGCGAACCGGTTCGCCCACGCGCTGATCGCGCGGGGGGTGGGCCCTGAGCAGTTGGTGGCGGTGGCGTTGCCGCGCTCGGTGGAAGCGGTGGTCGCCGTCCTGGGGGTGCTGAAGGCCGGGGCCGCGTACCTGCCGGTGGATCCGGCGTACCCGCGGGCGCGGATCGACTTCATGCTGGCGGACGCCCGTCCGGCGCTGATGGTCGACGATCCGGTGATGGTGGTCGAGGGCGACTGGCCGGAGACCGACCCGGACGTCGCGCTCGACGTCCGGCACCCGGCCTACGTGATCTACACCTCCGGCTCGACAGGCCGCCCCAAGGGTGTCGTGGTCGCCCACGGCGGGGTCGCCAGCCTGGTCGCCGCCCAGATCGAGCGGTTCGCGATCGACCCCGGCAGCCGGGTGCTCCAGTTCGCCTCACCAAGCTTCGACGCCTCGGTGTCGGAGATCTGCACCGCGCTGCTGCGCGGCGCGGCCCTGGTGCTGCCCCCGGCGGCGGACCCGGTCGCCGCACTGACCGACCCGGGGCTCGCGGTCACCCACGTGACCGTGCCCCCGTCGGTCCTGGCCGCCGTGCCGGAGGAAACGGTGGCGGTGTCGACGCTGGTGGTGGCGGGGGAGGCGTGCCCGCCGGAGCTGGTGGAGCGGTGGGCGCCGGGCCGGCGGATGATCAACGCCTACGGCCCGACCGAGACCACGGTCTGCGCGACCATGAGCGACCCGCTGTCCCCGGGGGCGGGCGTGCCGCCGATCGGCCGCCCGATCGCCAACGCCCAGGTGTACGTGCTGGACGACCGGCTGCGGCCGGTGCCGCCCGGCGTGCCCGGCGAGTTGTACGTCTCGGGCGCCGGCCTGGCCCGTGGTTACCTGAACCGGCCGGGCCTGACGGCCGGGCGGTTCGTCGCCTGCCCGTTCGGTGCGTCCGGGAGCCGCATGTACCGCACCGGCGACCTGGTCCGCTGGCTCGGTGACGGGCAGTTGGAGTACGTCGGCCGCGCCGACGAGCAGGTGAAGGTGCGCGGCTTCCGGGTGGAACCGGGCGAGGTCGAGTCGGCGTTGGCCGAGCACCCCGCCGTCGCCCGGGCCGCGGTCCTCGCCCAGGACGACCGGCTCGTCGGCTATGTCGTCCCCCGCCAGGAGGAGGCCCGCGACAGCGCCCTCGAAGCGGACCACGTGGGCGAGTGGCAGGACATCTACGACGCCCTGCCCATCGCTCCCGAGGAGGCCGGCTTCGGCCAGAACTTCGTGGGCTGGAACAGCAGTTACGACGCCAGCCCGATCCCCGTCGAGCAGATGCGGGAGTGGCGGGACGCGACCGTCTCCCGCATCCTGGCCCTGCGGCCCCGCCGGGTGCTGGAGGTCGGCGTCGGCACCGGTCTGCTGCTCTCGCAGATCGCACCGCACTGCGAGACGTACTGGGCGACCGACTTCTCCGCCACCGCGATCGAGGCGCTGGCCGCCCAGGTGGCCGGGCAGGAGGAGCTGGCCGGGCGCGTGGTGCTGCAGACCCGCCCGGCTCACGACACCGCCGGGCTCCCGGCGGGGGAGTTCGACACCGTCGTGATCAACTCGGTGGTGCAGTACTTCCCGTCCGCCGAGTACCTCGCCGACGTGATCGGGAAGCTGATGGGGCTGCTCGCCCCCGGCGGCGCGCTGTTCGTCGGCGACGTCCGCAACCTCCGGCTGCTGCGCCCGCTGGCCACCGCCGTCCAACTCCACCGGGTCGGCGAAGGCGCCGACGTCACCTCGGTGCGCCGCGCGGTCGAGCAGGCCCTCCGGGTCGAGAAGGAGCTCCTGGTCGACCCGGACTTCTTCACCGCCCTGGGGGAGCACGGCACGGACATCGGCGCGACGGCCGTCGAGGTCAAGCGCGGCCGCCACCACAACGAGCTGACCCGCTACCGCTACGACGTGACGCTGCACAGGGCGCCGGTCACCCCGACGGCTCCGGAGCGGTCCGTCGAGCTGGCGTGGGGGCAGCAGGTCGCCGGGCCGGCCGAACTGCGCGAGCTGCTCGCCCAGCCGCCCGCCGACGTGCTGCGGATCACCGGGGTGCCGAACCGCCGGGTGGTGCGGGAGGCCGCTCTGGCCCGGGCGGTGCAGAACGGGGACGGCTCGCTCGCCGAGCTGCTGGAACGGCTGCACGCCCCGGAGGACGCCGACCTCGCCGACCCGGAGGACTTCCACGCCCTCGGGTCGGAGTTCGGCCGCTCGGTGGCCGTGACCTGGTCGGCCACCGCGGCGGACGCCGTGGACGTCGTCCTCACCGACCCGCGGGCGCTCCACGGCTCCCCGGTCGAGGCCTACCGGCCGGCCCGGGCCACGGGTGCGTCGCTGTCCTCACTGACCAACCGCCCGACCGGCGGCCGGGGCACCGGCGCCCTCCTGGGCGAACTCCGTGACTGGCTGCGGAGCCGGTTGCCCGACTACCTGATCCCCTCGGCGTTCGTGGCGCTGGAGGCGCTGCCGCTGACGGCCAACGGCAAGCTCGACCGCCGTGCGCTGCCCGCACCCGACCTCGGTCCGGTCGCGGCCGGGCGGGCACCGCGCACCCCGCAGGAGCAGCTCCTCGCCGAACTCTTCGCCGAGGTGCTGGGCCTGGCGCAGGTCGGCGTCGACGACGGCTTCTTCGACCTCGGGGGGCACTCCCTCCTGGCGACCCGGCTGGCCTCCCGGGTCCGGGCGACCCTCGGGGCGGAGCTGGAGGTCCGGACGCTGTTCGAAACGCCGACCGTGGCCGGGCTGGCCGCCCGCCTGGACGGCTCCGGGGCGGCGCGGCCCGCGCTGACCGCCCGGGCCCGCCCCGACCAGGTGCCGCTGTCCTTCGCCCAGCGCCGCCTGTGGTTCCTGCACCGGATGGACGGACCGAGCGCCACCTACAACATGCCGCTCGCCCTCAGCCTGACCGGTGAACTGGACCGCCCGGCCCTGCACGCCGCGCTCGCGGACGTGGTGGCCCGGCACGAGAGCCTGCGGACGGTCTTCCGCGAGACGGACGGCATGCCCCACCAGATCGTGCTGAGCGCCGCGCAGGCGCACCCCGCACTGCCGGTGGTCGAGCTCGACGAGAGCGCACTGGCCGAGCGCCTGGCGGAGACGGCGCAGTGCGGCTTCGACCTCGCGGCGGAACCGCCGCTCCGGGCGGAGCTGTACGCCCTCGCCCCCGACCGGCACGTGCTGCTGGTCGTGGTGCACCACATCGCCGCCGACGGCTGGTCGATGGGCCCGCTCTCGGGTGACCTCGCCGCGGCCTACGCGGCCCGCTGCCGGGGCGAGGCCCCGCAGTGGTCCCCGTTGCCGGTGCAGTACGCCGACTACAGCGCCTGGCAGCGCGAGCTGCTCGGTGACGCCGCCGACCCGGACAGCCTGTTCGCCCGGCAACTGGCCTACTGGAAGGGGGAGCTGGCCGGCGTCCCGCAGCAGCTGCAGCTGCCCGCCGACCGGCCGCGGCCGCCGGTGGCCTCCCAGCGGGGCGACCGGGTCGTGGTCCGGCTGGACGCGGAACTGCACCGGGCCCTGCGGGACCTGGCCGCCGCGCGCGGCGCCAGCATGTTCATGGTGCTCCAGGCCGGGCTCGCGGCCCTGCTCACCCGGCTCGGAGCCGGCACGGACATCCCGGTCGGCAGCCCGATCGCCGGCCGTACCGACCAGGCGCTGGACGAGCTCGTCGGGTTCTTCGTCAACACCCTGGTGCTGCGCACCGACACCGGCGGGGACCCCGGCTTCGCCGAACTGGTCGGCCGGGTCCGGCAGAAGGCGCTCACCGCGTACGACCACCAGGACGTGCCGTTCGAGTACCTGGTCGAGGTGGTCAACCCCGCGCGGTCGCTGGCCCACCACCCGCTGTTCCAGATCATGCTGGCCCTGCAGAACGCGCCGGTCGGCGAGTTCGCGCTGCCGGGGCTGGAGACCGGCCACCTGGAGGCGCCGACCGGGACGGCGCGGGTCGACCTGACCTTCAGCCTGGCCGAGCAGTTCCGCCCGGACGGCGGCCCCGACGGCCTCGTCGGCGCGGTGGAGTACGCCACCGACCTCTTCGACGCGCCCACCGTGGAGCTGCTGTTCGAGCGCTTGGCCCGGCTGCTGCACGCGGCGGTCGCCGACCCCGACCGGCCGATCAGCCGGATCGACATCATGCCCGTCGAGGAACACCGCCGACTGCTCGCCGGGTCCAACGGTGCCGCGGCCGAGCTGCCCGAGGCCGCGGTGCCGGAGCTGTTCGCCCGCCAGGTGCGGGCCACCCCGGAGGCGGTCGCGGTGGTGGCCGGCGGTATCGAGCTGACCTACGCGGAGCTCGATCTGCGGGCCAACCGCCTGGCACGGGCGCTGATCCGCCAGGGCGTACGGCCGGAGACGCCGGTCGCGGTCATGCTGGACCGCTCGGCGGAGCTGGTCGTGGCGATCCTGGCGATCGTCAAGGCCGGCGGCGCCTACGTGCCGCTGGACTCGCGCTTCCCCTCCTCCAGGATCGACCTGATCCTGCGGGAGAGCGGGGCCGCCCTGGTGCTCACCCGGGAGGTGCTCACCGCGCTGGTGCGGTCCGGGACCGCTGATCCTTCCGACGTCGAAGTCCCCTGTTCGCCAGGGCAGTTGGCGTACATCATGTACACCTCCGGTTCGACCGGTCGGCCGAAGGGCGTGGCCGTCACCCACCGTGACGTGGTGGGCCTCGCGCTCACCCCCGAATGGCGGGGCGGCGGACACGAGCGGGTGCTGATGCACTCCCCGACGGCCTTCGACCTCTCCACCTACGAGCTGTGGGTTCCGCTGCTCAACGGCGGCCGGGTCGTGGTCGCACCGCCGGAGCAGCTCGACCTCGACCTGCTCCAGCACACGATCACCTCGCACGGGGTGACCGGACTGTGGCTCACGGCCGGACTGTTCCGCCTGGTCGCGGAGGAGCGCCCGGGCCTGCTCGCCGGGGTGCGCGAGGTGTGGACCGGCGGCGACGTGGTCTCCCCGGCCGCCGTCGCCCGGGTGCGGGAGGCCTGCCCCGGCATCGAGGTGGTGAATGGTTACGGGCCCACCGAGGCCACCACCCTGGCCACCTGGCACCCGGTGGGCGACCTCCCCGAACACGCCGCGACCGTTCCGATCGGCCGGCCGATGGCGAACATGCGCACCTACGTGCTCGACGACAGGCTGCGCCCGGTGCCGACCGGCATGGTCGGCGAGCTGTACCTCGCGGGGACGGGCGTGGCCCGCGGCTACCTCGGGCGGGCCGGCCTGACGGCGGAGCGCTTCACCGCCGACCCGTACGGGCCGGACGGGAGCCGGATGTACCGCACCGGCGACCTCGCGTCGTGGCGGGCCGACGGCACGCTGGACTTCGCCGGACGCGCCGACCACCAGGTCAAGCTGCGCGGCCTGCGGATCGAGCCCGGAGAGATCGAGGCGGTCCTCGCGGGCTGCCCGGGCGTCGCCCAGGCCGCCGTCGTCGCCCGGGAGGACCGGCCGGGCGACAAGCGGCTGGTCGCCTACCTGGTGCCCGGCCCCGAAGGCGCGCCCGAGGCGGGCGAGCTGTCCGGCCGGCTGCGCCGCGACCTGCCCGACTACATGGTGCCGGCGGCGTTCGTCACCGTGGACGCGCTGCCGCTGACCGCCAACGGCAAGCTCGACCGGGCCGCCCTGCCCGCCCCCGAGTACGGGGCCTCGGGCGCCGGGCGCGGCCCACGGACGCCGCAGGAGCAGTTGCTGTGCGGCCTCTTCGCCGAGGTCCTCGGCCGGGAGCAGGTGGGCATCGACGACAACTTCTTCGACCTGGGCGGGCACTCGCTGCTGGCCGCCCGCCTGGCCTCCCGCGTTCGCGAGACCCTCGGCCTGGAGCTGGGTCTGCGGATGCTGTTCGAGGCACCGACCGTGGCCGGGCTCACCGAGCGCCTGCTCATGGACGATCCCGACGACGCGTTGGACGTGGTGCTGCCGCTGCGTTCGACCGGGACGGGGACGCCGCTGTTCTGCATCCACCCCGGCGGCGGCATCAGCTGGTCGTACAGCGGACTGCTGAACCACCTCGGCCCGCAGCACCCGGTCTACGCGATCCAGGCGCGCGGCCTCGGCAGGCCCGAACCCCTGCCGACCTCCTACGAGGAGATGGCGGCCGACTACGCCGACCAGATCCAGAAGATCCAGCCGGAGGGCCCGTACCTGCTCCTCGGCTGGTCCGCGGGCGGGCTGATCGCCCACGCGCTCGCCTGCGAGCTGCAGTCGCGCGGCGAACGGACCGCGCTGCTGGCGGTCCTCGACGCCTACCCGGTGAAGGACGTGAAGTTCGAGGTCGCTCCGGTGCCCACCGTGCGCGACGTGCTCGTCGGTGTGCTCGACGTCGACCCGGACGAGCTGGGCGCCCGGGAGATCACCTATGCCGAGGTCGCCGAGGTCCTCAACCGGCGGGGCAGCGCGCTGGCCGGCCTGAACGAGCGACAGGTCGAGGTGATCGTCGAGATCATGATCAACAACGCGAAGCTGGCGGTCGACTTCGTCCCCGGCGGCTTCGACGGAGACCTGCTGCTCTTCAACTCCACGATCGACCGGGCCGAGGACAACGCCGGGCCCGAGACCTGGCGCGCGTACGTCACCGGCCGGATCGAATCGCACCGGATCACCACCCGGCACGACCGGATGACCCAAGCCGGCTCACTGGCCCAGATCGGACCGGTCCTGGCCGCCAGGATCACCGAGGCCGTCGGCGACACCGACGGCACCACCACCCTTTCCCACCAGGAGGACTGACCCATGACCAACCCCTTCGACGACCAGGACGGCACCTTCCTCGTGCTCGTCAACGACGAGAACCAGCACTCGCTCTGGCCGCAGTTCGCGGACGTCCCCGACGGCTGGACCGTCGTCCACGGCCCCGACACCAACGCCGCCTGCCTGGAGTACGTCGAGAAGTCCTGGACCGACATGCGGCCCAGGAGCCTCGCCGACGCCATGGACACCCAGCGGTAGTGCGGCCCGCAGTGAACCCGACCGACACCACGGACGAGGCCCGCCCCGCGGCGGGCCTCGCCCCGCCCCACGCCCTCGTCCCGCCCCACGACTTCGCCGCGGACCTGCTCACCCCCGAGGCCCGGCGGGACCCGTACCCGTTCTACGCCCGCATGCGGCGCGAGAGCCCCGTCCACCGCAGCGCCCAGGGCATCTGGTACCTCACCCGGTACGCCGACGTCGAGGCGGCCCTGAGCGACCTGCGGCTGTCCAACGACCGCGACCGGATGACCCGCGCCTACGGTGCGCTCGGCGGCGACATGAAGGCCTTCAGCCGGCTCACCGACCGGCTCGGCCGGGTGATGACCAACACCGACCCGCCGGACCACGCCCGGCTGCGCAAGCTGGCCAACCGGGCCTTCACCGCCCGGCGCGTCGAAGCCCTGCGCGACGGCGTCCAGCGCATCGTCGACCGGCTCATCGACGAGGCCGTCGCGGCGGGGCCGACCATGGACCTGATCGAGGCGGTCGCAGCCCCGCTGCCGATGTCCGTCGTCTGCGAGCTCTTCGGCATTCCGGACGAGGACCGGCCGCAGGTCAAGACCTGGTTCCGCCGCTTCGGCCGGCTGGGCGAGGACATCGACAAGTCCGAGGAGGCGATCGGGCAGTACGAGGAGTACCTCGCCCGGCTCGTCCGCCTGCGCCGGGCGGACCCGGGCGACGACCTGATCAGCGCCCTGGTCGCCACCCAGGCTCAGGACGACCGGCTCACCGACTCCGAACTGCTGTCCACCTGCTTCGTCCTGATCACCGCCGGCGACGAGACCACCACCCACCTGATCGGCAACGGCGTCCTCGCCCTGCTGCGCCACCCGGACCAACTGGCCCGGCTGCGCGCGGACCCGACGCTGATCCGGGGCGCCGTCGAGGAACTCGCCCGCTACGACACGGTGACCCAGGCGATCGTCCGGGTCGTCGCGGAGGACCTGGAGATCGGCGGACGGACACTGCGGGAGGGTGAGCTGGTGTACCTGTTCCTCGGTGCGACCAACCGCGATCCCGAGCGCTTCGAGGCCCCCGACCGGCTCGACCTGACCCGCCCCGGCAACCGGCACCTGAGCTTCGGCCACGGGCCGCACTTCTGCCTCGGCGGCCCGCTGGCCAAGCTCCAGGCGGAGGTGGCGATCGGCACGCTGGTGCGCCGGCTGCCCGAACTGCGGATGGCCGACGAGGCGGCGCTGGACTGGCGGCCCAACCCGCTGCAACGGCGGCTGTGCGCTCTGCCGCTCACCCACTGACCATGAACGACGACGAAGGAGTACCGCCCATGGCCCGAGAGTTCGAGGTCCGCCGGGAACAGGACCTGCCCGCCACGCCGGAACAGGTCTGGGCCGCGGTCGCCACCGGCGCGGGCAACCTCGGCTGGCTGTACCCGATGGAGATCGAGCCGCGCGTCGGCGGAAAGGCCACCCGGGGCGACTCCACCGTCGTGGCGTGGGAGCCGCCGCGGCACTTCGCCGTCCGGGCGGCCCTCGGCGACGAGTTCTCCAACACGCTCAGCTACTGGATCGAGCCGGTGGACGGCGGAACGAGTCACCTGCGGATGGGAATCCACTGGGTGCACAAGGGCGTCTGGGACGAGGTCTGGGACAGGAAGTCGGACGCGGCCGAGAAGCACGTCGACTTCTACCAGCACGGCCTCGCCGAGTACCTGCGCCACTTCGCCGGCCGCCCCGCCGTCTACGCCAGGGCCCAGCGCCCCGAACCCACCGCCGACCCGGCCGACTTCGCCGCCCTGCGCCGCCGCCTCGGCCTCGCCGACGACGCGGCCGTCGGCGACCGCTTCCCACTTCTCGTCCCCGGCAGGGACGGAGGCCCGGAGGAGGTGGTCGTGGACTGGCTCAGCCCCGAGTTCGTCGGCCTGCGCGGCCCGGACGCGCTCTACCGGTTCTTCAACGGCAGCACCTGGAACGTGCCGATCTGGCTGGGCCACCACCTGTTCGCCGAGGACGCCGACGAGCAGCGGGCCACCGCGGCGTGGACCGCCTGGCTCAACGACACCCAAGCCTAGGACCCCGATGGAAACCTCAACCCGAACCCTGCTCTTCGCCGCCGAACTCGTCGAGGAGAACGGCACCTACACCCTCCTCGTCGAGGACGTCCAGCGGGGCGGCGTCCAGACCACCCCGGTCCCCAAGGCCATGGTCGACAAGCTCCCCACCTTCCTCTCGGCCCTCGCCGCCAAGCTCAACCCACCGCCGTCGCGCCGCCGCTGGTAGCCCTCCTGGCCCCCACGGGGCCGGTGCCGTCCGGAAGCCGCCGCTCCCGGACGGCACCGGCCCCGTCGCTGATGACCGCGAGACGGGCACTCCGCAGCCTTCGAGTTCTCGGCTGCTTTTCATCGGGACGATTCCCGCGCGGGTGTGCCCTGCGGCCTGTGATGTCGCTGAGCCGTGAGCGGCGTCGCACACCGGGAGCGAGGGCCTGACGGTCTCGGCGGGAGGGCGGGACCTCGGGCCGGAACGGATCCGATGGGGCGAGGTGGGATTTCGTGGGTGCCGTCGGCCCGGCTCTCTGGACTTACTAGGACGTCCAACTATATGGTCGACGGCAGGTCCGCGGTGTCAGGGAAGCCGGTGTGAGTCCGGCACGGTCCCGCCACTGTGACCGGGGAGTTCGTCCTCGCATGTGACGGCCACTGGCAGCCAGCCGGGAAGGCCAGGGGCGGGCGTGGATCCGGGAGTCAGGATACCGGCCGCGGGTGATCCGTGTTTTCCACGAGGATGGAGACGACACGCATGACTCCGGGCCGCTGTTCCCGTTCCGCTGCCGTGCTGCCGACCGCCGGGGCCAACCTGCTCTGACGGTTCGTCAATCACCGCCTGTCGCGAGGCGTCGGCGTACCACCGTACGCCCGAGCCCCGCGGCGTGGGCGGTGTGCTCTCCATTCCTCCTCTCCCCACCTGTGACGAGAGAAGGAACCGATGGTCCGCGAACTGACCCACTTCGTCGGCGGCAAGCGCGTCGCCGGGACGTCCGGCCGCTACGGCGACGTCTTCGACCCCAACACCGGCCGGGTGCAGGCCCGGGTGCCGCTGGCCGACCGGGCCGAGGTCGAGGCGGTGATCGCCGACGCCGCCCAGGCCCAGCCCGAGTGGGCGGCCTGGAACCCGCAGCGGCGGGCGCGGGTGCTGCTGCGCTTCCTGCAGCTGGTCGAGCAGGAGAAGGAGGAGCTGGCCCGGCTGCTCTCCGCCGAGCACGGCAAGACAGTGGCCGACGCCCACGGCGATCTCCAACGCGGCCTGGAGGTCGTGGAGTTCGCCGCCGGGATCCCGCACCTGTTGAAGGGCGAGTTCACCGACAACGCCGGCACCGGCATCGACGTCTACTCGATGCGCCAGCCGCTCGGCGTGGTCGCCGGCATCACGCCGTTCAACTTCCCGGCGATGATCCCGCTGTGGAAGGCCGCGCCCGCGCTGGCCTGCGGGAACGCCTTCGTGCTCAAGCCCTCCGAGCGGGACCCGTCGGTGCCGCTGCGGCTCGCCGAGCTGTTCCTGGAGGCCGGGCTGCCGCCGGGCGTGCTCAACGTGGTCAACGGCGGAAAGGAGGCGGTGGACACCCTGCTGGAGGATGAGCGGGTGCGGGCCGTCGGCTTCGTCGGCTCCACCCCGATCGCCCAGTACGTCTACGCGACGGCCGCCGCCCACGGCAAGCGGGCGCAGTGCTTCGGCGGCGCGAAGAACCACATGATCGTGATGCCGGACGCCGACCTCGACCAGGCCGCCGACGCGCTGATCGGCGCCGGCTACGGTTCGGCCGGGGAGCGCTGCATGGCGATCTCGGTGGCCGTCCCGGTGGGGGAGGAGACCGCGGACGCGCTGGTGGCCAAGCTGGTCGAGCGGATCGCCGCGCTGAAGGTCGGCCGCTCGGACGACCCGGCGTCCGACTTCGGCCCGCTGGTCGGCGCCGACGCGCTGGAGCGGGTGCGCGGCCATCTGGACGTCGGGGTCCGGGAGGGCGCCGAACTCGTCGTCGACGGGCGGGAGTTCCGCCTTGACGGGCACGAGCAGGGCTTCTTCCTCGGCGCCTCGCTGTTCGACCGGGTGACCCCGGACATGCGCGTCTACCGCGAGGAGATCTTCGGCCCGGTGCTCACCGTGGTCCGCGCCGCCGACTACGAGGAGGCGCTGCGGCTGCCCAGCGAGCACGAGTTCGGCAACGGCGTGGCCATCTACACCCGGGACGGCGACACCGCCCGGGACTTCGCCCGCCGGGTGAACACCGGCATGGTCGGCGTCAACGTGCCGATCCCGGTGCCGATCGCCTACCACACCTTCGGCGGCTGGAAGCGCTCCGCCTTCGGCGACCTCAACCAGCACGGGCCGGACTCGATCCGCTTCTACACCCGCACCCGCACCGTCACCTCGCGCTGGCCCTCCGGGGTCAAGGAGGGCGCGAGCTTCACCATGCCGACGATGGGATGAGCGCCGTGCACGACCTCACCGAGGACCAGCTCACCATCGCGGAGACCACGCTGGCCTTCGCCCGCGAGCACCTCGCTCCGAACGCGGTCGAGTGGGACCAGACCAAGCACTTCCCGGTGGACGTGCTGCGCAAAGCGGCCGAGGTCGGCCTGGCCGGCGTCTACGTCCGTGAGGACGCGGGCGGCTCCGGGCTCACCCGGGTCGACGGCGTGCTCGTCTTCGAGGCCCTGGCCACCGGCTGCCCGTCGATCGCCGCCTACCTGTCCATCCACAACATGGTCGCCTGGATGATCGACCGCTACGGCGACGACGCCCAGCGAGCCCGGTGGCTGCCGGGGCTCAGCGCCATGGCGACGCCCGCCAGTTACTGCCTCACCGAGCCCGGCGCGGGTTCGGACGCCGCGGCGCTGACCACCCGGGCCCGACGCGACGGAGACCACTGGATCCTCGACGGCGTCAAGCAGTTCATCTCCGGCGCGGGCACAGCCCGGGTGTACGTGGTGATGGCCCGCACCGGCGGCCCGGGCGCCGCCGGGGTCTCCGCGTTCGTCGTCGAACGGGACGACGCGGGGGTCTCCTTCGGTCCGAACGAGAAGAAGATGGGCTGGAACGCCCAGCCCACCCGCCAGGTCGTACTGGACGGCGTCCGGCTGCCCGCCGACCGCCTGCTCGGCGGCGAGGGCGAGGGCTTCCGGATCGCCATGAACGGGCTGAACGGTGGCCGGCTCGGCATCGCCGCCTGCTCGCTCGGCGGCGCGCAGGACGCTCTGGAACGCGCCACCCGTTACCTGGCCGACCGGGAGGCCTTCGGCGCCCGGCTGCTGCACGCCCAGGCGCTGCAGTTCCGGCTCGCCGACATGGCCACCGAGCTGGAGGCGGCAAGGTCGCTGCTCTGGCGGGCCGCCGCCGCGCTGGACCGGGTCGATCCCCGGGCGCCGGAGCTGTGCGCGATGGCCAAGCGGTACGCCACCGACACCGGCTTCGAAGTCGCCAATGCCGCCCTCCAGTTGCACGGCGGCTACGGCTACCTGGCCGAGTACGGCATCGAAAAGATCGTCCGCGACCTGCGGGTGCACCAGATCCTGGAAGGGACCAACGAGATCATGCGCGTCATCGTCGCCCGCGGCCTGACGGGAGCCGCATGATGACCGAGGACACCGTCGAGGAGGTCCTCACCGAGCGCGAGGGCCGGGCCGGCCTGATCGTCCTCAACCGTCCTGCAGCCCTGAACGCCCTCACCCACGGCATGGTGCGGAGGATCTCCGAAGCCCTCGACACTTGGGAGAACGACGAGCAGGTCGGGACCGTCGTCATCAGCGGGGCCGGCGAACGGGCGTTCTGCGCGGGCGGCGACATCGTGGCCATCCACCGCGCCGCCACCGGGGGAGATCCGGGCGCCGTCGAGGAGTTCTGGCGGGACGAATACCGCCTCAACGCCCGGATCGCCCGATACCCCAAGCCGTACGTCGCGCTGATGAACGGCATCGTCATGGGCGGCGGCGTCGGCGTCTCCGCCCACGGCAGCGTCCGGATCGTGACGGAGACCACTCGCGTCGCGCTGCCGGAGGCCGGGATCGGCTTCGTCCCCGACGTCGGCGGCACCTACCTGCTCGCCCTCGCCCCCGGCGAACTCGGCACCCACCTGGCCCTGACGGCCGGCTCCGTCGGCGCCGCGGACGCCCTGCTCTGCGGTCTCTCCGACCACTTCGTCCCTTCCGAACGGCTCCCGGCGCTGCTGGACGACCTGGCCGAACTGCCCGTGCACGACGCCCTGGAACGGCACGTCCAGCCCGTGCCGGCCGGGTTGTTGGACGGGCAGCGCGACTGGATCGACCACTGTTACGCGGCCGGCACCGTGGAGGAGATCCTCGACCGCCTCCGCGGCAGCGGCGAACCAGAGGCGAAGAAGGCCGCGGACCGGATCGCCGCCAACTCCCCGACCGCGGTGAAGGCCACCCTGGCCGCGCTGCGCCGGGCCCGGGCCCTCGGCCCGCTGGAGGCGGTGCTGGACCAGGAGTACCGGGTCTCCTGCGCGGCGCTCGCCACGCCGGACCTCGCCGAGGGCATCCGGGCCCAGGTGATCGACAAGGACCGTGCACCGCGGTGGAGCCCGGCCGCGCTGAGCGCCGTCGAACCCGCCGTCGTGGCCCGCTACTTCGCCCCGCTCGGCGAGCGCGAACTCGGCCTCGCCGCCACCACACCCCTGGAGCGCTGGTGACCCACACGATCGGATTCGTCGGACTCGGCAACATGGGCGGCCCGATGGCCGCCAACCTGGTCAAGGCCGGACACCGGGTTGTCGGTTACGACCTCGCTCCGGAAGCAGTGCGGCGGGCGCGGGAAGCCGGCGTCCGTGCGGCGAAGTCCGCGGTCGAGGCGGTGCGGGAGGCCGACGTCGTCATCAGCATGCTGCCTGCCGGTCGGCACGTGCTGGCCGCCTACGCGGAACTGCTGCCCGCCGCACGCCCGGGAACGCTGTTCGTGGACTGCTCCACGATCGACGTCGCGGACGCGCGGGCGGCGCACGAGCAGGCCGTGAACGCGGGACACGGTTCGGTGGACGCGCCGGTCTCCGGCGGAGTGGTCGGTGCGACGGCCGCGAGCCTCACCTTCATGGTCGGCGCCGAGGAGCCGGACTTCGAGGCGGCGCGACCGGTGCTGGAGGCGATGGGCCGGAAGGTGGTGCACTGCGGTCCGGCCGGTGCCGGGCAGGCCGCCAAGATCTGCAACAACATGATCCTCGGTGTCTCGATGATCGCGGTCAGCGAGGCCTTTGTCCTCGGGGAGAGCCTGGGGCTGAGCCACCAGGCGCTCTACGATGTCGCCTCCACCGCCTCCGGGCAGTGCTGGGCGCTGACCACCAACTGCCCCGTCCCCGGTCCGGTGCCGACCAGTCCGGCCAATCGCGACTATGCCGCCGGGTTCGCGGCCGCCCTGATGGCCAAGGACCTCGGACTCGCTGCCGGGGCCGCGGAGGCTGCCGGCCTTTCCACCGAACTCGGCCGCCGGGCAGCGCAGTTGTACGCAGACTTCGCCGCGGCCGACGGTATCGGCCTGGACTTCTCGGCGATCATCAACACCCTCAGGAAGGACGGCAAGTGACCGGCTACGAGACGATCCTGGTCGAGCGCAAGGGCCGGGTCGGGCTGATCACCCTCGACCGGCCGAAGGCGCTGAACGCGCTGAACACCCGGCTGATGAACGAGGTCGTGGCGGCGGCAACGGAGTTCGACCGGGACCCGGGGATCGGCTGCCTGCTGCTGACCGGTTCGGAGAAGGCCTTCGCGGCCGGCGCCGACATCAAGGAGATGCAGTCCCTCGACTTCGTCGACGCCTACCTCGGCGACTGGTTCGCCGCCTGGGACCGCTTCGCCGCGCTGCGCAAGCCCGTCGTCGCCGCCGTCGCGGGCTACGCGCTGGGCGGCGGCTGCGAGCTGGCGATGATGTGCGACATCGTGCTGGCCGCGGACACCGCGAAGTTCGGGCAGCCGGAGATCAAGCTCGGGGTGATCCCGGGCATCGGCGGCTCGCAGCGCCTCACCCGCGCCGTCGGCAAGGCCAAGGCGATGGACCTCTGCCTCACCGGCCGGATGATGGGCGCGGAGGAGGCCGAACGGGCCGGCCTGGTCGCCCGGATCGTCCCGGCGGACCAGCTGCTCACCGAGGCGCTGGCCATCGCCGAGACGGTCGCGGCGATGTCCACCCCGGCGGCGGTCATGCTCAAGGAGAGCGTCAACCGCTCCTTCGAGACGACGCTCGCCGAGGGCGTCCGCTTCGAACGCCGGCTGTTCCACGCGGTGTTCGCCACGGAGGACCAGAAGGAGGGCATGGCCGCCTTCGCCGAGAAGCGGGCGCCGTCCTTCACCCACCGCTGATGGTTCGCGCGTGTGCCGCCCGTTGCCCGGGGCGGCACACGCCGGTCAACTCCCGGACCGCCGCGCGGTGAGCGGCGGAGGTGCTCGACGGCCCGGTCCGGGAGCCGGGTGGGGCGGTCGCCGTCTGCTCCGCCCCGCCGCGGATCCTGTGGGGCAATGTCGCGTCGGCGGTCGGCGGTCGGCGGTCGGCGGTCGGCGGTCGGCGGCGCGGCCGCGGCCGTCGCCCGCTCGTGGCCGTAACTCGCCCTGAGAGCAGGAGAGTTCGCTGTGGGCCTGCCGACGGTTCCGCCGCTGCGTGGGTCCGGCACGGTGGCGGCCGTCCGGGAGGGCCGGGTGGTCCGCCACCGGCTGTGCGAGGAGGGAGTCGGGAGGATGCTCGACCTGCTCGACGCGGCGCCGGGTGCCGGAGGCGGCGGAGACCGGGGCCGGGGACACCGGTGCCCCGGCCCTCCGCGACGGGGGTCGGGGCACCGGTGGGTCAGGACTCCCGGTGGGGGTGGAAGCCGCGGCCGGTCTTGCGGCCGAGGTGTCCGGCCTCGACCATGCGGGAGAGCAGGGGCGGGGGCGCGTAGAGGGGCTCCTTGTACTCGGCGTACAGGGATCGGGCGATGGCCTCGACGGTGTCCAGGCCGATGAGGTCGGCGAGGGCGAGCGGGCCCATCGGGTGGGCGCAGCCGTGGACCATGCCGGCGTCGATGTCCTGCGGGGTGGCGTGTCCGGCCTCGGCCATCCGGATCGCGGACAGCAGATAGGGCACCAGCAGGGCGTTGACGACGAAGCCGGCCCGGTCGCGGGAGCGGATGACGTGCTTGCCGAGGGTGTCCCGGGCGAACGCCTCGATCCGGGTGAGGACGGCCGGGTCGGTGTGCAGGGAGGCGACGACCTCGACCAGCGGCATGACCGGTGCCGGGTTGAAGAAGTGCAGGCCGAGGACGTGGGAGGCGCGGCCGGTGGCGATGCCGAGCCGGGTGATCGGGACGGCTGAGGTGTTGGTGGCCAGCACCGCTTGATCGTCGACCAGGATCTTGTCGAGCCGGCCGAGCAGCTCGGCTTTGACCGTCTCGTCCTCGACCACGGCCTCGACGACCAGCTGGCGGTCGGCCAGGGCGTCGAGGTCGTCGGCGAACAGCAGGTGGGCCCAGGTGTCCTCGCGGTCGGTGGGGCCGATGCGGCCGCGGTCGACGGCGCGGTGCAGGGAGCGGTCGATGCGGCCGCGGGCGGCCCGGAGCGCGGCCGGGTCCTTCTCGCAGACGATGGTGTCCAGGCCGGCGCGGGCGAGGACCTCGGCGATGCCCGAGCCCATCTGTCCGGCGCCGACGACGGCGACGCGTCGGATCTCGTTCATGGCACTGCCTCCGTGCTGGGGCGGCTCAGGCCGCGGTGCGGACGCGGACGAGGTGGCGGGCGTACGCCTCGGTGGTGAGGAAGGCGGGGAGTTCGTCGCCGAGGGCGGTCTCCTCCAGGATCCGCACCGCATTGTCGACGAGTCGGGGGTCGGCGCCCTCGGCGAGCAGCGCGGCCCGCTCGTGGTCGATGTGTCGGCGCACCAGGTCCGGGGTGGCGAGCGAGCCGCCGGTGAGCCGGGTGCAGTGGTGCTGCCACTGCCAGAGCTGGCAGCGGGCGATCTCGGCGGTGGCGACGTCCTCCATCAGCCCGAAGACGGCGACGGCGCCGGAGCCGCCGAGCCAGGCGGTGAGGTAGCGCAGGGCGACGGCGACGTTGGCGCGCAGGCCCTGGTCGGTGGGCAGGCCGACGGACAGCCGGTGCACGCCCAGCAGGTCCGCGGCGGTGACCTCGACGTCCTCGCGGGTGCGCTCCAGCTGGTGCGGGCGGTCGCCGAGGACGGCGTCGAAGGCGGTGCGGCAGGTGTCCACCAGGCCGGGGTGGGCGACCCAGGAGCCGTCGAAGCCGTCGCCGGCCTCACGCTCCTTGTCGGCCCGCACCTTGGCCAGGGCGACGGCATTGGCGGCCGGGTCGCGCTGGGGGATCGCGGCGGCCATCCCGCCGATCGCGTGGGCGCCGCGCCGGTGGCAGGTGCGCACCAGCAGGTCGGTGTAGGCGCGCATGAAGGGCTGGGTCATGGTGAGGGTGGCGCGGTCGGGCAGGACGTAACGCGGGCCGTGCTGGGCGAAGTTCTTGATCAGGCTGAACAGGTAGTCCCACCGGCCGGCGTTCAACCCGGCGGCGTGGTCGCGCAGTTCGTAGAGGATCTCGTCCATCTCGAAGGCGGCGGTGATGGTCTCGATCAGGACGGTGGCCCGGACGGTGCCGTGCGGGATGCCCAACTCGGCCTGGGCGAAGGTGAAGACGTCGTTCCACAGCCGGGCTTCGAGGTGGTTCTCCAGCTTGGGCAGGTAGAAGTACGGGCCGCTGCCGCGCTCGATCTGCCGCCGGCCGCAGTGGAAGAGGTACAGGCCGAAGTCGACCAGGGCGCCGACGGCGGGGCGGCCGTCGATCAGCAGGTGCTGCTCGTCGAGGTGCCAGCCGCGGGGGCGGACCACGATGGTGGCGGGGGAGCGGCGGACCCGGTACCGCTTGCCCTCCGGGGTGGTTTCGTCGATCCGGCGCTCGATGGCGTCGACCAGGTTGAGCTGGCCGCCGATCAGGTTGTGCCAGGTGGGGGAGGTGGCGTCCTCGAAGTCCGCGAGCCACACCTTCGCACCGGAGTTGAGGGCGTTGACGGCCATCCGGCGCTCGGGCGGGCCGGTGATCTCCACCCGGCGGTCGGCGAGCCCGGGGCCGGCGCCGACCACCCGCCAGGTGGTGTCCTCGCGGACGGCGCGGGTCTCCGGGAGGAAGTCCAGGGTGCCGCCGGCGGCCAGCGCGGCGGCCCGGCGCCCGCGCTCGGCGAGCAACTCGGCTCGGCGGGCGGTGAATTCGTCGTGCAGACGGGCCAGGAAGCTCAGGGCATCGGGGGTGAGGATCTCGTCGAAGCGTTCCTCGGACCCTCCGAGGACTTCGGTACGGCTGGGCTGGTTCATCCGGTTCTCCAGGAAGCAGAAAGGTGGGGCCCGGGGCCGCGTCCCTCAACGCGGCCCCGGGCAGGGGGCGGCACGGAGCTCCCTCGCTCCGCCGTGCGAGCCGCCGGGGGTGGCGCGCTCCGGCGGGATGTGACCGAGCCCGCCGGGCGGCCGGGCATCAGTGGAACTGCTCGGCCTCGGTGGAGCCGGTCAGCGCCAGAGTCTCGGCGCCGGGGTTGAGCGCGGTGGAGACCTGGTCGAAGTAGCCGGTGCCGACCTCGCGCTGGTGCTTCACGGCGGTGTAGCCGTCCGGCACGGCCGCGAACTCGGCCTCCTGGAGGTCGACGTAGGCGGTCATGCCGTGCTCGGCGTAGCCGCGGGCGAGCTGGAACATCGAGTGGTTGAGGGCGTGGAAGCCGGCCAGGGTGATGAACTGGAAGCGGTAGCCCATCGCGCCCAGCTCCCGCTGGAACTTGGCGATCCGGTCGTCGTCCAGGGCGGCCTTCCAGTTGAAGGACGGCGAGCAGTTGTAGGCCAGCAGCTGGTCCGGGTGCTCGGCCTTGATCGCCTCGGCGAACTCCCGGGCCTGGGCGAGGTCCGGGGTGCCGGTCTCCACCCAGAGCAGGTCGGCGTACGGGGCGAAGGCGAGGCCGCGGGAGATGACCGGGGCCATGCCGGGCTCGACCCGGTAGAAGCCCTCGACGGTGCGCTCGCCGGTGCAGAAGCGGGCGTCGCGCTCGTCCACGTCGGTGGTCAGCAGGTTGGCGGCGAGGGCGTCGGTGCGGGCGACGATCAGGGTCGGCACGTCGGCGATGTCGGCCGCCAGGCGGGCCGAGTTGAGGGTGCGGACGTGCTGGGCGGTGGGCACCAGCACCTTGCCGCCGAGGTGGCCGCACTTCTTCTCCGAGGCCAGCTGGTCCTCGTAGTGGATGCCCGCAGCGCCGGCCGCGATCATGCCCTTGGTGAGCTCGAAGGCGTTCAGCGGGCCACCGAAGCCGGCCTCGGCGTCGGCGACGATCGGCACCAGCCAGTCCGGCCCGCCGTCGGTGCCCTCGGCGGCGTCGATCCCGTCGGCGCGCAGCAGGGCGTTGTTGATCCGACGCACCACCTGGGGAACCGAGTTGGCCGGGTAGAGGCTCTGGTCGGGGTAGGTCTGCCCGGCCTGGTTGGCGTCGGCCGCGACCTGCCAGCCGGACAGGTAGATCGCCTGCAGCCCGGCCTTCACCATCTGGACGGCCTGCCCGCCGGTCAGCGCGCCCAACGCGTGGATGTAGTCCTGCTCGTGCAGCTGACGCCAGAGCCGCTCGGCACCGCGCCGGGCCAAGGTGTGCTCCTCGCGTACGGTGCCCGACAGCCGGACCACGTCCGCCGCCGTGTACGTGCGCTCGACGCTCGCCCAGCGCGGGTCGGACGCCCACCGGGCGGCCAGCTCCGCCGCCTGCTGCTCCTGCTGCTGCCGAACCGACTGGGTCATGGTGATCCACTCCCGGGGATGCTCTGTGAAGGGTGCTGGTGAAGGGGCTCGCGAACGAACGGGCTCGCGAAGGGTGCTTGCGAGGGGTGCTCGCGAGGGTGCTCTGCCAAAGTGCTTTTGCGAAGGGTGTGAGGCACCTCTCACCGTGCCGGTGCGAGGGCGGCCGGGTGACGCCGGGCAGCGGTGGAACACCGCGGGACGTGGTCACCCGGACGGCGGGCCAGGGCAGTTGACCTGCCCGTTCGCCGCCGTTCTGGGCGTCTCCCGGCCGCAGCACCGACTCTGGCACCCGGCGCGGCCGCCGTCACCGGTGGAGCCGTGCCAAGTTCTGCGAAGCCCGTCCGGTGAATCCGCGAAGGTTGCGAAGGCCTGCCCGGGGGCGTTGCGGCTAGGCTGCGCCCCACCGGGCCGACCCGACGGCCGGACACGGAGGTGCGGGACGATGGGGAAGGCCTTCGCCGGGGCCAGGCTGCGCCGGCTCCGGGAGGAACGCGGACTGAGCCAGGCCGCCATGGCGCGGATGATCGACCTCTCGCCCAGCTACCTCAACCAGCTGGAGCACGACGCCCGCCCGCTGACCGTCGCCGTGCTGCTGCGGCTCACCGAGGCGTTCGGCGTGGAAGCCGGGTACTTCGCCCCGCCGGACAGCGCCCGGCTCGCCGCCGAACTGCGCGACGGCCTCGGCGACGAGCTCGCGGCCGGCCGGATCACCCCCGGCGACCTGGACGAGGTCGCCGCCCGACTGCCCGCCGTGGCGAGGCTGTTGACGGACCTGGGGCGCGGGCGGCGGGCCCTGGCCGAGCAGCTCGCCGTCCTCGCGGGGGACCGGGGCCCGGCCGCCGACACCCGTACGCCGCACGAGCAGGTCCGCGAGTTCTTCTACCGCCGGCAGAACTACGTCCATGAACTGGACACCGCGGCCGAGGACTTGGCGAAGGACATCCGGCTGCGGCGCGGCGAGGTGCGGGCCGTGCTAGCGGACCGGCTGACCTCGGTGCACGGCGTCCGCCTCGCGGCGGGCGGGGAGCAGCTGCACCGGTACGACCCGCGGACCCGGACCCTGCGGCTGTCGGAGCGGCTGCGCCCCGGCCAGCAGGCCTTCCGGCTGGCCACCCAACTCGGCTACCTGGAACACGACGCGCTGCTCTCCGAACTCGCCTCCCAGGACAGCCCCGAGGACTCGGCGGCGCACCCGCTCACCCGGATCGGCCTGGCCAACTACTTCGCCGCCGCCCTCGTCCTGCCCTACGCCGCCTTCCACGCCGAGGCCGAGTCCGCCCGCTACGACATCGAGCACCTCGCCGACCACTTCGGCGTCGGCTACGAGACGGTCTGCCACCGCCTCAGCACCCTGCAACGCCCCGGCCTGCGCGGGGTGCCGTTCTCCTTCGTACGGGTCGACCGGGCCGGGAACGTCTCCAAGCGGCAGTCCGCCACGCCCTTCCACTTCTCCCGCACCGGCGGCACCTGCCCGCTCTGGAACGTCTACGACGCCTTCGCGGCGCCGGGCCGCGTCCACGTCCAGGTCGCCGCCATGCCGGACGGGCGCCGCTACCTGTGGACGGCCCGCGCCGTCACCCGCTCGCCGGGCGGCTGGGGCCGGCCCGGCAAGACCTTCGCGATCGGCCTGGGCTGCGAACTCCGGCACGCGGGCCGGCTGGTGTACTCCACCGGTCTGGACCTCGGCGACGAGGCCGCCGCCACCCCGATCGGCCTCGGCTGCAAGGTGTGCGAACGCCCCGCCTGCGCCCAGCGCTCCGCCCCGGCGATCGGCCGCCCGCTGGCCGTCGACGAGCACACCAGCACCTTCGTCCCGTACCCGGTATCCCCCTGAGCGGCACCGCGCCGGGCCGGACGATCACCGTCTCGCACGGAGGGGCCGATGCCCTGCGGGCAGTCGGCGCCGCGGGGACGGAGCTGGTCGGCGGCAGCCGTGTCGCCGCCGAAGTCGACGCCGGCCACAAGCTCAGGGCCGGCGCCGACGGCAAGGCCCGAGCGGTGACCACGCGCAGGCTGGCCGCGCTGCCGGGCAGGTGGAGCAGGCCCTCTCGCACCGGGCGGGAGGAGGGCCGGGTGAGCCAGACCAGCTGGCCCCGGAACCGGCGCAGTGCGTGGCGGGCGGCGACGGGCGCCCAGTCGGCGAGGGTGCGCCCCCTGTAGCGGATGAACACCAGGGCGGCGACACCCGGCCACAAGGGTATGAGCTGCAGGGCCCCGGTCACGTCCTGGGTGACGAGCACGACGAGCAGCAACAGGCCGGTGGCGGCGTAGGCGATCAGCTACCGGCAGGCTGACGCCGCTCCGAGCCCAGCGGCGAGGAAGTTCCGCGGGCACGGAGCTTCCAGGCCGTGAGGCCCACGCGCACGACGGCAGAACGCTCGGATGCGCGGCGTGCGGGGTGAGGGTAGGCGCAGCTGGGTCGGCCTGCTGTCAACCGAGGGGCCCTTCGATGGTCGGGCGGGGCGGGCCTTGGCGCGGAACTCCTTGTGGTCGACGTCGTACCCGGCTCCGCCCTCATCGATCTCGCCACCTGGATCGACCTCATCCACCGGGGTGTGACGGCCCGCCGTTCCGATCTCGACAGTCTTACGCACGCTGTGTGCCCAATGCGTCCCCGGATCGAGGCTGCTAGGAAGAGCGATGCCGTCGCGCGGAGAGCGTGCGGATCCTCGAACCAACAGGCGGTCACGAGACAAGTGGTGTGGTCGCAGAGGCTGCCGAGTGTCGGTGGTGCGCCCTAGCATGATCCACCACAGCGACGCGGGGGAGACGAAGGAGTTGAGAGATTGCCAGGTAGATCGCGTTCGTGGTTGATCGAGGACGCATCGATCTCCACCAGAGAGCAGGACCGCTTCGACCATCGCTCGGTGGCTGTCGAGCTCGCCGGCCTGGTGAGTGGCGTGGAGCACCCGACAGCTGTCGGCCTGCTGGGCCCGTTCGGCAGCGGGAAGTCTTCGGTGGTGCGTCTGCTCGCCGAGCATCTGGCGGTGGACGGCAAGCTGGCGGTGCTTCAGGTCAGCGCCGAGCACCACAGCGGGACAGCGCGTGCCCGCGCCATGCTGTACGGGCTTCTGGGAGCTGCCCACCGCGCGGAGCTGATCAGCGACGAGAAGCTGGACAGCGAGCGCAAGTGCCTCGCGGGAGCCCGGCAGTCGACCCTTCCGAGGCCGGCACCGGACGCCGACCAGCCGGGCAAGCCCGGCCTTCGCCGCTATGTCGCCGCAGTGAGGGCGAGCGCGGGCTGGATCCTCGGCATGGTCGCCCTGCTGTGGCTGGCGGGCGCGATTACCGTCTGGCTTGGCCATCTCCTCGGCAGGGGACAGGGCGTCGAGGTGCTCGCGTGGTTCGCGGCCAAGGGTGCTGCCCCGCTCACCGCGGTGCTAGGCAGCGCAGCCGTTGCATCCGGCGTGATCGGCGCTGCGAAGGAAGGCGCCATCTACGCGTACCGCGCCTACGACATCTCGGTGACCACACCCCGACCGGACTCCACGGATGAGCTGGAACAGGTCTTCTCACGCCTGATTCACGAGATCCACCGGAAGAAGAAGCGCCTGGTCATTGCTATTGACGACATCGATCGGCTGAATGCAGACGAGGTCCTGGAAGCTCTCACGACCATCCGCAGCCTGCTGCTCGCTGGCGCGCACGGCTCCCTCGTTCCGGTCTTCGTCATCTCCTGCGACGAGGACATCGTCCGCGAGGCGATCATGGGGGTGGACCCCGGACTGGCCCACCGTGCAGACGAGGACACCGAACACGGCACACGCAAGGCCACGGAGGAGGCCGCTCAGGAGTACCTGAACAAGCTCTTCTCGGTGCGGATCACGCTGCCGGTCCACCACGAACACGACCTGCTCGGCTATGTCGAGCACCTCCTCGTCTTTCCCGAGGAGCATCCTGTCGTCGGCCGACTCGGTGGGATCGGGCAGACCCGTGCCGTCCTCGAAACGCTCATCCACCCCATGGTCCGCGAGCCGAGGCACGCCATCCGTCTGCTGAACGCCTTCCTCTCCGACTACTCCCTCGCAGCCCGCAGGGAGACGTCCTCTCGCGGGCAGGCGGCCCGCATCGCGCCCGGCGAGGTCACCGGCTACCCGCTGGAGCTTGCCCGGCTGGTGGTGCTGCGCCACGACTTCCGCACCTTGTACGACCACATCCGCCGCGAGAACGCAGTGCTGTCGTTGCTGGACGACGCACTCTACGGCTCGCAGGCGGCGCTCGCAGATCCCCTGCTGAGCCCGTTCCTGAAGAAGTCCGGTGACTCGTCGGACGTTCTGGACGAGGAAAAGCCGGATGGCCTGGACACGGATAGGTGGCCAGGGCTGTCCTATCTTCGGGGGACTGGGTGGAAGACGCGCACCCGTCGGCCGCCGCAGTTGAGTGCGTTGATCACCCTGGGATCGTCGGCGGCCAGCCGTGACCTGGGCAGTGAGAACGCCCAGGCGATCGCCCTGGAGCTTCGCACGCGCGACGGCGTCGCCCTGCGCCGACGGCTGTCCGGCACGCAGGAGGAGCACCGCGTGCTCGCCGCGATGCGGAGCACGATCGCGGACATGAAGCCGGGACTGCCGATGGGCAATGCAATGGCCGCCTCGGTCGAGGCACTGGGCAGCCTTTCGGATCCGGCGTCCGGATTCTCTTCCGCCGAGGAAGGAGAAACGGCCAGGCGGGAGCTGACCGCGCTCATTGAACTGCTCGCGCGCCGGCGCACCGAGGTGCCGGACGCCCTGCCCGTTCACACCTGGGTGCCGCTGCTTCTGATGGTTCCGGACGCCTACCTGCCGCTGCTGCTCGACGAGCTGGCCGCGTGTCCCGAAGACCGGCAGGAAGCGGGGAGGTGGGCAAAGGCCCTGATGGGAGCCGCCACGGACGCCTCGTTCTCACCTCGGCTGGTGGACGCCGTCGCCGACTACTTCCACGGCCTTGCTGCCGCCGGAGAGGACGCGGACCTCGACCTGTGGTCCGACGGCGAGGCCAATCACGAAGCGTGGCCGCCCGCGGCCTTCGGCGCCCTCCTTGCGATGGCCGCCCGCCAGGGCACCGTCGACGCAATGGCGTCCGCAGCCAGCATCACTCGCGACAATGCTGACCGCCACCACTGGAGGCGTGATGTCGTCCTCGGTCTGACGACCGACTGGGAAACGGTGTCCTTCCCGGTGAAGCGGGAACGTGTTGCCCTGCTCCAGGAACTGGTTCTTCCCGACGACTGCTGGGGGCCGAGCAGGGACGGCGGTGCCGGCACCGTCGCCAGCTCGCTGGCATGCGCGGTCGCAGAGGTTCTCGTCGACGACGACGACCTCACGTCGAGCCTGAAGGCACAGAGTCTCCTGGAGAACTGGCTCCCGGCTGTCGGACAGCAGCTGGCGTCGGACGGCGGTACCTGTAGCACTGCGATCGTCACCGCATTCGCCCAGGTTGCCTTCTTGGCGCCGGAACTCACCCAGGCTGTAGCCCGACTGCTGCCGAAGCTGGGACAGCCTGACGGGGCGGATCTCGTCCACAGTCTCCTGCCAGGGATTCCTGGCGCGCTGCCGGGGCTCGATCCCGCTAGCACCACCACCCTCTTCACCATGCTCGCCGCCTACATCCGCCACACCGACGACGTTGACTCCGGACCGGTGGCACAGGCGGCGCAGGCAGCTCTCGACGCCTACACCGCCCCGCTGCCGCAGGATAGCGACGCGGGACGAACGGTCAGGTTCGGGCTCGCGTCCGTCCTGTCCACCACGCGCGGTGCTGCCCTGAGCGCACAACTGGTCACGACCCTGGTCCAGCACCTGCCGATGCCGCTCGCCGGCAACGCACCCATGGCCGGGCACCCAGGGGAACTCCTGGCAAGCCTTCACACGCTTCTGGCGAAGCCAGCTGTTCGGCAGCAGGCTTTGCCCGTTGTTCTCGAACGGCTCCAGGCCAACATCAACAGCGGCTACCCGGCTGTGTCGGCCGACTTTGCCGCCCGCTACCTGGGCGACCTGCGGGTCGCCCAGCCCTGGATCACGCACATCGACCAGCACTGGGCTGCGGTCACCCCGCAGGCCCGGGACCTGGCAGTGCGTGCCGCAGACCGCGAAGACCTCCGAGGGACCTCCCTGGTAGCGCGTCTGGCCCAGCACATCCCGCACGGCAGCGATTCCGCCTGGCCCTGGGCCGCCCGGCTATGGCCGAGTGCCGACCAGCAGACGCAGGCCGATATGCTCGCCCTCGCACGGGGCCGCTGCCCCGAACTCGCCCAGCACGCCGTACACGCCCCCAAGAACGTGCTGGACGCGGCACTGCGCAGTTGCGGCGACCGAGTCGAGGACCTGCTGGCACTGTGTGCCGGTAACCCGACGCTGGACACCGCGCTCGCCGATCACCTGTACAACCTCATACACGTCGCGGACATGGACACCCGCCGTCTCGAGCCGATCATCGACGCGCTGACTGACCCGTCCGCAGCTTGGGAGAGCGTCCTGCGGGCGGCCGCCGAGGACCAGGACGCGGCCCGCAACGCCGCTGTCGTCATCAGCGCGCTCACCGCTGGCAAGCGTGGCAGCGCACCGGCTGATGTGGCAGACCGGCTCGTCCCAATCGTGCGTGGAGCCGACCTGGACGCCACTCAGGCGCTTGGCGAGGCGGTGGCATCTCTACCGCGCCAGATCCGAAAGAAGCTCGACGACGCGCTTCCCCGGGACACACAGAACCGGGCCCGGCGCACCGCCTTCCGCAAGGCCGCCCGCCTGTAGCTGACCGAACGCTTGAGCTCCAGCCTGCTCGGGGCACGACAACGAGGCCACGACAGGGTAGGTCCCGATGCCGCAGCCCGGTGGCAGACGCCACCGGGTTGCGGTCGATCGTCGGCACTTGGACCATCGCGACCATCAGCGCCCCCCGCAACCCGGACCTGCTGTGCCTTCGCCCTGTGCCTGTACCTGACCGGCCAGCAGTGATTCCGCGCGACCCCACACGCCGACAGCCCAATCCCATCCACGACTCATGCCCCGTCAACCGGACTACACCATGGCCCACGTCCTAGGAAGAACCCCATCCGCAAGAAATGGATAGGGCCCCGAGACATTGCCGACAAGCACTGCTGAACAAGGGCAGGAGGCGGCCACCGTGGCCGCTGGTGGTACCCGCGCGAGTGGGGCACGTTGCTCGGGCAAGCTGCCCATCGAGTTGGCCGACGGATGCACTTGCACCTTCGACCTGGACGAATTCTCCGGCCTGAGTCGGACGCCTGCTGACCGTATAGCAGAGCCCTACCCGCGCTTCCACACACCGGAGGCGCCGTACGTGTGTGGAGCGGGTCCGGCGGGGCCGGTACTACTGCTCCTTGCGACGCAGGAACTGCCAGCCCAGTACGGCCAGGGCGAGCGTCTGCACGAGAGAAGCGAGCACGAGCAGGGGCTGGGCGGCGTGAGAGCGCCAGAACGCGGTCGTGCAGACCATGGGCAGGACCAGGTAGGTGAACAGGTCCACTGCGGTCTGAAGCCGTTTGCGCACGGTGCGGCCCGCGACGTTGCGGTGGTAGACCTCCCAGTCGAACACCGTGCTGTGGGCGGAGGCGAGTTCCCCCAGGCGCGGTCCCAGTCGGTCGCGGACGTAGCAGCCGATCGCCGAGATCTTCTCGTCGTTGACCAGGTAGGTCCAGCCCAGGATCAGGCAGATCGCGGGGACGAAGAGCAGCAGTCGGGACTGTCCGCTCTGGACGGTGACCGCCACGACTGCGGTGGCTGCGGCGAGCGTGAAGTAGAGCAGGTTGTCGCGGAACCCGATACGGGTCTTCTGCTCCTCCTTGAGGCAGTCGTACTCGGCCAGCAGGATCTTGCTCTCGGTGACATCGTCTGTGGAGGTCACGGGAACTCCCAAGATCGAGTTAGGGATCAGCCAGCGATTTGGAAGGGCGTCAGGTTGTCGTGGCCGTGCCGTTCAATCCAGCCCTTCCCATCCGCCGCTACCCCCTCCAGGATGCGGAAGGCGTGGGTGGAGCCGGCCGCGCTGAGGTTGATCTCGGAGATCTCCTGAGCGTTCTCGTCAGGCGTCAGTTGATGGGCGTCGGTGTCCTTGACGCGGATCTTCCTGGCCGGACCGTTGGTGAGGACGAGCTCCAGGTCGTAGCCGATGTCGGCGTTCTCCGTCACCTGCACGGAGGACAGCGCATCGAACCGGTAGTTGCTCCGCTGCTCGTTCTTGCGCGTCGCGTCGGAGAAGTTGAACTCGGAGCTGACCTCGCGGACGCCGTCCTGGGTGAACAGGAACAGACGGAAGACGTAGCGCGAGTACCTCCAGGAGCCGCCCCGGACCCGGCCCCGTTTGCAGGAAGGAGCCGGGGCCACCAGGATCGTGTGGGTGATCAGGTCACGCCAGGTGAGCCGGTGGTACCGGAGCGCCTCATCGACGAACGAAGTCTTGTCGCAGGTGAGCCAGGTCTCCATTTCCAGCTCGGTAGGGCGCGTGACGTCCAGGAATTCCTTCCAGCGCTGGTGGGCGATCTGTCGTGCGGTCAGCTGTTCGTGGTACTCCTGGGTCTCCCGGGCCAGTCGGTGCTCTTCACGTCGGATCTCCAGCCACCGGGAAGCTGCCGCGTGCCCGGACCAGGCCGCACCGAGCACGGCCAGGAACGCCCACAGCGGTCGCGGCGAGGCGGTACCCGAGATCGCCGTGCCGGATGCGGCCAGAGCTGAGGCGCCGAGAATGGCGAGGGCCACCAAGGTCAGGGCCTTCGTCCCGGCCGGAGTCGGGTCCTGGCGGTGACGATCGAACAGGGTGCCGTTGTTGTGGCGGTTCCGGGCGTCCTCGGCGAGATAGCGGATCAACCAGGCGACCCGCTCCACACTGATCCGGCTCTCCCGGTAGAGGTCCGCGATCTCGGCGGCGAGGCTGCCGCGGATTTGCACGGTGTGGGCGAGCCAGGCGTCCGGGGTGAACCCGTAGGGCGTGCGAACGCTGAAGTAATGATCGAACGAATGGCGGACGCGGTTGGTGAACCCGTCCTCGGCAGAGGCGGGACTGCGCGGGTGCGGGATGCGGGCCCCGGCCGTGAGGTCCGACCGGAGTTCCCACCCCCACCACCGGAGGCCGCAGCGGGCCGCGGTCAGACCCGCACCGAGCGCCACCAGCAACTCGGCGGCAGCCCAGGCCGGATTCGCGATCAGTGCCAGGGCCCAGAGGAGCGCGCTGCTGAAGGCGAACAGAGCGGCCCGCACCGGGAGGGCCGTCCGGGCGGCGGCCGCAGTGCTCGGGCGGGGCGGAACAGCCCGCGCCCCGATGGGGGCGGGCGCGAAGTAGGCCCAGACCCGCCGGACCCGGTCGTTGCCGAAGCGTTCCGCCCCGGCCCGTTCGCAGGTCTCCGCCCACAGGTCGTCCTTCAGCCCTCCGGTGAGCATGAGGTCGAGGTGGCGGAGGATCGCCTCGCGCTGGCGGAGCGGCAGGTCATGCAGCTGCTTCAGCACGGCTCCGGTCTCGCCGCTCGCGGTGCTGAGCACCGCCAGCAGGTCGAAGGTGACACGCAGGGCTTCCTTCCACTCGCCCTCGGCGTAGATCCGTAGGAGCCCGGAGGTGTGGTGCAGCCGGTGGACCTCTTCAGTGCTGAGGTCCTGGTAGGTGCGTGCGCTGAGTACGGCGAGCACCCAGTGGAAACGTACCTCCGCGCCGTCGTACCCGTGGGCCATCGCATCGGTGATCATTTCGCGGGCGCGGCTGGGGACGCCGTCCTCCAGAAACCGCACGCCCAGCCGGTACTTCTCCTGCGGCGAGGCGTCCGGGTGGACGAAGTAGACGTTGGAGTTGTGCACGGTCTCGGCCTGGATTCCGACCGTGGAGTCGTACGCGGCCGAGCTGTACGCGGCATCGTTGCCGTGGTTCATGACAGGTCACCGGCCGCGGCGACCAGAGGGGCCAGCCGGGCCACCAGCGCCGGGCACTCCGCCACCAGCCCGCGCAGCCTCTTGAGTGTCATGGCCGTCCGCTTCGACGATTCGGGGGTGTTTTCCCCGGCCGACCGGAGGGCGGAGTCCAGATCGGCCAGGGCCTCCCGGTAGGTGTCCTCGTCGAGGGCGCCCTCGATGCGGTGGCGCCCCAACTGCTCACGGAACCGGTTCAGTTCAGCGACCAGATCCGTCGGTCCGGATGCCTTCGGGGCCGCGTTCATATGGACGCTGCTGCCCGTGACCGAGCCGGCCATGATGCCGACGGTGCTGTTGTGGGCGGTGTTGCTGACGTGTCGGTCGAACCGGTCGGTCGAACGGACCCTGTCGTCCCGGGGCATCGCGTCCTCCTCCAGTTCCCCCACCAGTTCCACCGCCAGCCGGGTGGCGAACGCCGCCGCGTTCGCCGCGGCCCGCGGCTGCCAGTTGCGGTCCTCCGCACTGTTCTTCGTGCCGTCCGCCCGGTCGCTGATGCCCCGGATGATGGCCACCGGTGCCCCGTTGAGATGGCCGGCCTGTGCCACACCGGCCGCCTCCATCTCGATGGCGAGTGCGTCGTTGTAGTGCTGCCGGATCCACTTCGCCTCGGCCGAGATCCTCGAGTTCTGGACGATCTCGCCGGCGGCGACCGCCCCGAAGCGGACCTGCGGTGCGTCCTCGTGGCCGGGTGCGGGGTCCGCCCAGTCGTTCAAGCGGGCCAGGTGCGAGGCGAGCTGGCTGATGCCGTGCGGTGCTTCCCACCCCCGGGGGCGGGCTTTGAGCCCGTCGTCCTCGCTGGTCCCGCCGTGGTACGCGTACACGTGCGACGCGATCACCACGTCGCCCAGCCTGGTGGTGTCCCACAGGGCGCCGGCGACCCCGACGAACAGCACGGCCACCGGCGAGAACTCCTGAATCGCGCGTTCGGCGATCACTGCGGCGGAGTGGTTCCCCTTGCTCGTCAGGCCGAGTGCGACACGGCACGACGTGCCCTGCACGGTTCCCACCTCGAACCGGGTGCCACGCTCATGGCGATGCACCTGCGGACCCGCCAGCCTCTGGCGCACGGCCTGGTACTCAAGATTGAGGGCAGTGAGAACCACCACCGGGCCATTCGACATCTATTCCTCTTCCCCTCTCGTGTTCTCTTCCGTCGTGGATGGCGCGGGTCGTATCAGCGGTGGGAACAGCACGGTCTTCGGACCGGCCCGGTACAGCCGTGCGGGCCGTCCTCCAGTCGTCCTGCGATCCGTGCCGGCGGGGACGATGAATCCCTTCGCGGCTTGGACCTTCCGGTAGAAGTTGCGGGTGTCGAGTTCGGTGCCCCAGACGGCCTCGTACACCTGTTGCAGCTCTGCGATGGTGAAGTTCTCCCTGCAGAATGCTGTGGCCAGCGCCGAGAACTCGAGCTTGGTGCGCGCGTGTTCGATCCCGTCCGTAGCGATTCGACGGTGGTCGAAGGCGAGCTCCACCTCGCCGGACAGGACGGCTTCCGCGGGAACCCACGCGGCATCGGTGGCATCCGTTCCCGCGACCGGGTCGGGCAGCCCCGGTGCGATCGCCAGGTGGGCCACGGAGACGACTCGGCCCCGCGGATCGCGGCCCGAATCCCCGTACACGGCCAACTGTTCAAGGTGCACCCAGCCGGCGGCCAGGGCCGTTTCCTCACTCAGCTCGCGGTGAGCGGCATCCAGGATCTCCTCACCATCGTGGTTCAGGAATCCTCCGGGCAGGGCGAGCATGCCCCGGAAGGGATCTCCGCCTCGCTCCACCAGGAGGACGTGCAGGCGACTCTCCCGCAGCGTCAGGATCACAAGATCGACCGTCAGCAGCACAGCAGGTGGTGACCACACGTCATTTTGCACGTTCTACAACGTACTTCAGTTACTGTCACTTGCACAATAAGGGGAGTGGTGGGGATGCTCTACCGCTCGACCTTGCAGCCGCGGCGCGTGCGGCGGGACCGCGCGGATCGACGGGCTGGCACCGACCCCACCAGTCGGTTCCGGTTCCGTGGTTCCTGCGGCCGGTGCTGCGACACTGCTCACATGGTGAACCGCCCGGCCGATGTCACCTCCCGAACCTGCTGCAGTACGCTGACAACCCCGTCGGCGGCTGGCCCTGAAAGCCGGATGGCTCCGTGGCGGCCGAGCGGCTGGGGTGCCGGTGCTGCTGAGCGTCGCGTACGCGGCCTGTCACTGGTGCCAGGCGATGGCGCACAAGTAGTGCCGCATGGGCTCCCGTACCAGACCTTTCACTCAGAGGACCCGTCAAAGGCTTCCCACAAGCCCGGGTTGCGGAGATGGGCAGGGACTCGACCGCGCGGGTTGAGGTCGGGCTGGCCAACGTCTGCTCGCATGCGGCGCAGCTGCAGCAGAACCTGGTAAGCGGCCTGGAGCGGCTGGCCAGCGGCGACGATGGTGTCCCTTCCTCGCTGTTCCAGTGAAGGGCGTACGTAGCGGCGGGTGGGTGGGTGTACAGCAAGGCCGCCCCGGCCGGATCGGCGCGGGGCGGCCTTGGTTGGCGGCGGGCAGGAGTCGGCGAGCCGGTTGCCACGGTAAGGACGGAGCACAGGCCGGTGACCTCGCGCAGGGTGGGGCGGACGAGGCGGGGCCAGATGTCTCCGGCGGCGGGCCAGATGGCGAGGGGAACCACGGTGGCGGCGAGGCCGAGGTGGGCGGTGATGTCCCAGCCGGCCTTGGGGGCGGGCTCCCAGCGCAGGAGGATGCGGTCGAAGGGGAGCAGGGGTGCGGTGTTCGGGACCCAGAGGACCTTGACCGGGTGGCTGGTATGGGTGGGGACGCTGTGGACGAGCGCTCCGCTTGCCCACGGTGGCACGGGGTGGAGGGCGAAGCGGGCGGGCGCTGCGGGGGCGGTAGCTGGTGGGGATAGGGCTCTCCTATGGTCGGCGGCGTGGGGCCAGGTCCAGGCGAGCTGATCGCGGACGTTGGAGGGTGGCAGTCCTCTTGGTCGTCGACAGCCAATGCCGAAACCCGGAAAAGGCCTTTCCCGTAGGCTCGTTGGCATCTCACATGGCCTGTCAACGACGCCTGTCACGCTTCGTTGCCACCGATTACGGGATAGGGCCGGTTCATTGGGCCGGCCCGACTGTCCGGTGCCGCTGCTTCGGGGTCGCCCGCAGGTGTGCGGGCGCGGCGGAGGAGGGCCGTACCGTCGGGGTCGGCCGGTTCGAGTTCGATGGCGCGGCGTAGCTGTTCCATGCGTCGAGGTAGGGGGTGCCAGCCGGGTTCTGCGGCCATCTCGGTGTTGAGGTCGTCGATTGCGCGGGCGTAGGCGCGGGCCAGGCCGCGGAATTGTAGGGGCAGGCCGGGGCGGGGGTGACCGCTGGGGGCGATGCTTACCCACAGGGCGTCGGTGGTCTCGTTGCCCGGGCCGACGGGTTCGGTGGTGTCGCGTGTGACGAGGTGGCTGCGGACGGTGAGCCAGTGGCGCATCGCGGCCCGGGTGGGGCGGGACAGGCCGACCGTCATGATGGCGGGCGTGGTGCGCGGGTTGCGGTGCTGGGGGAGGCGGGTGAGGCGGATCGTGCCGCGGTGCAGGTCGACGTCGTCCGTGCGCAGGGCGCAGAGTTCGCCGGCGCGGCAGCCGGTGTCCAGTACGGTGCCGATGATGGCGAGGATCCGGCTGCGGGACTCGGAGCGGCCGGGGCGGGCCGAGTGTTCCAGGTGGCCGAGCAGGATGCTGCGCGGGCGGGCGGTGACCACGGGCCGGAGTTCGACCCGCGGCGGGTTGCGGTCCGGGAGCGTGACGGTGATGTCGGCCCGGGCGCCGAGGATGCGGAGGCAGTCCTCCCGGACGCGCATGGACGCGGGTGAGGCTTGGCCCGGTCGTGCGGTGGGCTTGCGCCGCAGCAGGCCCTGCTCGGCGGCTGTGAGGTAGCCGGCGAGGGTGTCTGGCGCGAAGAGCAGAGCGAGTGAGTCAGCGGCCGTGGGTACGATCGCGCCCCGCTCGAGGGCGGTGCGCATTTCGCCGGCGACCCAGTGCAGTTGCTTCGCCCGAGACGTGCCGGTCGGCGGTTCGCAGGCACACTCGACGAGGGCGTCCAGGGTCTCGATCGAGGGTGCTGCTGTCGTCGGGGCGTCCGCCATGGGGTCACCCTAGCGCCGGGTCGGGTCGGGTCGGCGGGTGCTTGCCGGCAGAGGGGCTGGGAATGTCTCGCAGGGCGCGAGTCTAATAACTGGCTTGAAGCAAGATCGTCGGTGAGGGCAGCGGACGGGATGGTGGCTGTCTTCTCCGGCCCGCGCCGCTCCGGTGGTGACCGTCCTTCGGCAGCCGCCGAGGGGGCCGTGCCAGGGCATCCGCCGGTTCTCGCGGCGGCACCCGACGATGACGTTCCGGGCGCGGTGAGTGCCCCAGTCGGTTCTGACGGGCCATCAGCAAACTCAGCATTGAGTCAGCATTGGTCCTGTCAGACGCTGTCGCGGATGGTCGAACGGTGTCACGCGTCGAGCGCGGAAGCGAGTGCCGGCAGGCCTGCTTCGGGGTGAGCGCGGGGGGACTCCGGCTCGGGGGTGTGGCGGACCCGGCCGCCGCACCCCCGATTGGCAAATTCCCAGGTCAGCGCACGTTTCCGCGCGGCTTGAGGGGGATTCCCGGGAGCTCTGGGGCGGGCAAGCGGTCGCCCGGGTAGCCCTGGACGGCGCCGAAGCGGTCGGGGTTTGCGGAGCTCATCCACTCCTCGCGGGCTCGGGTAATGTCTTCGTGTGAGCGCCCGATGAAGTTCCACCACATGACGATCCGCTCCTCGAACGGCGTGCCGCCGAGCAGCACCAGGCGGGCGTCGGTCCCGCCGGTGTTGGTGAGGGTGAGCGTGCGGCTGCCGGGGGCGACGTAGCCGAGTTCGGCGGGGCGCAGCGGGGTGTCGAGGAGGCGGATCTCGCCGCTGTCGACGAGCAGGCCGTGCTCGAAGGCGGGGTCGACGTCGAGGGTGACGACGGCGTGCGGGCGCAGGGTGAGCTCGGCGCCGAGCAGTGGGGTGAAGGTGGGGACGGGGGAGGTGTCGCCGGCGAGGGTGCCGAGGAAGACCCGTGCCTCGCCGCCGTCCAGGGCGACCGGGGCGGGGGCGTGGTGGCGGAAGTCGCGTCCGGTGTGCCGGTGCTCCTCGGGCAGGGCGACCCACAGCTGTACGCCGTGCAGGACGGTGGTGGCCGGGGTGGAGACCTCGGAGTGGGCGATGCCGCGGCCGGAGGTCATCAGGTTGACCTCGCCGGGCCGGACGTAGGCGTGGACGCCGAGGCTGTCGCGGTGCTCGATCTCGCCGGTGAACAGCCAGCTCACGGTCTGCAGCCCGGTGTGGGGGTGCGGGGCGACGTCCATGCCGCCGGTGCCGGCGACGTCGTCGGGCCCGTAGTGGTCGACGAAGCACCAGGCGCCGATCATGGTGCGGGAGCGCTGCGGGAGGGTGCGGCGCACGGTCATCGCGCGCGGGCCGCCGAGCGGGACGTCCCGGGCGGGCAGGACCTCCACCCGCGGGTCGGCGGCGGGCGTCTCGGCGAGGTCGGTCTCGGCGGTGCTCACGGGGGGTCCCTCCCAGGTGGTGATTAGTTCTATATTCAACTATCATGCCATGGCAGAGTGGCGGGCGACAGTGCGACCAGCCTAAGGAGTCCAGGTGAGTGATGTGACGGTGGTTCCGACGGACCGGCGGGTGTTCATCGACAAGCAGAGCCCCCAGGCGTACAAGGCGCTGCTCGCCGCCGCCGAGGCGGCGCGCGAGGTCGCGGCCGAGGCCGGGCTGGACCGCCGGCTGATCGAGTTGGTCAACCTCCGGGTGTCGCAGATCAACGGCTGCGCCTACTGCCTGCACGTGCACACCAGGGCCGCGATCCGCGAGGGCGAGACCGCCCAGCGCCTCGGCGTGCTCGCGGCCTGGCGCGACACCGAGGTGTTCGCCGACCGGGAGCGGGCCGCGCTCGGGCTGGCCGAGGCGACCACCTCCCCGGCGGACGCGGCACTCCAGGAGGCCGCGTACGGCGTGGCGCGCGAGGTGCTGAGCGACGAGGAGATCTCCGCGGTGGTCTGGGTCTCGATCGCCATCAACTCCTTCAACCGGGTGTCCATCCTGAGCAAGCACCCGGTCCGCCCGGCCCCGGCCCGGTAGGCGCGACCGCGGGAGGGCCTCCGCCTTCCGGCGGAGGCCCTCCGTTGGCGGGTGTACGGCCGGCTCCTTCCGGCGGGGGATGACCGACCGTCAGGGCAGCGGCGAGGCTGGGCGTCGAGGGCGAGGGAGTGCTCGCCGACGGCGAAGGTGGGGTCGCATGGCACGTCGTACGTTTGTCTCCGCGCTGGTGGGGGCGGTCTGTCTGGCACTGGCCGGGCCGCTGGTCCCGGCGGGTGCGGCCGAGGCCGCCGACGGACGGCCGGGGTCCGGCGACCCGCGGGCGGCGGCCCTGCGGGCGCTGACCGACGCCGGCGCCGTCGGGGCGATCGCGGAGGTCCGGGACGGGAGCGGCGCCTGGCGCGGGGCGTCCGGCGTCTCCGACCTGGCCACCGGCGCACCGCTGCGCACGGACGGGCGGTTCCGGGCCGGCAGCGTCACCAAGGTGTTCATCGCCACCACGGTGCTGCAACTGGTCGGCGAGGGGCGGATCGGCCTGGACGACCCGGTCGAGCGCCACCTGCCCGGGCTGGTCCCGAACGGTGACCGCATCACCGTCCGTCAGCTGCTCAGCCACCGCTCCGGACTCTGGGACCCCACCAACGAGAAGGGCGGGGTCTTCCCCGACTGGAGCGACCCGGCGGTCGTCCGGAACTGGCTGGACCAGGGCGGCCTGACCCGGCACATCACCCCGGCCCGGGTGGTGGCCTCCTCGGCGGCGCACGCGCCCAAGTTCCCGCCGGGCACCGGGTACGGCTACTCCAACGTCAACTACACCCTGCTCGGCATGATCATCGAAAAGGCGACCGGGCACGGCTACGCCCAGGAGGCCACCGCGCGCATCCTGCGCCCGCTCGGCCTGACCGGCACGTACTTCCCCGGTACGGCCACCGGCATCCGGGGCCCGCACGCGCACGGCTACTGGACGCTGCCCGAGGGCCCCGGCCCGGAGGACCGCAGCGACCGGGACGTGACGGTGGCGAGCGTCACCTGGGCGAACTCGGCAGGGGAGGTGATCTCCACCCTGAGTGACCTGAACCGCTTCGAGAAGGCCCTGCTGGGCGGCCGGCTGCTGCCGCCGGCGCTGCTGAAGGAGATGACCACGACGACCCCGATCGTGATCGAGGGCATGCCGACCGGGCTGGGCTACGGGCTCGGGCTGGCCGGCTGGCAGCTCTCCTGCGGTCCGGTCTACGGGCACGACGGCTCGGTGCCCGGGTACAGCACCCAGCTGTGGAGCTCGGGCGACCGGCAGGTGTCGCTGTCCGTCACCCCGCGCGGCGACCAGGCGCAGGTCGTCGCGCAGATGCAGGCGGAGGCCGACTTCCTGGAGCAGGCCTTCTGCGGGACGGGCACCGGGACCGGGGCGGGGACGGGGACGGGGAAGGCGGCGGGCCCGGCGGTGCAGGGGCCGGCCGCCATGGCGCCGAGGCTGGGCTGACCGGCTGCCGCGGCGCGGTTCCACCGCTCCGGCTCGTCCGCGCGGGTCCTCGACCGTGCGGGCGGGCCGGAGCGGTGCCGTTTCCGCCGTCGGGAGGCCCACGGCCCGGGGCCCGGCGTCCGTCGCCCGGCGCTCGTCGACCGGGGCTCCCGCGCTTCAGGCCGCGCTGCGCCGTTCGGCCAGGTAGTCGTGGACGGGTACGGCGGGGGCGAGGGTGAGGTCGGTGAGGATGTGGCTGGCCGAGACGACCTCCAGGACCGGCAGGTCCGCCAGCGGCGCCATGACGTGCGCGGAGAGCTGCAGCCGGGCGGGGCCGGTCCAGGCCTCCTTGACGGTGACGTCGGTGATCCGGGTGCGGACCAGGTCGCAGACCCGCAGGCCGCCGGTGTAGTCGGGGACGATCTTCACCCCGTACGTGGGCACGGTGATCTGCTCGCGCGCCTCGGCCGGGTCCAACGGCTGCCACTTGTAGGCCATGGTCGCGGTGGCGACCCGCTGGTTGCCGTGGTCGAGGGTGCCGACCAGGGCGCCGGCCTCGGTGAAGAGGCGGGGGCTGCCCATCACCTTGGGGTAGGCGCTCAGCTCCCGGCCCGCGGCGGTGGCGGCGAAGTTGTCGAGGTACATGGCGTGCAGGTACTCGCCCTCCTCGTCCCCGTAGCGGACCGGGACGACCTGCCCGGCCTCGACGTACGGGCCGAAGCCGTCGACCTCGCCCATCTTCATGACCTCGAAGCGGACCAGCGGCTCGTCGATCTCCAGCGGTTCGGGGACGACCGTGCGCAGCGCCTCCGGGTCGGTCCGGTAGACGACGTTCAGGTACTCCCGGTCGGTGAAGCGGGTGGCGCGGGGCGGGTAGACGGGGGCGGTCAGCGGGGTGGTGGCGTGACGGACGACCTGGTCGGGGCGCATCGGGGGCTCCTTCTCGGTGGTGGGTTGCTTGGTCTCCTCAAACGGATACCATGTGTATCGGATACACCATGCATCCGATGGGAGTGGCCGCGCAAACGGGCGGAAGCCCCGCGCGCCACCACCCCTCGGAACGCAGCACGACCAAGGAAGTGATCTCGATGCCGTTCACCGTTCCCAACCCCGCCGGGCGCCCCGTCGCCGTCGTCGGAGCCGGCACCCTCGGGCGCCGCATCGCCCTGATGTTCGCCACCGGTGGCGGGGAGGTCCGGATCTACGACCCCTCGGTCGAGCAGCTCGCGGCCGCCCGCGGCTACGTCGAGGAGCACCTGCCCGCTGTCGCCGCCGAGGTCGGCGGGGGAGCGCCCGGTACCGTCGCCGTCGGCGGCGACCTCGCCGAGGCGCTGCGCGGCGCCTGGCTGGTGATCGAGGCGGTGCCCGAGCGCCCGGAGCTCAAGGAGCGGGTCTTCGCCGACCTCGACCGTACCGCCGACCCGGACGCGATCCTCGGCAGCAACTCCTCGTCCTACCCGACCAGCCGCTTCGTCGACTGCGTGCGGGAGCCGGAGCGCCTGGTCAACGTCCACTTCTACATGCCGCCCACCCAGAACGCGGTGGACGTGATGTCCAGCGGCCGCACCGACCGGGCCGTCATCGACCTGCTGCTGGCCGAACTCCCGCGCCACGGACTGTTCCCGTTCGAGGCGCGCAAGGAGAGCACCGGCTTCATCTTCAACCGCATCTGGGCGGCCATCAAGCGCGAGTCCCTCGCGGTGGTCGCCGAGGGCGTCGCCACCGCCGAGGAGGTGGACGCCATGTGGTCCGTCAACACCGGCCTGCGCGGCGGCCCGTTCCGCGCGATGGACCAGGTCGGCCTGGACGTCGTCCTCGACATCGAGGAGCACTACGCCGCCGAGCGTCCCGGCCTTCCCGCCGGCCCGCGCGAACTGCTGGAGGAGTACGTCGGGGACGGCCGGCTCGGCGTCAAGGCCGGGCGCGGCTTCTACGACTACGGCACGGGAGGCGGCGCCGCGGCCGCCTGACACGGCGCCGGCCGGCCCGGGTGCCCGCCGACGGGCAGGTGACCGCCCGTCGCCGGGTGCGCGGGGAAAACCGGTGCACCGGCCTCCGTCGGCCGTGAGAATGCACCGGTGATCCCCTCGCCGCTGTCCCCTGCCCAGGATCCCCGTGCCTGGTCCGTCGCCCCGGACTATCCGGGGATGCAGGACCTGGTCGCCGGTCTGGAGGTGCCCGCCGGAGCCGCGATGGGCGTCATGGGCGCGCTGGAGACCTCCAAGGAGCTCATCCGGCACTCCTACTACCGGTACGAGTTCGCCACCGTCGCCGTCACCCACGCGCTGTTCGCCCTGGAACAGGTCCTCGTCGAACGACTGGCCGTCGAGGAGCCGCTCCGGGAGCTGATCGGACGGGCCGCCGCCGAAGGGCTCCTCGGGCCCGGGCTCGTCACCGAGATCGAGGAAAGCCTGCGACTGCGCGACGAGCTCGCGCGGGGCACCGTGACGACCGGCGCCGTGCCCCCGGGGCGGGCCGTCCAGCTGGTGCGCCCGGTCTTCGACGCCGTGTCCGCGCTCCTCCGCCCGCCCGTGGCGACGGACGCGACCGGCGGGGCCACGGACGAGGAGTCGGACCGGGCGCGGCTCGACCGGCTGTGGGAGGAGCACCGGCGGTCGCCGTTCCCCAGGAGCTTCCTCGGGGTGGACATCGCGAGGGTGTGCCTGATCCTCCTGGAGGACGCCGTCGCCTCCGCCGTGCTCCGGGAACAGCGCGGCGGATTCGACCACCGCAGCATCTCCGACCTCTGGCACCGCATCGCCGACCTCGACAAGGTCGTGCCCCTGATCGACGAGCAGTACTGCCGCGAGTACTTCGCCAGGCTCCGGACGGTGGCCGGGCTGGTGGCCGCGTCCCAACTCCCGCCCGCGACCTGACCCGCGCCCCGAGGCCGCGGCCCGGCACAGCGACCCGCCCGTAGACTGGGCCGGGGCCGCCCGGCGGCACCGACGAGCGAAGAACGAGAGCCGAGGACCGCAGTCCGTGCCCAAGTCACCCACGAAGCGGCGCCCGCTGACCGTCGCCGCCCTGAACGACAGCGCCCTCGCCCTGTTCACCGAACACGGCTTCCACGCCACCTCGATCCGCGACATCGTCGCCCGAGCCGGGCTGACGCGAGGCGCGTTCTACTCCAACTATCCGGACAAGGAACAGCTGTTCCTCGCCCTCTACGACCAGCAGATCGACAAGCTGCTCGCCGACCTGCGGTCCGCCTTCGTCGGCACCGTGCCGGGCCGGGACCTCCCGTCCCGGCTGCTGCGCGAACTGGCCCAACGGCGGCAGGAGGACGAGGGCTGGTTCCTGCTCTCCATGGAGTTCACCCTGCACGCGGCCCGCCACCCGGAGGTCGCCCGCGGCCTCGCCGAGCACGAGGCCCGGCTGATCGACGGGCTGGTGGGGCTGATCGAGGAGGCCTCGGAGCCCACCTCGCGGGTCCGTCCGCGCGACCTCGCCCGGCTGCTGGTCATCCTGCACGAGGGCGCCACCGCGATGCGGCTGACCGAGGAGGCCCGCGGCGAGCTCGCCGAGTTCCCGGAGGAGCTCCTCCACCAGGTCGTGGACGGGCTGTTCCACGCCGGCGCCCGCTGAGCGGACCGCGCCCGGGACGCCGGAGTTCCGCTCGGCGGCCCGACTGCGTACGGTGATGCACGCATCATCCGCATCGGAAAGGGGCACGCGTGACGGCGGGGACGGAAGACGGCGCGGAGACGGTGCTGACCACCGAGGCGGCCCGGGCCGTCCTGGCCAAGGGCTTCGCCGACGGCCTGACCGAGATCCGCGCCGTGCTGGCCCCGGACAACACCCGGTCGGCGGCCGTCTTCCGGCGCCTGGGGATGACCGGCACCGGGCCGACCGACCGGTGGTACGGCCGACAGCTCGCGGAGTTCCGCATCGGCCCGGACCGGGCGGCGCAGGCATGACGGACATGGTGGGTGCGACGGACATGGCGGGTACGACGGACACGGTGGGTACGGCGGACATGGCGGGTACGAGGGACATGCTGGGGCCGGTCGATGTGACGCTCAACCTCTGGCGCCGGCCGCTCGACGAGGTGCCGGCCGAGGTGTGGGACCGCACCGGGCTGACCGTGCTCATCCTCGCCGACACCGGCATCAGTGAACTCCCCTCCGGTATCGGCCGGTTGAGTGCTCTGCGGACCCTCGACCTCGGGCACAACCGGCTCACCGCGCTGCCCGCCGAGCTCTGCGACCTCACCGGCCTCCGGGACTTCCTCTACCTGCACGACAATGCGCTGACCGCCCTGCCCGAGGCGCTCGGACGGCTCACCGCGCTGCGCTACCTCAACGTCGGCGAGAACCGGCTCACCGAACTCCCCTCCACCATCGGCGACTTGGCCTCGCTGATCGAGCTGCGCGCGCAGCACAACCGGCTCACCGCTCTGCCGGAGGCGATCGGCGAACTCGGCGAGCTGCGCGAACTCTGGCTGCGCGGGAACGAGTTGACCGATCTGCCGGAGTCGGTCGGTCGGCTCGCCGGGCTGCGCGAGCTGGAGCTCCGGGAGAACACCCTCACCGAACTGCCCGCCGCGCTCGCCGGGCTCCCGCGGCTGCGCCGCCTCGACCTTCGCGGCAACCGGATCACCGAACTCCCCGACTGGCTGACCGATCCGGGCGCGCTGCCCGCGCTGGAGAAGCTGGACCTGCGGTGGAACGACGTGCGCCCGCCGGGCCGGCTGCTGGCGGCGCTGGCCGCGCGCGGGTGCGTGACGCTCTTCTGAACCGCCGGGCTCCGGCCCGGGGGAAAAGATCACCGCCGACAGTGCGGAGCTGCTACCGTGGAACGCATGAAGCGCGCTGCACTCGCCACGACGACGCCGGAGAGAGTCCCGGCGCGCTGACTGCTGACCCAGTTCGAAGCCCCGGGGCGAGTGCCCCGGGGCTTCGCCGTTCCCGGACCCACTCGCCCGCCCACCCGAGTGGAGACCACCGCCATGAACGGCCACCCCCCGCAGGACCGCTCCCCGCAGGACCGCTCCTCGGGCAACCACGACCTGCACGACCACGACCTGCACGGCCGCCCGATGCGCGACCACCGCAAGCTCGGCCGCGAACTCGACCTGTTCGACACCGACCCGCTGATGGGCTCAGGCCTGCCGTACTGGCTCCCCGACGGCGCCGCGATCCGGCACTCCCTGGAGGAGTTCATCCGCGGCCGCGAGCGCCGGGCCGGCTACCGCCACGTCTACTCCCCGGTGCTCGGCAAACGCGAGCTGTACGAGATCTCCGGCCACTGGGCGCACTACCGCGAGGACATGTTCCCGCCCATGGAACTGGGCGCCGAGGAGGTGGTGCTGCGCCCCAGCCTCTGTCCGCACCACGCGCTGATCTACCGCTCACGCTCCCACAGCTACCGGGAACTGCCGCTGCGCATGGCGGAGTTGGGCGGCATGTACCGCTCCGAGCTGTCCGGGGTGCTGGGCGGGCTGACCAGGGTCCGGGCGATCCAGCTGAACGACGCCCACATCTTCTGCACCCCGGAGCAGGCGGCCGACGAGGCCGTCGCCGCACTGGAGCTGATCCGCGAGGCGCACCGGGCACTGGGCGTCGTCCCGGTCCGCTACCGGCTCTCGCTGCCCGGCGCGGGCGGCAAGTACGTGGCGGACCCGGTGCTCTGGGAGCGCGCCGTCGCACTGCTCACCGAGGTGCTGGAGCGCTCCGGGGTGCCGTTCGAGGCGGCGGAGGGCGAGGCGGCGTTCTACGGGCCCAAGATCGACGTGCAGATCGCCGACGGCGCCGGCCGTGAGTTCACCCTCTCCACCGTGCAGATCGACTTCCACCAGCCGGAGCGGTTCAACCTGCACTACATCGGCGCGGACGGCGCCAAGCACCGCCCGGTGATGGTGCACCGCAGCGTGATCGGCAGCGTCGAGCGGGTGGTCGCCCACCTGATCGAGCTGTACGGCGGCGCGTTCCCGGCCTGGCTCGCGCCCGTCCAGGTGGCGCTGCTGCCCGTCTCCGAGGCCGAACTGCCGCAGGCCGAACGGTTCCGGCAGCGCTGCCTGGACCTCGGCCTGCGCGCCGAGGTCGCCGGGCCCGAGCACGGAACCCTGGGCGCCCGGATCCGCGAGGCCCGGCTGGTGCCGTACCAGGCGGTGATCGGGGCGAAGGAGGCCGTGGACGACCGGGTCGCGCTGCGGCTGCGGGACGGCCGACGGCTGGAGCCGCTGCCGGCCGAGGAGGCGTGGGCGCGGATCGGCGCGCTGGTGGCGGCGTGCGACGCGGAACTGTGGGCGGAGGACGCCTCCCGGCGGCCGTAGGGCCCGGCCTCGGACGCCCGCCCGCGGGGCCTCGGTGGGGCCGTCCGTGGCATACGTACGACTAGTGCGGTGTGCGGTGTGTCGGTCGGGCCGAGGGCGGCGGCCGCCCGTCGAATGGGCCGGGCGGCCGAGTCCGCGGCCGCCGCTGTCCCCACCCGTACGGAGGTACTCCCGATGCGCGTCCCACACGGCTTCGCCGTTCCCGCTCTGGCCGGCTGTCTCGCCCTCGCCGGAGCGGTGGCCGCCACCCCGGCAGGCTCGGCCGAGCTCCGCCCGCTGCCCAGCCCCGCCGTCCAGTACTGTGCCGCGGTGCTCGGGCACGTCCCGGGCGCCGACGCCGCCTCGCAGGCTCTCGGGCGGGCCTGCTCCTCGGACTTCCGGGCCGATCAACTCGCGCAGGCCGGAGGAGGATTCGAGGCCTACGGGCCGGCGGGCCACCCGTCGCTGCCGATGGAGTAGGCCCGGTCGGGGCGGTCCGCCGACCGACCGCGCCGCACGAGGCGCAAGCCCCGTGCGGCGGGGCCGGTCAGTAGGACTGGAGCTCGATCACACGGCCGTCCGGGTCGCGCAGATGGGCGCTGCGCAGGGTGGGGCCCCACTCCGGGCGGTCGGTCGGCGGGGTGACGGGGGTGCCGCCGTGGCGCAGGCAGAGGCCGAGTGCGCCGTCCACGTCGTCCACCCGGAGGACCAGCATCGCGGTGTCCTGCGAGGGTGCGGCGGGGTGGGCGGGGAGCTTGGCGACGCCGAGCGCCGCGGCCATCGCGGATCGGTCGAAGAGGGCCAGGCAGGTGCGGTCGGCGAGGTCCCAGTTGGCGTACGGGCCCTCGGGCGCGCCCTTGGCCGGGGTGGCGCCGGTGAGCTCCGGGAGGACCGCGCGGTAGAAGGCGAAGCACTCGGCGAAGCGGGAGACGAGCAGGCGGGGGTACGGGGCGTCCACGGGCGAACTCCTGGCAAAGGGGGTGGAGAGAGCGGCGGTGCGGGGGCGGTGTGCGGGGGCGGCGCGGGGGGTGGTTCCGGCGGTTCCGGCGGTTCCCGAGTTGATGGGTCACAACCCACTATAGGGAGAGACCCTAGACTGCCGCCATGGCCTCCGAGAACCCGCACCCCGCCGCCGAACTCCCCCCGACCCTGCTGGACCTCAGCACCTACCTGCTCTCCCGGATCGGCAGGGCGGCGCGCGTCCGGCTCGCCGAGCGGCTGGCCGAACGCGGCCTGCGGCTCTGGGACATGGCGGTGCTGGCCGCACTCGCCGACTTCGGCCCGCAGGCCCAGCGGGACCTGGTGCGGCGGCTGGCCATCGACCCGAGCGACCTGGCCAAGGTCGCCGACCGGCTCGCCGCCGCCGGGTACGTCGAACGCGCCAGGGACCAGGCCGACCGGCGGAGGGTCTCGGTCTCGGTCACCGATGCCGGACGGGCGCTGCTCGCCGACCTGGAGGCGCAGGCGCGGGCGGTGCAGGACGCCGTGCTCGCGCCGCTGGACGCGGGGGAGCGGCAGGTGCTGCAGGAACTGCTGCTGCGGGTGCACCACGGGACGGGGGAGTGGTGCGGCGGCCTGTGACCGTGGGGCGGGCGTGGGGGCGGCCGCGTGGGGTCGGCCGCTTCGGGCCGGTCGCGTCGGGGCGTCCGCTTCAGGCCGTTCGCGTCAGGCCGAGGGTTGCCCCGGGCGGCGGGCGCCGGCGAACTCGCCCGCCCAGCGCGGCACGTCGAGCACGTTCTCGACCCGGGCGACCAGGGTGCCCGTCCGCTCGGCGTGGATCATCGCGCCCTCGCCGACGTGGATCCCGACGTGGTGCAGGGGGGCGTCGGGGCGGGAGAAGAACAGCAGGTCGCCCGTGGCGAGCGCGTCGCGTTCCACCGGGGCACCGAGGTTGAACTGCGCGACGGTGTAGTGCCCGAGCTCGACGGTGCCGTGGCTGGCCCGGTACCAGCAGTAGAGCGAGAGGCCGCTGCAGTCGAAGCCGACCGTCCTCTCGCCCATGCACACGCCGTTCAGCCAGCCGTTCTCCTCGTCGCAGAAACCGAGGCTCGCGCCCAGCCGGTCGCCTCCGCCCCAGGCGTACGGCACGCCGAGCTGGCTCGCGGCCACGTCGGCGACCCGGCGGCCCAGCGCGGCCGCGGGCAGCGACCGGGCCGTCCCGGGCGGGGCGTCGGACGCGGCCTGGGCGGCCGGGCCGAGCGCCGGGACGAGACCCGCCCCGAGCGCGAGGCCGAGCATGCGGCGCCGACGGACGCCGGAGGTCTGGTCACGGTCGGACGGTTGGGGCTCCATGGCGGTGCCTCCCGGTGCTGGAGGTGGCTGGGCGCCCGGGGCGTGGTGCCCGGGCGGGCACCCACCAGGATTCCGCTGCGGCGGGCCGGTCCGCCATCACCCGCAACGGTGAATCGCCGACGCAAGAGCCCCGAAACGGAGGGGGGTTCGCCGGTAAATGGTTTGACGGTCGTTCAGGAGACGCCAACGATGGGCGCGAACGTTCGGTCGGGACCGTCGGAGGACCACATGAGCAGAGCCGTCAAGCTGATCCGCTCCACGCGGCTGACCAGGGCAGTGGACTACGCCTACGCGGCGGAGGTCGACGCCCCGGCCCGCTCGCTCTGGCTGGCCGGGGCCTGCCCGCTGGACGAGGAGGGCCGGACGGTCGCCGTGGGCGACTTCGAGGGCCAGGCCCACCAGGTGATGCGGAACCTGATAGCCGTGCTGGAGGACAGCGGCGCGGCCCTCACCGACATCGCCCGGACGACCGTGTACGTGGCCTCCGGCGACCAGGCCGACCTGGTGAAGGTGTGGAACGTCTACCGCGCCTACATGGGGGAGCACGACACCCCGAGCACCCTGCTCGGCGTCACGGTGCTCGGGTACGACGAACAGCTGGTGGAGGTGGAGGCCGTGGCCGTGCTGCCCTCCGGGCCCGACGCGTCCTGACCTGACCTGGCGCGACCCGGCCCGGCCGGGCCGGGTCGCGCCAGGTCAGGCCGTCGGCCCCGCCCCCGGCCGGTCAACCGGTCATCAGCGCACGCTGAGCTTCACCGTGGCGCTCCGGCCGGTGTAGTACTTGTGGATCTGCTCGCGCGTCCCGGAGCCGCAGGCCTGCACCTCCTCCGGGTAGCTCTTGCTGTCGGCGGCGATCGTGACCGTCGCGCACATCCCGTCGGCCCGGGTGTCCTCCACCCACCCGTCGACGTACAGCGACTCGACTCCCTCGACCTTCTTGCACTTCAGGGTCCAGGTGGCCTCCGCACCGTCGATCTTGGGCGAGTCGCTGTGCGGGCAGGTCGCCGCGGTGGCCGGGGTCGCGATCACCACCACCGTCCCGCCGACCAGCGCGAGGACGGCGAGGACGGCGCGGAGGGACAGGGCCAGTCGCATGATGGGTCTCCTGGTGTGGGGGGTGCGGGCGTCGACGGAGGTTCCGCCGCGGAGGGTTTCTGCCGCACACGAAGCAGATCGATTCCGCGGGGCGGCGCAATGCGCTCGTGCGGGTGACGCCGGGTTCGACGTGCTGGGGTGTGCGCAGGGCCCGTCGGGGCGTCAATCCCGGTTGACGGCTGGCGGGCTCAGCGAGCCGTGGCTGCAAGGAAGTTGGCTGCTCCACCCCTACCCTTGGGCCATGAAGCAGCACATCCTCACGCTGGTCCTCGGGGGCCTTCTGCTGGGCATCGTCGCGTTCGGCGCCGGCTGGTACGCGGCGGACTCCCGGCAGACCGCGCCGGCGCCGACCTACATCACGGTCACGCCGGAGCCGGTCCCCACCGGCGCGGTCTCACCCCCGGCCTCGGCCGCCGGCCGGTAGCCAGTGGCCGGTGGTGCGGCCGGTGGCTACTGCCTGACCGCCCAGAACCGGTCGGCCATGTTGTCGTACGCGACCGACGCGGACAGCGACACCGCCGGCTCCTTCCAGAGCATCTGCCACTGGCCGTCGCCCGGGTCGTTGTCCACGATCACCTCCAGCCCGCGCGCCGTGTTCACCCAGCTGCTCGCCTGGTCGCGGAACCCGTAGTCGGTGAAGTACACGGCGGCGTCCTCGTGGAAGAGGTTGAACTGGAGCCGGCGGCCGCCCCAGTTCCGGTCGGCGTAGAAGCAGTAGTAGGACGGCTCGGTGGCCGGGGTGGGGCAGTTCTTCCAGTCCGGGCTCCGGACGGTGCGGCGGTGGTGGTCGCCGCTCCACGGCGGTGCCTGCCCCTGCCCGGGCAGCGGGAGCACCATCACCGCGCCGTCCGGGTAGGTGATCTCGTTGGCGGCGGTCTGCTTGCCGCCCTTGCCCGCGGCGAGCTGGGCGTCCACCGACCGCTGGAGTGCGTCGCGGTCGCCGTCTCCGAGTGCGGTGATGATGGCTCTCCGGTCCCCGGCCGGGCTGTGCGCGGCGGCGGCCTGCGCCCCGAGGGGCGCGGCCAGGAGCACGAGGGCCCCGGCTGTGCGGACGAGGAGTCGGCGGAGTCGAGAGTGCGTCATATGCCAAACGTAGCCGTGCACATACCGCCGGTAACCTTGCTCTCTCGATCAGACGGCGCGTACGCGGCAACGGCGCGCCGGTGCGTACGCGCCCCCTGATCGGGCGAACCTACGACTCGCGGGCGTCCTCGCCGATCCGACCGGAGTCGCGGGCCCGGTCGGCGGGGCCCGGCACCAGGGGTGCGACGACGTGCTGGGCCGGGTGGGAGCCCTCGTCGTCGTTGTCGTCGTCCGAGTTCACCGAGGCGGTGACCGAGCCCGTCGCCGAGGAGGCCAGGCCGAGGATCAGGAAGAGGACGAGCAGGCCGCGCCCACCGCCGCCCAGGACCAGCGGGCGGGTGGCCGAGGCCGGCCCGGCCGGCTCACTGCCCGGCTCGTCGCCGAACAGGCGCTTGGGGTAGGCGGACGAGACCATCACCAGGTAGGAGATGAAACGCATCCGGTAGCGCAGGATCGCGGTCGTCGCCTCGTACAGCGGCTGCGGCATCCGGCCGAGGAGCAGCACCACCAGCCAGAGGACGAACGACACCGTCCACCAGCCCGCGTACGCCAGGCCCTGCACGATCGCGGCCGGGATGACGAGGACGATGCGGAACAGCACGGCGAGCCGGTTCAGCTCACCCGGCCGCAGCCCGACCTGCACCGGATAGTCGGGGACCTCGAACCGGAACGGCGGATAGCGGTCCCCGGTGAGCATCATGTACGCGGTGACGCGGGTGTCGTACGGGATGAACACCGTGAGGTAGTCCGCCACGAAACCGGGCAGCCGGCCGAGCACCAGCGCACCGAACCAGCCGACGACGGTGACCAGGAACGCCACCACCGACAGCACCCACACCACCACGAGCTGGGGGATCAGCAGCAGCGCGCGCAGCAGCACCGTCCAGCGGTTCTGCGGACCGGGCGCCGGCATGTCCAGCACCGGGAGCCACTCGCGGCTGACGGGGGCGGGGGGAGCCTGCCACATCCGGGCCTCCACGGTCTCGGGACGACGGGACCCGGCGGTCGGGCGTGGCCGGGTGCCCTCCGAAGATCGCAGCAACCCGCCCGTCCCGCGCGTCACGCTGCGCCGGACGGGCCAGTCGGCCGGTGCGGCCCGGCGTGGCGCGGCGTGGCGCGGCCCGAGGGGCAAGGTGGGGGCTGCCGCCCGCCGGTGGCGCCGTGCGCGTGGCGCGCGGTCAGGCGATCTTCGCGCAGAGCGGTTCGGCCGAGCCGTGCTCGAAGGTCAGCGTCCGGTAGCCGGTCGCGCTGATGTCGATGGTGTAGACGCCGTCGACGGTGTAGAGGTCGCGGGGCAGGTTGCCGGCGCCGGCGCCGACGCCGAGCAGGATCGGGCCGCGGGCGCGCGGCTACCCCACGCTCGCGGTCTGGGCCGGCCACCACGACCTCGCCGGCGGGCCGGTCGTCGAGGCCCTGCTCCGCCGGGCGGCGGAGCGGCCCGCGGAGGCCGCCGGCGTGCTCGCCGACGCCCGCGCGTTCCGGTCGGCCCTCCACGCGTGCCTGACCGACCCGCAGGACGGCGCCGCCCTCGGGGCGGTGGCGGCCGTGGTGCAGGAGGCCGGGCGGTCGGCGGTCCTCATCCGGGGCGAGGACGGCCTGGCGCACTGGCGACTGCCGCCGTCGGCCGGCCTGCGGCTGCCGCTGTACGCCGCCGCCCGCGCGGCCGGCGAACTGCTCGCCGACCCGCGCCGGTTCACCGTCCGCCGCTGCCCCAGCACCGGCTGCGGCTGGCTCTTCCCGGACGCGAGCGGCCGGCGTCGCTGGTGCAGCCTGGCGACCTGTGGGACCCGTCCGGCCTCCTGAGTCGTGCGGGCCGATCCGCGGCCGGGTCCGGACTTTCCAACGCCTTGACGAACCCATGACACTGGCGGACCATCAAGCTGGCGCGCGCCGAACCTCCTCCACAGTTCCGCCCCCACGGACCCCACAGGAGGACAGTCATGCGACTGCCCCGCCGAGGGAAGCCCGCCGCGGCCACCGCCGTGCTGCTGGCCCTCGCCCTCGCCACCCCGCTCACCGCCCAGGCCGCCCCCGACCGCCCGCCGACGCCCGCGCCCGTCACCGGTTTCGGCATCGACACCGGAATCGACACCGGCATCGGCAGCGACACCGCACGGCAGTATCGACTCGACGGTCCCCGCACCGTCGCCGAACGCACCGCCGTCGCCGCCACCGGCGTCTCCGTCGACGCCGTCCTGCCCGAAGCGGTGGTGGTCACCGCCACCCCCGCCGAAGCCGCCCGGCTGCGGGCGCTCGGCTGGTCGCCCGTCGCACTGCCCGGCCCCCGCTACGGCGCCGAACCCGGCGACGAAGGCCTGGCCGGCCCGGTGTACGACTTCCCGCAGGCCGACTCCGGCTACCACAACTACGCCGAGGCCACCGCCGACATCGACGCGGTGGTCGCCGCCCACCCCGACATCATGAGCAAGCGCGTCATCGGCACCTCCTACGAGGGCCGCCCGATCGTCGCGGTGAAGATCAGCGACAACGTCGGCACCGACGAGAACGAACCCGAAGTGCTGTTCACCGCCCACCAGCACGCCCGCGAACACCTCACCGTCGAGATGGCGCTCTACCTGCTGCACGAGTTCGGCGACAAGTACGCCACCGACAGCCGCATCGCCAACGCCGTCAACAGCCGCGAGATCTGGGTGGTCCCCGACCTCAACCCGGACGGCGGCGAGTACGACATCGCCACCGGCCGCTACCGCAGCTGGCGCAAGGACCGCCAGCCCAACAGCGGCAGCAACAGCGTCGGCACCGACCTCAACCGCAACTGGAACTACAAGTGGGGCTGCTGCGGCGGCTCCTCCGGCTCCACCTCCAACGAGACGTACCGGGGCAGCGCACCGGAGTCCGCCAAGGAGACCAAGGTCGTCGCCGACTTCGTCCGCAGCCGGGTCGTCGACGGCAAGCAGCAGATCACCGCCGCCATCGACTTCCACACCTACAGCGAACTGGTCCTCTGGCCGTTCGGCTGGACCACCGCCGAAACCGCCACCGGCATGACCGCCGACGAGTACAACACCTTCGCCACCCTCGGCCGCGGCATGGCCGCCACCAACGGCTACACGCCCGAACAGTCGAGCGACCTCTACATCACCGACGGGGCGATCGACGACTGGCTGTGGGGCGCCCACCGGATCTTCGCCTACACCTTCGAGATGTACCCCGGCGAGAGCGGCAGCGGCGGCGGCTTCTACCCGCCCGACGAGGTGATCGGCCGCGAGACCAGCCGCAACCGCGAAGCGGTCCTGCGCCTGGTGGAGACGGCCGACTGCGTCTACCGCGCGATCGGCAAACAGCAGCAGTACTGCGGCATCTCGGCCTGACCTGGCGTCATCGGTACGGGTCGCGCCACGCACGTCACGGCCCGGCGCCGGCTGCGGGATCATCCCGCAGCCGGCGTCCGTGGTCCGGGGCCGTCCGGCGGCGAGTGGGACCGACGCCACCAGGTCCGCCCCGCAATTGCGACGAAACCACGGCGATGCGGCCCCCGGACGGCGTTCCCCGGCTGACCCCCGCGTGTGCGGGGAGGACCCTTTGTGAGCTGCGGCGATGTGGCGACCTTGCCGTTTCTTCGCCGAGGCGTCAAAGTGCCGAGGACATCGTGCCATGAGTCAGAGGCCCCGTGAGGGGACATGGGCCCTCGGCCTACCCGCCCGCAGTCCGGTAGATTCTGCGGCCGGTTGATCGGCACACGAAGCGGCTTCGTGCCGCGGGTTCGACGCAGGGGGCTACGGGGTGCGGGACAGGGACGGGCGTGCGGGGGACCTGCTGGAGTGCTGGCGGGCGGTCGAGCTGTTCAGCCCGCCGCCGATACCGGAGGTGCCGCGGAAGCGCCGGGCCGGCCGTCCCCGGGCGTCGGACGCGATCACCGTCGACGTGACGCCGGCGGCGGGCCGGCCGGCGCTGTTGCTGCCGTGGGCGCCGGAGCATCCGGAGACGGCGGCCCGGCGGGCGCCGCGGGGGATGGTCTGGCGGCACGAGGTGTACGGCGGGGTGTACGACCTGGAGCTGTTGCGGCAGGCGATGATCGCCGTTCTGCCGAAGGGGACCGACCCGGATCCGGGGGTGCCGGACGAGGAGTTGGTGCTGTCGGGGAAGAGTGCGATGTTCGCCCTCGTCCTGGACGAGCACGGGCGGCCGGTCGAGGACACTTCGGTGGTTTCCGCGTGCGGTTGGGCGACGGGCCGGCTGTTCGACCCGGGGCCGTCGGCGGCCGGGTGGCTGGACGGCTTCGAGGAGTTGGGTGAGGCGTTCGAGGTCGCGGTGGGGCGGCTGACCGCCACGCCGATTCCGTACGCGCCGGGGCCCGGGCTCCTGGCGGACCTGCCCGTGGGGGTGGGGGAGGAGGCCGTTCGCAGCTGGCAGCAGCTGATCGCGGAGATCCTGGGCGGCGCGGCGGTCTCGGCGGTCGGTGCGCTGTTCGGTGAGGTCGCCGGGGCCGCGGTGCAGGGGGCGACGGATCCGCTGGTGCGGCGCGTCGCAGAGTGGGCGGCGACCCGTCGTCCGGACCAGCAGGGCGCGGGTGGGGGTTCCCCGTCCGCCGCGCCGCAGCCGCCCGCCGAGGAGACGGCGGACGCGGCGGAGACGGAGGCGGCGGAGGCGGCGGAGGACACCGGCCCTCGCCCGGTCGCGCTCGCCGACCTCGTCGCCCTGACCGCCCAGATCGCCCATCTCTGCGGTGTCGAGGAGCACTTGGACCCGCGGGTGATCCGGGTCCGGAGCCGGCTGGTGCACCGCCCGCGCGACCCGAAGACCAAGCCCGCCGCCGCGCAGCCGTTCCTCAACAGTCTCCTGCCGCCCGACCTCGCCCGGGTCCGTGCCGCGCTCGGGGACGGGGGCCTGCGGGCGGCAGGCCTCGGCCCCGCCCTGGAGGCCTACCTGACCGGTCGCCGGGACATCCCGGTCGACGCCCGCACCGATCTGCGGGAGGACCGGCTCGCCGTCCTGGCCGGCGTCGACCCGGCTCTCGTCCCCGCCGGACGCTGGCCCGCCAAGTCGCGGTACCCGCTGGCGCTCAGCCAGCAGTTCGCGGTCAACCGCATGCTCGCGGACCGCGCCGGGGCAGGGGGCAGCGCCGCAGACGGGGGCAGCGCCGGGGCCGGCGCCGGAAGCACGGAGGCCGCCACCGCGAGCACCGACACCGGTGGCCTGTTCTCCGTCAACGGCCCGCCCGGCACCGGCAAGACCACCATGCTCCGCGACCTGGTCGCCGCCCTCGTGGTCGAACGCGCCGCCGTGATGGCCGGTTACCGGAGGCCCGAGGAGGCGTTCGTCGGCCGTGCCTGGCGGGGCAAGGACCGTCATGGTGTCCACCCGCGTTTCGTCTCCGCCCTCGACCCGCGGCTCGCCGGCCGCGAGATCGTGGTCACCTCCTCCAACAACGGCGCGGTGGAGAACATCACCGCCGAACTGCCCGGCGCCGACGCCCTCGACGCGCACTGGCACGACGGCCCCGACCACTTCTCCGACCTCGCCTCCGCCCTGCTCGGCGGCGCGCCCGCCTGGGGGCTGGTCGCCGCCGTCCTCGGCAACAAGACCAATCGGACGAGGTTCACCGAGCGCTTCTGGTGGGGCCGCCTGCCGGAGGACGAGTCCGCCGCCCGCGCCGACGCCGGGCTCCCGCCGCTGCGCGGCATGAACGCCGTCCTCGGCGACTGGGTGCCGCCCAGTGTGCCCAGGCCCGCCCGGACCCCGCGTGACCGTCGCCCGGCGGCGGTCACGGCCCCGGCCATCACCGCCCCAACTCCCCATCCCACTGCAGAAGTCCAGGCCCCCGCCCAGCCCGTCCCCGCCCAGCCCGTCCCCTCGTGGCCCGAGGCCGTCGCCGCGTTCCAGGCCGCCCAGGCCGAGGTCGAGCGCCTGCGCGCCGAACGCGTCCGCCTCGCCGCCGTCCTCGCGGACTCCCGGGCGGACCGGGTCCACCCCCGCCTCGACGCCCTGCGCGCCGCCGTCACCCGCGCCGACGACCGCGCGGCGGCCGCCGAGGCCCGCCACGCCGCCGCGGCGACAGCCGTCGGGACGGCCCGCACCGCCACCCACGCCGCCGAAGCCGCGCACCGGGCCGCGGCCGAGCGCGTCCCGCGGGCCCGCGAGGCCCTCGCCGACGCCCGGGCCACCCTGGCCGCCGCCCGCGAACGCGCCGACCAGCACCGCCGGCAGGTCGGCGTCCTGACGGCACTCCACGACGAGCCCCCCGCCGCGCAGCCGGGTCTGCGCGGCGGACTGCGCCGCCTGCTGCAGAGCGGTGCCGAACGCCAGGCCGCCGAGGAGCACCGCGAACGCAGCCGGAGCGACCTCCTCGCCCAGCTCGTCCAGCAGCGCACCGCGCTGGAGGACGCCCACGACCACGTCGCCCGCTGCACCCGTGCGGAAGGCCTCGCGGCCGACCTGACCGCCCGCACCACCGCCGCCGTCACCGAGGCCGAGACCGGCGCCGTCCGCGCCCGCGTCCACCAGGACGCCGCCCGGGCCGCGGAGTCGGCGGCCCGGGCGGAGGTCGAGCAGACCCGGTACGAGGCCCGGTCCGCCCGGCGTGACCTGGAGGCCGCCGGCGCCGAACTCGACGCCGCCCACCGGGCCCTGCGCGCGGCCGCCGCCGCTCTCCCCTCGCTGCCCCTCGACTGGCCGCAACTCGGCGACCACGCGCAGGAACTCGGCGTCCCGTGGGCCGACGAGGCCTGGAGCACCGCCCGCAGCGACCTGTTCCTGCGCGCCCTCGACCTGCACCGCGCCCTGGTCGCCAACACGGCCAAGCGGATCCGCGGCAACCTCCAGGTCCTGGTGGAACTCATGGCGGGCGGTGGCGGACCCGTCCCCGACGAGCAGGTCCTGCAGGCCTGGCAGACCCTCTTCCTCCTCGTCCCGGTCGTCTCCACCACCTTCTCCTCGATCGGCAGCATGTTCGCCCGCCTCGGCCGCGGCTCCATCGGCTGGATCCTCGTCGACGAGGCCGGTCAGGCCACCCCGCAGGCCGCCGTCGGCGCCCTCTGGCGCGCCCGCCGCGCCGTCCTCGTCGGCGACCCGCTCCAGCTGGAACCCGTCGTCACCATGCCGACCGCCCTGCAGCGCAGGCTCCTGCTGGCCTACGGCGTCGACGAGGAATGGCTGCCCTCCGCGACCTCCGCGCAGGCCGTCGCCGACCGGGTCAACCGCTACGGCACCTACCTGCCCGCCCCTACCGGCGCGGAGGACGAAACGGTCTGGGTGGGCTCACCGCTGCGCGTCCACCGCCGCTGCGAGGAGCCCATGTTCACCGTCAGCAACGAGGTCGCGTACGGCGGCCTCATGGTCCACGGCACCCACCCCCAGCCCTTCCCCGACCCCGACCACGACGGCCTCCTCCCCAGCCGCTGGCTCGACACCCCGGACCCCGACCGCCCGGCCGACGCCCCCTGGGGCGACCGCGACCGCCGCGCCCTCGCCTTCCTCCTGGGACGGCTCGACCGCCACGGCGTCACCGTCGAACGCCTGCGGATCATCGCGCCCTTCCGCGCCCTCGTCGCCGAAGCCCGCGAGACCTGCCGCGGGCTCCCCGGATGGACCGCCGAACTCCTCGACGAGCGCTGCGCCACCGTCCACAAGGCCCAGGGCAAGGAGGCCGACGTCGTCATCCTGCTGCTCGGCGCGGGCCGCCCCGGCGCCCGCGCCTGGGCCGCCGGCTCCCCGCACCTCCTGAACGTCGCGGCCAGCCGCGCCAAGCGGCGCCTGTACGTGGTCGGCGACCGCGCCCTGTGGGCCCCGCTGCTCCACTTCGACGTCCTGGCCGGCGAACTCCCCGCCTACGACCACGTCCGCGACCGCGACACCTGGCCCCTGGACGACCCCGCCGACAGCGGAGTCGACGGCTGAGCCCGCGGGCACCGGGCGTTCCGAGGACGTTGCACGATCGAGAGCTCCAGTACTGTGAGCGACGGTCCGATGATGGGAGCGTGGAGAGTGCTTACCGCCAAGACGGTCGTCGCGGAGTGCGACCGGATTCAGTGGAGGCTGGATCCGCTCGTGGGTGTCGGCCCGCTGCGGTTCGGCATGATGTACGAGGACGTGGTGGAGGCACTCGATGGCTTTCTTGAGCCTTCCGCGGAGAGCACACGCCACTACGGCCACGTGCTGAGCGACGACTTCTACCTCCCGCACTCCTCGAACAATTCGGCCCTCACGGTCTACTACGACGCCGAACGCCTGGTCTGCGTGGTCGTCAACGCGTTGCGCGGTCCGCAGGTCACGCTGGACGAGATGTCGTTGGTCGGCCGCTTGCCGTCCGAGCTCGAAGCAGACTTCGTCAAGTACACGGCCACCCATGGGTACGACCTGCGATGCGGCCAGTACGGGGATCCCGGTTCGGAGGAGTTGGGAGTCGTCCTTCGCGCCCAGCGCGCCGGGGATGTCGTACTGAGCCGGCCGGTGCTCGTCGCCCCCTCCTGGGCGGAGCGCTGCGGTGACGTCTCGGAGGGCCGCATCCCCGAGGCGGAATGGCGCGATCGGCACTGGTAGCCAAGCCAGATCAGACGGCGGCAGGCGACACTCCTGCCAGGCCGTCTGATTCGCATGGCCCTCGGTCGAGATCACATGTCATGTCTGAGGACACGGTTGGTGGAGCGGTGGCGCTGTGGCCGAGGAGCGGGCGGCTGAGCCTGCGGCGACCGGGTGTCCCGAGGGTGTTGCGCGAGAAGTCGGCCGGTTCGACTTCTCACGTTTCGTCACTGGTGCTCAGGTGCGGCCGGGACCGTGGCAGCTGAGCGCCGGGACCCGCCGGACGGTCTCCGGCTGTCAGAACACCGGGGGGTGGCCCAGCCGGGTCATCCGCCACACCGTGGCCCAGCGCATCGGGAGTCGGGGTGGGGACGGGGTGCGCACGCCCTCCAGGAAGCCGGACCACCAGGCGCGCAGCCCGGCCGCGGGTGGTCGGCGGGTGAGGGTGTGCAGTGACCAGGAGGCCGGGTAGGGCGGCAGCAGGGCGGCGGGCAGCCGTCGTTCGGCCGGCCGCACCCGGTTGCGGGCGGTCGGCCGGTTGTGGGCGGCGGGCCTGGCCGGGTCGGTGCGCGGGTGCTGGAGCAGCAGGTCGGCCCGGTAGCGGATCGACCAGCCCGCGTCGAGGACGCGCCAGGCGAAGTCCGTCTCCTCGTGGGCGTAGAAGAACCGCGCCGGGAAACCGCCGACCCGGTCGATGGCGCTCATCCGGATCGCGTGGCCGCCGCCCAGGAAGGTGGGGACCTCGCCGGACCGCAGCACGCCGGACCGCAGCACGCCGGAGCGGCCCGGGCGGAGGGCGTGGCGGCGCCGGGTGTGCCCCGTCGCGTCCGCGACCCGGAAGCCGACCACGCCGAGGCGCTGTTCCCGCTCGAAGGCCTCCCGGACCAGCCGGAAGGTGTCGGTGCGCGGCAGCAGGCCGTCGTCGTCCAGGTTCACCACCACGTCCACGCCGCCGAGTTCGCGCAGTCGCCGGACGCCGAGGCTGCGGCCGCCGGGGATGCCGAGGTTCTTCGGCGGTTCCACCGCGTCCGCCCAGGGCGGGAGCGGTGGCAGCCTGGCGCCCTGCCCGATCACCACGACCCGGGCGGCCTCGCCCTCCTGGGCGGCCACCGAGTCGAGGAGCGCGCCCAGTTCCCTGGGCCGGTCGCCCATCGTCAGCACCACCACGCCCAGGCCGAGGCCCATGTGCACCCGCTTCCGTCGAGGATTCCCGCAGACCCGGTGCAACGACCGGCCCGTCTCGGAGGTCACGTCTGTACGGATGTACGGAGACGAACGCCGGGAAGAAACCGTTCGTTCGGTTTCCAGGGGGAGGAGGCGGGGTGCCGGACGTCGAACCCTCGGGGCGGTCGGGGTCTCTGGCCGCCAACGGGACGGTGGGGTCTGACGGGTCGTGGAGAGAGGGAGTGGTTGGCGGGATTCATCGACATCGTCTTGTCGGTCGTGGGTGAGGCGAAGCTAAGATACGGGGTGTTTGGTTTTGTTTTCCGGGAGCTCAGGGCGGGGTGGTTTCGGTGGTACGGCAGGAACGGGCGCTCCGGACACGTCGGCTGATCCTGGAGGCGGCTGCCTCGGTCTTCGACGAGTTCGGGTACGAGGGTGCGACCATCGGCGAGGTGGTCTCCCGGGCCGGTGTGACGCGCGGTGCGGTGTATTTCCATTTCGCCTCGAAGCGGGATCTGGCGCAGGGCGTGGTGGAGGAGCAGTTCGTCCAGGACGGAGTTCCGGAACGGAGCTGCAAGCTTCAGGAGTTCGTGGACACCGGGATGGTGGTGGCGTACCTGATGCCGCGTGACCCGCTGCTCAGCGCGGGTGCCCGGCTGTCGCTCGGGCAGGACCTCTTCGACGACCTCGGCGGCGGCGCCATCCCCGGCTGGATCAACCGCTTCGAGGCGCTGCTGGTCGCGGCCGGCGAGCGCGGCGAGCTGCTCCCGCACGTCGTTCCGGCGGACACCGCCTGGCTGCTCGTGGCCGCGTGGACCGGGGTGCAGATCCAGTCCCAGAAGCTCTGCGGCCGGGCGGACCTGGAGCTGCGGGTGTCCGCGCTGTACCAGCACCTGATGCCGAGCATCGCCGTTCCGGGCGTGCTCGGTTCGCTGCGGATGGGGCCGAACCGCGGGGCCCAGGTGGTGGCGGAGGCCGCGGCGGCCCGTGCGGCCGCGGAGGGCGGAGGCCCGGACGGTGTACCGGACGGCGGTGCGGCGGGTTCGGCGCGGGTCGAGGCGCAGACGGAGGTCGGCGTGGGCTGACGGCTGTTCACCGGAGCTCCTGCCTGCGGGGATCCGGGCGGGGCAAGGCGAAACCGGCGGCGACGGGACCATGGGGGTCCGGCGCCGCCTTTGGTTTGCCCGGGCCCGGGCCCGGACTTGGGCCCGCGGGCGAGCCTGGAGCCGGGCCCGCAGCCGGACGGACCGGGGCGCGCAGCGTCGCGGAAGCCGTGCCAGCGGTGACGGAGCGGAGCGGCGCCAGCAAAACAAACAGCACGTTCGGTTTTGTATTGACAAACCGCGCGTCCTGTTTTTGACTTGGTGACAGCTGACCCAGGGTGTCGACCCGGGTGCCGGCCGTGGCGAAGGGGGCTGCGGCGTTCCGTGTGATTGGGGTGGTCATCGTGGAAATTCGGGTGCTCGGGACGCTGGACGTCCGGGTGTGCGGGATGTCGGTGGTGCCGTCGGCGCCGAAGCCGCGGCAAGTGTTGGGCCTGCTGGCGCTGCGGGCGGACCAGGTGGTGCCGGCCGGGGTGCTGGCCGACGAGCTGTGGTCCGGCCGTCCGCCGCGCAGCGCGCGCACCACCGTGCAGACGTACGTGCTCCAACTGCGCGACCTCATCGACCGGGCGCTCGCCGCAGCCGGTGCGGCGAGGGGGGTGGCCTGCGCCAAGGACGTCCTGGTGACCTCGCCGGGCGGCTACATGCTGAACAGCGGCGCAGGGCTGACGGACCTGCGGGAGTTCGAGCGGCTGGCCGGAACGGGCTACCGGGCGATGGACGGCGAGGACTACCCGGCGGCGGCCCGGCTGCTCGGCGAGGCCCTCGGGCTGTGGCGCGGATCGGCCTTCGCCGATGTCCCCGTCGGCGGCCAACTCGCCGTCGAGGCCCGGCGGTTGGAGGAGACCAGGCTCTGCGCGCTGGACCAGCGGATCGAGGCCGACCTGCGGCTCGGCCGGCACCGGGTGCTGCTGGCCGAACTCACCGTGCTCGTGGACCGCTACCGCACCCACGAGAGCCTGCACGGCCAGTACATGATCGCGCTGCACCGCTCCGGCCGCCGGGGCGAGGCGCTGGAGGCGTACCAGCGCCTGCGGAACACCCTGGTAAGGGAGTTGGGCATGGAGCCCTCGGTCGGACTGCGGCGGCTCCAGCGCTCCATCCTGCTCGCCGGCCCCGAACGCGCGGCGGATCGTGCGGCGGAGCGCGAGCCCGCCGGTGCGGGCGTGGCCGCCGGACCGGGGGCGGCGGCCCGGTTCAGCCGGGTCGGGTGAACCCGACGGCCGTCCGCAGCCGGTGCCGCATCGGTGGAACCGGCCGCGGACGGCCGTCGGAGGCCGCGGCGCCCGTCCTGGGGCGGTCGCGGTCCGGTCGGAACCTGCTTGTCGTTGTGAGGGGTTGTGGGACGGGTGGTCCAGGAGAGGTCGGAACGGACGCGCGGGCGGCTGGTGGAGGCGGGGGCGGTGCTGTTCGACCGCCGCGGCTACGCCGGTGCCACCCTCGGCGAGATCGCCGCGGCCGCCGGGGTGACGAAGGGGGCGCTGTACTTCCACTTCGCCTCCAAGGAGGAGCTGGCCAGAGCGGTGTCCGGACAGGCCGAGCGCTCGCTGCGGTCGGCCTGCGCGGAGCTGCGTGCGGCTTCCTCCCCGCTCCAGGGATTGATCGACGCGGGGTACTGGCTGGTCGACGCCCTCGGGGTGGACCCGGTGATCCGGGCGGCCTTCCGCCTCGGCCGCGAGGACGCCGGCTGGCAGAGCGCGCCCACCACGGCCGCGCCCGCCACGGCTGCGCTCACGACGGCCGGGCCCGCCACGGCAGGGCTCACCCCGGCGGGGCCCGCCCCGGCCGATTCCAGGCAGCCGGCCTTCGCCGACATCCGCGGCTTCCACAGCGTCTGGGCCGGGGTGGTGCGTGACCTGCTGGCCGGTGCCCGCCGCGCGGGCGAGCTGCGCGACCGCTCGGGCGGCCTCGGCCCGGAGACCCTGGTGGTGACCGCCGCCTGCGGTCTGGAGGTGGTGTTCGCGGACGGTTGCCCCGCCGAGGAGCGTGCCCGCAGGGTCGGCGCCCTCTGGGACTGGCTGCTGCCCTGTCTGGTGCGTCCGGGCACGGCCGGCGGCTACCGCACCAGGCCGTCGGCCCCGCGGCCCGCCTGAGACCGGTCCGCCCGAGACCGGCCCGCCCGAGACCGGCCCGCCTGAGAGCGGGCCGTTCGAGACCGGCCCGTCCGAGGGGACGTTCCGGGCCGTTTCGCCCGATCGAACTGTCGGTCAGGGCCGGACGGGCCGGTGGGTCGGGGCGTCCGGGTGGGGCCGCATCAGGAACAGGTCCTCGCCCCAGGCGTCCAGCACCGCCGCGTGGCCGGCGGCCCGGGCCGCCGCCTCGACCCGGGCGAAGAGCCGCTGCTGCGGCGCCACTTCGCCGGTTGCGGTGATCCGGGCGACGGTGTCCAGCAGTGCGGCGCTGTCCCAGCCGGGCAGCGGGAAGCGGTCCAGCTCCCAGGCCAGGTACTTGTTGTAGGGGCGCGGTCGGCGGTCCAGGGCGAAGAGCAGGTCGAGCAGGAACCCGACACCGGCGGCCGCGTCGAGGTGGCCGGCGAGCGGGTTGCCGTCGCGGTGGTTCTTGACCGAGCGGTAGAGCGAGTTGGCGTAGGCGTCCAGCAGGGCGGCGCCGGACCGGAAGGCCTCCTCGGCGCCGAGCCGCCCCATCGCGGCGACGATCCGCACGATCTCCCCGTCGCGGCGGTCGACCAGCACCCGGGAACGGGCGATGGCGTACCGCTCCCAGTCGGCGGGCCGGCGGAACCGTTCGAGGGTGGTGACGACCAGGTCGAGCCGCGCGGAGCGGTAGCCGTCGAGCGCGGCCAGCTCGCTCGCCGCGTCGTCGGCGAGGATGACGTAGAGGTCGTGGTCGGAGTGACGGGTGGTCATGCCGTCGTGGGCCCGGGAGCCCTTGAGGACGAGCCCGACGACGGCCGGGTCGGCCGTCGCATCGGCGACGAACGCCGCGAAGTCCGGCGTCACGCCAGGTCCTTGCGCATCAGCGTGCACATCGTCCCGTACCGCTGGAGCGAGCCGTCCTCGGCCTCCACGTCCCAGGAGTCGAGCTTTCGGCCGTGGGCCCGGTAGCCCAGGCGTTCGTAGAGGGCGCGGGCGCGCGGGTTGCTCTCCTCGACGCCGAGTTCGGCGCGGGTCAGGCCCCGGGCGCCGATCCGCTGCTCGGCGGAGCGGATCAGCAGCGTGCCGATCCCGCAGGACCGCAGGGCCGGGTGGACGCCGAGCTGCCAGAGCGTGCCGGCACCGGGCTCGACGGTGTAGTCGATGCCGCCGACCGCCACCGGGAGCCCGACCGGTGTGCACACCGCCAGGTAGTCGATCTCGCCCGCCTCGGCGCGGCGGATCTGGTGGACGAGCTCGCGCACGTGCTTGGGGGAGCCGGCCCAGCCGCAGGACGGCAGGTCCGCGTCGGTGAGGCCGCGCACCGTCAGGTGCAGCCTGATCCCGGTCATCGCCGCGTCCCTTCGACTCCCTCAGTGGCCGTCTCCCATTTCAGCAAGCCGGTCCCCGTGCCGTCCAAGGGGTTTCGGAGCGGCCGCGGCGCCGGCCGGAAGGGTTCGGGGACCGGCCGGCCGGGCAGTGGCCCGCCCGGACAGCGGGCCGCCCCCGGTACCCGAAGGCACCGGGGGCGGCCCGACCGCCGTCGTACGGCGGATCGCAGGCGTCCGTCACACCGCTGAGCGGTGGGGGGCCGTGCGGTGGCGGGCCCGGAGGAACAGCAGGCCGCCGAGGCTCAGCAGCCCGGCTCCGCCCAGGCCCGCGCTCATGACGGAGGCCGCTGGAGCGCCGGTGTCGGGCAGCCCGCCGGATCCGCCGTCACTCTGCGGCGGCGCCGGGTGGTGGCCCGGGCGGCTCGGGCAGCCGTGGCTCCCGCCGCCCTTGTGCTCGTGGCCCTTCGGCGGGCAGGGGGCGACGGCGATGCAGAGCTCGGCCGGCGGGCTCTGCACGGTCCCTCCCTCCGGGTCGCGGCCGGTGGCGTGGGCGGTGTTGGTGATGCTGCCCGCCCGTGCGTCCTCCTCGGTCACGGTGTAGGTGCCGTGGCACAGGGTGCTCTCCCACGGGGCGAGGGTGGTCTGCTCGCAGATCACCCCCTGGACGCGGTCGTCGCTGACGGTGACGTCGGTGAGCGTGGTCGACCCGGTGTTGGTCACCGCGTACAGGTAGGTGATGGTGTCACCCGGGTGTACGGTCCCGTCGGCGTCGGACCGCTTGGTGATGGACAGTGAGGACTCTCCGGCGGTGACCACCTGGACGGTGGCCCGGGCCGGCGGGCTCTGGACGTTCTGTCCCTGCGGGTCGGTGCCGTTGGCGTGGGCGGTGTTGGTGACGTGCCCGGCCTGGGCGTCGGCCGCCGTCACGGTGTAGCTGCCGTGGCAGGTGGTGCTCTCGCCGGCGTCCAGGCCGGTCCGGTCGCAGGTCACCGCCTGGACGTGGTCGTCGCTGACGGTCAGGTTGTTCAGCGTGGTGTTCCCGGTGTTGGTGACCGTGTAGGTGTACGGCACGGTGTCGCCGACGTGGAACGGTCCGGCGCTGTCGGCCTGCTTCCGCAGGTCGAGCCTGGCGACGCCGACGACCTGCAGCGTGACCTGGGCGATGGGACTCACCACCGTCTGCCCCTGCGGGCCGGTGGCCTCCGCCTGGGCGGTGTTGGTGACGTGGCCGAGTTGCAGGTCGGCCTCGGTCACGGTGTAGGTGCCGTGGCAGGGTGTGCTCGCTCCGGCGTTCAGGGTCGTCCGGTCGCAGGTCACCTGCGGGGCGTGGTCGTCGACGACGACGAGGTTGTTCAGCGTGGTCGTCCCGGTGTTGGTGACCGTGTAGGTGTAGTGCACGGTGTCCCCGACGTGGACGGGGCCGGCGGTGTCCGCCTGCTTGGTCAGACCGATCGAGGACGGGCCGACCACCGTGACGGTGGCATCGGCCTCCGGTGAGGTGACCGGCTGGCTGTTCGACGTCCCGGTGGCGTGGGCGTGGTTGGTGACCTGCCCGGCCTGCGCGTCGGTGGCCGTCACGACGTAGCTGCCGTGGCACTGGGTGCTGTCCCCGGGGCTGCCGGCCGGAGCCAGGGTGGTGGAGTCGCAGGTGATCCCCGTGACCTTGTCGTCCGTCAGCGCGAGGTTGGTCACCTGGCTCCCGCCGGTGTTGGTGACCACGTAGGTGTACGGGACGGTGTCGCCGACGTGGAAGGGCTCGGCGGCGTCGACGTGCTTGACGAGGGTGATCCCCGGTGGCGCGACCACCGGCACGTTCTCCGAGGCCGGTGGCGAGGTGACCGGTCCCCCGTCGGTGGTCCCGGTGGCCTGGGCCGTGTTGGCGACGTGGCCCTGGGCGGCGTCGGCGGCGGTGACCAGGTACGTCGCCGTACAGGTCACGGTGTCACGGGGGGCCAGGGTGCTCACCGGGCAGTTGACCGGTCCGACCTTCGGGTCGTTGACGGCCAGGTTGGTGATCGGCACGTTCCCGGAGTTGGTGACCACGAAGTCGTACGGGATGGGGGTGCCCACCGTGATCAGCCCGGGCAGCGGCTCGTGCGCCTGCTTGACCAGGTTCAGTTCGGGCAGCGGCTGGTCGGTGTTGATCACGACGTTGCGGATCAGGTGCACGTCGGTGAACAGGCCGGTGGACCCGGCGAAGCCGAACTTGTAGGTCGAGGGCACCGGCTGGGGTGCGGGGGTCTGCAGCACCTGGTGCGAGCCGGTGCCGTCGTTGAAGTCGACGGAGACCGTGAGCACCGGGGAGGGCGCCGGGGTCAGGTGCACGTTGACCCGGCGGCGCGAGGGCTCCAGCAGGGTCTGCGCCTGGTCCGGGGTGACTCCGGGCGGCAGGGTGGTGAGCGGGCCCTGGAGCGTACCGGGCAGGGTGGAGGGCCAGGGGCCGTTGGTGGTGAAGTTGCTGGTCGTCGCGGTCAGGAAGCAGTAGCCGGTGGTGCCGTCGCCGGGGCCGCGGACGGTGACCATGTTGGCGCCGGGCGCGGGGATGCGGAAGCTCGTACCGGCGGGGGAGCGCTGGGCGCAGCCGTTGCCGCGCTGCTCCCAGTCGCCGAAGTAGTTGCCGAGCACGTCGAGACCGACGCCCAGGTAGCCGCGGTCGACGCCGGGAAGGAAGGTGAGGTTCGGGTTGTCGTCGGGCAGCTTCTGCGCGTAGCCGAGGCTGCCGCCGAAGGCGCCCGGGTGGGTGAGCGAGACGTCCCCGTTCACGAGGAAGAAGGAGATGCCGTCGGCCGGGGTGTTCGGCGTGGTGCTGCCGTACTGCCACTGGTCGAAGGTCACGTCCAGGCCGTTGCCGGCCGGCAGGGCCTGGTCGAAGAGCACCGCGCCGCTCTGGTCGTTGCCGGCGTCGGTGATCCGCAGGTAGCCGAGCGGTGCGGAGTTCAGCGGCGGCACCGGGCCGGTCTCGGCGGTGGGGCAGCCGCCGAGCGGGTGGTCGCCCGGCCCGGGCGTCGCGGGGGCCGCGCCGGTGAGGCAGGCGGAGCCGACGGCGATGAAGCGCGAGTCGGCGGTGGCGCCGGTGAAGGTCTCCTGGAGCAGGGGCGTGCCGACGGCCCGGACCCGCTCCGGCAGCGGCGCGGCACGGTGGTGGGCGGGGGCGACGGCCTGGGCGAGCGGGGCGGTGAGGCCGGCGCCGAGCAGACCGAGGGTGGCCGCGGCGCTGATGAGGCGGGCCGTTCGGGCGCGAAGCCGTGACGGTCCGCAGGATTGTCTCGTCATGGCGTTACTATGCGCGGTCGCTACGGTCCGTTATCGCCGAGTACTGTCAGTGGACCTATCGAATCGCTCGGACGAGCGAGGGGTCATGGGAGTGTCGGCGACGGGTGGACTGTCGAGGGGATTGCCGGAGGTGTGGAAGGGGCCTTCGGAATCATTCCGATCATCCTTGCCCGGCGGTGCGGTAGGGTGGCCGACGCCGAGTATGACCGTGACTCAGGGAGGTGAGACCCATTACCGGAATGTCCGAGCGGGTGCTCCCGGAGCGCGGCCGCGTCGGCGCCCCGCGCGCATAGCGCGGCCGGCGCGCCGACGCAGTGTCGGCCCTCGCGGGAGCCCTGACGGAGTCGTCAGTCCTCCCGTCCTCCCCCAAAGGGGTTCTCTTGCCGGTTTTCTCCTCCGCCTCCCTCCGTTCCTCCGTGGTCTCCCGGCTGCGCGCCGCCGGTTGCGTGTTCGCCGAGGACGAGGCGCGGATCCTGCTCTCCGCCGCCGCCTCGCCCGCCGACCTGGCCGCCATGGTCCGCTCCCGCGCCGACGGGCGGCCGCTCGAACACGTCGTCGGCTGGGCCGAGTTCGCCGGGCTGCGGATCGCCGTCGACCCGGGCGTCTTCGTCCCGCGCCGCCGCAGCGAGTTCCTGGTCTCCGCCGCCACCGCGTTGACCGCCCCGGGCGCGGTGGTGCTCGACCTGTGCTGCGGCAGCGGCGCGCTGGGCGCCGCGGTGGCGGCGGCCACCGCGCACCCGGTCGAGCTGTACGCGGCCGACATCGATCCGGGCGCGGTCCGCTGCGCCCGCCGCAACCTGGCCGGCGCCGCGGCGGGGGTCTTCGAGGGCGACCTGTTCGCCGCCGTGCCCCCGGAACTGGCCGGCCGGGTGGACGTGCTGATCGCCAACGTCCCCTACGTCCCGACCGGCGACCTCGGCCTGCTGCCGCCCGAGGCGCGGCTGCACGAGGCCCGGCCCGCGCTGGACGGCGGGGCGGACGGACTGGACGTGCTGCGGCGGGTGGTCGCCGAGGCGCCGCGGTGGCTGGCGCCCGGCGGGTCGCTGCTGTTCGAGACCAGCGAGCGGCAGGCGCCGGCGGCCCTCGCGGTGACCCGGACGGCCGGGCTGGCGGCGGCGGAGAGCCGGGAGGAGGACCTGGATGCCACGGTGGTCACCGCGACACTGCGCTGAACCGCCCGGCTGCCGACGGGAGTTCTCCCGCGGCCCTGAGCCGGGGCCCGGCCCGGCCGCCGTTCCCCCGTGACGGCGGCCGGGCCGGAGCCGGTCAGATGCGGGTGCCGTACACGTGGTCGACCGGGATGGTGAGGAGCACCCGGCGGTCGGAGACCATCGCCTGGCGGTACTCCGCCCAGTCCGGGTGCTCCCCGGCGGCGCGGCGGTAGTAGTCCACCAGCGCCTCGACCTCCGGCCCCTCGGGGTCGGTGCCCGGTCCGGTCAGGGCGGCCACGCCCTCGGCGGTGACCCAGGAGCGGCCGTCCGGCCCGGTCACCTCCAGACTGGCCCGCGGGTCCCGGCGCAGGTTGGCCGTCTTGGCCAGCCCGTCCCGGGTGGAGATCAGGATGGCGTTCGCGTCCCGGTCGTAGAACGGCATGACGGGGGAGAGCTGCGGGCGGCCGTCCGCCTTGATGGTGGCGAGGACGCCGAGGCGGCTCTGCGCGAGCAGGGCGTACGGGTCGAAAGCAGTGGCGGTCATGGCAGCATCATCGACCTCCACACCGGTGTGAGGGCAAGGTCCGCCACGCGTGTTGGGCAAGGTCCGCCACGCGTGTTGGGCGAGGTCCGCCGGGTGGCTGGGGTGCGGTGCGCCGGGCGTGCTGGGCGGGGCCCGCCGGGCAGGTGGGGCGGGAGGCGGCGCATGATGGCACGGACCGGCGGGCCGGTGCGGAAGGTTCGGGAATCGGCCGTGATGTCCGGCGTGAGCCGCTATGGTCGGTCGCGAAAACAGTGACGGTCCGTCAGTGGATGCGCACCGTCCGAGTCGAGGGGACACCGCACGATGGCACGCGAACGCAAGCCGGTGGAACTGCTGGAGTTCTCCGACGACCTCCACACCGACGACGTCACCCCGCTGCAGGCCTTCCTGGCCGCCCGCATGCGCGAGCTGGTCCGGGCCCAACCCGAGGGCACCGGTGCCCGGTTCGCCGCCGAGCGGCTGGCGGAGATCACCGCCGCCGACTGCGTCTTCCTCTCGGACGTCCTGGTGGCCTGGGAGGAGGTGGTCCTGGAGGGCCGCAACGACGAGCCCGGCTGGACGCAGCGGATGCGCCAGGACGCCATGATCTGGTGGGAGCGGCTGTGCGAGACGGCCGACCGGTTCCGCGACCACCCCGACCACCGCTCCCGCTGGCGGCCGCTGCACTTCATGAACCTCGCCCACGCGGAGATCATGGCCGGCCTGACCGACCGGGCGGGCGGCGTGTACGGGGACGGCGCGCACCCGTGATCCCGGACGGCCGGGGGCCGTGGCCGCAGGGCCGGCCTGTCGGTGGCGGCTGGTACCGTCCCCGGCATGAGCAATCGTGTGCCCTTCACGGGTGGGGAGAAGGAAAGCCTCCATGCGGCGCTGGACCGGCACCGCGATGTGGTGCTGTGGAAGCTGGAGGGGCTGGACGACGAGCAGCTGCGCCGCCCGATGACGCCCTCCGGGACCAATCTGCTGGGGCTGGTGAAGCACCTCGGCGGGGCCGAACTCGGCTGGTTCCGGGAGACGTTCGGCCGGGAGAGCGGACCGCTGCCGTTCGACATCGACGCCGACGACTCCTCCGACATGCGGGTGGAGCCGCACGAGTCGACGGCGGACGTCCTGGCCTTCTACGCCCGGGCCCGGGCCGGCGCCGACGAGGCGATCCGGGAGCTGGCACTGGACGACCTCGGCACCTCCTGGTCGGGGAACTCCGTCTCGCTGCGCTGGGTGCTGATCCACATGACCACGGAGACGGCCCGGCACACCGGGCACATGGACATCCTGCGCGAGCTGATCGACGGGGGGACGGGCGACCACGACCGGAGCTGACCCCGGACTCCGCCCGGCCCGTCCCGGCGCGGTCCGCTGCTCGCGCTCAGGCCGTCAGCCCGCGGACGGCCCGGGCCAGCGCCCGCGCCGTCCGCCGGACGTCGGCCTCGGTGGTGCGCCAGTTGCTGAACGCGGCGCGCAGGGCGGGCCGCCCCGCGTAGCGGGTGGGGGTGAGGAAGGCCTCGCCGGCCAGCCCGTCGGCGAGTGCGGCCAGCCGTTCCGGGGTCGGGTCGGCCGTCAGCGAGAAGCAGACGACGTTCAGCCGCACCGGGGCGAGCAGTTCCAGGCCCTCGATCCGGGCCACCTCCGCGCCGAGCGCCCGGGCACCGGCGATGCAGCGCTCCACGATCTCCCGGTGCCCGGAGCGGCCGTACGCCCTCAGGGTGAACCAGGCGGCGAGGGCGCGCAGCCGGTGGGAGTTCTCCGGCGTGAGGTGGACCAGGTCCGGGTGCTCGCTCAGAGGACCGAGGTAGGCGGCGGCGTTCTGGAAGACCCGGGCCTGGAGGTCCGGGCGGCGGGTGAACTGCACGGCGCTGTCGTAGGGCACGTTGAGCCACTTGTGCAGGTCGACGCAGACCGAGTCGGCGAGGTCCAGCCCCGCCACCAGCTCCGCGTGCTCCGGCGACAGCGCGGCGAAGGCGCCGAACGCGGCGTCCACGTGCAGCCAGAACCCGTACCGCTCGCGCAGCGCGGCGATCGCGCGCAGGTCGTCGAAGTCGACGGTGTTGACCGTCCCGGCGTTGGCCACCACGACGCACGGCCCCTGAGCCCCGGTCAGCGCCCGCTCCAGCGCGGCCACGTCCACCGCCTCCCGGCCCGGCAGGACGGGCACCGTCCGCAGCGCCGTCCGGCCCAGGCCCAGCACCGACAGCGCCTTGGCGACGCTGGAGTGCGCACTGCCCGACAGCACCCGGACCGGGCCCAGCGCGCCGACCCCGTCCTCGGCGACGTCCACGCCGAGCCGCTCGCCCAGCCACTCGCGGGCGATCGCCAGCCCCACCGTGTTCGACATCGTCGCGCCGCTCACGAAGGTGCCGCGGTGCGCCGCCGAGAGCCCGAACAGCTCGCGCAGCCACCCGACCGTCTCCCGCTCCAGCTGCTGACCGGCCGGATCCAGCGAGGAGTTGGAGTTCTGGTCCACGGCCGAGGTCAGCCAGTCGCCCGCGAGCGCCGCCGGCGTCGCCCCGCCCGTCACGAACCCGAAGTAGCGCGGCCCGGCACTCGCCGACAGCCGCGGCTCCCAGCGCTCGGCGAACTCCGCCAGGGCGGCCCGCACTCCGCCGCCCTCCTCGGCGAGCGGCGCGCCGGCGTTCTTCGCGCCGGCGGTCTCGGCGCCGTCCTGCTGCGCGCAGGCCTGCCCCGCGCCGGCCCGTCCGATCGCGGGCCGTTCGTCGAGGGTCTCCAGGAAGGCGAGCGCACGCTGCCGGGTCTCCTCCAGGAGCTCCGGCAACCGGCCGAGATCGGCGGCGAGTTCGGGGTGCATGACGATTCTCCGTTGATCGGCTGGGCGGTGCGCCCGAGGCTAACGGCGGGGTGCGGACGGCGTCCCGGTCCAATCCGGGACGGGTGGCCTGAAACACACGAGGAGGTGGGGGAATTCGCGCCGTTCGGCTCAAAATCACTCCGGCAGTGCATTTTCGGCCGGTCCCTTGACCTCTCCCGATCCGGCGGACGATGATCACCGTGCACCGCGAGCGAGTGAACGTTCCAATGTCGGGCGGATTTTCGATCCGAGACTTCAGGGAGGTGCGGGGCTGTGCGTTCCACCACCGCTCCCGTGGCGGCCCCCGTGGCGCCGGGGCGCTTCCCACTGCTCGGCCACCTGCCGCAGCTGGCCGTCCAGCGGGTGGAGTTCCTGCAGTCGGTCAGGGCCCGGGGCGACATCGTCAGGATATTCCTCGGGAATCGTCCGGTGTTCGTCCTGAACTCACCGGAGGCCGTCCACGACGTTCTCCTGAAGCAGAGCAGGAAGTTCGGCAAAGGACTGCTGTTCGACGTCGCGCGGCCATTCATCGGGAACGGCATCATCACCTCCGATCGGGATTTCCACCTCCGCCAACGGCGCGCGCTCCAGCCGGCCTTCCACCGGGACAGCATCGCCGCGAGCGTCGGCACGATGACCGACATCGCCGAGGAGCAGGTGTCGTCCTGGCGCCCGGGCCAGGTGATCGCCATGGACCTGGTGCTGCGCCGGATGATGACGGTCATGCTCCTGTCGACCCTGTTCAGCACCGAACGTCCGGACGGCGCCGCGGCCGTGGCCGAGCTCGGGGAACGCGTCGCCGAGCAGTTGACCACGGTGATGCGCGGGGTCTTCGTGGGCACCGTCCTGCCCGCTCCGATCGCGTCCTCACGCCTGCTGGGGCACCGCAGGTACCTGGCCGCGGCGGCGGCACTGCGCGAACTCGCGGACACCGCCGTCCGGCAGGCCCGCCAGGACCCGGCCGCCGGCGGCGACCTGCTCTCGATCATGTTCGCCGGCACCCCGGGAAACCCGCAGGGAATGACCGACGTGGAGGCCCGCGACGAGCTGCTGTCCCTGCTCATGGCCGGCGCCGAGACCACGTCCACCACCCTGGCCTGGGCGCTCCACGAGATCGGACGGCGCCCGGAGCTCACCGAGCGGATCAGGGCCGAGTGCGACGCCCTGCCCGCCGGCGCCCTGCCCGGCGCCGCGACGCTCCCGTTCACCGAGCGGTTCCTCCGCGAGGTGCTCCGGCTGCACCAGCCCAGCTGGCTGCTGATGCGGCGTGCCCTGGAACCGGTCCGGGTCCGCGGGGTCGACCTCCCGCAGGGGGCCGAGCTGATCTACAGCGCGCTGACGATGCACCGGGACCCGGCCCACTACCCGGACCCGCTGCGGTTCCACCCGGACCGGTGGCTCGACCGCCCCGAGAAGGACCTGCCACCGGGCGCCTACGTCCCCTTCGCCCTCGGCAACCGGAAGTGCATCGGGGACCACTTCGCGATGACCGAGATGCTGGTCGTCCTGCGCTCGATCGTCTCCCGGTGGCGGCCGCGCCCGGTCGAGGGGCACCGGGTCCGGCCGGTGGTCCACGCCCTGATCCGGCCCAACGCGCTGCCCATGCGCGTCTCACCCTGGCCGGCCGACTGAACCGGCCCCGTCCCGTACGGCCGTGACCCGGCCCCGTCCCCGGAGGTGCGCCACACCATGACAACCACGGCAGAGATCCTCTCCCCGGACCCGGAGGCCCCGGCCCTCGACGAGCTCCCGTTCCCCCGCCGGATCAGCCCGGACTTCCGGGCCGCCCACGACCGCCACCTCGCCTGGCCGCGCTCCTTCGGCTTCCTGTCCACGGAAGCGGAGCGGGCCCACCACCTCAAGGGCCAGTTCCCGCTGATCGCGGCCATGTTCTATCCGAACGCGACCGGGAGCGAACTGGACATCGGCGTCGACCAGCAGAGCTGGTACTTCCTGTTCGACGACGCGCTCGACGAACAGTGGGGCGGCTCGCCCGAGCGGGTCCGCCACCTCGTCGGACTCGTCCAGGAGGGCGTCACCGGCCAGGCCTCGCCGCTGCCGCCGGCCGCCGCCTTCGCCGACATGCGACGACGCAGCTGCCACGGCATGCCCGAGGACTGGATCCGGCGCTCGGCGGCCCACTGGTCCTCCTACCTCGACCACCACGTCCACGAGGCGCGCAGCCGGCAGTCCGGTGCGCCCATGCCGCTGAGCACCTACCTGCGGGTCCGGCGCCACACCATCGGGGTGGCACCGGTCATCGACCTCGCCGAGCGGCTGTCCTCCTGCGTCCTGCCCGACCACCTGTACGCGCTGCCGCACCTGTCCGTCATGCGCGAGATGACGAAGACCTTCATCATCTGCGACAACGACATCGTCTCCCTGGAGAAGGACGCGGCCCTGGGGGAGCAGAACAACCTGGTGCTCTGCCTGGAACGGGACCACGGGCTCTCCCGGCCGCAGGCGGTCGACCGGGCGCTGCGCCGCCGCGCCGAAGCCCTGGAGCTGTTCACCGGCGCCCACCGGGCCCTGCTCGGCAGCACGGCGACGGGCCACCTCGACCCGGCCGAACGCGACCTGCTGCAGCGCTACTGCACCGAGGCGCTGCAGACCACCATCCGCGGCGCGTACGACTGGCACCACGCCTCCACCCGGTACCACGGGTAGGCCGCCGCCTCCCGCCTCCCGCCTCCGGTCTCCCGCCTCCCGCTTCCCGCCTCCCGTCGTACGACCGCGCCCCCGGACCGATCCAGCTGAGGAGCCCGCACCATGCCCGACCACCGCTCGGCGTCCTTCGTCGCCTCCGAACGGGACCGGACCTGCCCGTTCGACCCGTCGCCGGACCTCCGCCGGATGCGCGAGGCGGACGGCCTGCCGCGGCTGCGCGTGACCCACCCGGTGCGCGGCGAGATCGACGCCGTCGTCATCACCGGGTACGGCGACGTCCGGGCCGCCTTCGCGGACGAGCGCCTGGTGACGGGCAACGGCATCGACCCGTCGCTGCCGCGCACCCTGTTCAACCACCCGGGCTTCCTGCCCGCCTACAGTGGCGAGGAGCACAGCCGTCTGCGCCGGATGCTCACCGGCAGCTTCACCGTCCACCGGGTCGAGCGGCTGCGGCCCGCGATAGAGACGATCGTCTCCGAGCACCTCGACGCGATGGCGGAGCAGGGCCCGGTCGTCGACCTGGTCGAGGCCTTCGCCCTGCCCATCCCCTCGCTGGCGATCTGCGAACTGCTCGACGTCCCGTACGGGACCAGGGCGATGTTTCAGCGCTGCTCCCGGGTGATCATGGACGGAACCGCCGACGCCGGTCAACTGATCGCCGCCTCGGCCGAGTTGAACGCGGCCATGGCGGACATCGTGGCCCGCAACCGGGCCACCCCCGGGGACGGCGTGCTGGGCGCGGTGGTGCGGCAGCACGGCGCGGAGCTCACCGACGAGGAGCTCATCGGCTTCGGCACCACCCTCCTGGTCGGCGGACACGAGACCACCGCGACCCAGCTCGCCCTGAGCGTGCTGGCGCTGCTCCGCCACCCGGAGCAGCTCGCCGTCCTCCGTGACGACCCCGGGGCGACCGGCCCGGCGGTGGAGGAACTGCTGCGCCATCTCGCCATCCCCGCACCGCTCCTGCGCACCGCCGTGACCGGCGTCGAGGTCAACGGCCACCGGATCGCCGAGGGCGAGCACGTCCTGCTCTCCCCGCTGACCGCGAACCGCGACCCCGAACTCGTCCCCGAGCGACCGGACGACCTCGACCTGCGCCGCCGTCCGGTCGCCCAGCTGTCCTTCGGCTTCGGCGCCCACCAGTGCCTCGGCCAGCAACTGGCCCGGCTGGAACTGAAGGTGGCCCTGCCGGCCCTGCTGCGGCGCTTCCCGACCCTGCGGCTCGCCGTCCCCGAGGCCGAGCTCCGCTTCCGCGAGGGGTCGACGGTCTACGGCGTCGAGGCGCTCCCGGTCACCTGGTGACCGGCCTGCCGGGTCTGCCGGGCCGGCGTCCGCGCCCGGTGCTGGGGGCTCAGCGGGAGGCCGCGCGGGGGAGTTCGGTGCGGGGGAGTTCGGTGCGGGGGAGTTCCGCGCGGCGGACGGCGGGGGAGGCGAGGGCGAGGGCGGCGCCGAGGCAGGAGAGGGCCCCGCAGCCGACGAAGACCGGGGCGGTGCCCCAAGCGCCGATGGCGGCGCCGACCACCGGGTAGCTGAGCGGGGCGAGGCCGACCAGGGTGAGCATCACGACGGAGGTGATCCGGCCCAGGTAGGCGGGGTCGGCGGTGGTCTGGATCAGGGTGCCGTTCAGGCTGCCGAAGACGCCCGCGCCCAGGCCGGTCAGGGTGGCCAGGACGGCGGCGGTCCACAGCTGCGGCACCAGCGCCATGGCCGCCGCGCCGGTGCTGCCCGCCAGCAGGGTGACGGCCATGGTCAGACCGGCCCGGGGAATCCGCCCGACGACGGCGAGCAGCGCGGCACTCGCGGCGGCCCCGGCGCCGAAGCAGCCGACGATCCAGCCGTAGCCGGACGGACCCCAGCCGCGCTCGGCGTTGAGGAGGACCAGGCCGACGTTGAGGGTGCCGGTGAGGCCGAGTTCGCAGACGGCCCCGACGGCGACCAGCGGTCCGATCAGCGGGTGGCGGCGGATGTAGCGCAGCCCGTCGAGGAGTTCGGCGCGCGCGGTGCCGGGCCGGGGCAGGGCGCCGGCGCCGGACGGGGCGTCACCCGGAGGGGCTTCGAGCGGACTGATCCGCACGGAGAGCAGGAGCGGCAGGGAGAGCGCGAAGAGCAGCCCGGCGACGGCGAAGGCGGCGGCCGGTCCGCCCAGGCCCATGGCCAGGCCGCCGAGCGGCGGTCCGGCGATCTGGCCGAGGCGCACCGCAAGTGAGCGCAGGCCGGTGACCCGGGCCAGCTGGTCGGGGCTGGTGATCCGGGGCGGGAGGGCGCCGACGGCGGGGACGAACAGGGCGTCCACGGCGCCGAAGACGAGCGCCACCGCGACCAGCAGCCAGAGCGCGGGCGTGGTCAGCGCGATGGCGGCGGCCACCGAGAGGATGAGCAGACAGCGCACGGCGTCGCTGCCCAGCACCACCCGGCGCGGGTCGAGCCGGTCGGCCAGGACGCCGCCGCCGAGCATGAGCAAGGCGCGCGGGGCGGCGCCGGCGGCCATGACCAGGCCGACCTCGGTGGGGCCGGCGGACCGCTGGGCGGACCAGCCGAGGGCGGCGAAGTAGACGCTGTCGCCGATCAGCGAGGCGGTGTAGGCGGTGAGCCAGCGCAGCACGTTGCCGTCGCGGTGGGCGGGCGGCGCGGCGGCCCGGCGGGAGAGGGGCGGTTCCGTGAGGACCATGGGGGACTCCGGAGGTCGGGACACGGCGGCGCCGGCGGCCGGGGACCGGCCTGCGCCGGTGCTCGGGGCCGGCCTGTGCCGGCGTCAGGGGCGGAAGGGGAACCCGTACAGGTGGACGGACACGTGCTCGCGGCCCGCGGTGTCCCCGGCGGCCTTGGCGGCGTTGCCGCGCTCCCGCCAGCGTCGGGCGAGGGCTTGCAACTCCTCGCCCAGCTCAGCGAGTTCGGCGGGCTTGAGGTCGAGCAGCCACTCGGAGCTGAAAGCCGCGTCGGTCCACTCCCCGCCCCAGGCGGCGGTCTGGTCGAGGTAGGCGCGGTACTGGGCGACCCGGGAGTCGACCAGGCCCCTGGTCACGGTGCTGACGGCTGCCGCGCCCTCGGGCGTGCCGGCGAGGTCGGACGCGCGGAAGCCCCAGCCCTCCTCGGAGGCGACCTGCCACCACCGCTCCCGCCCGTCGCTGCTCCGGCCGCTCGCCGCGGTGACGAAGCCCTGCTCGGCGAGCTTGCGCAGGTGGTAGCTGACCAGCGACGGAGCCTGGTCGACCTGCTCGGCGAGCTGCGAGGCGGTCGCGCTCCCGGCGGCGAAGAGCAGGCGGTAGAGCTGCATCCGCAGCGGGTTGGTGAACGCCTTCAGGCGGGACAGGTCGGTGATCCGGTCGGGCCGGGGCTTCTCGGGCATGCGTCGACGATAGATCTGAAGGAAAAATTGCGCAATAAAAATTTCAGATCTTCATGTCGGATCGTCAGGACGCCTGCGGCCGGACACGCTTGCCGGCCACAGGACTCGCTGCGTGGCTACCGACTGGCCCAGGGCTACGCCAGGCGCGCCGCGGCCAGGGAGAGGGCGCGGTCGAGCGCCGCCTCGGCGTCGCAGGGGACGTCGGGCTGGACGCCGATGCCCTCCCAGTTGGTGCCCGAGACCGGGTTGACCGCGCGGGCGAAGGGCACGCTCAGCTCCAGGTGCGGGTGCACCGTCCAGCCCTCGCGCGGGTGGGCGCCGCCGCGGGTGACCTCCCCGACGACCTCGGCGCGCCCGAGCTGCTGCAGGTCGTAGGCGAGCTCCTCGCCCCCGGAGAAGGTGTCCGCGCTCGTCAGTACGTAGATCGGCTTGCTGCCGCCGAAGCGGGTGCCGGGGACGAAGGGGGGCGTCCAGGACTGTGCGCCCACCTCGTCCTTCCGCGAGAACATGGTGTTCAGGTGGGTGCGGCCGTCGAGCAGGTAGGCGCAGACGAAGGCGACCGTGTTCGGGTCGCCACCGGTGTTGCGGCGCAGGTCCAGGATGAGGGCGCGGGCGGGGGCCACCAGGGAGAGCGCCGCGGTCAGCGGCGGTGCCGCCCAGTCCAGCGGGAACAGCTTGGGTCCGATCTCCAGGACCGCGACGCCGTGGTCGAGGAGTTCCACGCGGGGAACGCCGTTCAGGAAGGTGTCGAACTCCCTGCGCACCATGGCGAGTACCGCCGCACCCGGCTCCGGCGGCACCGGCACGGCGTGGTACTTGAGGCCCAGGTGCAGGTCGCCGTTGACGGACCGCAGGTCCGCGGTGACCGCTTCGGACAACTCCTGGGCGGATTCGGTCCGGTAGGCGCCCTCGGCGCTCCGTCGCCTCAGCAGGTCCGCCAGTTGCCGGGCGACGTCGGGGAAGACGTAGTTCTCGCAGACCAGGTCGGCTATCGACTCGACGACGGTGAAGGTGTCCAGGGCGGACGGCGATGTGGTGGAGGTCATGGAGAGGCAGTAGACCAGCGACTTGCCAAAGCGTCAAACGTACTTAACGCTTGATCAGGTGAGTCACCGACCGGACGAGACCGTCCAGCGGATCAGCGCGCCGCTGCAGCACGCCGCGCTCGCCCACCCCCTGCGCCAACGCCTGCTCTTCGCCCTGAGCAGCCGTCCGTCGACGATCAGCCGGCTCGCCGCGCAGCTCGGGGTGAACAAGGGCAGCGTCTCGCACCACCTCAGGGTGCTGGGCGAGGCGGGGCTGGTCCAGGACGCGGGAACGCGACGGGTGCGCGGCGGCACCGAGAAGTACTACCGGCGGACCGCCGATCGCTTCTTCGTCGCCGAACCGCAGGCAGAGGGTACGGCCGCGCTGTTCGGCGCCGTCGCCCAGGAGTTGGACCGCTCGCCCGTCGACCACCTCCTGGCACTGCGCCACCTCCGGCTCAGCCCGGCCAAGGCGGCGCGGCTCGTCGAGGCGCTGGCCGGACTGGTCGACGAGACGGAGGAGGACGCGGAGGGCGAGCCGGTGTACGGCCTCCTGGTGACGCTCTACCAGCAGGTCGGGGCGTAGGGGCGGCCTGCTCCGCCAGGAGGGTCGAGGGGGCCGGGGGCGGTCAGCGCAGGGTGACCTCGCGGGGGCCGTTGAACGGGGCCAGGGACAGGACCGTCTTCGGGGTGCGCAGGGCGTCGTGCTCGGCGAAGAGGCGGCGGACGGCGTGGACGTCGACCGGACCGACGGTCAGATGGGCCACCTCGTCGTACGGGGCGTGGGGCGTGTTGGTGGAGTCGGTGCCCCAGGTGTCCCAGAGCAGCGTCTCGACCTTGTTCAGGGCCGCGAGGTCGAGCCGGGTGGAGTGCGCGACGAACCACGCGCCGTTGAGCGGGCCCTCCTCGGGCGGGTGGACGCCGAAGGAACCGGCGGCCGCCCGGTCGGAGCGGATCGTGCGCCAGGCCCGGCCGGCGACCAGGAAGCGGTCGCGCGGGACGTCCATCGGGTCGAAGTCCACCCGCCAGGCGGCGGCGACCTTCGGGTCGGCCAGCTGCGGATCGGCGAGCAGCCAGCCCCGCCGGTCGTCCCAGTACTCGGTGGCCACGTGGTCGCAGTGGAAGCCGTCCGGGCCGAGGTAGCCGGCGAAGCCGCAGCGCAACCGGGCGGGGATGCCGACGTGGCGCAGGAAGGAGCAGTGCAGCAGCGCCAGGTCCCGGCAGACGCCGACGAAGCGGTCGGCGGGCGCCCGGGGATGGCTGAGCGGGGCCGGGTCGCGGTCGGTGATCAGGTGCAGGATGTCGTCGAGGTAGCGGGTCTCGGCGTCGTGGTGGAGCCGGTTCGCCGGGATGGGATGGTGGAACAGCCAGCCTTCGAGGCGATGGATGATCAGGTTCCGGGCGATCCGGGCGAGTCGGCGGGGGTCCTTGGGGAGATCGGCGTAGCGGGGGAGGTGGGCGCCGGGGTCGGAGAAGACGCTCTGTCCGAGGTAGAACGCGGGGAAGTCGGCGGAGGGCACGGGGAGCTCCCATGGGGCTTCGGCCGCATGATCGATGGCTGGGCCGCTGGTGCTCACCGTGGCAAATTTCGGGGGCGATTGTCCAGAAGAGCCCGATGGGCAGGGGTGGTTCGGCAGATCGGAGTCGTTCCGCGGGTGGGGGGCGTCCGGTGGGAGGGCGTGGTCGGGTCGATCGGGACGCTTCGGCGGGTCGGGCGGTTCAGTCGGGCGGGCGGTTGGCAGGTCAGGCGGGTCGGGTGGGTCAGGCGGGCGGTCGGCGGACCGGGGTGGGGACGGCGCCGCCGTCGAGGTACTCGACCCGGACGCCGGGCAGGGTGCGGGACCACGCCCTGGCGAGCGGGGCGAGCCGGGTGGCGGAGAGCGGCGCGGGGCCGAGGCCGATCGGGAGGTGGGCGCGGCCGTCGGCCGTCCGGTACGGGTGGGGCCAGGCGTGCAGCCGGGTGGCCCCCGCGTCCTCCAGGGCGGCCAGCAGGGCGCGGATGCGGCCCCGGACGAGGCCGAGTGACCCCTCGTCGGTGCCGATCACGGCCCAGGCGGCGTGCCGGCGGTGCAGCGGGGGAGCGGCGAGCAGGGCGGGCCACGGGTTTCCGGCGGCCGCCCCGGTCTGATCGGCGGCTTCCTCGGCGTCGATGGCTTCCCCTGCCTCGGCGGCTTCCCCGGCGTCGGTGGCTTCCCCGGTCTCGGCGGCCTCGGTGGCCAGTTCCCAGGCGCGGTAGAGCTCCTCGCTGAGCAGATCGCGGGTGTCGGCGCCGACCTGGGTGGTGCAGCTGCGGACCGGGGCGGAGGGGGTGAGGACAGTGAGCGGGCCCGTGGAGGCCGGCACCTGGTCGCCGGTGAGGGCGACGGGCCGGCGCCAGTCCCAGCCCGCCCAGGTCCCGGTGAAGCGCCGGAAGAGCTCCTCCTCGGGGCTGCCGGTCGCCTCCAGGACCGTCCGGGCGGCCAGCACCGACCAGGCGAGCGAGGGGAGTTGGCCGAACGGCGCGGAGTCCAGGCCGCGCGCCCGGGCCCAGGCCTTGACCTGGCGGGCCAGCCCGACGAAGCGGGCGTGCCGGTCGCCGAGCGCCGTCAGGATCGCCTCGGCGTCGGTGACCGCGCTCAGCGCGACGGCCTCGGCCTCGCCCAACTCCCTACGGTGCTCGACGGCTCGGGCCGGGTCGAGCGCGCCGGTGAAGACCACCACGAGGTCCACCGCCAGGCCGTCGGCGGTCAGCCGCAGCCCCGGCACCCGGGCGCCGCGTACCTCGCGCAGCCCGCGGGCCCCCGGCAGCGCGGCCGCCACCCGGGCGCGGACGGCGGGCAGATCGGCGGGGCCGGGCAGCGCCGCCACCAGGTCCAGGTCGGCCCCGTCCAGCTGGCAGCCGAGCCGCCGGGAGCCGACGGTGTGCACCACGCCCTCGGGCAGGGCCGCCGCGATGCGCCGGGCCAACGCCCGGGCGGTGGAGGTGCGTTGAGGCGGCTCCGGGGCCGGCGAGGCGATCGGCTGCTCGGGCACCGGCCGCACCTCGCCCGTCCCCAGCGAGACCACCGCGCGCGGCCGCATCGGCTCGGCGCCCCGGCGGGAGAGCACCACCAGCTCGCCGACCTGGGCCGAGGCCCCGGGGAGCCGGGCCGCGCAGTCGGCGGCCACCGGCTGGGGGTCGTCGCTGCGCCCGAGGGTCAGGTGCGGGGTGAAGCCCTCCGCCCGGCCGCGGCACCGCGGGAAGCGCCGCTCCAGCGCGTGCCGCAGTGCCGCCCAGGGCGCGGGGGAGCCGGCGGCCGGGTCCAGCCAGACGGTGGCGTCCTCGCGGTGCCCGAAGGTGTGCACGCCCTCCAGTCGCGCGGTGAACGGTGCCGTCTCGGCGGCGGCCGCACCGAGCAGCGGCAGGGCGCGGTCGAACTCGGACTCCGGGACGAAGCCGAACAGCAGGTTGACGTGCGGGGGCCAGCGGCGCAGCTGCGGGTCGTAGGCCTCGCGCAGGCGCTGGATCGGCGGCCACAGCTCCTCGGGCGGCAGCCAGGCGACGGCGGTGCGGGCGGTGGGTGCGGCGTCGAGGACGTCCGGCGGGCCGTCGTCCGGGTCCTCGCCGTCGAGCGCGAGGTCCACGGCCACGCCGTAGTGGTCGGAGGGGAGGAGCCCGTCCCCGGCCGGACGGTCGCCGAGCAGGACGGCCGCGGTGGCGCGGGTGCCGTCGGCGCGGTGCAGGACGCGGTCCAGGCGGCCCGGGCGGCCGGTCAGCGAGGAGACCGCGGCGAGCGGGTTGGCCGTCGGGTCGAAGGTGGGGGTGTCGTCGGCCGGTCCGTGCACCTGGGTCCAGGCGTCCAGCAGGCCGAGCGCGGCGGCGGGGCCGGCCGGGCCGGAGCGGCCGTCGTTGAAGTCCCCGAGCAGCAGCAGTTCGCCCTCGACGCCGGCCAATCCCTCGGCCAGTCGGGAGAGTTCGGCCTGGCGGCGGGCGGCGCCGTCCGGCGAGTGGTCGCTGCTGAGGTGGACGGCGGCGATGGTCAGCGGCGTGCCGCCGGTCCGTACCGAGAGGGCGGCGACGGCCTTGTGCGGGCCCAGCGCGTGCAGCCCGGCCGTGGCCACCGGCAGCCGGCTGAGCAGCAGCAGGCCGTGGTCGTCGACGTCCGGCCCGAGCGGGTCGGCGCCCAGGGTGTACCCGGCGCGGATCCAGGGGGCGGCCAGCAGCAGGGCGACCAGGGCGGGCTCGACCTCCTGGAGGGCGATGACGTCGGCGTCGGCGGCCTCCAGGGCGGCGAGCAGCAGGGGGCGGCGGCGGGCGGTGGCGATCCGGTCGGCGTCGTAGCGGTCCCACAGGGTGTTCCAGGTGACCACGCGCAGGCCGGTGGCCGCCGGGACGTCCGTGGCCGCCGGGACGCCGGTGGCCACCCGGGTGCCCGGGCCGGCCTCGGTGGGCCGCCAGCCGCCGCCCGGATGCCAGGCGTGCGGGACGGTCGCGGTGAAGAAGGGCGAGGGCAGCAGGGGCGGGTCGGTGCGGTGCCCGGCCTCGGTGGAGTCGAGCAGGTCCACGCCCGAGGCGCGGTCCCAGACCCGTACGCCGTCGGCCTCGACCCAGTGCACCCGGTGCCAGGGGATCTCGCCCGAGGCGGCGAAGGCCTCCAGCGGGACGCGCTTCGTGCGGTTGTCGCGCTGGCGCACGCCCAGCGTGAACCGGGCCGGGTCGAAGCGGGCGTCCCAGCGGATGCGCTGGCAGACCTGTTCGATGGGGCGCATCACTCCTCCTCCTCGTCGAGGGTGCCCGCCGTGTCCTCCACGATGCCACCGGGGCCCACGTACCAGGTGCGGTGCGCCTGGCCGGGGTAGGGCGGTCCGAAGCGGTGCAGCTGCGCGGTGAGCACCGCTTCGGGCACCGGGTGCGGGCGGACGGCGTTGCGGCGCACCAGCTCGTCCTCGCCGACCGCCAGGACCACCTGGGTGATCAGGGCGTCGCGGCGCTGGGCGACGGCGTGGACGTGGGAGCGCTGCTGGCGGTTGAGCGAGGTGGCGTCCCAGACCGCGGTGGCCGCCTCGCCGTCGCCCGGGGCGCACAGGGCGGCGTCCAGCCGGGCCAGCCCCTCGCGCAGCACCTCGGCGTTGTCGCGCTGGTCGGCGCGCGAGCCCCGGGCGGCGCGCAGGTCGTCCAGCGAGATCCGGGCGGTCACGCCGGTGAGCCCGGCGGCGAAGCTGCTCTTGCCGCTGCCGGAGGGGCCGCACAGGTGGACCAGCCGGGGGAAGCGGCCGTCGCGCCAGCGCCAGGTGGCCGCCACGGCCTCCTCGGCGGTGGCGATCCGGCCGAGGGCGTACGCCTCGCGGGCCTGGGCCCAGCAGCGGTCGGCGGCGTCGCGGTCCAGACCGGCCAGCGCCTCGCGCAGCCCGGCCCGCAACCGGGCGAGCGGCGCCCCGTCGAGCAGCCCGGCGTCCTCGGCGTGCAGCGCGGACCAGGCGACCTGCTCGCGCTCCGCCCGTCCGGGGGCGGCGGTCGCGGCGACGGCGTGCAGCACCCCGAGGTCGGCGGCGGCCGAGAGCCGGACCAGCCCGGCGCGGCGCTCCCCGTCCGGGTACGGCTGGTGGAGGGCCGGGTGCAGCCCGACCAGGTCGGCGACCCGCCGGGCCAGCGGCAGGCCGAGCGGCCCGGCGAGCCGCGGCGCCAGCGACTGCCGGCGGGCGGTGCGCAGCGCGGTGGCGAGAACACCGGCCAGCCGGGCGTCCCCGCCCCGGCCCAGTTCGTCCAGTCGGGCCGAAACATCGGCCAACTCCTCGGGCGGGCAGGTGAGTTCGGGAAGGTCCAGGGCGGCCGCGAGGGCGGTCGGTTCGGGCAGCGCGCCGGAGCGCACGGCCCAGAGCGCGGCACCCGGGCCGAGCCCGTTCTCCACCACGGCGGCGTGCATCCAGTGGGTGTCGGTGCGCACGTGCCGCGGGCGGACCCACTTGGCGACCCGCTCGCCGAACTCGGCCCGGGAGAAGCCCCGGACCGTCCGCACCACGTACCCCTCCTGCCGGTCGAGGTCCAACCGCAGGGCGTGCAGGGCCCGTTCGTCGTAGCGGCCGCGCCACAGCACCCGCGGGGCGGGGACGCCGAGGCGGCGCAGGAAGCGGACGGTGTCGTCCCAGTCCAGGCAGTGGTCGCGGCCGTCGTCCCGGCTGTCGTTCCGGCCGTCGTCGTGGCTGTCGTTCCTGCCGTCGCGTTCGCCGCCCGTCCAGACCGAGAAGCCGTAGAACCAGCTCTCCAGGTCGGTGTACGGGATCGAATGCCGGGCGAACAGGTTCTCGCCGCAGATCCGCCAGCCCTCCGGGATGCGCGGGGCGATCCGGCCCTGGAGGCCCTTCACCCAGGCGCGGGAGGGGTGGTGCGCGGAGTCCAGCGAGCGGGCGTGCAGGCCGTCGCGGTAGAGCGTGGTGTTCTCGCCGTCGAGCTTCTCGGTGACGACGATCTCGGCGCCGGCCAGCGCGGACAGGTCCCCGGTCCGTACGTCGTCCGCCGCGGCGCCCGGTGACCAGGGCAGATGCGGCGTCCGGGGGTAGTGCACACGCATGTCCTGCTCCCTGGGCGTTCTTGATCCGGCCGACACTGTAGGAGCCGCCGCCGAGCCCGGGCCACCGATTAAACGGCGGTCCCCGGGTGCCGAAGGACCTGGGCCGACACGCGGGCAGGAACGTCCCTGCACCACCGGACCGCGCCCCCGGGGTCCAATGACGCGACCCGACACAACGTCAACAGGGGAGGCCGAGCGGTGGAGACGAGGACGAAGGACGAGGACCCGGTCCGGGTGCTGGACGTGACGAGCGCCGACTACCGCCGGGCGTTCGAACTGTTCCTCGCCGGAACGGACGAGAAGCCGATCACCCACGACCGGCTGAGCGAGATCGTGGCCACCCTGCCGCACCGCCGGGTCCTGCTCGACCTCGGCGCGGGCGACGGCCGCACCACCGCCTACCTGAGCCGCTCCTTCGACCGCACGATCGCGGTGGAACCCAGCGCCGCGATGCGCGAGAAGCTCGCCGTGGCCTGCCCCGACGCCCTGGTCCTCCCGGACCCGCTCGACCGGGCCGACCCGCCCGAGCGGGCCGACCTCGTCCACCTCTCCCACGTGCTCTACTACGTGCCCGAGGCGGACTGGCTCCGCACCGTCAACCGCGCCCTGGACTGGACGGCCCCCGGCGGCACCCTCCTGGTCGTGCTGCAGAACCCGGAGAGCCCCTGCATGCGGATGGCCGCGCACTTCACCGGTGCCCGCTACGACCTCCGCCCGCTCGCCGACCGCCTGCGCGAGCTCCACCCCGAGCACGGCTACGCCCTCGAAACCCTCGACCTCCACTACCGCGCGCCCGACCTCACCGTGGCCGTGGACGTCGCCGAGTTCATGATCAACGTCGCCGACCTGGCCACCCTCGACCCCCGCCCCTCCCGCACGGCCCTGGCCGCCTACGTCCAGGACCACTTCGCCCTCCCCGCCGGCGGCTTCGCCATCGGCCACACCCAGGACATGCTCATCATCCGCCGCGCCGCCCGGTCCTGAGCCGAGCCTCCGATGGCGCTCCGAGGGTGCGGGCCGCCTGGCCGTGACCAGAACTCGATTGCGTCACAGAGAGGTTGGCGCCCCACGGAGCGGGCAGAGCCGATCCAGGCAGCACGTGACCGAGGGGGACGGTGTCCGATGCCTTCAGCCATGCCGTCGAGCGGTTCGGACGGAGCGGGCGCGTCGCGGACCGGCGTTCCGGTCCGACCGTGGACGACCCCCGCCCAGCAGGCGGCGCCGCGCCGGTCGCGGGCCGGCCTGGTGACACAGTTCGTCCTGCAGTTCCTCTACCTTCCGCTGGGACTCGTGCTCGTGATCGGCTGGATGGTCCTGGCGTTCTGGGGAGGCTCCGTCGGCGGCGGCGGTCCCGATGCCGCCGACCTGGCCGACACCCTGGCGGGGCTGTCGGCAGCCGGGATCTCCTGGCGCCGCCTGCGCGTCGAGTGGAACGGCAGGCCCGAGGAGTGGGAGCGGTTCACCGACGAGCTCCTGCGGAACCGTTTCGCCGCCGCCGAGCGGACCAGCGGCTGGAGACCGGCCGAGCTGCCGCCAAGCGGCGTGCGCCGGGCCGTCACGGGTCTCGAACGCCACCACTACCGTGGGCTGACCCCGCTGCGGGTCGAGGAGCTGGCCGGGCGGCACGACTGGTCGACGGACTGGGCGAAGAGCAGGGCGGTGCAGGGACAACTGCACTTCTACCGCCTCCTGCCACCTCCCGTGCCGACCGGTGTGCCCGATCCGTCCGGACCACCGCCCGAGCCCGGAACACCGTGGGGCCCGATGCGCTGCCGGGTGGTGGTTCCCCTGCTCACCCTCGTGCTCGTGCCGAGGGTGAGCCTCCTGGAGCTGCGCCGCAGCCCGAACGCCTACGTGCGCCATCTGCGGAAACACCTGCGGAAACGTTTCCGGGCCGAGCTGGCGCGCGAACGCAGCAGGAACCACTACCGCTTCGACGGGACGGGCCGGGTCCTGCGCCGGGTCGCCGTCCGGGCCCGGCACTACCGGGGCGCGGGCGCCGCAGCCGTCCTGCGGGTGGCGGCCGAACAGGGGCTGGAAGCTCGACCACTCGTTCCCCACCGACCCTCGGCACACCGTTCACCTCTGCCTCCCGGACGGCGGCCGCCACCCCGGGCACTGACGCCGCACACGGGTGCCAGGCCCGCTTCGTCCGCGACTGCCCGGCGCACCGGTCGGCGTGTCGTCAGGCAACCGGCCCAACTGCGCGCGCGTCCGCCCCGTCGGGCTGGTGAGCTGTGCCGGGAGTCCGCGACCCGACCGGTCTCCCCGACGGACCGAGGGAGGACCCCGTGCCGGACACGCCGACGTCGTACACCGACCTGCGCGCCCTGGTGATCAACTGCACCCTCAAGCGCTCCCCCGAACGCAGCCACACCCAGGGCCTGATCGACGTCAGCACCGGCATCCTGGAACGCCAGGGCGTCGCGGTCGACGTCCTGCGGGCGGTGGACATCGACATCGCCACGGGCGTCTGGCCGGACATGACCGAGCACGGCTGGGAGACCGACGAGTGGCCGGTGATCTACTCCCAGGTGATGGCCGCCGACATCCTCACGCTGGCCGGGCCCGTCTGGCTGGGCGACAACTCCTCCGTCATGAAGAAGGTGATCGAGCGGCTCTACGCCTGCTCGTCGATCCTCAACTCCGAGGGCCAGTACGCCTACTACGGCCGGGTCGGCGGCTGCCTGATCACCGGCAACGAGGACGGCGCCAAGCACTGCGCGATGAACGTCCTCTACAGCCTCCAGCACCTGGGCTACACCGTCCCGCCCCAGGCCGACGCCGGCTGGGTCGGCGAGGCGGGCCCCGGCCCGTCCTACCTGGACGAGGGCTCCGGTGGCCCGGAGAACGACTTCACCAACCGCAACACCACCTTCATGACCTGGAACCAGCTCCACCTGGCCCGCATGCTCAAGGATGCCGGCGGCATCCCGGCCCACGGCAACCAGCGTTCCGAGTGGGACGCCGGCTGCCGCTTCGACTTCGAGAATCCCGAGCACCGCTGAGCCGCCGGCCGTCCGCGTGAGGGGGCTGGCACGGCTGGCACGGCCGGCAGTGGATGTTCGTCATCGAGGGCCTTCCCTGCGTTTTCCTGGCCTTTGTCGTCCTCAAGTACCTCCCGGACGGCCCGGCCACGGCCCCGTGGCCGACCGCCAAGGAGGCGGCGCTGGTCAGCGAGGCGGTGACTCGCGAGCAGGACGGTGCCAAGGCCGCCGGGACCAGCTGCGGTTCCCTGCTGACGGTGCTGCGCGACAAGCAGATGCCCATCGCGATCTTCGCCAACTGGACGCATCAGGTGGCGCTCTACTCCGTCGTCCACTTCCTGCCCGGCATCACCGGTGGCTTCGTCGGCTCCTACGACATGGGCTGGGCCGAGGAGAGCACCGGCAACCACCTGGCCGGCCTGTGGATCTCCGTCGTGCTGCTGGCCCTCGGCGCGCGGCGGCCGCCACCTGCCTGCGGTTCTCGCCCAAGGACGAACGGGGCAACGAGAGCTGACCGCTTTCCCGGGCCGGCCGACCGGCCCGGGAACCGGCCCCGCAGCCGGTCGCGCCGGGGGCACGGACGGCAGGTGGCGCCGGCGCCGACTCCGCGGACCGGCACCCCCGGCGACGGCCGGGCCGAGGCCCACACCAGCCCGGAGGCCCGGCGGTGAAACCGGCGAACGATCAGGCCACCACCGGCCGCCCTGCACCGCGCCCGCTCCGCACTTGCGGGCCGGCCTGCCGCCAGGCCCTCTCTCGCGGATCGCCCTCGGACCCATGTCCGAGGCATCGGCCGATCCCGGCCCCGACGAGACCGATCCGCCAGGAACCGGCTCGATCAGGTGATCCGGCAGCGAACTCCTCAGTGTCTCCCCTGATGGGGGCGGCCACCGAATTCATGACACCTCCCGGTGCGGCGGTGGCCGGTCAGGAGCTGATCACCTCCAGGACGGGATGGAAGGCGGTGTGGCTGCGGGCGTCGAGGTTGACGGCGAGGCCGACGGTGGCGAGGGGCTGGAAGAGGGCCAGGGCGAGGGAGGGGTTGCCCGGGGTGACGGCGGAGGTGACGTCGAGGGGGATCCAGTCGGGAGTGGTGGAGATCCGGCCGGTGCCGAGGGGTTGGGCCAGGGCGGGGGCGTTGGCCCAGGTGACGGCGAGTTCGGTCCAGGGGGTGGGGGCGGTGGTGAAGGCCTGGAGGGTGGCGAGGGTGCCGCCGGAGTCGGCGACCGCGCCGTGGACCCAGAGGACGGCGCGGCGGACGGTGCCGGGGACGGCGGTGGTGTCGAACGTGAAGAGGGCGCGGCGGCTGAAGCCGCTGTCGGTGGTATCGGTGTTCTTGACCGTCAGGGTGGTGGCGGTGCCGTAGTTGGTGGTGGCGTAGGAGCCGTCGCGGACGAAGCTGTCCTGAGTGGGGTCGAGCAGGGTCGCGGTGGCGGTCGCCGGGGCACCGGAGGCGGTGGTGAGGGTGATGGTGCGGCCGGCGCCCTGGGTGCCGCCGAGTTCCACCAGGAGGGTGACCGTGCCCTCGGTGGAGAGCACGCTGACGCCTTCGGCGGCCGCGGTGGGGCGGCCCGTGCCGGCGAGGGTGACCGTGACGGTGGCGGCCCGGCGGGACGGGTCGGCGACGGTGACGGTGCGGGTGCTGCCGGTGTCGCGGACCAGCACCGAGCAGGGGGCGGAGGCGGTGAGCGGCCCGGCCGTGCCGGCTGCGAAGAAGTTGGCGGCCGTCACACCCGAGGCGGAGTCGGATATCGCCTGGACCGTACGGGAGTTGGCGAGGGTGGTGACTGTGGGGGCGGCCGCCCGGGCCGCGGTGGCCGCGGCGGTCGCGCCGGGCAGCAGCTGGTACTCGTACCCGGCGTCGGTGGGGTCGGTGCCGTGGTCGAACCAGAGGGTGAGGTAGCGGCGGGTGAGCTGCTCGGTGGAGCCGTTGGTGTTGATGTCGTGCCAGCTGCCGGTGCGGGCCTCGCGCTTCGCCTGGAGGGTGTTGCCGGCGGGCAGGACGTAGCCGCCGAAGCCCGCGACGGCGACGGCGCGGGCGCCGTCGAAGCGCTGGGACCAGCCGAGGGTGGTGGGCTGGGCGGCGCCGTCCACGGTGAGGGCGTGGGTGCCTGCGGGGCCGAGGTTGCGGTTGTCGACGACGGTCTCCACCGGGGTGCCGTCGGTGCAGCCGATGCCCGCGCCGAGACAGACCACCGAATCGTCCAGCAGGAACCAGGACTTGCGTCCGGTCAAGGTGGAGGAGAGGCCGCGCAGGTCCTGGCCGACGGCGGCGTAGGTGCCGTCGGTGGCGCCGCCGGCCCAGGTGGAGTCCGGGCGGGGTGCGCCCCAGGCGCCGCCGGCGGCGTCGGCGAGCGGCTTGGCCGAGACGGTGGTGCCGGGGAGGCGGTACGGGTCCACGGTGGGCCAGAAGGCGTCCGAGTACTGGCCGTTGCCGGAGGTGGCACCCCACCAGGAGAGCATGCCGTTGTTGGTGTGCCAGCCGCGCAGGTGCTCGCCGTTGCCGGTCTCGTAGAAGGTGGTGCGGGCGGAGCAGAGGCTGAGCGAGGCGGCCCAGCCGGAGCGGCGGACCACGGCGCGGTCCATCGCGAACACCCGGGCGCCGAGCGGCTCGGGGGAGGCGGCGGTGGCGGAGTTCAGGAGCGCCTGGGCGCGGGCGAGCTCGGGGACGTCGAGGTAGGCGTTGGAGAGGTAGGGGAGGTAGTAGTCACGGGTGAGCCAGCCCTTCACGGCGGAGCGCCAGGCGGCGGACTGGGCGGCCGGGGCGGCACCGGAGTCGGCGAGGCGGAGGATGTGGCCGATCAGGGTGTGGCCCCGGGTGTGGTCGTCCTGCTGGAGCTGGAACTGGTCGCCGCTCTGGCGGCCCCGGCTGGCGGCCCGCCCGCTGACGGAGTCCATCACCAGGCCGTTGTAGAGGAAGGGCGCGTAGGCGTCGGTGACGGCGTCGAAGACGTTCTGCCGGGACGGGTCGGAGATCTGCCAGGCGGAACCGGCCAGCAGGGCGAAGAGCCTGCTCAGGCCGCCGAGCAGCACCTCGCCGTAGGAACCGGTGTACGGCACCCAGGTGTGCTGCACGAAGGAGCCGTCGGCGTACAGGCCGTCGCCGGTCAGTACGTGCGGGAAGACCGGGGAGAGCGCGGTGGTGGCGGTGGTGAGCTTGGCGGAGGCGCGACCCAGCACGCCGCGCAGGGCCAGGACGCGGCAGAGGTCCACCCGGTTGCCGCCCGTGCTGGTGCCGGTGTAGCTCGACACCTGGGAGTCGGGGACCTGGCGGTCCACGGCGGCGAGCAGGGCGGAGAGCCGGGTGGGCGTCAGGAGGTCGTGGACCAGGACGCAGATGTCGAGGAGGGCCTGCGGGGTGCCGATCTGCCAGTCCCACCAGTTGCCGTAGGCGGTGGCCGTGGGGGTGTAGGCGCCGGTGGTGGTGTTGAGGTGGTTCAGGCCGGTGGTGATCGCGGTGGCGAGGGTCTGGTCACCGGTCAGACCGGTGCCGGGCTGCGCCCAGGCCATGGCCATGGTGCGCAGGCGGGTGTGGGAGGCGGTGACGTTCGCCGAGTTGGTGCCCAGGGGGAGGTCCGGCCAGAGGGAGGTGGAGGCCGGGGCCATGGCCTGGAGCTGGGTGCGGGCCCGGTCGCCCAGGGCGGCGAGGGTGGTGGCGTAGGGGGCGGTTGCCGGGTCGAAGCCGGTGCCGGTGAGCAGGTCGCGCCAGCGGAGGCGGAGGGTGTCGTAGGCGTCGGCCGCGGCCGTGGCGGGGGTGGGGAGGGCGCCGAGCGTGAGGGCGGTGGTACCGATGGCGGCGAGTTGCAGCAGGCGGCGGCGGGAGAGCAGGGCGGGGTTCGGTGCGGCGGGCACGAGGGGGGTCCTCCCTGGAGGTGGGGGCCGGGCGGGACGACGGTAAGCGCTTTCCCGAAGGGACGTCAACGGGAGGGGAGGAGACCGGGAGGGAGCGTGGCAGGAGACCGGTGATCGCTTACCGGGCAGAGGAGGCCGGCTGGGGCAGGGGCACGCCTCCCGAACGGGGTCGGACTACCGTCCGTTCGCGGCCGTCGCCCGCCCGCGCAAGGAGACCCCGAAGCGTGTACGGAGCCGGTGCACCTCCCACCAGGCCACCGCCGTCACCGTCGCGGGTCCGCCGACCACGGCGCACAGCTGGACGGGCGGCGGGCCGGGCGGCAGGCCGCCGAACAGCAGCCCGATCCCGGCGAGCTCCCAGACCACGATGCCGGTGAGGATGGGCGGGAACGTCGCGTGCACCCGGTCCATGGTGAATGCCGTACGGGCCACCGTCGGTGAGGCGAAGGCCACGAACATCAGCACCCAGATCGGCGCCGTCATGACCAGCAGGTCGAACAGCGGCCCGAGGAACAGGCCCTGGACCGACCCCCGCGCCTGCGAGGCCAGCCACAGCAGAGCCGGAACCGCCGTGCACGCGCCCACGTACTTCAGGGCCATCAGCACCGCAGGCCGCACCTGCGCCCGCATGGCCGGTCGGGCGGCCGGCCCGGCGAGCCGGAACAGGACCCCGACCACCACCGGCGTGGTCACCAGCACCAGCACCGGCGTGACCGCCAGCCGGACCTCGAACTGCTCGTCGAGCCGGCCCCAGTCGTCCGCCGACCCGTACACCACGAGGACCCAGAACGCCGCCGCGAGCGCCAGCCACCCCCGGATCCGCTGCACCCGCAGCACCGCCTCGTCGGTGATCCCCGGCGGCCCCGGCACCGCGAACACCCGCCGCGCCTGCCGCCGCGCCGTCCTGGCCATCGGGTAGAGCCCCAGGAGCACCAGCAACGGCCACAGGCAGAACATCAGCGGCACCAGGACCCAGCCCCCGACCGTCCGCCGCATGGGCGCCAGCACCTCCCGCAGGGTCGGCCACTCCTCGCCCCGGAACCGCTGCCACAGCGGGACACCACCCGGCTGCTGCGGTTGGTGGGACCCCTCCCGGTAGGGGGCCCGCCGCAGGTGCTCCTGATCTCCGTACCTCACGCCGAGTTCCTCACGCGCGCTGTGCCCGTCCGCCGACACATGATCAATCCGTCAGCGCCGCACCCTACTGCTGCCCGCCGCGGCCTCACCCACCCGGCCCCGGCTCAACCGAGACGATGGCCGCCGCTTCGACTTCGAGAACCCCGAGCACCGCTGACCGGCCGCGGATGACGGGCGCGGGCGCGGTGCGGTGGTGGTGGTGGTGCGGTGGTGGTGGAAGCGCTGTCGGGTCTGCCGTGCCCCGGCCGGTTCCCGCGCCTGCGGTACGAGAGTCCGCGGATCACCAGGTGACCGGCAACGCCTGCAGGCCGCGGAAGACCAGTTCCGGCACGTAGGCGAGCTCGGACTCGTCAACGGCGAGGCGCAGTCCCGGATACCGTTTCACCACGGAGCCGATCGCCACCCGCATCTCCCGGCGGGCCAGTATCGCGCCGAGGCAGAAGTGCGGCCCGTGCCCGAAGGCGAGGTGCGCTGCCGGTCCTTCGCGCGTGATGTCGAAGCGGCCGGGATCCGGGTACACGCCGGGGTCGCGGTTGGCCGCGACGATGACCGGCAACACCGGTTCGCCCGCCCCCAGTTCGACGCCCTCCAGATCGACGGGCTCGGTCGTGACGCGGACCTCGGCCGAGGTGAAGAGCCTGCTGTAGCGCAGTAGTTCGTCGACCGCCGGTCCGATCAGGTCCGGTGACGACCGCAGCAGCGCGAGTTGGTCCGGGTGGCGCAGCAGGGTCAGGAACGAGTTGCCCAGCTGGTTGACGGTCGTCTCGTGGCCGGCGATCAGCAGGCCTTCGAGGTTGGCCAGCAGCTCGGGTTCGGTGAGGTGGTCGCCCTCGTCGTTGGCGGCGACCATCGCCGAGATCAGCCCGTTGTCCGGCTGCGCCCGCTTCTGACGCACCAGATCGGCGAGCCAGTCCTGCATCTCGCCCTGTGCGGCCCGCAGTTCGTCCGGAGTGATGTTCGTGACGAACAGCCGCCTGGTCCACCTGCGGATGGCCTCCGCCTCGGAGTAGGGCACGCCGAGCAGCTCGCAGATGACCATCAACGGCAGTGGAGCGCAGAGGCCTGCCACAAGATCCGCGGTTGGATCGAGGGAGTCGAGCAGGGAGTCCGCGATGGACTGCACGCGTGGTTCGAGCTGATCGACCATGCGCGGGCTGAACGCCTGCGACATCAGTTTGCGCAGGCGGGCGTGGCGCTCGCCGTCCAGGCTGGAGACCAGTAGCGGGTCGGCGGCGACGGACAGTTTCAGCGGGTTGCCCGGAAGTGTGGCCGCCTCCCGGCTGAACCGGCTGTCGCTCAGAACCTGGCGCACCGCCTTGTAGGAAAGGGCGAGCCAGACGTCCGCCGTACCCATCGACGCGAGGACGACCGGAGCCTTCGCGAGCAGGGTCTCGGCTTCGGGCTCGTTGTCGAGGTGGTGCGGTGTGGTGAGGGGAAACGTGGCTCGCATCGCTGCCTCCTGACTGGATGTCACCAGGTCCGGGCGCCGGGTGCCGGGCGCGAACGGCCGGGGCCGATGCACGGATCGGTGACAGCTGGGTTGTGTGCCGCCGGGGGGCGGTGGCGCTTCGCGATCGTCTCGACGTCGAGGGGGTCGAACGGTTCGGTCGGAGCCGTCGGTGGCGCCGGTGGTCGGTTCGCTCGATCCGGGTGGTGATCGCCGTGCGGAGGTCTTCCCGCGTGGGCGGATGGCGGTCGAGGACGTTCTTCTGCGCGAGTGCGAAGGGGATTCTAGGGCGTTGTCACCGGCGGCGTCGACGGTGCCCGTGAACCCGGCCCGGTCGTGGCGGTTCGGGGTGTGGACGAACTACTGTGACCGAACCGGCAGGTTCACCGGCAGATTCGCCGGCGGGTCCGCCGGCGGACACTGCGGCGGGCCGTCGTTGAGAATCGGCGCGTTTCATGGGGCACGGGACGGATTTCGCCACGGCGCCTTGGTCGTGCAGGCATATGACGTTGTGATGTGCCTCGTTTGAGACAGCCTCCGCATGGCCTATGGCGACGGCGTGATGTTGCTGCCATGCTCGTCTGCGCGGCGGGGCGATCATCGCCTCGGCCCCCACGCTCAGCTCACCAGTGCATCTTCCTCGGAGAGCGTCGCCGGCGCTGTCGCTTTCGAGGGACCGCTCCACTGATCCAGGCGCCCGAAGCGCCGTCGAGTCCGGGTTCGGATACCACCGGGCCGCCGGGCTGCCCGCTCGCTCGATGCTCCGGCCGCCGGCGCGGCCGGAGCCGCACCATCGGGACTGCTACGGAAACACCCCCCCTGCCTTCCTTCATTCCACGGCTCACGAGGTGTCGATGTGATGCGTTTCCCCTTGGATTCGGACGCTGATCGTGTCGCTGTCATCGGAATGGCGGGCAGGCTGCCGAAAGCCCCGGATCCGGAGGCGTTCTGGCGACTGCTGTGCGACGGGTCCGACGCGATCACCGCGCCGCCCGCGGGCCGGCAGGGCGTACGGCACGGCGGCTACCTGGACCGGGTGGACGGCTTCGACGCCGCGTTCTTCGGTGTGTCCCCCCGTGAGGCCGCCGGCATGGACCCGCAGCAGCGGCTCATGCTCGAACTCGCCTGGGAGGCCCTGGAGGACGCCCGGATCGTGCCGGGCACGCTGACGGGCAGTCCGACGGGGGTGTTCGTCGGCTCGATGTGGGAGGACTACACGTCGCTGGCCTACCCCGGTCACATCACGCCGCACACGCTGACCGGCACCAGCCGGGGCGTCATCGCCAACCGCGTCTCGCACTTCCTCGGTGTGCGCGGACCGAGCATGACGGTCGACACGGCCCAGTCGTCGGCGCTGGTCGCGGTGCATCTGGCGGTCGAGAGCCTGCGCCGCGGCGAGTCGGCGCTCGCCCTGGCCGGCGGGGTGAACCTCAACCTGACCGCCGCCCGAGAGGAGGGAGCGGCGGAGTTCGGCGGCCTGTCCCCGGACGACCGCTGCTTCACCTTCGACGCCCGGGCCAACGGCTTCGTCCGCGGCGAGGGCGGCGCCTTCCTCGTCCTGAAACCGCTGGGTCGGGCCCTGGCCGACGGGGACCGCGTCTACGGTGTCGTCCGGGGCAGCGCGGTCAACAACGACGGCGCCACACGGAGCCTGACCGTGCCCAGCGCGCAGGCCCAGGAACAGGTCATCCGCGAGGCACTGGCCCGCGCCGGCGTGCGTCCCGCGGATGTGCAGTACGTGGAGCTGCACGGCACCGGCACCGCTGTCGGCGACCCCGTCGAGGCCGCCGCCCTCGCGGCGGCCTACCGCGACCCGGCCGGGTCCGGCGACGCCGACGGCGCCCTGCGGGTCGGATCCGCCAAGACGAACGTCGGCCACCTGGAAGGCGCCGCGGGCATCGTCGGTCTGCTCAAGGCCGTCCTCAGCGTGTACCACCGCGCACTGCCGCCGAGCCTGAACCACGAAACCCCCAATCCCGGCATCCCTCTCGACGCACTGGCGCTGCGGGTCCAGACCGCTCTGACCCCCTGGCCGCGGCCGGACGCGCCCCTGCTCGCCGGCGTGTCGTCGTTCGGCATGGGCGGCACCAACGCGCACGTGATCGTCGAGCAGGCGCCCGATGCGGCCGGGCCGCCGGCCCGGCGGCCCGCCCCCGAGGCCCGGCCGGCGCCGTGGATCGTCACGGCGCGGACCAAGCAGGCGCTGCGAGCGCAGATCGAGCGCCTGCGCGAGCACGTGCGCAGCCACCCGGACCTGACCGGCGCCGAGGTCGCGCACGCGCTGGCCACCACCAGAACCCGCTTCGCGCACCGCGCGGTCCTGCTCGGCTCCGTCCAGGCCGCCGCCGGCCGGGCCGGCACCCCGGGCCGTACCGTCTTCGTGTTCCCCGGCCAGGGTGCGCAGTGGGTCGGCATGGGCCGGGAGCTGTACGCCGCGTACCCCGTCTTCCGGGCCGCCATGGACGAGTGCGCCCAGGCCCTGGCCCCGTACACCGACTGGTCCCTGGCCGATGTCCTGGACGGCGCTCCGCTCGACCGGGTGGACGTCGTGCAGCCCGCCCTGTTCGCGGTGATGGTGTCCCTGGCGGCACTGTGGCGCTCCTTCGGTGTCGAGCCCGACGCGGTGGTCGGGCACTCGCAGGGCGAGATCGCCGCGGCCTACGTCGCGGGCGCGCTGTCGCTGTCCGACGCGGCCCGGATCGTGGCACTGCGCAGCCGCGCGCTGGTGGCGCTGACCGGCCGGGGCGGCATGGTGTCCGTGGCCCTGTCCGCCGAGCGGGCCGAGGACCACGTGTCGCGCTGGGGCGGCGCGCTGACGGTCGCCGTGGTCAACGCCACCGGCTCGGTCGTGGTGTCCGGCGACACGCAGGCCCTGTCCGAACTGGTCGAGTCCTGCGCGGCGGACGGTGTCCGCGCACGCGTCGTCCCGGTGGACTACGCCTCCCATTCCGCGCACGTCGAGGCGATCCGCGAGCGGCTGCTCACCGAACTGGACGGTGTGCGGCCGCGGCAGGGCACCATCCCGTACTACTCCGCGGTCACCGGTGGCCTCCTCGACGACACCACGGAGCTCGACGCCGGCTACTGGTACCGCAACGTGCGCGAGCCGGTCCGCTTCGACCTGGCCACCGCCGCACTGCTGGCGGACGGGCACGACGTCGTGGTCGAGGTCAGCCCGCACCCGGTGCTGCTGCCCGCCCTCGAACAGACCCTGGAACAGGCCCGCGAGCGGACCGGCGTGCCCGGCGTCGCCACCGGCACGCTGGGCCGTGACCGGGGCGGGCCGGACGTCTTCCTGACCGCGCTGTCCCGGCTGTTCGTGGCCGGCGTGCCGGTCGACTGGTCCCCGGCCGTCGCCGGGACCGCGCCGGTCGACCTGCCCACGTACGCCTTCCAACGCCGTTCGTACTGGCTGCCCGAAGCGACAGCCGGGCAGAGCGGACGGACCCCGGCCGCCCCGGGGACGCACGCCGCGGAGACCGCCGCGCCCGGCCGGCCGGACGGCGGCCCGGAGACCCGCGACACCGGGGCGGGCGGCACGGACACGGGCGGCACGGACACCGGCGACCCCGAGTCGGGCAGCACGGTCGACGCGGCTGCCGTGGTCACCGCGCAGATCGCGCTCGTGCTGGGCCACGAGAACCCCGCGGACATCGATCCCGCGCTCACCTTCAAGGACCTCGGCTTCGACTCGGTCACCGGGCTCGAACTGCGCAACCGCCTGGCCGGCGCCCTGGACCGGCAACTGCCCTCCGGTCTCGTCTTCGACCACCCGACGCCCGCGGAGCTGATCGACTGGCTGCGCACCGGCCCCGGCGACCGGCCGGCCTCCGCCGCCCAAGCCGCCCCCGCTGCCGCGGCCGCCCACGACGACCCGGTCGTCATCGTGGGGATGGGCTGCCGCCTCCCCGGCGGGGTGGCCTCGCCGGACGACCTGTGGCGGCTCGTCGCTGAGGGCGTGGACGCGATCGGCGACTTCCCGGACGACCGCGGCTGGGACCTGGGCGGCCTGTACGACCCGGACCTGCGCGGCCCGGGCACCACGTACACCAACCGGGGCGGGTTCCTGGACGCGGTGGCCGGCTTCGACGCTCCGTTCTTCGGCATCTCGCCCCGCGAGGCGCTCGCCATGGACCCGCAGCAGCGGCTCGTGCTGGAGACGGCCTGGGAGACGTTCGAGCACGCCGGAATCGACCCGGCCTCGCTGCGCGGCGGCCACACCGGCGTGTTCACCGGCGTCTGGTCGTCCGGCTACGCGACCGGGCCGGGCCTGCCGGAGGACCTGGAGGGCTACCTGTTCACCGGCGTCGCGACCAGCGTCACGTCCGGCCGGGTCGCCTACCACCTCGGGCTGCGCGGTCCGGCGCTGTCCGTGGACACCGCCTGCTCGTCCTCCCTGGTCGCTGTCCACCTGGCCGCCCAGGCCCTGCGCGCGGGCGAGTGCTCGCTGGCGCTCGCCGGCGGCGTCACGATCATGGCGACACCGCTGGGCTTCACCGAGTTCTCCCGCCAGCACGGCCTCGCGGCGGACGGCCGCAGCAAGCCCTTCGCCGCCGCGGCCGACGGCACCAGCTGGGCCGAGGGCGCGGGTGTCGTGCTGCTGGAACGTCTGTCGGACGCCCGCCGCAACGGCCACCGGGTGCTGGCGGTCGTCCGGGGCTCGGCGGTGAACCAGGACGGCGCGTCCAACGGGTTGACCGCGCCGAACGGTCCGTCGCAGGAGCGGGTGATCCGTCAGGCGTTGGCGAACGCCGGGTTGGAGCCCTCCGAGGTGGACGCGGTGGAGGCCCACGGCACCGGCACCGCCCTCGGCGATCCCATCGAGGCGCAGGCGCTGCTGGCGACGTACGGTCAGGGGCGGGTGGAGCCGTTGTGGCTGGGGTCGGTGAAGTCGAACATCGGCCACACCCAGGCCGCCGCCGGCGTCGCGGGCCTGATCAAGATGGTCATGGCGATGCGGCACGGCGAACTGCCTCGGACCCTGCACGTGGACGCCCCCTCCCCGCACGTCGACTGGGCCTCCGGCGGCGTCCGGCTGCTGACCGAGGCCCGGCCGTGGCCGGAGCACGAGCACCCGCGCCGCGCGGGCATCTCGGCCTTCGGCATCAGCGGCACCAACGCCCACCTCATTGTCGAGCAGAGCAGCATCGAGCAGTCCTCCGACCCGGACCCCGGCCCCCTTCCCGAAGCCGCCGACCGGGCCGCCCCCACCGCCTGGCTGCTGTCCGCGAAGACCGACGCCGCGCTGCGCGCCCAGGCCGAGCGGCTGTACGCGTACGCGACCGCCCACCCCGACGTCCCGGCCGCCGCGATCAGCCGCGCACTGGCCGCCCGCACCCGGTTCGAGCACCGGGCCGCGGTGGTCGGCGCCGACCGGGACGACCTGCTGTCCGGCCTGGCCGCGCTCCCGCCGGGACTGCCGGGACTGCTGGGCGTGCCTGGCCTGCCTGCCCGTACCGGCGGGACCGTGTTCGTCTTCCCCGGACAGGGGGCGCAGTGGGCGGGCATGGGCCGTGACCTGTACGAGCAGTCCGAGGTCTTCCGCGCCGGCATCGACGCCTGCGCCGCCGCCCTGGCCCCGTACACCGACTGGTCGCTGGTCGACGAACTGCGCCACGGCTCGCTGGACCGCGTCGACGTGGTGCAGCCGGCCCTGTTCGCCGTCATGGTGGCGCTGGCCGACCTGTGGCGGTCCTACGGCGTGCGGCCGGACGCCGTGGTCGGCCACTCCCAGGCGGAGATCGCCGCCGCGTACGTCGCCGGCGCGCTGTCGCTGGGCGACGCCGCCAAGGTCGTGGCGTTGCGGTCCAGGGCGCTGGCCGTCATCGCCGGCCGGGGCGGCATGGTGTCCCTCGCGCTGTCCGTCGAACAGGCCGCCGGCTACCTGGCCCGCTGGGGCGAGCGGCTGACCACCGCCGTGGTGAACGGACCCGCGGCGGTCGTGGTGTCCGGCGGCCTCGACGTGCTGGACGAACTGCTGGCCGCCTGCGAGGCCGACGGCATCCGCGCCCGCCGCCTGCCCGTCGACTACGCCGCCCACTCCGTCCAGGTCGAGGCGATCCGCGAGCAACTGCTCACCGAACTGGCCGGGATCGAGCCGAGAACCGCGGACGTCCCCTTCTACTCCACCGTCACCGCGGAACCGGTCGACACCTCCGCCCTCGACGCCGGCTACTGGTACCGCAACCTCCGCGAACCCGTACGGTTCGACCTGGCCACCGCCCGGCTCACCGCCGACGGCCACGACCTGTTCCTGGAGGTCAGCCCGCACCCCGTGCTGGTGCCCGCGCTGGATGTCGCCGCCACCGGAACACTGCGCCGTGACCACGGCGGCCTCACCGAGTTCCTCGCCGCGGCGGGACGCCTCTACGCCGCCGGAGCCGACGTCGACTGGAAGCCGGTGCTGCCCCGCACCGCACCCGGGGCGGACCTGCCCACGTACGCCTTCCAGCGCGAGCCCTACTGGGTGACCGCGACCCCGCCGGTGCCCCGTGACGACTGGCGGTACGAGGTGGCATGGACGCCGACGAGCGGTACCGCGGCCCCGGTGGACCCGGATCGCTGGCTCGTCCTGGCCACGACCGGGCACCCGTGGGCCGAGGCCCTGCGCGAACGGGGCTTCGCGGTGGCCGACACCTGGGATGCGGCCGACACCTGGGACGTGGCCGGCACCGGGGACGCCCGGCCCGGGCCGGACGGTGTGCTGTCGCTGCTGGCGCTGGACGAGGAGCCGCACCCCGACCACCCGGTGCTCCCGGCGGGCCTGGTCCGCACCCTGGACCTGGTCCGCACCCTGGGTCCGGTGCGCAGCCCGGACCCGGTGAGGACGGCGGCCGTCCCGCTGTGGTGCGCGACCAGCGGCGCCGTGAGCACCTCGGGCACCGACCCGGTCACCAGCCCGGCCCAGGCCCTGGCGTGGGGCACCGGCGCGTCCGCGGCGCTGGAGTTCCCGCACGGCTGGGGCGGCCTGGTCGACCTTCCCGCCGTGCCCGACGAGGAGAGCGTGAACGCGCTGCTCGTCGTGCTCGCCGGCACGGGCGAGGACCAGGTGGCGATCCGCGGCACCCGGCGCTTCGCCAAGCGGCTGCGCCGCAAGGCCTCATCGGGCCCGGCCGCGCGGCCCTGGCGGCCGCGGGGCACGGTGCTGGTCACCGGCGGCACCGGCGCGCTCGGCGGTCATCTGGCCCGCCGCCTCGCGCGGCAGGGCGCGGAGCACATCGTGCTGGCCTCCCGCCGCGGCCCCGACGCACCCGGCGCGGCCGGCCTGCGCGACGAACTGGAGGCAGCCGGGGCGCGGGTGACCGTGGCGGCGTGCGACGTGGCCGACCGGGACGCCCTGCGGGACCTCGTCGCGCGCGTCGGCGGCATCCGCGCGGTCTTCCACACCGCCGGCGTGATCAGGGCGACCAGGCTGGCCGACACGACACCGGCGGAGTTCGCCGAGGTCGTCACGGCCAAGGTCGCCGGGGCGGCGAACCTGGCGGAACTCCTGCCCGACCTCGACGCCTTCGTCCTGTTCTCCTCCACCGTGGGCGTGTGGGGCGACGGCCACGGCGCGGCCTACGCCGCCGGCAACGCCTTCCTCGACGCCCTGGCCGCACAGCACCGGGCCCAGGGCCGCGCCACGACCTCCGTCGCGTGGGGCATCTGGGCCGAAGGCGGCATGGCGGACCTGGAGCCCGTGCGGCACCAGCGCGCCCTGCTCGGCCTCGGCGAACTGGACCCGGGCCGGGCACTCGACGCGCTGCAGGACGTCCTCGACCACGACGAGGCCCTCGCGGTCGTCACCGAGGCCGACTGGGAACAGTTCGCCCGCGCCTACACCCACGCGCGGCCGAGCCGGCTGCTGCGGGACCTGCCCGAGGCCCACAGCCGGCCGCAGGCCCCCCGACCCGTGCCCCCCGCCGGCGGCACCGACCTGCTGGAGCTGATCACCACCCACGTCGCCGGGGTGCTGGGACACGCCACCCCCGAGCGGCTCGACCCCCGGCGGGCGTTCAAGGACCTGGGCTTCGACTCACTGACCGCGGTGGAACTGCGCAACCGCCTGACCGCCGCGCTCGGGACGCAGCTGCCCGCCACCCTCGTCTTCGACCACCCCACCCCGGCGCGGCTGGCCGCCCACCTGTCCGGCGGGTCCGGCGAGCAGGACGCGCCGCGGGCCCCGGCCCCGGCCGCGACGGACGAGCCGATCGCGGTCATCGGCATGGGCTGCCGCTACCCCGGAGGCGTCGGTACCCCCGAGGACCTGTGGCGGCTGGTCGCGGATGGCGTGGACGCGGTCGGCGACTTCCCGGCCGACCGGGGATGGGACATCGACCGCCTGTACGACCCGACGGGAAGCCGCCCCCGCACGTCGAGCACGTCCCAGGGCGGCTTCCTCGACGCCGCCGGAGACTTCGACGCGGCGTTCTTCGGGATATCGCCCCGCGAGGCGCTCGCCATGGACCCGCAGCAGCGCATCCTGCTGGAGACCGCGTGGGAGACCATCGAGTACGCCGGTATCGACCCGACCGCGCTGGAGGGCACACCCACCGGCGTGTTCACCGGCATGTGGTCCACCGGCTACGCCGCCGGGCCGGTCCCCGACGACTTGGAGGGCTACCAGGTCACCGGCACCGCGTCGAGCGTGGGGTCCGGCCGGCTGGCGTACCAGCTGGGCCTGCTCGGCCCGGCACTGTCCCTGGACACCGGCTGCTCGTCGTCCCTGGTGGCCCTGCACCTGGCCGCCCAGGCGCTGCGCTCGGGAGAATGCTCCTTGGCCCTGGCCGGCGGCGTCACCGTCAACGCGGCACCCACGCTGTTCACCGAGATGTCCCGGCAGGGGGCGAGCGCGCCCGACGGCCGCAGCAAGTCCTTCGCCGCCGCGGCCGACGGGGCGGGCTGGGCCGAGGGCGCGGGCCTGCTGCTGCTGGAACGCCTGTCCGACGCCCGCCGCAACGGCCACGAGGTGCTGGCGGTCGTCCGGGGCTCTGCCACCAACCAGGACGGCGCCTCCAACGGCCTGACCGCGCCGAACGGCCCCTCCCAGGAGCGGGTGATCCGTCAGGCCCTCGCCAATGCCGGGTTGGAGCCGTCCGAGGTGGACGCGGTGGAGGCCCACGGTACGGGGACGACGCTCGGCGATCCCATCGAGGCGCAGGCGCTGCTGGCGACGTACGGCCGGGACCGGGACGAGCCGTTGTGGCTGGGGTCGGTGAAGTCGAACATCGGCCACACCCAGGCGGCGGCCGGCGCGGCCGGCCTGATCAAGATGGTCATGGCGATGCGGCACGGCGAACTGCCTCGGACCCTCCACGTGGACGCGCCCACCCCGCACGTCGACTGGGCCTCCGGCGCGGTCCGGCTGCTCACCGAACCGGTCGTCTGGCCCGGGACCGGGCGGCCACGGCGGGCCGCCGTCTCCGCCTTCGGCATCAGCGGCACCAACGCCCACGTCATTATCGAGCAGAGCATCCCCGAACAGCCCGCCGAGGCCGACTCCGCCGCACCCTCCCCCCGGGGCCGCGCGGACGACCAGGTCCTCTGGCCGCTGTCGGCCCGGTCCGAGGCGGCGTTGCGGGAGCAGGCGCGCCGGCTGGGCGCCTTCACCGCCGCGCATCCCGAGGTGAGCCCGGCGGCGGTCGGGGGCGCTCTGGCCGCCCGCACCGTGTTCGAGCACCGGGCCGTGGTGGTGGGCACCGCCGCGGCCCTGGACGCCCTGGCCGAGGGCGGCACGGCGCCGGGTCTGGTCACCGGGACCGCCCGCCCGGTGGGTCGGTCGGTGTTCGTGTTTCCGGGGCAGGGTGCGCAGTGGGTGGGGATGGGCGGGGAGTTGTACGGCTCGGAGCCGGTGTTCCGGGAGGCGATCGATGCGTGTGACGCGGCGTTGGCGCCGTACACGGATTGGTCGTTGGTGGAGGTGCTGACCGGCGGTGGTTCGCTGGAGCGGGTGGATGTGGTGCAGCCCGCGCTGTTCGCGGTGATGGTGGCGCTGGCGGAGTTGTGGCGTGCCCATGGTGTGGAGCCTGATGCCGTCGTGGGGCATTCGCAGGGGGAGATCGCGGCGGCGTACGTGGCGGGGGCGTTGTCGTTGGACGACGCCGCCAGGGTGGTCGCCCTGCGCAGCAAGGCCCTGGTCGCCCTGGCCGGACACGGCGGCATGGTCTCGGTCGCGCTGTCCGCGGACGACGCCGCCGGCTACCTGAGCCCCTGGGACGACCGGATCACCGTCGCGGTGGTCAACTCCGCCTCGACCGTCGTCGTGTCCGGCGAACCCGGGGCCCTGGACGAACTGCTGGCAGCCTGCGCCAGGGACGGCATACGCGCCCGCGCCATCCCCGTCGACTACGCCGCCCACTCGGCGCAGGTCGAGGCGATCCGCGAGCAATTGCTCACCGAACTGGCCGACATCACGCCCCGCTCGGCGGCGATCCCGTTCTACTCCACAGTCACCGGCGAGCCGGTCGACACCTCAGCCCTCGACGCCGATTACTGGTACCGCAACCTCCGTGAACCCGTACGGTTCGACCTGGCCACCGCCCGGCTCACCGCCGACGGCCACGAGGTGCTCGTGGAAGTCAGCCCGCACCCGGTGCTGGTGCAGGACCTGGACGGCGTGGCGACCGGCACCCTGCGCCGCGACCACGGCGCCATCGGGGAATTCCACACCGCCCTGGCCCGCCTCCACGTCCAGGGCGTCGCCGTGACCTGGCCGCACGACCGTCCGCACGGCGTCAGGCTGCCGCGCTACCCCTTCCAGCGCAGCACCTACTGGCTCACCCCCGCGGCCGGCGACCACGGCACCGGGCACCCGCTGGCGGGCACCACGGTCGAACTGCCCGACGGGACCACCGTGCACAGTGGGCGCGTCTCCACCCGCACCCACCCCTGGCTGGCCGACCACGCCGTCGACGGCACCGTCCTGCTGCCCGGCACCGCCTTCCTCGAACTCGCCACCCTGGCCGGCGGGACCCTCGACGACTTCGTCCTGCACCTGCCCCTCGCGCTCTCCGACGCACCCACGGACATCCAGGTCTCGGTCGGGGCCCCGGACGACGCCGGCCGCCGACCGGTCACCGTGCACGCCAAGGGCGGCGACGGCTGGGTCCGCCACGCGTCCGGAACCCTCGGCGGCCAGGTGACGGCCGGTCGCCCCGACTGGCCCGCGAGGAACGCCGAACCCGTGGACCCCGAAGGGTTCTACGCCTACCTCGCCGGACTCGGATACCAGTACGGACCCGCGTTCCGGGGCGTGCGGGAGTTGTGGCGGGGCGAGGACGAACTGTACGCCGAGGTGTCCGTCCCCGACGGCGCCCGCTTCGGCATCCACCCCGCGCTCCTGGACGCCGCACTCCAGCCGCTGATCCTGCTCAGCCCCGACACCCGGGTCCGGCTGCCGTTCTCCTTCTCCGGCGTCGCCGTGCACACCACCGGTGTGTCGTCCGCCCGGGTCCACCTGGCCCGCACGGGCACCGGCACCTACCGCGCGACCCTGACCGACCTGTCCGGCAACCCGGTCGCGGACATCACCGCGCTGACCGTCCGTCCGGCCGCCGAGGCCCGGGCCACGGTGCTGCACACCCGGTGGGTACCCCTCATCGCGGGCCCACCGACCGAGGTGGTGCCGAGCCCGGTACTCGCCGCGGAAGCCGACGCGGACTCCGTGCACGCCCTCGTCCAGCGGGCCCGCGCGCTCGTCCAGGACTTCCTGGCCGGGCAGTCGGAGCGGGCGGCCGCACGCCTGGCCGTCCTGACCCGCGGCGTGGCCGGCGCGGCCGTACGCGGCCTGGTCCGCAGCGCCGCCGCCGAGCACCCCGGCCGGTTCGTCCTGGTCGACATGGGCGACGCGTCCGAGGAGGACGCGGTCCTGGCCGCCATGACGGCCGGCGACGAACCCGAACTGGCCCTGCGCCGGGAAGGCGTCCTGGTGCCGCGGCAGGCCAGGTACGCGCCGGAACCGACCGCCCCCGACGGCGCGTACCGGCTGAGCGAGTCCGGCAGCGGGCAACTGGACGACCTGGCCCTGCTGCCCCGGCAGGAGGCCGCGCTGGAACCCGGACAGGTACGGGTCGCCGTACGCGCGGCCGGCCTGAACTTCCGCGACGTGCTCATCACCCTCGGCATGTACCCGGACCGGCCCCCGTTGGGCGGCGAAGGGGCCGGCACCGTCATCGAGGTCGGCCCCGGCGTCACGGCCTGGCGGCCCGGCGACCGCGTCACGGGAATGATGCCCGGCGCCTTCGGGCCGCGCACGGTCGCCGACCACCGGCTCCTGACGGCGATCCCCGAGGGCTGGAGCTTCACCGAGGCGGCGTCGGTGCCCATCGCGTTCACCACCGCCTGGTACGGGCTGTTCGACCTCGGCGAACTACGCCCCGGCGACCGGGTCCTGGTCCACTCCGGCGCGGGCGGTGTGGGCATGGCCGCCATCCGGTTGGCCCTGAACAGCGGCGCGGAGGTCTTCGCCACCGCGAGCCCCGCCAAGTGGGACACCCTGCGGCGCCTCGGACTGGCGGACGACCACATCGGTTCGTCCCGCGACACCCGGTTCGCCGAGCGGTTCCCGGCCATGGACGTCGTCCTCAACTCGCTCGCGGGAGAACTCACCGACGCCTCCTTGCGGCTGCTCGCCGACGGCGGACGGTTCGTCGAGCTGGGCAGGACGGACATCCGCTCACCCGAGGGCCTGATCTACCGGGCCTTCGACCTCAACGACGTCGACCCCGCGCGGCAGGGCGACATCCTCTCCAAGGTCGTGGCGATGGTCGCCGACGGGACACTGGAGCCGCTGCCGGTCACCGCTGCGGACCTCCGCCAGGCCGTCGCCTCCTTCCGGCTGATGAGCCAGGCCCGCCACACCGGCAAGATCGTCCTCACCGTCCCCCGGCCGATCGACCCCGACGGCACCGTGCTGATCACCGGCGGCACCGGCACCCTCGGCCGGGCCGTCGCCCGGCACCTGGTGTCCCGCTACGGGGTACGGCACCTGCTGCTCGTCAGCCGCGGCGGCGGCGCGGTGCCGCACCTGGAGCCGCAAGGGGACGTCGACGTGCGGGTCGTGGCCTGTGACGTCGCGGACCGGGACGCGCTGGCGGCCGTACTGGACTCGATCCCGGCCGCGCACCCGCTCACCGCCGTCGTCCACGCGGCCGGCGTGCTCGACGACACCGTGGTGGAACGGCTGACCGCAGAGCAGCTCGACCAGGTGCTGCGTCCCAAGGTCGACGGCGCCTGGAACCTGCACGAGCTGACCCGCGAGCACCACCTCGCCGCCTTCGTGCTGTTCTCCGCGGCCGCGGGTGTACTCGGCAACGCCGGCCAGGCCGGCTACGCGGCCGCGAACTCCTACCTCGACGCGTTCGCCGCACACCGGCAGACCCTCGGACTGCCCGCCGTGTCGATGGCCTGGGGCTACTGGGAGCAGGAGAGCGGCATGACCGCCCACCTCACCGCGGCCGACCGCCAACGCCTCGCCCGCCAGGGCATCCGCCCCATCAGCACCGAACGCGCCCTGGCCATGTTCGACACCGCGCTGGCTTCCGGACGTCCCGCGCTGACCACGGCCGACCTCTCGATGCCGCAGACCCTGCCGACGCCGAAGGCCCCCGCGTCGGACCTGCTGTCCCTGGTCGCCGCCCACACCGCCACCGTCCTCGGCCACTCCGACGCCGCCGCGATCACCCCCGCACTCGCCTTCCGCGACCTCGGCTTCGATTCCCTGACCTCCGTGGAACTGCGCAACCGCCTTGCTGGCGCCACCGGCCTGCGGCTGCCCGCGACCCTCGTCTTCGACCACCCCACCCCCGCCGACCTCGCCGACCACCTCACGGCCGAACTCTCCGGTGCGGCAAAGGGTGTGGTGCCGGTGGCGCCGGTGGTGCCCGCGGTGTCGGTGTCGGACGATCCGGTGGTGATCGTGGGCATGGGGTGCCGGTTGCCGGGTGGGGTGGGGTCGCCGGAGGAGCTGTGGCGCCTGGTGTCGGGTGGGGTGGACGCGATCGGGGCGTTCCCGTCGGATCGTGGGTGGGACGTCGAGGGGTTGTTCCATCCGGACGCGGATCATCCCGGGACGTCGTACACGCGGTCGGGTGGGTTCCTGGCGGACGCGGCGGGGTTCGACGCGGATTTCTTCGGGATCTCGCCGCGTGAGGCGCTGGCGATGGATCCGCAGCAGCGGGTGCTGCTGGAGACCGCGTGGGAGACGCTCGAGCATGCGGGGATCGATCCGACGTCGTTGCGGGGCAGCCGGACGGGTGTGTTCACCGGCATCTGGTCCTCCGGCTACGTCGGCAGCCCCGACCAGGCACCGCCCGAAACCGAGGGCTACCTCGCCACCGGCATCTCGCCGAGCATCACCTCCGGCCGGGTCTCCTACCTGCTGGGCCTCCAGGGCCAGGCCGTGTCCGTCGACTCCGCCTGCTCCTCGTCACTGATGGCGATCCACCTCGCCGCGCAGGCACTGCGCTCGGGGGAGTGCACACTCGCCCTGGCCGGCGGGGTGACCGTGAGCGTGACCCCCCTCCAGTTCACGGAGTTCTCCCGCCAGCGCGCCCTGGCCCCCGACGGCCGGTGCAAGCCCTTCTCGTCGACGGCCGACGGTACGGCGTGGGGTGAGGGTGCGGGGCTGGTGCTGCTGGAGCGGTTGTCGGACGCCCGTCGCAACGGGCACCGGGTGCTGGCGGTGGTGCGGGGTTCGGCGGTCAATCAGGACGGCGCGTCCAACGGGTTGACCGCGCCCAACGGCCTCTCCCAGGAGCGGGTGATCCGGCAGGCTCTCGCCAATGCCGGGTTGGAGCCGTCCGAGGTGGACGCGGTGGAGGCGCACGGTACGGGGACGACGCTCGGTGACCCCATCGAGGCGCAGGCGCTGCTGGCGACCTACGGCCGGGACCGGGTGGAGCCGTTGTGGCTGGGGTCGGTGAAGTCGAACATCGGGCACACCCAGGCGGCGGCCGGCGCGGCCGGCCTGATCAAGATGGTCATGGCGATGCGGCACGCCGAACTGCCGCCGACGCTGCACGTCCAGGAGCCCACGCCGCACGTCGAGTGGGACACCGGTGACATCCGGCTGCTGACCGAGGCCCGGCCGTGGCCGGAGACGGGGCGGCCCCGCCGCGCGGGCATCTCGGCCTTCGGGGCCAGCGGCACCAACGCCCACGTCGTCATCGAACAGTTCCTGGAAGAAACCCCCGAACAACCCGCCGCGGACGACTCCGCGGAGCCCACCGTATGGCTGCTGTCCGGCAAGACGGACGACGCCCTCCGCGCCCAGGCCCGACGGCTCGCGGACCACCTCACCGCCCACCCCGGACTCCGGTCGGCCGCGATAGGCCGGGCCCTCGCCACCACCCGCACCATGCTCGCCCACCGGGCGGCCCTGGCGGGCAGCACCCGGACCGACCTCATGGCGGAACTGGCCGCCCTCGCCGACGGAGACCCCCGCGTCATCACGGGGGTGGCCGGTTCGCCGGGTCGGTCGGTGTTCGTGTTCCCGGGGCAGGGGGCGCAGTGGGTGGGTATGGGTGGGGAGTTGTACGGCTCGGAGCCGGTGTTCCGGGAGGCGATCGATGCGTGTGGGGCGGCGTTGGCGCCGTACACGGATTGGTCGTTGGTGGAGGTGCTGGTCGGTGGTGGGTCGCTGGAGCGGGTCGACGTCGTGCAGCCCGCGCTGTTCGCGGTGATGGTGGCGCTGGCGGAGTTGTGGCGTGCCCATGGTGTGGAACCGGATGCCGTCGTGGGGCATTCGCAGGGGGAGATCGCGGCGGCGTACGTGGCCGGGGCGTTGTCCCTGGACGACGCCGCGAAGGTGGTCGCCCTGCGCAGCAAGGCGCTGGCGGTGCTGGCCGACCAGGGCGGCATGGTTTCCATAGGCCTCGGGCATGAGCGGGCCGCCGGGTTCGTGGCCCGCTGGGACGGCCGGCTGACGGTGGCGGTGGTCAACTCGGCGGACAGCGTGGTGGTATCGGGCGACCTGGACGCGCTGGACGAACTGCTGACGGCCTGTGAGGCCGACGGCATCCGCGCCCGCCGCCTGCCCGTCGACTACGCCGCCCACTCCGTCCAGGTCGAGGCGATCCGCGAGCAACTGCTCACCGACCTCGCCGGGATCGAGCCGAGGACCGCGGACGTCCCCTTCTACTCCACCGTCACTGGCGAGCCGGTCGACACCTCCGCCCTCGACGCCGATTACTGGTACCGCAACCTCCGCGAACCCGTACGCTTCGACCTCGCCGTCGAGGCCCTTGCGCAGGACCGGCACGGCGTGTTCGTGGAGGTCAGCCCGCACCCCGTACTGGTGCCGGTGATGGACGGCGTGGCGACCGGCACGCTGCGCCGCGGCGGCGGCAGGCAGGAGTTCCACCTCGCCCTGGCGCGCCTGCACACGCAAGGCGTGGCCGTCGACTGGACGCCGGTCCTCCCCGGCGAGCCCCACCACGTCCCGCTGCCGACGTACGCCTTCCAGCACCGGCCGTACTGGCTGAACCCCGCCGCCGCGAAGGGCGACGTGTCGGCGGCGGGACTGGAATCGGCCGGCCACCCGCTGCTCGGGGCCGTCGTCGAACTGGCCGGGGACCAGAGCGTGCTGCTCACGGGGCGGCTCTCGACGGCCACCCGGCCCTGGCTGGCCGACCACGTCGTCCTGGGCTCCGTGCTGCTGCCCGGCACCGTGTTCGTCGAACTCGCCATGCACGCAGGCCGGCAGGCCGGCTGCGACGTCCTGGACGAACTGGTGCTGGAAGCCCCCATGATCCTGCCGGACGACGGTTCCGTGCCGGTCCAGGTCGTCGTCGGCGCACCGGACGGGACGGGCCGACGCCCCGTCACCGTGCACTCCCGGACGGGCGGCACCTGGCTGCGGCACGCCACCGGCATGCTGGCGACCAGCGGCCGCCCCCACCCGTACGACACCGGCGAGCCCTGGCAGCCGGCCGGTGAGCCCGTCGACCTGACCGACTTCTACGACACCCTCGCCGCCCAGGGCTACGAGTACGGGCCGGTGTTCGCGGGCGTACGCGAGATCCGGCGGCAGGGCGACGAGCTCTATGCCGAGGTGGCGCTGCCCGCCGACACCCGCGACCGCTTCGGTCTCCACCCCGCGCTGCTCGACGCCGCACTCCAGCCGCTGACCCTGCTGGCGGCCGGCCGGCTGCCGTTCTCCTTCGCCGGGGTGTCGATGCGGAAAGCAGGCTCCACGGCCCGGGTCCGCCTCACACCCACCGGCCCCGACACCTTCCGGGTCGCGCTCGCCGACGAATCCGGGCCGCTGGCGGTGATCGACGCGCTGACCGTGCGCCACCGGCCGCCGGGCATGCCGGTCGCCGGGACCGACCAGCTCTTCCGCCTCGACTGGGTGCCCGTCGAGAGCACCGGCGAACCCCCGGCCGTCCACCACGTCACGCCCCCGGCGGGAGACCCCGTGGCGGCCGCGCACACCGTCGCCGCCGAGACGCTGGGCGTGCTCCAGGACTTCCTGCGCGACGGGGACGGCCGGCTGGCCGTCGTGACCCGCGGGGCGGTCGGGCCGGACCCCGTCGACCTGCCGTCCAGCGTCGTCTGGGGCCTGGTCCGCGCGGCCCAGGCGGAACACCCCGACCGGTTCGTGCTCGTCGACACCGACGACCGCGTCCTCGTCGCGGGGGACGAACCGCAGCTCGTCGTCCGCGACGGCGCCGCCCGTGCCGCCCGCCTGGTACGGGCCGAAGCGGCCGCGGCGTCCAGCCCGCTCGACCCGAACGGCACCGTGCTGATCACCGGAGGCACCGGAACGCTGGGCCGCCTCGTCGCCCGGCACCTGCGCGAACAGCACGGCATCCGGCACCTGATCCTGCTCGGCAGGAGCGGGGCGGAGGTGGACTTCGACGCCGAGGTGGTGGCCTGCGACGTGGCCGACCGGGACGCGCTGGCGGCCGTACTGGACTCGATCCCGGCCGCGCACCCGCTGACCGCGGTCGTCCACGCCGCCGGTGTGCTCGACGACGGCGTCGTCGAATCCCTCACGCCCGGCCGGATCGACCGGGTGCTGCGGCCCAAGGCCGACGCCGCCTGGCACCTGCACGAGCTGACGAAGGACCTCGGCCTGAGCGCGTTCGTGCTCTTCTCGTCCGCCGCCGGTGTGCTGGGCGGCCCGGGCCAGGCGAACTACGCCGCCGCGAACGCCTTCCTGGACGCCCTCGCCGTGCACCGGCGTGCCCTGGGTCTGCCGGGCGTGTCGCTGGCCTGGGGACAGTGGGCCGAGGCCAGCGGGCTGACCGAACACCTCAGCGACACTGACCGCAGGCGCCTCGCCCGCGCCGGCGTGCTGCCGATGCCCACGGACCAGGCGCTGGCACTGTTCGACCTGGCCCTGGGCGCCGCCGATCCCGCGCTGGTCCCCGCACACCTCGACCTGTCGGCGGCGTCCACCCGCCCCCTGCTCAGCCGCCTCACCCGTACCCGGCCCGCCCGGCGCACGGACCGGCCGGGCCTGGGCAGGGAACTGGCGGCCCTGCCCGAGACCGAGCAGCACAGCCGCGTCCTGGCACTGGTCACCGGCCAGACGGCCGCGGTCCTCGGCCACCCCGACACCGCGGCCGTCGGCGCCGAGCGGGCCTTCAAGGACCTGGGCTTCGATTCGCTCACCGCGGTGGAACTGCGCAACCGGCTGTCCGCGGTCGCCGGGGTACGGCTGCCCGCGACGATGGTCTTCGACCACCCGACCCCCGACGCTCTGGCCGGCCACCTGCGAGACCTCCTGGTCGGTGCCCGGCGCCAGGCCCCTGCCGTGTCCGTGCCGGTCGGGGTTCCGGTGTCGGACGACCCCGTCGTGGTCGTGGGGTTGGGGGCCCGGTATCCGGGCGGGGTGGGCTCGGCGCAGGAGCTGTGGCGCCTGGTGTCGGGTGGCGTGGACGCGGTGGGTGAGTTCCCGTCGGACCGTGGGTGGGACGTGGGTCGTCTCTACGACCCGGCCGGTGGTCCGGGGAGGTCGTACACGCGGTCGGGCGGCTTCCTCGACGCCGCCGGCGACTTCGACGCGGCGTTCTTCGGGATCTCGCCGCGTGAGGCGCTGGCGATGGATCCGCAGCAGCGGGTGCTGCTGGAGACGGTCTGGGAGACGTTCGAGGACGCGGGGATCGATCCGACGTCGCTGCGGGGCAGCCGGACCGGCGTCTTCACCGGCATCTGGGCCTCCGGATACGGCGCCGGGGCACAGCCGCCCGACCTGGAGGGCTACCTCTCGACGGGAACGGCGACGAGTGTGACCTCCGGGCGGGTGTCGTACCTGCTGGGGCTGGAGGGTCCGGCGGTGTCGGTGGACACGGCGTGCTCGTCGTCGCTGGTGGCGATCCATCTGGCGGCGCAGGCACTGCGCTCGGGGGAGTGCTCACTGGCCCTGGCCGGCGGTGTGACGGTGATGGCGACGCCGGCGGGGTTCGTCGAGTTCTCGCGGCAGCGGGGGCTCGCGGCCGACGGCCGGGTGAAGGCGTTCGCCGAGGCCGCTGACGGTACGGCGTGGGGTGAGGGTGCGGGTGTCGTGCTGCTGGAGCGGTTGTCGGACGCCCGCCGCAACGGGCACCGGGTGCTGGCGGTGGTGCGGGGTTCGGCGGTGAACCAGGACGGGGCGTCGAACGGGCTGACCGCGCCGAACGGTCCGTCGCAGGAGCGGGTGATCCGTCAGGCCCTCGCCAATGCCGGGTTGGAGCCGTCCGAAGTGGATGCGGTGGAGGCGCACGGAACGGGGACGACGCTCGGTGACCCCATCGAGGCGCAGGCGCTGCTGGCGACGTACGGTCAGGACCGGGTGGAGCCGTTGTGGCTGGGGTCGGTGAAGTCGAACATCGGCCACACCCAGGCCGCCGCCGGTGTGGCGGGCGTGATCAAGATGGTCATGGCGATGCGGCACGGTCAACTGCCGCCGACGCTGCACGTCGACGCGCCGACCTCGCACGTCGACTGGGAGTCCGGCAACATCCGGCTGCTCACCGAGGCCCGGCCCTGGCCCGACAGCGGCCACCCGCGCCGCGCGGGCATCTCGGCGTTCGGCATCAGCGGTACGAACGCGCACGTGATCCTGGAGGCACCGGCTCCGGAACCGGCCGAGGAGACGTCGTCCGAGTCCCCCGCCGCTTCAGTGCCCGCAGCCGTCGTGCCGGTGCCGTGGCTGCTGTCGGCCAAGTCCGAGCAGGCCCTGCGCGACCAGGCCCGCAGGCTGCGCGGGTTCCTCGCCGAGCACCCCGAGGTCACGCCGGCCGAGGTGGCCGCGGACCTGGCCGCGCGGGCCCGGTTCCCGCACCGTGCCGTGCTGACGGACCCGGCCGGCCTGGACGCGCTGATCGACGGACAGCCCGGAATCGTCACGGGCACTGCCTCCCAGGGCCGGTCGGCGTTCGTGTTCTCGGGTCAGGGTGGTCAGTGGGCGGGGATGGGGCGGGGTCTGTACCGGGAGTTCCCGGTGTTCGCCCGGGCGCTGGACGAGGTGTGCGGGTTGCTGGGCCTGCCGGTGGAGGTGCTGTTCGAGGACGAGGAAGGCGTACTCGGGGAGACGGAGTTCACGCAGGCCGGGGTGTTCGCGCTGGAGGTGGCGCTGTTCCGGTTGGTGGAGTGGCTGGGGGTGCGGCCGGACTTCGTGGTGGGGCACTCGGTCGGTGAGGTGGCGGCGGCCCATGTGGCGGGGGTCCTGGGGCTGGAGGACGCGTGTGTGCTGGTGGGGGCACGCGGCCGGTTGATGCAGGAGTTGCCCGGTGGTGGGGTGATGGTGTCGCTCCGGGCGTCGGCGGAGGAGGTGCTGGGGTCGCTGGTGCCGGGGGCCGAGGTGGCGGCGGTCAACTCGGCGGACAGCGTGGTGGTGTCGGGGGACGAGGCCGCGGTCGAGGCGGTCGCTGAGGTGTGGCGTGGCCGCGGGCGCCGGGTGCGGCGGTTGGAGGTCAGTCACGCGTTCCATTCGGCGCGGATGGATCCGGTGCTGGAGGAGCTGGGCCGGGTGGCGGCGGGCCTGTCGTTCGGTGAGCCGGTGATCCCGGTGGTCTCGACGGTGGCGGGGCGTCCGGTGGACATGGGCGAGCCCGGGTACTGGGTGCGTCAGGTGCGGGAACCGGTCCGGTTCGCCGATGCCGTGGAATGGCTGACGGGCCAGGGTATGACCGGATTCGTGGAGGTGGGTCCGCATCCGCTGCTGGTGGGGACCGGGTTGATGCGGCGTGATGGTGATTCTCCGGAGCGGCTGTTCGCGGGGCTGGGGCGGTTGTGGGCGGACGGCGCGGTGCGCTGGACGCCGCCGGTGACTACGACCGCGACCACGACGGCGGGCACGTCGGACGTGCGCGTGCCTTCGTACGCCTTCCAGCACCAGCACTACTGGCTCCACCCCACCACCCCGGCACCGACCGGCGACGGCCGGATCGACCACCCGCTGCTGCGGGACGCCATGGAACTCCCCGACGACAACGGCGTGGTGCTGACGGGACGACTCGCCACCGCCGCGCAGCCGTGGCTCACCGAACACGTCATCTCCGGCTCGCCCCTGCTGCCCGCCGCGGCGTTCGTGGACCTGGCGCTCCGGGCCGGCGAACACGTCGGCCGCCCGGCGGTCGAGGACCTGACGCTGGAGACACCGCTGGTGGTCGCGGACGGCGTGCAGGTGTCCGTGACCGTCGGCCCCGACCGGGCGGGTCGGCGCAGCGTCTCGATCCACTCGCGCGCGGACGGCGAGTGGGTACGGCACGCCACCGGCACCCTGGGCGCCGTACCCGCCGTACCCGCCGTACCCGCCGTACCCGCCGCACCACCGGAGCCCTGGGCACGGCAGTGGCCGCCGCACGCTGAAGCCGTCGACCTCGACGCCTTCTACGACAACCTGGCCGACGCCGGATTCGCCTACGGCACGGCCTTCCAAGGCCTGCGAGCGGCCTGGCGCGACGGCGACACCCTCTACGCGGAGGTGGCCGTACCCTCCGGCGACACCCGGTTCGCCCTGCACCCCGCCCTGCTCGACGCCGCGATCCAGATCGTGACCGTCGCCGACGACCGGGCGAAGATGCCGTTCTCCTTCGCCGGGATCTCCTGGTGGCGCGGCGCCGAGCACGCCAGGGTCCGGCTGACCATGACAGGCCAGGACACCTGCGCGATCGGCCTCGCCGACCAGTCGGGCGCACCGGTCGCCGAGATCGCCTCGTTGACCCTGCGCCGGCCGGCCGGTGCCACCACGCAGGAGGTGCCGTACCAGGTGGCGTGGCCGGTCCTGGAAGCGGCGACCACCGAACCGGACATCCCGGTCCACCACGCCACATCGCCCGTCGAGACGCTGCGGGTGATCCAGGACTTCCTCACCACGGACACCCCGCGCATGGTGGTCGCCACGCGCAACGCCGTGCCGGTCCGGCCGGGCGAGGACGTCGATCCGCAGGCCGCCGCCGTCTGGGGCCTGGTCCGCTCGGCCGCCACCGAGCACCCCGGCCGGTTCGTGCTGGTCGACGGTCACGACGGCGACGAGGTCCGGCTGGCCGGGGACGAACCCCAGCTCGCGATCCGCGCCGGCGCCGTTCACGTCCCCCGCCTCGAACGGGCGCGGACCGAACCGCTGCCCTCGCCGCTCAGCCCCGGGGGCACGGTGCTCGTCACCGGCGGCACCGGCACCCTGGGCGGCACGATCGCCCGCCACCTCGCCGTACGGCACGGCGTGCGGCACCTGCTGCTGGTCGGCCGGCGCGGCCCGGACGCCCCCGGCGCGGCCGCGCTGATCGCCGACCTGGCCGCGCTGGGCGCGACCGCCGACATCGTGGCGTGCGACGTGTCCGACCGCGAGGCGGTGGCGCGGCTGCTCGCCGAACACCCGGTCACCTCGGTGATCCACGCCGCGGGCACGCTGGCCGACACCGTCGTGGAATCCCTCACCCCGCGGCAGTTCGCGCGCGTGTGGGAGCCGAAGGCCCTCGCGGCGCGGCACCTCCACGAACTGACCTCGGACCTGGAGGCGTTCGTGCTGTTCTCGTCGGCGGCCGGTGTGCTGGGCGGCGCGGGCCAGGCGAACTACGCGGCGGCGAACGCGTACCTCGACGGCCTCGCCGCACACCGGCACGCCCAGGGCAAGCCGGCCGTGTCGCTCGCCTGGGGCTACTGGGCGGAGGCCAGCGGCATGACCGGAGGTCTGACCGCCACCGACCGGCACCGCCTGGCCAGGGCCGGCGTACGGCCGCTGCCGACGACGGACGCGCTGGCCCTGTTCGACACCGCGCTGACCGCGGGCACCCCCGCCCTCGCCCCCGTCAGGTTCGACCTGCCGGCGCTGCGCCGCGCCGGTGATCCGCCCGCCCTGCTGCGGGAGCTGGTGCGGCCCCGGCGCAGGCAGGCCGCCGACCGCGTGTGGACGCAGGCCGACGTGCTGCGACTCGTCGTGGGCCAGGTCGCCGTCGTCCTGGGGCACTCGTCACCGGAGGCGGTCAAACCCGACCAGGCGTTCACCGACATCGGGTTCGACTCGCTCACCGCCGTGGAACTGCGCAACCAGCTCGACGCGGACACCGGCCTGCGCCTGCCCGCCACGCTCGTCTTCGACCACCCGACACCGGCCCGCCTCGCCGCCTTCGTGCACACGCGGCTGCGCGGCACCGAACCCGACCCCCTGCTCGCCGGCCTCGACCGGCTCAAGTCCACCCTGGACGCGGCAGCGGCCGACGCCGACTACGAGACCGTCGCGGCCCGCCTCGAAGCACTTCTCGCGGCCTGGACCGCCAGACGTACCGGCTCCGCGGCCGGTGTCGACGAGGCCAGCGACGACGAACTGTTCAGCCTTCTGGACGATGCGCACCGCAGGACCGAGGTCATCCGCTCGGGCGAGTCCCGCAACGGTGAGGAGTAGCGATGTCCGACGAAGAGAAGCTCCGTACGTACCTCAAGCGCGCCACGGCCGACCTGGGAGTGCTCAGTAGGCGCCTCGCCGACATGGAGGAGGCCGCGCGCGAGCCGATCGCGATCATCGGCATGGGCTGCCGCTACCCGGGCGGAGTGGAGTCCCCGGACGACCTGTGGCGGCTCGTCTCGGACGGTGCCGACGCGATCACCGAATTCCCGCCGGACCGTGGATGGGACGTCGTCCACGACCCCGATCCGGACCGGCCGGGCACGACCTACAGCCGATCGGGCGGCTTCCTCGCCGACGGCGCCGGCTTCGACGCCGGGTTCTTCGGTATCTCGCCGCGCGAGGCACTGGCGATGGACCCGCAGCAGCGGGTGCTGCTGGAGACCGCCTGGGAGACCTTCGAGTACGCGGGCATCGACCCGACCGCACTCGGCGGCAGCCGGACAGCGGTGTTCACCGGCCTGTGGTCGTCCGGCTACGGCAACCAGCCGCCGCCGGACCTCGAAGGTTTTCTCGCCACCGGAACAGCCACCAGCGCCACGTCCGGGCGGGTGTCGTACCTGCTGGGGCTGGAGGGTCCGGCGGTGTCGGTGGACACGGCGTGCTCGTCGTCGCTGGTGGCGATCCATCTGGCGGCGCAGGCGCTGCGGGCGGGGGAGTGCTCACTGGCGTTGGCCGGTGGTGTGACGGTGATGGCGACGCCGGCGGGGTTCGTCGAGTTCTCGCGGCAGCGGGGGCTTGCGGTCGACGGGCGGGTGAAGGCGTTCGCCGAGGCGGCCGATGGTACGGCGTGGGGTGAGGGCGCGGGCTTGGTGCTGCTGGAACGCCTGTCCGACGCCCGCCGTAACGGCCACCGGGTGCTGGCGGTCGTCCGGGGCTCGGCGGTGAACCAGGACGGCGCGTCGAACGGGCTCGCGGCGCCGAACGGTCCGTCCCAGGAACGCGTCATCCGGCAGGCGTTGGCGAACGCCGGACTGTCGACGGCGGACGTGGACGCGGCGGAGGCGCACGGTACGGGGACGACGCTCGGTGACCCCATCGAGGCGCAGGCACTCCTGGCGACCTACGGTCAGGGGCGGGACGAGCCGTTGTGGCTGGGGTCGGTGAAGTCGAACATCGGGCACACCCAGGCGGCGGCCGGTGTGGCGGGTGTGATCAAGATGGTGATGGCGATGCGGCACGGGCAACTGCCGCGGACCCTCCACGTGGACGCGCCGACCTCGCACGTCGACTGGTCGGCGGGCCAGGTCTCACTGCTCACCGAGGCCCGGCCGTGGCCGGAGACGGGGCGTCCCCGCCGTGCCGGCGTGTCGGCGTTCGGCATCAGCGGCACCAACGCGCATGTGGTGATCGAGGCGGCTGCCGAAGAGCCGGTCGGGGTTCCGACGGGGTCCGCGGGCGGGGTGGTGCCGTGGGTGCTGTCGGGGAAGTCGGATGTGGCGTTGCGGGAGCAGGCGCGCCGGCTGGGGGCGTTCCTGGCCGGGCATCCGGGAGTTGGCGCGGTTGCCGTGGGTCGGGCGTTGGCGGGGCGGTCGCGTTTCGATCACCGTGCGGTGCTGAGCGGTGCGGAGGCGTTGGAGGCCCTGGCGGAGGGCCGGTCGGTGCCGGGTCTGGTCACCGGGACCGTCCGTCCGGTGGGTCGGTCGGTGTTCGTGTTTCCGGGGCAGGGTGCGCAGTGGGTGGGGATGGGCCGGGAGCTGTACGCCGCGTACCCCGTCTTCCGGGCCGCCATGGACGAGTGCGCCCAGGCCCTGGCCCCGTACACCGACTGGTCCCTGGCCGATGTTCTGGACGGCGCTCCGCTCGACCGGGTGGACGTCGTGCAGCCCGCCCTGTTCGCGGTGATGGTGTCCCTGGCGGCACTGTGGCGTGCCCATGGTGTGGAACCGGATGCCGTCGTCGGGCATTCGCAGGGTGAGATCGCGGCGGCGTACGTGGCGGGGGCGCTGTCGTTGGAGGACGCCGCGAAGGTGGTCGCCCTGCGCAGCAGGGCCCTGGTCGCCCTGGCCGGCCAGGGCGGGATGGTTTCCATAGGGCTCGGGCAGGAGCGGGCCGCCGGGTTCGTGGCCCGCTGGGACGGCCGGCTGACGGTGGCGGTGGTCAACTCCGCGGACAGCGTGGTGGTATCGGGTGATCTGGACGCGCTGGACGAACTGCTGGCGGCCTGTGAGGCCGACGGCATCCGTGCCCGCCGCCTGCCCGTCGATTACGCCGCCCACTCCGTCCAGGTCGAGGCGATCCGCGAGCTGTTGCTGACCGACCTGGCCGGCATCACACCGCGCCCGGCGACGATCCCGTTCTACTCAACTGTCACCGCGGAACCGGTCGGCACCTCCGCCCTCGACGCCGACTACTGGTACCGCAACCTCCGCGAACCCGTGCTGTTCGACCGGACCACCCGGCTGCTGCTCGACCGCGGCCACACCGTCTTCGTCGAGGTCAGCCCGCACCCGGTCCTGGTCTCCGCCGTCGAGGAGACCGGTCACCACCACGGCTCCGACCTCCTCGTCACCGGCACGCTCCGGCGCGACCAGGACGACTTCCTCACCTCGCTCGGCCGCCTGCACGTCCATGGTGTCCCGGTCGACTGGCGGTTCCCGGACGACACCGAGCCCGTCAGCCTGCCGACGTACGCCTTCCAGCGCCGGCCGTACTGGCTGCGGCCCGTCCCGACGGCGTCGGGCGACCACCCCCTGCTCAGCACGTTCGTGGAACTGCCCGACGGCGCGGTGCTCAGCGGACGGATCTCGCTCGCCACCCACCCGTGGCTGGCCGACCACGCCGTGCGGGGCTCCGTCCTCCTGCCCGGCACCGCGTTCGCGGAAATGGCGGCCTACGCGGCCGGCCGGCTCGGCCACGCGGTCGAGGAGCTGGTGCTCGAAACGCCGCTCGTCCTCGACGACACCCCGGTGCACCTCCAGGTCGTCGTGGGCCCCGAGGAGGACGGCCGCAACCCGCTCACGGTGTACTCGCGTGACGGCGACGAGTGGGTGCGGCACGCCACCGGGACGCTGGGCGAGGAGCCGGTGCTGAGCGCCTGGGACTGGCCGCCGGCCGGTGAGCCCCTCGACGTCGACGGGCTCTACGACTCGCTGTCCGTGCTCGGCTACGAGTACGGGCCGGCGTTCCAGGGCGTCACGGCGGCCTGGCGGGTCGGCGACACCGTCCACGCCGAGGTGGAGCTTCCCGCCGAGGAACCGTTCGCCCTGCACCCCGCGCTGCTCGACGCCGCACTGCATCCCATGGCGTTCCTCACCGACCGCACCGGTCTGCCGTTCGCGTTCACCGGAGTGGCGATACGGCCCGCGGGCAGCCGGACGCTGCGCGTACGCCTGTCCGCCACCGGGCCGGACACGTACACCGTGGCCGTGGCCGATCCGGACGGCACCCCGGTCGCGGTCATCACGTCGCTGACCGTCCGGGACGCCACCGCCGTCCCGGACAGCCTGTACGCACTCGACTGGGTCCCCTTCGAACCGGCGTCGACGGGCGGCGACCCCGCGGACCTGGTCGTCCACGAGGTGCCCGGGCCGGAGCCCGAGGCGGACACCGTCGAGGCGGCGTACGAGAGCGCGCGGAGCGTACTCGCCGTGATCCGGGACCACTTGGCGGGCGAGCGGACGCGGTTGGCCGTCGTCACCCGCAACGCCGTCGCCGCCGCGCCCGGTGACGTGGTCGGCCTCCACCACTCGATGGTCTGGGGCCTGGTCCGCGGCGCGCGGGCCGAGCACCCCGGCCGGTTCGTCCTGGTCGACGCCGACCCGACCTGGGACCCGGCGCTGATCGCCGGCACGGACGAGCCGGAACTGGCGGTACGCCAAGGGGCGCTGCACGTCCCCCGCCTGGTCCGCGTCGGCGCGAGCCTCACCCCGCCGGACGGGACCTGGCGGCTGGAGGACACGGGCACCGGCAGCATCGACGACCTGGCGCTGGTGCCCCGCCCCGAGCTCCTGGAGCCGCTGGGGCCCGGGCAGGTCCGGATCGCCGTGCGGGCGGCCGGACTCAACTTCCGGGACGTGCTGATCGCCCTCGGTGTCTACCCCGGCGAGGCCCTGATGGGCGGCGAAGGCGCGGGCGTCGTCCTCGAAACCGGCCCGGACACCCGGTTCCGGCCCGGCGACCGTGTCATGGGCCTGGTCCCCGGCGCCTTCGGCCCGGTCGCCGTCGCCGACCAGCGGCTGCTGGTCCGGATGCCCGACGACTGGTCGTTCGCCAGGGCCGCGTCGGTGCCCGTGGTGTTCCTGACCGCCTGGTACGGCCTGCGCGACCTGGGCGGGCTGAAGGCCGGTGACCGGGTGCTGATCCACGCCGGCACGGGCGGCGTCGGCATGGCGGCGATCCAACTGGCCCGGCGGCTCGGGGCGGAGGTGTTCGCCACCGCCGGCCCGGCCAAATGGCACGCCCTGCGCGCCCTGGGACTGGACGAGGACCACATCGCCTCGTCGCGCACCCTGGAGTTCGAGCAGAAGTTCCCGCCCATGGACGTGGTCCTGGACTCGCTGTCCGGCGAGTTCGTCGATGCCTCCCTGCGGCTGCTCGGGCCCGGCGGCCGGTTCGTGGAGATGGGCAAGACCGACATCCGCGACGCGGCCGACCATCCCGGCATCGTCTACCGGGCGTTCGACATCGCCGACGCGGGGCCGGAACGGCTCGGCGAGATCCTGGACGCCGTCGTACGGGCCTTCACGGACGGCGGGTTCGCACCCCTGCCGTTGGACGTGCGCGGGGTCCGGGACGCGGTCGACGTGTTCCGGTTCATGAGTCGGGCCGCTCATGTGGGGAAGATCGTTCTCTCGGTTCCCCAGCCGGTCGATCCCGAGGGCACGGTGTTGATCACGGGTGGTACGGGGACGCTGGGTGGTCATGTGGCCCGGCATCTGGTGGTCGAGCGGGGTGTGCGGCATCTGGTGCTGGTCAGCCGCAGCGGTGGCGGAGTGGCACTGCGTGAGGAGTTGGAGGGGCTGGGCGCGGAGGTGACCGTGGCCGCCTGTGACGTGGCGGACCGGGACGCGCTGGCGGCCCTGCTGGACTCGATCCCGGCCGAGCGTCCGCTGACGGCCGTCGTCCACGCGGCCGGTGTGCTCGACGACGGCGTCGTCGAATCCCTCACGCCCGAGCGTCTCGCCGCCGTCTGGGAGCCCAAGGCCCGGGCGGCGTGGAACCTGCACGAACTCACTCGGGGACTGGACCTCACCGCCTTCGTCCTCTTCTCCTCGGCCGCCGGCACGCTCGGCAGCCCCGGCCAGGCCAACTACGCCGCGGCCAACACCTTCCTCGATGCCCTCGCCGTGCACCGGCGCGCCCTCGGACTTCCGGCGACCTCGCTGGCCTGGGGCTTCTGGGCCGAAGCCAGCGGCATGACCGGGAACCTGACCGGTGCCGACCAGGACCGGCTGACGCGAGCCGGGGTCGTGCCGCTGGCCACCGACCACGCCCTGTCGCTGTTCGACGCGGCCCTGGCCACGGACCGGGCCGCGCTGGTGCCGGCACGCCTCGACCTGTCCGTGCTGGCGGGCGCCCCGGCGGCCCCGGCGGCCCTCAAGGGCCTCATATCCCGCAAGGCGGCCCGGCGCCCGGCGCGGCACGGCGCGATCGCCGACCGCCTGCGGTCACTGCCGGAGGCCGAACGGCTGCGAGCCGCACTCGACCTGGTCACCGCCGACACCGCCGCCGTGCTCGGTCACCGCGAACCGGCGGCCGCATGGGACCGGCAGCCGTTCAAGGACCTCGGCTTCGATTCGCTGACCTCCGTCGAACTGCGCAACCGGCTCAACAACGCCACCGGCCTGCGCCTGCCCGCCACCGTCACCTTCGACCACCCCACCCCGCGGCAGCTCGCCGAACACCTGCTGAGCAGGATCCTCGACGGGGGTGTGGCGTCGGCGGCACCGGTGGTGCCCGCGGTGTCGGTGTCGGACGATCCGGTGGTGATCGTGGGCATGGGGTGCCGGTTGCCGGGTGGGGTGGGGTCGCCGGAGGAGCTGTGGCGCCTGGTGTCGGGTGGGGTGGATGCGATCGGGGCGTTCCCGTCGGATCGTGGGTGGGACGTCGAGGGGTTGTTCCATCCGGATGCGGATCATCCCGGGACGTCGTACACGCGGTCGGGTGGGTTCCTGGCGGACGCGGCGGGGTTCGACGCGGATTTCTTCGGGATCTCGCCGCGTGAGGCGTTGGCGATGGATCCGCAGCAGCGGGTGCTGCTGGAGACCGCGTGGGAGACGTTCGAGGACGCGGGGATCGATCCGACGTCGTTGCGGGGCAGCCGGACGGGTGTGTTCACCGGCATCTGGTCCTCCGGCTACGGCGACCAGGCGCCCGCCGACTCCGAGGGCTACCTCGGCACGGGCGCCGCGACCAGCGTGACCTCCGGCCGGATCGCCTACCTGCTCGGGCTGGAGGGCGCGGCGGTCTCGCTGGACACGGCTTGCTCGTCCTCGCTGGTGGCGATCCACCTGGCAGCCCAGGCGCTCCGCTCGGGGGAGTGCTCACTGGCCCTGGCCGGCGGGGTGACGGTGATGGCGACCCCGCTGGGGTTCACGGAGTTCTCCCGCCAGCGCGGCCTGGCTCCCGACGGCCGGGTGAAGGCGTTCGCCGAGGCGGCCGACGGGACGGCCTGGGCGGAGGGCGCGGGCCTGCTGCTGCTGGAACGCCTGTCCGACGCCCGCCGCAACGGGCACCGGGTGCTGGCGGTGGTGCGGGGTTCGGCGGTCAACCAGGACGGCACCTCCAACGGCCTCGGGGCACCGAACGGTCCGTCGCAGGAGCGGGTGATCCGTCAGGCCCTGGCGAACGCGGGGCTGTCGACGGCGGACGTGGACGCGGTGGAGGCGCACGGCACCGGCACCACGCTCGGTGACCCCATCGAGGCGCAGGCGCTGCTGGCGACCTACGGTCAGGACCGGGACGAGCCGCTGTGGCTGGGCTCGGTGAAGTCCAACATCGGCCACACCCAGGCCGCCGCCGGTGTGGCGGGCGTGATCAAGATGGTCATGGCGATGCGGCACGGGCAACTGCCGCCGACGCTGCACGTCGACGCGCCGACCTCGCACGTCGACTGGGAGTCCGGAAACATCCGGCTGCTCACCGAGGCCCGGCCCTGGCCCGACCGTGGCCACCCGCCTCGCGCGGGCATCTCGGCGTTCGGCATCAGCGGAACCAACGCGCACGTCGTCATCGAGGCGGCTGCCGAGGAGCCGGCCGGGGTTCCGACGGAGTCCACGGGCGGGGTCGTGCCCTGGGTGCTGTCGGGGAAGTCGGAAGCGGCGCTGCGGGAGCAGGCGCGTCGGCTGGGTGCGTTCATCGCCGCGCATCCCGAGGTGAGTGCGGCGGCGGTCGGGGGCGCTCTGGCCGCCCGCGCCGTGTTCGAGCACCGCGCGGTGCTGAGCGGTGCGGAAGCACGGAAGGCTCTGGCCGAGGGGGGTACGGCGCCGGGTCTGGTGACCGGGATCGCCCGTCCGCTGGGTCGTTCGGTGTTCGTGTTCCCGGGTCAGGGGGCGCAGTGGATCGGTATGGGTGGGGAGTTGTACCGCTCGGAGCCGGTGTTCCGGGAGGCGATCGATGCGTGTGACGCGGCGTTGACGCCGTACACGGACTGGTCGTTGGTGGAGGTGCTGACCGGCGGTGGGTCGCTGGAGCGGGTGGACGTCGTGCAGCCCGCGCTGTTCGCGGTGATGGTGTCCCTGGCCGCGCTGTGGCGTGCACACGGGGTCGAGCCCGATGCCGTCGTCGGGCACTCGCAGGGTGAGATCGCCGCCGCGTACGTCGTCGGGGCGTTGTCGCTGGAGGACGCCGCCAAGGTGGTCGCCCTGCGCAGCAGGGCCCTGGTCGCCCTGGCCGGCCAGGGCGGGATGGTGTCGGTCGGCCTCGGGCATGAGCGGGCCGCCGGGTTCGTGGCCAGCTGGGACGGCCGGCTGACGGTGGCGGTGGTCAATGCCCCCGGTTCGGTCGTCGTGTCGGGCGACCTGGACGCGCTGGACGAACTGCTGGCGGCCTGCGAGGCCGACGGCATCCGCGCCCGCCGCCTGCCCGTCGACTACGCCGCCCACTCCGTCCAGGTCGAGGCGATCCGCGAGCAACTGCTCACCGACCTGGCCGGCGTCACACCGCGCCCGGCGACGATCCCGTTCTACTCCACGGTCACCGGCGAGGAGATCGACACCTCCGCCCTCGACGCCGATTACTGGTACCGCAACCTCCGTGAACCCGTGCTGTTCGACCGGACCACCCGGCTGCTGCTCGCCTCGGGCAGCGACCCCGTCTTCGTCGAGATCAGCCCGCACCCGGTGCTCACGCCCGCGCTGGAGGAGCACGAGGCGGGGGTGGTGACCGGGACACTGCGCCGTGACCACGGCACCCCGGCCGAGTTCCTGGCCGCCGCGGCGAGGCTGTTCGTCGCGGGTGTGCCGGTGCGGTGGCCGTTCCCCGAAGGGGAGCCGGTGGCGCTGCCCACCTACCCCTTCCAGCGGACGCGGTTCTGGCTCGCCGGAGGCGCGGGAGACGTGTCCGCGGCCGGGCTCGACCCGGTGGACCATCCGCTGCTCGGCGCCGCTGTCGAGGTGGGCGAGCAGCGGGTCCTGACGGGTCGGCTCTCCCTGGCCACCCACCCCTGGCTCGCGGACCACTCCGTACTGGGGACGGTGCTGCTGCCCGCGACGGCGTTCGTGGAACTGGTGGTGCACGCGGCCGGGGCGGCAGTGGAGGAACTGGTCCTGGAGGCGCCGCTGATCTTGCCCGCGGACGGCGCGGTGGACGTGCAGGTCGTCGTGGGCGAGCCGGACGGGACCGGCCGCCGCACGGTCGACGTCCGGTCCCGTACGGACGGTTGGGTGCGGCACGCCACCGGTACGGTGAGCGCGGAACCCGTGGCCGGGCAGGAGCTGACGCAGTGGCCGCCGGCCGGCGCGGAACCGGTCACCGGGCTCTACGACACGCTCGCCGCGGCGGGCTACGAGTACGGGCCGGCCTTCCAGGCCGTGCAGGCGGTGTGGCGCCGCGGCAAGGAGGTGTTCGCCGAGGTCACCGTGCCGGACGCGGCCCGGTTCTCCGTCCATCCGGCCCTGCTGGACGCCGCCCTGCAACCGCTGGCACTGCTGTCCGGCACGGAAGGCGAGGTGCGGCTGCCGTTCTCGCTGGGCGGGATCGCGGTCCACCGCACCGGCGTGACCTCCGCGCGCGTGCGGCTGACGGTGGTGCGCCCCGGCACGTACGCCGTCCACCTGGCGGACCGGTCCGGCGAGCCCGTGGCGACCATCGAGGCGCTGACCACCCGTCCGATGGCCGAACGCGGCCCGCTGTACGCCCTCGACTGGATTCCGCTGACCCCCGGCGAGGGCGCGCTCGGCGACGCCGTCGTCTCGCCCGGCTCGGTCGCCGAGGCGCTGACGGCCGTCCAGGACTTCCTGGCCGGGCCCGGCGAACGGCTCGTGGTGCGCACGCGGGGCGCGGTCGCCGCCGTTCCCGGTGACGTGGTGAGCGACCCGGAAGCCTCGGCCGTCTGGGGCCTGGTCCGGTCCGCGCAGTCCGAGCACCCCGGCCGGTTCCTGCTCGTGGACGCCGACGAGCTGCCCGACGGCCTGTCGGTCGGCGACGAGGACCAGGTGGCGGTGCGCGGCGGGGCCGTCTACGTGCCCCGGCTGGTGCGCTCCGCGCCGTCGGAGTTCGACGGACGGCTGACGCAGACGGGCACGGGCAGCCTGGACGACCTCGCGTTCCTGCCGTACGAGCAGGCCCCGCCCGGGCCCCGGGAGGTGCGCGTCGCCGTGCGGGCGGCCGGCCTGAACCTCCGGGACGTGCTGATCGCCCTCGGTGTCTACCCGGACCCGGCGCTGCTCGGCAGCGAGGGCGCGGGCGTCGTCACCGAGGTCGGCGCCGAGGTCACCGGGCTGCGGCCGGGTGACCGGGTCGCCGGGCTGCTGCCCGGCGCGTTCGGCCGGGTGGCCGTCGCCGACCACAGGGTGCTGGTGCGCATCCCCGACGAGTGGACGTTCACCCAGGCCGCCACTGTGCCGATCGCGTTCATGACCGCGTGGTACGGCCTGCGCGACCTGGGCGGGCTGAAGGCCGGTGACCGGGTGCTGATCCACGCCGGGGCCGGCGGCGTCGGCATGGCGGCGGTCCAGCTCGCGCGGCTCTGGGGCGCGGACGTCCACGCGACCGCCGGCCCGGGCAAGTGGGACGCGCTGCGCGCCCTGGGGCTGGACGAGGATCACATCGCCTCGTCCCGGACCCTGGAGTTCGCCGACCGGTTCGGACCCTTCGACGTGGTGCTGAACTCGCTGTCCGGTGAGTTCCTGGACGCCTCCCTGCGGCTGATCGCGCCCGGCGGGCGGTTCGTGGAGATGGGCAAGGCCGACATCCGGCCCGGCGTGCTGGCCTTCGACCTGGCCGACGCGGGACCGGAACGGCTGGGGGAGATCCTGGCCGAGGCCGTCCGGCTGCTCGGCGCGGGCGAGTTGCGTCTGCCACCACTCACCACCTGGGACGTCCGCCGCGCGCGGGACGCCTTCCGGTTCATGAGCCGGGCCGCTCACATCGGGAAGATCGTCCTCACTGTTCCCGCGGATCTCGATGCGGCGGGTACGGTGCTGATCACCGGTGGCACGGGGACGCTGGGGGGCCGTGTGGCCCGGCATCTGGTGGCCGAGCGTGGTGTGCGGCACGTGTTGCTGGTCAGCCGCAGTGGTGGCGGGGCGGTGTTGCGCGAGGAACTGGCCGGGCTGGGCGCGGAGGTGACCGTGGCGGCCTGCGACGTGGCCGACCGGGACGCGCTGGCGGCCGTGCTGGACTCGATCCCAGCCGAGCACCCGCTGACCGCGGTCGTGCACGCCGCCGGTGTGCTGGACGACGCCGTGGTCGAGTCCCTGACCCCCGAACGCCTCGCCGCGGTCTGGGAGCCCAAGGCCCGGGCGGCCTGGAACCTGCACGAACTCACCCGGGGACGGGACCTGACGGCGTTCGTCCTCTTCTCCTCGGCGGCCGGGACGCTCGGCAGCCCCGGGCAGGCCAACTACGCCGCTGCGAACGCCTACCTCGACGGCCTGGCCGCGTACCGGCGCGCCCAGGGCCTGCCGGGGGTGTCGCTGGCCTGGGGCCACTGGGCGGAGGCCAGCGGGCTGACCGGGCGGATGTCCGAGGCCGACGGTGAACGCCTCGCCCGCGCGGGGCTGCTGCCGATGGCGACCGACTACGGACTCGGGCTGTTCGACGGGGGCCTGGACACCGCGGAACCGGCGGTGGTCGCGGCCCGACTCAAGGTGTCCGCACTGGGCGACCGGCCGGTGCTGCGCGCGCTGGCACGCGCCCGCAGACCGGTGCGGACCACCGGACTGGCGGGCGAGCTGGGAGCGCTCCCCGAGGCCCGGCAACGCGAGATCCTGCTCGACCTGGTCAGGACCCACGCCTCGGCCGTGCTGGGCCGCAGCGACAGCGCGGCCGTCAGCGCCGACCGGGCCTTCAAGGACCTCGGCTTCGACTCGCTGACCGGCGTGGAACTGCGCAACCGGCTGTCCACGGCGGTCGGGACCAGGCTGTCGGCGACGATGGTCTTCGACCACCCGACCCCGGCCCGGCTGGCCGAATACCTGCGGGAGGTGGTCCTCGGCCAGGAGCGCGGGACGGTCGCGCCCGTGCCGGTAGGCATCCCCGTATCGGGTGATCCGGTGGTCGTGGTCGGGCTGGGGGCCCGGTACCCGGGTGGGGTCGGGTCGGCCCAGGACTTGTGGGGCCTGGTGTCGGGTGGCGTGGACGCGGTGGGTGAGTTCCCGTCGGACCGTGGCTGGGACGTGGGTCGTCTCTACGATCCGGCCGGTGCTCCGGGGACGTCCTGCACCAGGTCGGGTGGCTTCCTCGGGGACGCGGGTGGCTTCGATGCCGCGTTCTTCGGGATCTCGCCGCGCGAGGCGTTGGCGATGGACCCGCAGCAGCGGGTGCTGCTGGAGACGGTGTGGGAGACGTTCGAGGACGCGGGGATCGATCCGACGTCGCTGCGGGGCAGCCAGACAGGCGTGTTCACCGGCATCTGGGCCTCCGGCTACGCGGGCGGAGTGGACCAGATCTCGCGGGACACGGACGGCTACGTGGCCACCGGCACGGCGACGAGTGTGACCTCTGGGCGGGTGTCGTACCTGCTGGGGCTGGAGGGTCCCGCGGTGTCGGTGGACACGGCCTGCTCGTCCTCGTTGGTGGCGATCCATCTGGCGGCGCAGGCGCTGCGCTCGGGCGAGTGCTCGCTGGCCCTGGCCGGCGGTGTCACGATCATGGCGACCCCCGCCGCCTTCATCGACTTCTCGCGTCAGCGGGGGCTCGCGGCCGACGGCCGGGTGAAGGCGTTCGCCGAGGCCGCTGATGGTACGGCGTGGGGTGAGGGTGCCGGCTTGGTGCTGCTGGAACGTCTGTCCGACGCCCGTCGTAACGGTCACCGGGTGCTGGCGGTCGTCGCGGGAAGCGCGGTGAATCAGGACGGGGCGTCGAACGGGTTGACCGCGCCGAACGGTCCGTCGCAGGAACGCGTCATCCGCCAGGCGTTGGCGAATGCCGGGCTGGAGCCGTCCGAGGTGGACGCGGTGGAGGCCCACGGCACCGGCACCACCCTCGGTGATCCCATCGAGGCCCAGGCGCTGCTGGCGACCTACGGCCGGGACCGGGACGAGCCGTTGTGGCTGGGGTCGGTGAAGTCCAACATCGGGCACACCCAGGCCGCCGCCGGTGTGGCGGGTGTGATCAAGATGATCATGGCGATGCGGCACGGTGAGCTGCCGCCGACGCTGCACGTCGACGAGCCGAGTTCCCATGTCGACTGGTCGGCGGGTCAGGTCTCCCTGCTGACCGAGGCCCGGCCGTGGCCGGAGGCGGGCCGTCCCCGCCGTGCCGGCGTGTCGGCGTTCGGGATCAGCGGGACGAACGCGCACGTGATCCTGGAGGCCCCGGCCCCGGAGCCGGCTGCCCACGATCCCGCTTCCGCGCCCGCCCCTGCGGCCGTCGGGCCGGTGCCGTGGCTGCTGTCGGCCAAGTCCGAGCAGTCGCTCCGGGCCCAGGCCCGCAGGCTGCAGACGTACGCGGCCAAGGCCCCCGACGAGGACGGGATCGCCGCCGCGCTCGCCGTGCGGACCCGGTTCGCCCACCGGGCCGTGGTGACCGGACCGGAGGCACTGGCGGCCCTGCTGCGCGGGGAGGTGCATTCCGGTCTGGTGACCGGTGAGGCCCGCGACTCCGGTAGGTCGGCGTTCGTGTTCTCCGGTCAGGGTGGTCAGTGGGCGGGGATGGGGCGGGAGTTGTACCGGGAGTTCCCGGTGTTCGCCCGGGCGCTGGACGAGGTCTGCGACCTGCTGGGGCTGTCGGTGGAGGTGCTGTTCGAGGACGCGGAAGGGGTGCTGGGGGAGACGCGGTTCACCCAGGGTGCGGTGTTCGCGCTGGAGGTGGCGCTGTTCCGGCTGGTGGAGTGGCTGGGTGTGCGGCCGGACTTCGTGGTCGGGCATTCCGTCGGTGAGGTGGCGGCGGCCCATGCGGCCGGTGTGCTGGGCCTGGAGGACGCGTGCGCCCTGGTGGGTGCGCGGGGCCGGTTGATGCAGGGGTTGCCCGGTGGTGGGGCGATGGTGTCGCTCCAGGCGTCGCCGGAGGAGGTGGCGGGGTCGCTGGTGCCGGGGGCCGAGGTGGCGGCGGTCAACGCGCCGGACGCGGTCGTGGTGTCCGGGGACGAGGCGGCTGTGATGGCGGTTGCCGAGGTGTGGCGGGGTCGTGGGCGTCGGGTGCGGCGGCTGGAGGTGAGTCACGCGTTCCATTCGGCGCGGATGGATCCGGTGCTGGAGGAACTCGGTGAGGTGGTCGCGGGCCTGTCGTTCGGTGAGCCGGTGATTCCGTTGGTTTCCACGGTGACCGGGCGTCCGGCCGAGATGGGTGTTCCGGGGTACTGGGCGCGTCAGGTGCGGGAGCCGGTGCGGTTCGCCGACGCGATGGAGTGGCTGACGGGCCAGGGTGTGACGGGGTTCGTGGAGGTGGGTCCGCATCCGCTGCTGGTGGGGACCGGGTTGATGCGCCGTGGTGGTGACACTCCGGAGCGGTTGTTCGCGGGGCTGGGGCGGTTGTGGGCGGACGGCGCGGTGCGCTGGACGCCACCCGCGACCGCGACCACGACCACGACGGCGGGGACGTCGGACGTGCGGGTGCCTTCGTACGCTTTCCAGCACCAGCACTACTGGCTCCGGCCCACCACCCCGTCGGAGGGCCTCGACACGCCCGACCACCCGCTGCTGCGGTCCCTGGTGAAGCTCCCCGACGGGCAGGGCGTGGTGCTGACCGGGAAACTCTCCGCGTCCGTCCACCCGTGGCTGGCCGAGCACACCGTGCTCGGTTCGACGCTGCTGCCCGCGATGGCGTTCGTGGACATGGCCGTCCACGCCGGTGAGCACACGGCCAGCCCCGTACTGTCCGAGCTGGTCCTGGAGGCGCCGCTCGTGCTGTCCGAGCGCGACGGGGTGCACGTGCAGGTCACCGTCGGCGCGCCCGACGACACCGGACGCCGGCCCGTCACCGTCCACTCCCGCACCTCCGCCGAGCCCGACGAGTGGACCCGCCACGCGACCGGCGTGCTCGGTCCGCCGGCGGACCGGGCGGACCGGGCGGCACAGGCCGACCGGACGGCCGCGCCCGGGGCGGACGAGGGCGAGGCCGCGCCGATCGACATCGGCTCGCTCTACGACCGGCTCGCCGACGCCGGCTACGACTACGGGCCGACCTTCCAGGGGCTCACCGGCATCCGGCGGCACGGCGAGGACCTGCACGCCGAGGCGAGCTTCCCGGCGGACCCCGCGCAGCTCACCGGTTACCGCGTCCACCCCGCGCTCCTGGACGCCGCCATCCAGCCGCTGACCCTGCTCGCCGGCCTCGCGGCCGAGGACGGCGGAGCCGGCGGCAGCCCGGCGCGGCTGCCCTTCTCGTTCTCCGGTGTGTCGGTCACCGGGTCGGCCGCGACGGTCCGCGTGGTGCTGCACCCGACCGGGCCGGACACCTGCGCGGTGCGGATCACCGACACCGCCGGGACGCCGGTCGTGAGCATCGACGAGATCGTCCTGCGGCCCGTCGAAGCGGCGGGTCACGGGGCCGGGCGCCGGCCGAACACGCTGTTCGCCGTGGACTGGACCCCGATGGCGGCACCGGACGGCCCGGACACCGAGGCGGTCCTCCACGAGGTCGTCGGCGAGGGCGAACCGGTCGCGGCCGCCCACGCGGTGACCCGGGAACTGCTCGGCAGGGTCCGGGAGTTCCTGGCCACCGACACGCCGGCCCGGCTCGTGGTCCTCACCGGCGACGACCTCGCCTCGGCCGCAGCCCGCGGCTTCCTGCGCAGCGCGCACAGCGAGAACCCCGGGCGGATCCTGACCGTCCGGCACGACGGCACGGCCGCCTCACGACGGGCGATCCCCGCCGCGGTGCGCGCCGCCGTGAGCGACGGCGAGCCCGAGATCCGGTTGCGCGACGGAACCGCCCTCGTGCCGAGGCTGGTGAGGGCCGCCCCGACCGGGCCGGTCGAGCCCCTGGACGGCGCGCCCCTGGACGGCACCGTGCTGATCACCGGCGGCACCGGCACCCTCGGCGTCCTGGTCGCCCGGCACCTGGTCGCGCGGCACGGCGCCCCGCACGTGGTGCTCGCCGGCCGCCGCGGCGTCGAGCCGCCCGGGCTCCGGCAGGAGCTGGGCGCCGCCCTCACCGTGGTCGCCTGCGACGCCGGTGACCGCGGGGCACTGAGGGACCTCGTCGCCTCGATCCCCGACCTGCGGGCCGTCGTGCACGCCGCCGGGGTCGTCGACGACGCCGTGGTGGGATCGATGACACCGGAGCAGATCGACACGGTGCTGCGCTCGAAGGCCGATGCCGGGTGGCACCTGCACGAGGCCACCGAGCACCTGGACCTGCGGGCGTTCGTGCTGTTCTCCTCGGCGTCCGGCGTGTTCGGCGCCCCCGGGCAGGCCAACTACGCCGCCGCGAACGCGTTCCTCGACGCGCTCGCCGAGCACCGGCACGCGCGCGGTCTGCCGGTCACCTCCCTGGCCTGGGGCCAGTGGGCCGAGTCCAGCGGCATCACCAGGGCCCTGACCGGGGCCGGCCACCGCCGGCTGGCGAGGACCGGGATGCTGCCGCTGGCCACCGAGCAGGCCCTCGACCTGTTCGACACCGCCCTGGCCGGCGAACGCCCGGTGCTGGTGCCGGTCCGCCTCGACCTCGCGGCGATCGACACCCCGCCCGCGCTGCTGCGCGGACTCGCCCGGCCGCGGCGCGCGCCGGCCCCGGCGGCCGGCCCCGGCGACCTGCGGGCCGGGCTCGAAGCCCTGCCCGAGCCCGAGCAGCGCGCCCTGCTGCTCGACCTGGTCGTCACGCACAGCGCGAGCATCCTCGGGACGGCCCCCGGCGGGATCGACGACCCGCGCCAGCTGTTCCGCGACCACGGCGTCGACTCGCTGACCGCCATCGAGCTGCGCAACCGGCTCAACGCGGCCACCGGGCTCCGGCTCCCGGCGACCCTCGTCTTCGACTTCCCGACGCCCGAACAGCTCGTCAACCACCTCTACGGGCAGCTGTGCTCGCCGGAGAACCGGGTCGCCGGGCCGATGGAGCGCCTGCTGCGCAAGGCCGTCGACGTCGGCCGCGCGCAGGACGGCCTCGACCTGCTGGCCACGGCGTCCCGGCTGAGCCCGGCCACCGACGCGCCCAAGGCCGAGGCGGTCGGCCTCGCGACCGGCTTCCTCCAGCCGTCGCTGGTCTGCCTGCCGTCCGCGCTGGCGTCCGGCGGCATCGAGGAGTACGGGCGGTTCGCCGCGGCGCTGGAGGCCGCCCGCGACGTCACGGCGGTCACCCTGCCGGGCTTCGCCGGCGACCCGCTGCCCGCGGACGCCGACGTCCTGGTCCAGGCACTCGCCGAGGCCGCGTCGACCGTCGCCGCGCCGGTGCTGGTCGGCCGTTCGGTGGGCGCGTGGCTGGCGCTGGCGACCGCCGGGGAACTGGAACGGCGGGGGGCCCGGCCCAGCGCCGTGGTGCTCATCGACGGCTACCCCGACGACCTGCCGGGTGTGCTCACCGGCATGCTCGACGCCGGCCACCAGGTCCAGCCGGTCGACGACGACCGGCTGGTGGCCATGGGCCGCTACCTCGATCTGGCCGGCGCCCCGGAACCCGTCACCGCGCCGGTGCTGCTGGTGGGCACCGGGAAGCGCTCGTGGCCCCGGCTGTCCACCACCGTTCAGGAAGTACTCATCGTCCCGGGCGACCACTTCACCGTACTGGAGGAGCACTCCGCGGCCACGGCGCTGGCCATCAGCACCTGGCTCCTCGACTTCAGCGGATACGGAGCCGGGCTGTCCGCACTCAGGGGAAAGGACCACGCATGATCTGGGACAACGTCTACATCGGCGGAACGGGGCGGTATCTGCCGCCCCGCACGCCCGCGACACAGGCCGTGCCGGACACCGAGACCATGCGGCGGCTGCTCGCGCTGTCGGACTTCGTGTCGTTCACCCGCTCCGACGACGTCACCGAGCACGCGATGGCCGTGCACGCGGCGATCGGAGCCCTGCGCGAGTCCGGCCTCAGCGGCGCCGACATCTCCATGGCCGCCTACGCCCAGATGGACCACCAGGACCACATGGCGTCCTCCTGCCACCTGCAGCGCGTCCTCGGCCTCGGCCACGCCCTCGTCTACGAGGTCGAGGCGACCAGCAACGGCGGCTCGGCCGCGCTGCAGTCCGCCGCCGCGCACCTGGTGGCCGACCCGGCCGCGACCGCGACCCTGGTCACGGCCACCGCCCGGTTCCTGCCGCCGCGGTGGGAACGCTGGCAGCCCACCATCGGGATCTTCCTGGCCGACGGTGCGGTCGCGGCCGTGCTCAACCGCGAGGGCGGCCGGGCGCGGCTGGTCGCGACCGCCAACAGCTCCGCGACCCAGATGGAGGTCCTCGCCACCCCGACGATCCCGGACCCCGAGGGCCACCGCAACCGTACGCCGATCGAGGTCACCGGCCTGGCCCCGTATCTGACGCTGATGAGCGGGGCACTGGTCACCGCGGTCGAGCAGGCCGCCGAGGAGGCCGGCGTCCGCGTCTCCGACATCACCAGGTTCGTCGTCACCGGTCTGGGCCTGGCCCAACTGGAGGTCGTCGTGCTGGAGCCGCTCGGCATCGACCTGGGCCGCACCACCTGGCCGATGCTGCGCGAGCTCGGCCACGTCGGGCCGTGCGACCAACTGCTCGGCATCGACCACCTGCTGCACGACGAGACCCTCGAACCCGGCGACACCATCATGTCGATCGGCCTCGGCATGGGCTCGCGGTTCACCGCGTCCCTGCTGGAGGTCACCGAGCCGCCCAAGCCCCGTACGACCACCACCTTCACCGAGCCGGTGCGCGCGCAGGCCCCGCCCGCCGACGCGTACGTCATCGACCCCTCGGGCGGCGACATCTTCGGCGAGGCCGCCGCCCTGCGCGAGCGCGGCCCGGCCACGCCCGTCGAACTGCCCGGTGGCGTGTCGGCCTGGGCCGTCACCGGGCACGACCTGGCGAAGAAGCTGCTGCTCGACCCGAGGGTCTCCAAGGACGCGAACAGGCACTGGCCCATGTGGCGTGACGGCGACATCCCGCCGGACTGGCCGCTGATCATGTGGGTCGCGATGCAGAACATGTTCACCGCCTACGGGGCCGACCACACCAGGCTGCGCAGCCTGGTGGCCAAGGCGTTCACCCCGCGCCGCATCGAAGCGATGCGGCCGCGCGTCGAGGAGATCACGGCCGGCCTGATCGCCGACCTGGCCGCGGTGCCGCCGGGGCAGACGGTCGACCTGCGCGCACGGTTCGCGTTCCCGCTGCCGATCCAGGTCATCACCGAACTGTTCGGGGTGACCGCGCGGACGGGCGCGGACCTGCGGCGGCTGGTGGACGCGGTGTTCAGCCTCGACGCGGACCCGGCGGGCGTGCAGGCCGCCTCCGGCGAGCTGTACATGCTGCTCAAGGAACTCGTGGCCGCCAAACGGCGCGACCCCGGCGACGACATGACCACCGACCTGATCGCCGCGCAGGAGGCGGACGGCACACGGCTGTCCGAGCGGGAACTGCTGGACACCCTGCTGCTGACCATCTCCGCCGGCTTCGAGACGACGGTCAACCTGCTCGACCACGCCGTCCACGCGCTGGCCACGCGCCCGTCCCAGCTCGCCCTGGTCCGATCCGGGACCAGCACGTGGGAGGACGTGGTGGACGAAACCCTGCGCTGGCAGGCGCCGGTGCCGAACCTGCCGCTGCGGTACGCCGTGGAGGACATCTCCGTGGACGGTGTGCTGATCCGCAAGGGCGAGGCGATCCTGCTGTCCTACGGCGCGGCCGGCCGCGACCCGGCGCAGCACGGGGCCGACGCGGAGGACTTCTCCGTCACCCGGCCGTCGCGGGCCGATCACCTCACCTTCGGGCACGGCGTGCACTACTGCCTCGGCAGCCCCCTGGCGAAGCTGGAGGCGACGACGGCGCTGTCCGCGCTGTTCTCCCGCTTCCCCCGGCTGCGGCTGGCCGTCCCGTCGTCCGAACTCGAGCCGCTGGGTTCCTTCTTCACCAACGGGCACAAGACTCTGCCGGTCATCCTGGAGGAGAGCTGATGGCCCACTTCGCCTTCGTGAGCGCGCCCGCGTCCGGGCATGTGAACCCGACCCTGCCGCTGGTCGAAGAGCTGGTCCGGCGCGGTCACCGGGTCAGCTACGCCACGGGACCGGCCACCATGGACGCCGCCGTCGCCGCCGGGGCGTCGCCGGTGACCCTGCCCTCGCAGCTGCCGCCCGACATGGCGGCGCGGGGCGAGTTCACGGCGGAACAGCTCGCCGTGACGCTGGAGTACTACCTCGACGACGCGCGTGCCTCCTTCCCCGTCCTGGCCGGGCACTTCTCGGCCGACCCGCCGGACGCGGTGTGCTACGACTCGGTGACCTTCACCGGGAGGATGCTGGCGAACCTGCTCGGGGTGCGGGAGATCTCCCTGGTGCCGACCTTCGCGGAGAACGAGTCCTTCTCGGCGGCGCAGGTGTACCTGCCGGCCGACTTCGACCACACCGACCCCCGGCTGGTGGCCGCGATTCAGGACATGGGGAAGTTCGCGCAGGGCCACACCTTCCTCGAGGACCCGAACCTGATGTTCGGCCACGTGCCCCCGACGAGCCTGGTGTTCATCCCCCGCGAGTTCCAGATGTCGGGGGACACCTTCGACGAGCGCTTCCACTTCGTCGGGCCGTCGCTGAGCAGCCGGCAGACCGCTCAGGAGTGGAGCCCCCGGTCGCAGGCCCCGGTGCTGCTGATATCACTGGGAACCGTCTTCAACGACCGGCCCGAGTTCTACCGGACCTGCGTCGAGGCGTTCGGGGACACCGACTGGCAGGTCGTCATGGCGGTGGGCGGGCTGGACCAGGAGTCGCTGGGCCCGATCCCGGCGAACGTCGAAGTGCACGCGCACGTGCCGCAGGTGGCGGTGCTGCGACACACCGAGGTGTTCCTGAGCCACGCCGGGATGAACTCGGCGATGGAGTCCCTCCACCACGGGGTGCCCTTCGTGGCGGTGCCGCAGATCCCGGAACAGCGCGCGATCGCCCGGCGGGCGGAGGAGCTGCGGGTCGGCAGGACGCTCGCCGAGCCGACCGTGCAGGGCCTCCGCGACGCCGTCCAGGAGGTCCGGTCCTTCCGCCCCCGGGCGGCGGCCCTGAGCCGGGTCGTGCGCGGGGCGGGCGGCGCGTCAAAGGGGGCGGACGTCCTGGAGCAGCTGCTGACGCGGTAGCGGCCGGACTCCACCGGGCCGTGCGCACCCGCACCCCGCCCGGTGGAGTCCGTTCCCGCGTACCTTCTCGTACGGTCTCGTACGGTCTCGTACGGCGAACTCCGGCTGTCACCGGACCACCCGCAATCGACGTGGCGGCCATACGACGAGAACAGCCCGGCCTGTTACCTGCCGCGAACTGATGCACCCGTATTCTCGTGAGTCCCGTGAAACCCTTCGGTTGTCTCCCAGTACGAAAATTCCGTCCAGGGGTACGTCGATCCGCGTCCCGTTGTCGATCGAGCCGTCTGCCCGGGCGCTGCCGCCGACAAGAACGCTGTCCCCACCTGTGGCGGCGACTCGCTTGACCACCCTGCGCCCGTCGGTACCGGAGGTGAAGACGACAACCTGGCCGCGAGCCGGACAGTGCCGTGTCAGTACCGGCCTCCGGACGACCAGGAGACGGTCGTCGACAATCAGTGTCGGCGCCATGGACTCCGTTGCTATCCGAACGAAATAGGTCAGCGAAGTCACGGCAATGACTGCCAGCGCCAATCCGGTCAGGTATATGATCTCGGCAGGGTGCACTGGTCGTTCCCCCAACCGGCCGCCGGAAGGCCTGCCCCGCGATTCCTCGGCGGGGCAGGCGTGGAATTTCAACGGCCAAGTTTTAGCTTGAAGTCGGGGATGGCGAGATGTTGATCTCCGATGCTGAGGACAGCCGAGGCCCGCCTCGCCTGGTACTTGATGTCCCCCAGAAGTACATAGCCGCTTTCTCGCGCCGAGAACGGGGCCGGGAGAAGGCCCTCGTCGAATCCCTCGGAAGTGACGATATCCAGCTCTACGTACGAGGCCGGCTCGGAGATGAACCGGGTCAGCTCCAGGGGGAACCACACGGTATCGGTTCTGAACGAGTAGTGAACACTGCCGCCAGGTGCGAAGTTGACAAACTCCGACGAGTCTTCCCGCGCACTGTGGAAATATGAGCGAAGGAACAGGTCCTGACGCCCGCCGTTGTGGACGATCACGGCGCGCTGGAGCACCAGGCTGCAGGCCACGAATGATCCCGGATCAGAGACGCTCGGATGGTCCACCAGCGCCATGAAGATGGTGTTGCCGTTCTTGAGGTAGCTGTCGTAGACGCTCAGGACTTCGGGCTCCATCTCGATTCCGTGGCGTCCCTGCCAGCGCACCAGCTCGTCGGGAGTCCACGCAGTGCAGGCGTTGAACACCTCGGACGTGCGAAGGTTCTTCAAGTACTTCTCGGGGTAGTCCGACGGAATCCCCGGCCCGGTGGCCTGCTCGACCCGCTCGAAGATGTCGCCGTTCGCCACCCTCACCCGTGCCTCTTCGGGGGCGGGCCCCGACCACGTGACGACGAGTCCGCCGTCGAAGTACATGGGTGCGTCACCGCACTTGAGATCGGCATAGGCAGGTCGCGAAAGGCGGACCATGAGGCCTATCAGGACAACTGCCATGCACGTCATGACAACAATAAGCATGAGGCTCTCCCGTCTGTCACAATCTCTTGCTTTGGGGAGCTTTAAGAATCAGTGAAGACGTGTCGCGCGCACGCAGAATGCAGTGGAGGCAATGGGGGTGGATGATCCCAGGAACCACTGGGCTTGATTCAAGCCTAGTCGCCGCCGACATGATTCGCAGCCGTACGGTAACCGTTCCGTCACGGATGCGGCCCTCAAAACCGTGCCGTCGGGCCGGTCGGTCAGCGGTTCACCGCCCGCATGCCGTCCTCGTCGTAGCGTTCGCCCGCCACTTCGGGCAGCTCGGCGTCGATGCGGGCCAGGTCGTCCGCGGTGAGCTCGACGTCGACGGCGCCCGCGTTCTGGTCCAGGTAGGCGCGGCGCTTGGTGCCGGGGATCGGCACGAGGTCCTCGCCGCGGGCCAGGACCCAGGCGATCGCCAGCTGGGCCGGGGTGACGTCCTTCTCCGCGGCGATCTCCTTCACCTTCTCCGCGAGCTTGAGGTTGGCCGCCAGATTGGCCCTGGTGAAGCGCGGGTTGGTGCGGCGGAAGTCGTCCTGGTCCAGCTCGTCCGGGGAGCTGAAACGGCCCGCGAGGAAGCCGCGGCCGAGCGGGGAGTACGGCACGAAGCCGATGCCGAGTTCCCGGCAGGCGGGGAGCACCTCGGCCTCCACGTCCCGCGTCCAGAGCGAGTACTCGCTCTGGACGGCGGTGACCGGGTGGACGGCGTGGGCGCGGCGGATGGTCTCCGCGCTCGCCTCGCTCAGCCCGATGTGGCGGACCTTGCCCTCGGCGACCAGTTCGCCGAGGGCGCCGACGGTCTCCTCGATGGGCACGTCCGGGTCGACCCGGTGCTGGTAGTACAGGTCGATGCGGTCGGTGCCGAGCCGCGCGAGTGAACCGTGGACGGATTCGCGGACGTGCTCGGCGGAGCCGTCCTGGCGGCCCACGGTCGACATGTCGCCCGGTACGGCGCCGTCCATCCGGTAGTTGAACTTCGTGGCGATCACGTACTCGTCGCGGTGACCCCGGACGGCCTCGCCGACCAGGGACTCGTTGGTGAGCGGTCCGTAGACCTGTGCCGTGTCGAGGAAGGTGATGCCGAGGTCGAGGGCGTGCCGGATGGTCGCGGTGGCCTCGTCCTGGTCAGCCGTGCCGTAGAAGGCGGACATCCCCATGCAGCCGAGGCCGATGGCCGACACCCGGAGGTCCCGCAGACTGCGCTGTCGCACGTGAGCTTCCCTTCGTCTCGTCCCTGCTCGTCCGTGCCGTGGCCCGGCGCCGTCGTGGCGCCCCGGTCCGCGCGACCGGTCGGCCCCGTCTCCTGGGAGAGGACCCTACGGTGCCGGTGCCCTCCGGAGGCGGACCGGCACGGCCGGACGCGGGCACCCGTGGGGTGGGCGCGTCGACGGCGACCCCGGCCAGTCCGGTCGGCGGGTCCGGTCGGCGGGGCGAATGCGCCGACCGGGCGAGCGGGGCGTTCCCGGAACCCGTCAGGCCGTCGACGAGACGCCGTCGGCCGGTTCGCCGGCGGCACCGGTCGGCCGGCCGTCGGCGTGCCCCTGGCCGACGTGCGGGGTCTTCTCCCAGCTGAACGGGGAGAACGCCAGCTGGTGGACCGCCCGCCAGGCCGCGATCGACCACAGCACCGAGTAGAGCGGGGCGAAGACCGCGGGCCACCCGCTCAGGTCGGCCCGCCGGGCGGCCGCGAAGGTGATGCCGACCCGCGCGACGATCGACACCCCCTGGGCGACCAGCACCGGTGCCAGTAGCCCGGCACCGAACGACGACGGGAACAGGCCCGACACGGCGAGCACGGTGAGGGCGGCCGTCACCGGCAGGACCAGGGCGGTCACCGGGGCGCTCGCGACCACGCCGAGCAGCACGAGCAGCCCCGAGGCGCGGAACCGGCGCAGGGTCCGGAGTGGGCGGCGGGTGTGCACGATCGCCGTCATCAGGAAGCCCTTGAACCACCGGGTGCGCTGGCGGACGAACGGCCCCGGCACGTCGAGGGCCTCCTCCCAGGTCACCGTCTCGATCATCTCGGTGCGGTAGCCGAGCGCCGCGCAGCGCATGCCGAGGTCGGCGTCCTCGGTGACGTTCCAGGCGTCCCAGCCGCCGAGCGTGCGGAGGGTGTCGGTGCGGAAGTGGTTGCTGGTGCCGCCGAGGGGGATCGGCATGCCGAGCCGCACCAGCCCGGGCATCGAGAACCGGAAACGCAGGGCGTACTCCATGGCGAACTGCCGGGTCAGCCAGTTCACCTCGGCGTTGTGGAAGAGCAGTTGTGCCTGGACGCAGGCCAGCCGGTCGTCGGCCGAGGCGAACCGGGCGGCGACGCGGCGCAGTTGGAGGGGGTCCGGCCGGTCCTCGGCATCGAAGATCACCAGAAGCTCGCCGCGGGCCAGCATCAGCCCCAGGTTCACGGCCCGGGGCTTCGTCTGCGGAGGACCGGGCGGCAGGCGCACGATCCGGACGAAGGCGGGCGGATCGGCGGCGAGCACCGCCCGGATAGTGTCGGGGTCGTGCCGTTCCACCAGGACGAGCACCTCCAGCCGGTCCGGCGGGTAGTCCAGCGCGGCCAGGTGCCGGACCAGGGCGCCGATCACCCCGGCCTCCCGGTAGGCGGGCACCACCACGGTGTAGAACGGGAGGTCCGCGTCCGCGAGCGGCGGTTCCTCCGGGGTCCCGCGGCGTCCGCCGCTCAGCAGCCCGGCCACCGCGACCACCGCGTGCAGCAGGCTGTAGGCCGTCGCCAGTGTCGTCAGCAGCAGGAGCGCGACCATGGGCGCGACCACCGCCGCCGCCAGGGCGCAGACCGCCCCGGCCGCGAGCGCCACCAGCTGCCAGCGGGCGAATCCGGACCTTGCCGCGAACTCCGGGTGCCGGCGGGCGAACCCGTTGGCCATCTCGTCGGCCACCTCCGCCGACCGCTCCTCCAGGACCCGGTCCTGCGCCTCGGCCCCACCGCGTGCCAGTGCCTCGACCACGTCCACTTCGACGAACCCCGCCATGCCTCCCCCTCCTCGTCCCACCGGTGACCACCGGTTCGATGATCATCGGAAGTATCCCGTGTCCGCGGACCGGCGCCGGACCGGCGTCAGGGGCGGACGCCGCCGGCTACGACGTCTCCTGATTCCCCGTCAGGATCTGCCTGGGCCGCTCACCTCTATTGACCCGGATCACCGGCGCCTTTCGGTCGCGCAATCATTTTCGGCCGTAATCGAATCCTTGACGGTTCGCGCCGCATTCGACCCCCCTATCCTCGTGCCCGATCGCAGCTCCGTCGGAGCCAGGCGATACACGCACGGAATTCCCGCCCAAACCGCCCACGATGGGGGAATCCTCATGCCGATGCCCAAAGCCGCCCGCTTTCTTGCCGCCGCCGGTGTCGCGGCGCTGCTCCCGCTCTCCTTCGCGTCCAACGCGCACGCGGCCACGTACCTGCAAACCGTTGCGCTCGAGAACGTCACCACGGGGAAGTGCGCCGACCTGCCGGGCTACGGCTGGAACCCGCTCGACACCCGGGTCGGCCAGTACAACTGCAGCTACGGCGTGTACGACAACCAGATGTGGAACCTGGAGCAGACCCGCACCGTCGACGGGCGGCCCCTGTACCGGTTCGCCAACGCCAAGAGCGGCTACTGCCTCGACCTGCCCGACTACGGCGCCGCCCCGGCCGGCGCCCCCGTGTCCGTCTACACCTGCAACTCCGACCCCGCGAACGACAACCAGGAGTGGTACCTCGTCGACGTGGTCGGCAACGGGGGCTACGAGATCGTCAACTACCGGAACGGCCTCTGCCTGGACGTGGCCGGCTGGGCCGGCGACGGAAGCGACCGGGCCAACGACCTGCCCCTGACCGTCTACCCCTGCTACGACAGTTCGTGGCACGGCGGCGTCTACGACGGCTACGACGACCACATCTGGCGTTTCGCCGGCTGATCCCGCGCCAACCCGTCGACCCCGCACGCTCCTTGCGAAGCGTGCGGGGTCGGCACCACGCGTTCGCGCAGCGGCGTCCCGGTCGAGGGGGAGCGGCGCTGACAAGTCGATCACAGCTATGGACCCCACCGGAGACGGCAAAGTACGGTGGGCGCGTCGCCGGAGGCCCGCCCCGAAACGCCTTCGAGCCGACCTTTCCCGGGCTGCCCGACCGCACACGGCATCAGCCCGCACGCAGCATCGGCAATGACAACCGACCAGCGCTCAAAAGGCGTTTGCACCGAAAACCCGACGGACGTGGCTCCGGTGCAGTGGCACGTTCATGAGGGGGATCGACAGTGACGTCGGCGAGCATGTCCGAAACCGGCCGGGTTCATCGGGCTTTCGAGGAACAGGCGAGACGGACCCCGGACCACATCGCCGTGGTGGCGCAGTCGGTCCGGACCACGTATTCGGAGCTCGACCGCAGGGCCGCCGCCGTGGCCCGCGAGTTGCGCCGCCTGGGCGTCGGGCGGGGTTCGCTGGTGGGGGTCTGCCTGGACCGCGACGAGTGGCTGATCCCGGCGCTGCTGGGGGTGTGGAAGGCCGGTGCGGCCTACGTGCCGCTGGATCCGGCCCACCCGGCGGACCGCCTGGAGTTCATCGCCACGGACGCCGGGATCTCCCACCTGGTCTCCTCGTCGGCCGTCCTCGGGCGCCGCGGGGACGTCCGCCGGGCTGCCGGCGTCGACCTGCTGCTCGTCGAGACGGTGGTCCCGGGCGCCGACGACCGCGCCGCCCTCGACATGTCCGGCGAGCCGACGGACGCCGCGTACGTGATGTACACCTCGGGCTCGACCGGCCGGCCCAAGGGCGTGGTGGTCGAGCACCGCAACGTGACGGCCCTGCTGCGGTGGGAGTCGTCCGTGTACTCGGCCGGCGAACTCCGCGGGATGCTGGCCGCGACGTCCGTCTGTTTCGACCCGTCGGTGACCCAGTTGTTCCTCCCGCTGCTCGGCGGCGGGACGGTGATCCTGGCCGAGAACCTGCTCGCGCTGCCTGCCCTGCCCGCGCGCGACCAGGTCACGATGGTCTACGGGACGCCGTCCGTACTGGCCGCGCTCGTGCGTGAGCCGCTGCCGCCGGGCGTGCGCACCGTCCGCGCGGGCGGGGAACCGCTCACCCGGGCCCTGGCGGACCGGATCTACGCCAACGCCGGCGTACGACGGGTCGTCCAGAGCTACGGCCCGACCGAATGCACCGTCAGCTGCGTGACCCACGAGGTGCCCAGGGCCGGGCGGGGGGAGCCGCCGATCGGGTCGCCCTACGCGCGGAGCGGCCTCTCGATACGTGACGGCGCCGGGAACCCGCTCGGCGACGGCGAGGTCGGGGAACTCTGGGTGTCCGGTCCGCTGGTCAGCAGGGGCTATCTGGCCCGGCCGGAGCTGACGGCCGAACGGTTCGTCACGGATGCGGCCGGAGTCCGGCACTACCGGACCGGCGATCTGGTCAGGCGGGCGGACGGGCTCCACCACTTCGCCGGGCGGGTCGACGACCAGGTGAAGGTCCGCGGCTTCCGGATCGAGCCGGGCGAGGTCCAGGCGACGCTCGCGGGGCACCCGGCCGTCCAGCACGCCGTGGTGCTGGCGCCGGCCGACGCGGACGGCACCCGGCAGCTGTTGGCCTACGCGGAGTCGGCCGACCGGACGCTCACCGAGGCGCGGCTGCGTGCCTGGCTCCGGGACAGGCTGCCGGACCACCTGGTGCCGTCCCGGATCGCCGTCCTCGACCGCCTGCCCGTCGGTCCGACCGGCAAGGCCGATCGCGCCGCACTGGCCGCGGTGGAGTTCGGCCGCGGGGTCGACACCGAGTACGTGGCCCCGCGCACCGACACCGAGCAGCGGATCGCGGAGGTCGTCGCCGGTGCCCTCGGTCTGGCGGATGTCGGCATCCACGACGACTTCGGCGCGCTCGGCGGCCACTCCCTGGCGGCCGCTCGCGTCTGTGCCGTCCTGGGCCGCGACTTCGGAACGACCGTCCCGCTGGCGGGCTTCCTCGCCGCGCCCACCGTCGCCGGACTCGCTTCACTGCTGCGAGCCCGGTCGGCCGACGGCTCGGGCACCGGGCCGGAGCCCGCGCTGGTCCGTCACACAGGGCGGGACACGTACCCGCTGACGTCCGCGCAGCAGGGGATGTGGCTGCTGCGGCAGGTCAGTTCCGCCGAGCGCGCCACGACCATCGCCTTCCGACTGGGCCTGCGCGGACTGCCGGGCACGGCGCGGCTACGGGCCGCGTTGGACGCGGTGGTCGAGCGGCACGAGGTGTTGCGCAGCGTCGTGCCGGCCGGCGTCGTGCTGGACGCCTCGGGTCGGGGAGTGGACGACGAACCGGTCGCGCTGGTCCGCCCGCCGGCCCCGGTGCCGTTCGAGGAGCACGATCTCAGGGGAGCGCCCGAGGCGGAGCGGGCGAGCCGGGCGGCCGAGCTGACTCGCGCGGCCGCGAGCCACGCGTTCGACCTCGCCACCGAGACACCGCTCCTCAGGGCCACCCTGCTCCGGCTCGACGACGACACCGCCGAACTGGTCGTCGTGACCGACCACGTGGCGTTCGACGGCTGGTCGATCGGCGTCCTGATGTCGGAGCTGGTCGGCATCCCGGGTGGTGGGGAGGACCACGGGTCGGGCAGCGGCCCGGACATCACGCCGCCGCCCGTACAGGTCGGCGACATCGCGCTGCACGAACGCGCGCTGGCCGCCGGGCCCGACCGGGTCGAGGAGTTGCGGGCCTTCTGGGCCCGGGAGCTGGCGGACGCCGTCCCGCCGCACGACCTCCTCTCCGCCGGGCCCGCCGGGCGCGCCGAGCCCGCCGGCCCCGGTCGACTGGTCGGCGAACGGCTGGCCCGTCCCCTCGACGCCGAGACGGCGGCGATGCTGCGCGAGCTCGCGGCCGACTGCGGAGCCACTCCGTTCTCGACCTTCCTGACCGCGCTCGGTGTGCTGGTCGCCGGCCTCACCGGCCGGTCCGACGTCGTCCTGGGCGCAGCCGTGGCGCACCGGGCGCACCCCGAGCTGGAGGCGGTCGTCGGGCCACTGGTCGGCATCATGCCGATCAGGCTGAGGCTGGCGGAGGGACTGTCCTTCCGGAGCGCCGTCGGCCGTGCCTCCGCCACGACTGCCCGCGTCATGGACCATCCGGGGTTCACCGTGCAGGACGCCTTCGAGGCGGCCGGCGTCGAACACCCCCGGGGAACGATCGGCACCCCGGTCGTGCTCTCGCTCCAGCCGGCCGGCCTCCCGGTGGCGGTGGAGCACGACGGCGTCCGTCTGGAGCTGCTCGGCGAGGTGAGCAGCGGCGGGACGCAGGCGGCGCTGACCGTGTTCGTCAACGAGACGGCGCGGGGGCCCGAGCTCCAGATCGAGTACGACGTGGACCGGTTCGGCCCGGCCGACGCCGAGGCGTTCGCCGACCGGCTGCTCCGGATCCTGCGCGCCGCGGCGGCCGATCCGGACCTTCCGCTGTCGGCCCTGGAGCTGGTGAGCGGAGCGGAGAAGGCCGCTCTGCTCGCCGCCGGCACCGGAGTCCCGCTGCCGGCCGGCGGTCCGCGGACGGTGGTGGCGGCCGTTCTCGACCAGGCCGCCCAGCGGCCGACCTCGGTGGCCACCTCCGACTCGGCCGGCGAACTCACCTACGCGGAACTGGCCGAACGGTCCCGGCGAGTGGCCGCGGCCCTGCTCGCGAGGAGAGCGGCCGAGCCCGCGGCAGGACCGGCGGCGGCATTCACCGTGGGGGTCTGCCTTCCCCGCGACCGGTACCTGCCCGCCGCCCTGCTCGGCGTCCTGCGAGCCGGTGCGGCCTACGTTCCCCTGGAACCGGACCAGCCCACCGAACGGCTGCGCGGCCAACTCGCCGACTCCGGGGCAACCGTCGTCGTCGCCGCCGAGGAGACCCTCGCGCTGGCCGGCGAGCTCGGCGAATCGGTCGGCGTCGGCGTCCTCGACCTGGGCGGCCTGCCCGACCCCGGACCCACGAGGCTGCCCGAGGCGGCGCCCGAGGATCTGGCGTACGTGCTGTACACCTCCGGTTCGACCGGCCGGCCCAAGGGCGTGGAGGTCACTCACGCGAGCCTGGCGGCCTTCGTGGCCGCGATGCGGATCAGGCCGGGCGTCCGGCCCGACGACGTGATGCTGGGTCTCACGTCACCGGCCTTCGACGTGTTCGGGTTCGAACTCTGGGTCAGCCTGGCCTGCGGACTCCGGCTGGCGATGCTGGACCGCAAGGCCGCGGTCGACGGGTATGCCGTCGCGCGGTCCATCGACCGGGCCGGGGTGACGTTGATGACCGCCACGCCGACCACGCTCCGGATGCTGGTCGCCGCCGAGTGGTCGGCCCCAGGGGTGCGCGTCGTCAGCATCGGCGAGCCGATGGACCCCGGGCTGGCGCGCGAACTCCTGGCGCGGACAGGCGAATTGTGGAACGCCTACGGGCCCACCGAGAGCACGGTCTACTCGACCGTGGCGCGGGTGGAGACTCCCGTCGGCGAGGCGGTGCCGATCGGCCGCCCGTTGGCCGGGGAGACGGCCTACGTGCTGGACGCCATGGGCCGGCTGGTGCCGCCGGGAGTCACCGGAGAGCTGTGGATCGGCGGTGCGGGCGTCGCCCGGGGCTACCGGAACCGGCCCGAGGCGACCGCGGCGGCGTTCACCGCGGATCCGTTCACGCCGGGCGGACGGCGCTACCGGACCGGTGATCTGGCCCGCTGGCGGCCATGGGGATCCCCCCGGCCGGTGGGGGCACCTCCCGGCCTCCCCCAGCCTTCGGCCGGGGGGACCCCCATGGCCGGGGGCGCGGGCGGAGGCACCCTCGAATTCCTGGGCCGCCGCGACCAGCAGGTGAAGCTGCGCGGCCACCGGATCGAACTCGGCGAGATCGAGACCGCCCTGCGCGCGGAGCCGGCGGTCGTGGACGCGGCCGTCGTGGTCCTCGGCGACGGAGCCGACGCCCACCTGGTCGGCTACCTCGCGGTGGACCCCTCGGCGGCGACCGCGGACGCCTTCGGCACGCCCGCGGTGGAGGAGCGCCTGCACACCCGTCTCCCGGACCACATGGTGCCCCGGCGGTGGGTCGTGCTCGACGCCCTGCCCCTGACGGCCTCGGGCAAGGTGAACCGGGGCGCCCTCCCGGCGCCCGGTCGCGAAACCGGCCGCGAACAGGTCGCCCCGCGCACCGATGCCGAGCTGCTGGTGGCCGAGGTGTGGGAGACCGTCCTCGGGGCCACCGAAGTCGGTGCGCACGACGACTTCTTCGCGATCGGCGGGCATTCGCTGGCGGCCACCCGGGTCGCGGGCCGGCTGATGGCGGCGCTGGACTTCGCGCTGCCGGTGCGGCTGCTGTTCGAGCACCCGGTCCTGGCCGACTTCGCCGCCGCGCTGGAGGCCCTGCTGCTGGCCGACCTCGCCGGATCGGCGGACCTCGACGACGCGGCCGACCCGGCCGACGTCGCCGAATGGGCCGACCCGGCCGAACCTGCCCGCCCGGCCTCCGCCACCGGCGGCGGTGCCGCATGACCGAGGTGTCCGCCGAGCGGCGGGACCCCCGGCTCACCAACGCGCTGCGCGCCCGGCTCGCCTCGGCCCGCCGCACCGCGGTCCGCGGCACCCCGGCGATACCCGCCCGCCCGGACGCGGGTGCTCCGGCCCCGCTGTCGGCCGCACAGACCCGGCTGTGGTTCCTCACCCAGCTGGATCCGGAGAGCACCGCCTACCACATCCCGGTCGCCCTGCACCTGCACGGCCCCCTGGACCGTGCGGCGCTGCTGGGGGCGGTGCGGGATCTCGCCGAGAGGCACCAGGTCCTTCGGAGCCTGATCGTCGAGACCGACGGCGAGCCGGCGGCAGTGGCAGGCCCGGCGGACGCGGTACCGCTGGCCGAGGCCGATCTGACCGGGCCGGGCGAGCGGGATTCGCTGGACCGCCGCCTGACCGAGGACCTGCGCCGGCCGTTCGACCTGGCCGTGGAACCGCCCCTGCGGGCGGTGCTGCTCCGGCTCGGCGCCGACGAGCACGTCCTGGCACTGACGGTCCACCACATCGCCTTCGACGCCTGGTCGAGGACGGTGGCGGTGGCGGAACTGGCGGCACTCTACTCGGCGCGGCTCGGGCTGGCCGAGTCTCCCGCACCGCCACCGGTCCAGTACGCGGACTACGCGCACTGGCTCTCCCGGCGGCCGGAGGACCGGGACCGCGCGGAGACCGACCTGGCCTGGTGGGTCCATGCGCTGTCCGGTCTGGAGCCGGTCCTGGACCTGCCCACCGACCTGCCCCGCCCACCGATCGCGGAACGCACGGGCGCGGAGGTGCCGGTGATCCTTCCGGCCGCCCTGACCGCCAAGGTGCGCGGGCGGGCCGCCGAGACCGGCTGCACGCCGTTCATGGTGCTCCTCGCGGTCTGGCAGGAGCTGCTGGCCCGGCTGTCGGGCGTCGACGACGTGCCGGTCGGCGTGCCCGAGGCGGGACGACGGCACCCCGACACCGAGCACACCATCGGCTTCTTCATCAACACCCTGACCATGCGGACCGACCTGTCGGGCGGGCCGAGCGGCCGGGAGCTGCTGACCCGGGTGCGCGACGCGGCCCTGGAGGCCTTCGCCCGCACCGAGGTCCCGTTCGAGCGGATCGTGGACCGGCTGCGCCCGGCCCGCGACCTCTCCACCACGCCGATCTTCCAGGTCCTCCTCAACGTGATCGACACCCCGACGGCGGCGCCGCGCTTCCCGGGCCTGACGGCGAGGGTCTTCGCACCGCCGGCGACGACGGCCAAGTACGAACTGAACCTGGCGTTCGCGGCCACCTCCTCGAACGGCACCGGCGACACCTACGAGGGGTCGCTGATCTACCGCACCGACCTCTTCGAGCGGCACACCGCGCAGCGGATCACCGAGTGGTACGCGGTCCTGCTGGACGGTGTGCTGTCCGATCTCGACCGCCCCGTGCGCGAGGTGGCCGTGGAACCGGTGGACGGACCGCTGCTGTCCGGGCCGCGCCGGCAGTTCGACCTGGAGCAGCCGCTGCACGGTCTGGTCGAGCGCTGGGCGGCCGAACGGCCCGACGTGACGGCAGTCGTGGGCCCCGACGGCGAACTCACCTACGGACAGCTGGACCGGCGGGCGAACCGGCTCGCGCACCGGCTGCTCGCGGCCGGAGTCGGACCGCAGGAACCGGTCGCCGTCCTGGCCGACCGCCGGACACCGCTCGTGGTCGCCCTGCTCGCCACGCTCAAAGCCGGCGCGATCTACCTGCCGCTCGACCCCGCGTACCCGGACGACCGGCTGGCCGACATCCTGTCGACGGCGGGTGCGCGGGTCGTCCTCGCGGAACGGGAGTTCGCGCGGCGCCTCCCGGGACGCGGTGCGGACACTGCGGGCACCCCCGCGGAGCTGCTGCTCCTCGACGGTCCGCCCACCCCGGAAACGCCACACGACCAGCCCGGAGGAGCACCCGGCGTGGCCGTCGATCCGACCGCGCCGGCCTACCTGGTCTTCACCTCGGGCTCGACCGGCCGCCCCAAGGGCGTCACCGTCGAGCACCGGCAGATCGTGCACTACCTGCACGCGGTGACGGAGCGACTGACCGGCTGCGGTGTCGAGGGGGGCGCGTTCGCCCTGGTGTCGACCCACGCGGCGGACCTCGGCATGACCAACCTCTTCGGCGCGCTGGCCACCGGCGGCACGGTGCACCTGGTGGACCGCGAGGTGGCCACCGACCCGGAGGCGTACGGGGAGTACCTGGAGGCGCACCCGGTCGACGCGGTCAAGATGGTGCCGAGCCACCTCGAACTGCTCGCCGCCCACGGGGACCTCGGCCGCGTGCTGCCCCGCAAGCTGCTCATCCTCGCGGGAGAGGCCTGCTCCTGGGACCTGGTGGCCAGGATCCGGACCGCGCGGCCCGAGCTGTCCGTGCAGGTGCACTACGGCCCCACCGAGACCACGGTGTCCGTGCTCGGCTGCGCCGTGGAGGAGACCCCGCCGGCCCGGCGTTCGGGGACGGTTCCGATCGGTCGGCCACTGGCCGACGTGGACTGCTACGTGGTCGACCCCGGCGGCCGGCCGCTGCCCGCCGGGGTGCCCGGCGAGCTGTGGATCGGCGGGCCGAGCGTGGCGCGCGGGTACTTCGGCCGCCCCGACCTCACCGACGAGCGCTTCGTCCCCGACCCGGTGACCGGCACCTCGCGGTGCTACCGCTCCGGGGACCGGGTCCGGCTGACCACGACCGGACTGTTCGAGTTCCTCGGCCGGATCGACGACCAGGTCAAGATCCGCGGCTTCCGGGTGGAACCGGGCGAGGTGGCCGCCGCGCTGCGCGACCTGCCCGAGATCGCCGAAGCGGTGGTGCTGCCGGTCGGCGAGGCCCGTGCCAGGCGGCTCGCCGCCTGGGTGACCCCCGCGGCGCCGGCGACCGGCGTGGACGTCGCGCGCGTGCGCACGGCGTTGCGCGAGCGACTGCCCGACTACATGGTGCCCACGGCGATCGTCGTGCTCCCCGCGCTGCCGCTCAACCCCAACGGAAAGGTGGACAGATCGGCCCTGCCCGCCCCCGAGCCGGCGGCGAGTACCGAGCACATCGCCCCGAGCACGCCGACCGAACTGCGCGTCGCACAGGCCTGGGCACAGGTCCTCGACCTGGACGCCCCCGACGGCATCGGCGTCGACGACGACTTCTTCGCCCTCGGCGGGGACTCCTTCCGGGCCGTGCGCGCCGTCCGGGCGATCGACCCGACGCTCCGGGTGATCGACCTGTTCACCCGGCCGACCGTGCGCGAGCTGGCCGCGTTCCTCGACGCGGCACAGGCGGACGGGCCCGGCGGTGAGCGCCGCCTGCTGCACCGGCTGGCGGGCCCCCCGCCCGGCCGGCTCCCGACCGTCACCGTGGTGTGCCTCCCCTACGGCGGCGGTTCGGCCGCCGCCTACGGTCCGCTCGCCACGGAACTGGCCAAGGCGATCCCCGGCGCGGCCGTGCTGGCGGTGGAACCGCCGGGACACGACCCGGCGCGGCCGGACGAGCCGCTGCTCCCGCTCACCGTGCTGATCGACCGGGTCGTCGCCGAGCTGGCCGAGGCGGCCCGCCCGGCCCCGGGGACGGGCGGCCGGGTCGGCCCGGTGGCGGTGTACGGCCACTGCGTCGGCTCGGCCGCGGCCACCGAACTGGCGCTGCGTCTGGAAGCCGAAGGCGTCCCGGTGACGGGCCTGCTGGTCGGCGGGAGCTTTCCCGGCGCGCGGCTGCCGGGGCGTCTGTCGACCTGGCTGCGCAGCAGGTTCCCGGCCACCCGCTGGACGTCGGACCGGGCCTACCGGGACTTCCTGCGCACCCTCGGCGGCATGGACGACGACGGCGACGGCGACGGGGAAGCGGCCGAAGCGGCACAGCGGACCATGCTGCGCGCCCTGCGGCACGACGTGGACCAGGCGCAGGGCTGGTTCACCCGTGAACTGACCAGGGCGGACGCCCGCAGGCTACGGGCCCCGGTGCTCTGCGTGATCGGCGAACGCGACCGGTCCACCGAGCTCTACGAGGAGCGGTTCACGGAGTGGGGAGCCTTCGCCGACCGGGTGGAGCTGGCCACCCTCCCCAGAGCGGGCCACTACTTCCTCAAGCACCAGGCCGCCCAGCTCGCCGCGCTGATCGGCGAGCGGCTCGGGGCCTGGGCCGGTGGCCTGCTGCCGGAGCCGATCGCCGACGTCACGGTCGTCGGCCGGACGGCGCGACACGACCTCAGGAAGTTCTACGTCGTCGCCGCGGGCCAGACCGTCTCGCTGATCGGCAGCGCGCTGACCTCGTTCGCCCTCGGCGTCTGGGCCTACCAGCGCAGCGGGCGGGTCCTCGACTACGCGCTGATCAGCATGCTCGCCATGCTCCCGGCGATCGTCGCGGCGCCGCTGGGCGGCGCGGTGGCGGACCGGATCGACCGCCGCCGGGTCATGCTCACCTGCGACGCCGTCTCCGCGACCGCCACGGTGTCCCTGGTGGCCGCGCTGTGGAGCGGCAGCCTGGCGCTCTGGCAGGTCGGCCTGATCGTGGGCGTCATGTCGCTGGTGACCGCGTTCCGGCGACCGGCCTACCTGGCCGCCGTCGCCCAGCTCGTCCCCAAGCCGTACCTGGTGCAGGCCAACGGGCTGGCCAACCTCGGCGCCGGACTGGGGACGCTGATCGCCCCGCTGGCCGGCGGCGCGCTGATCGGGCTGGTCGGACTGCCCTGGGTGGTGGCCGTGGACGTCGCGTCGTTCCTCGTCGGCCTGGCCGGGCTGCTGTGGGTGCGCTTCCCCGACCGGCTCTTCCGGCGGCAGAAGGAGTCCTTCGCCCGGACCGTCGTCGGCGGCTGGCGGTTCCTGATCCGGCGGCGTCCGCTGATGATCATGATCGTGTTCTTCATGGTGGAGAACTACCTGGGCACCCTCGCGGTGACGCTGACGGTCCCGAGCGTGCTCTCCTTCAGCGGCACCACGGCGGTGGGCGTGGTCACCGCGGTCGGCGGCGCGGGCGCCGTGGCGGGCAGCCTGATCGTGGCGGTGTGGGGCGGCACCGCGCGGCGGGCGACCGGCATGGTGGGGTTCGTGAGCGGCGTCGGCCTGGGCGTCGTCCTGGTCGGCCTGCGTCCGTCGGTGACGCTGGCGGCCGTGGGAGCACTCGTCTGGTGGGCGTCCATGAGCATCCTCAACGCGCACTGGCTGGCCATCATCCAGCTCAAGGTCGGCCCGGAGCTCCAGGGCCGGGTGCTCGCCACCAACCAGATGCTCGCCGTCGCCATGACCCCGCTGGCCTTCCTCACCGCCCCGCCCCTCGCCGGGTACTTCTCCGGCCTGCTGAACCCGGGAGGGGCGCTGGCAGGCACCGTGGGACGAGCCCTCGGCACCGGGCCGGGCCGCGGCACCGGCCTGCTCCTCGTCACCTGCGGACTGCTGCTGATCGCCTGGGCCGTCCTGGGCCTGCGCCACCGCCCCCTGCGGTACATGGAGGACGAACTGCCGGACGCCGTCGCCGGTGCGGAGATCGCCGAGGACCTCGACGCCGTGCAGGCCGCGGCCGACCGCGTCCTGCCCGGCGGGGCGCGGTGACCGGGTCGGCCGCGACGGCCGGGGCGCCCATCAGGTCGTGAAGGCTTCGCGGAGCGGACCGGTGAAGGCGGGCCCGGAGGATCCCTCCTCGCTGGACGCGCTCGGCCGCGAACCGGGCCCACAGCGGTTCGACCGGGCATGACGGCAGGACAGGCACGAGCCCCCGGTGGTCACGGAGCGTAGAGACCTCCATGATCACCCGGGCTCGTGCCTGATCTTTTCTCCGCAGCCGTGGGCGGCGGTGCCGGAAGGCCGTCCGTGACCGAACCGTGTGGCGGCTCGTTGTCGGGACACGAGACTGGATGGCCGGTGACCGAGCGTCCCGCGCGCGACAGGGGCGCGGCTGCGTGCACCGTCCGTCCCGCACGAACAACGTTCCGTCCACCCGGCACGATCGCCTCCGCTCCGCGAGAAATGGGTCGTTGTCGAACCTTCGCGTACGCGCACGCCCGGGTGCCATCAGCACGCCTCCGTGGCACGCGCCATCACCAGCACGGGCGCGATCGAGGCCGTTTGGAGGGGGTCGTCGGCCCGGCGACGCCCCGCCCGGCCGCTGCGTACCGCATTCCGTCCATCCGTCGGTCGGCTTCGGATCACGCATCCGACGGCTCTCCGTGCTTCCATGGCGGCCGTGCCATCGAAGATCCGGGCTGTGCCAGAGGCGGCTACGCCGGACGGTCCGCCGCCGGGCGGCATCCGCCGACGAGCTCGGTGCCCAGCGGGGTGATGCTGTGGAGCACGGAGGTGCCCTGGCGGCGGGTGATGACGAGGCCGGCCGCGCGCAGGACGGCGGCGTGCTGGCTGGCCGCGGCGGGGGTGACGCCGAGTCGCCGGCCGAGTTCGCTGGTGGTGGTGCCGGTGGCGATGGCTTCCAGCGCGGCGGCGCGGGTGCGGCCCAGCAGTGAGGGCAGGGCGGTGTCCCCCTCCGTCTGCATCCCCCGGACCGTGGTCCGGAAGGACACCGCGTCGAGTGCGACGGGGAAGGCCAGTTGGAGTGGCTGGTCGTGTGCCGCACAGCTGCGGTGGCTGTCGACGTTGGGCCAGAGGAAGAAGGACGGTGCCAGCAGCAGGCCTTGACCGTCCAGCCGGATCTCGGCGGCGTCGGCGGATGGGATCTCCAGTACGGGGGAGTGCCAGCGGACGGACGGGTGGAGCGTCGCCAGGAGGCCCTCGACCCCCTGTTCGGCCATGATCCTGCGGCGGATGGCGATCTCGCCGTGCACGGCGGCCGAGATGCGCTGCCAGAACGGGGCGACGGCGATGTCGTGGTAGGCCCGGAACGCCATGCTCATCCGGTCGAGTGCCGCGTGGTCGGCCTCGGCCAGGTCATGCATCCATTCCGGTAGTGCGCGTGACGATCCGAGTGCGGCCAGTTCGGCGGCGATCCGCTCGGGTTCCGCGCGGAGCCGGGCGAGACCCTCGTCGAGGGTTCGGGTACCGCGTACCGTGGTGAGGAACTCCGGCCGGCCCATCGGCGCGTCGGGCGGCAGCAGATCGAGCAGCGGGCCCATGATCTCGCGGGAGAACCGGGACCGGACGAGCGCGCGCCACGGTCCGTAGGCGGACGCCTGGTCGCGACGCTGGAGCACACGGACGCTGTTCGCCGTTTCGGCGAGCGGATCCGGAGTGAGCGCGATTCGTACCCGTGAAAGATCATCGGAAGTCAAATGGACCCGCAACACTGGCTCCCCCTGTGCTATCGCCGGTGATTGCCTTCCGGGTCAGCTTCGTCAGGGTGATCGTTCCTGTCCAGTGTTTTGACGAAAGTGCCGTCCCCCGTCCGGAGCCGATCTTCATGGATGTGAATAAATGGCGAGTGCGATGACGGTAAAGGGAGCGTATTGCACAGCTCGGTGCGGTAGACGCTGTTGGCCGTGGTTTGTCCGGTTTGCCTCGAAGGGAACCGGACCGATCGCCGAATCCCCGATTCTCCACGGCTTTTAAGCGTGGATTGAACGTCCTCGACAACCCGGGGCGGCCGGGCGAGGGTAGTGGTGGCTGCCACCGCAGCGATAGGAATCCCGGCCACAGGGGGAGGCTGACATGCGTTACAACTACTGAGATTGACTAATTGATGCGGCCCAGGTCATGCGCCTGGGCCGCATGTCAGCATTGCTGCCGCCGGTTCGTGAGGAATGCATGATGCTCGATTATGACCCGCTTTCAGCGGACGTGATTGCCGACCCGTATCCGGTTTACTCCGAACTGCGTTCGGCCGCCCCGGTGTTCTGGAGCGAACGGCTCGGATCGTGGGTACTGACCTCGTACGAAGACTGCCGTGCCGTCATCGGCGACACCGGGACGTTCGCGAGCGACTGGCGTCGCGCGGGCCATGACGAGAGCGGTGCGACGCCGTCCATGCAGTCGCTCGATCCGCCGGAGCACACGCCCGTCCGGAGGCTGTTCACCCTCGCCTATCGCGCACAGGACCTCGACGGCATCGGGATCCGGGCCACCGAGGCCGCGCGCGCCGTCTTCGAACAGCTGGCGGACGCGCCCGGGTTCGACTTCACCGCCCAGGTGGCCAGGCCGGTGGCGCTCCGTGCGGTCTGCGAGCTGCTGGGGGTGGAGCCGCCCCCGGTGGCGAGCTTCGCCGAGCTGTCCGACGCGCTGGTCCGCGGCATGGACGCGGGTCTCGTTCCCGACGTGCTGGAACCGGCACTCGCCGCCCGGGTGGAGATCACGCGGCTGCTCGCCGAGTGGGCCGCCGCGGAGCCGAAGCCCGGCCTGGTCGCGGACGTGCTCGCCGGCGCCCGGAGCGCCGGCGTTCCGGACGACGAGGTCTGGAGCAACGTCCGGGTGCTGTTCCTGGCCGGCTTCAGCACCACCGTGGCCGCGGCCGTGAACGCGGTGCTCGCGCTGCTCCGGCACCCCGAGGCGCTCGGCCGGATGCGCGCGCCCGGCGTGCTGGAGACCGGGGTGGACGAACTCCTGCGCTATGACGGCCCGGTGCAGGGCACCACCCGGGCCTGTGTCACCAGGACGGAGATCGGCGGGGTGACGATCGAGCGCGGTGACCTGGTCATGGCGCTCTTCGGCGCGGCCAACCGTGATCCCGCGCGCTTCGAGGCCCCGGACGAACTCCGGGTGGACCGGACGAAGAACCGGCACCTCTCGCTGGGCTGGGGCCCGCACGCCTGCACCGGCGCGTCGCTCGCCCGCATCGTCATCCGGTCACTGGTGACCGCACTGCTCGACGCGCCGGCCGCCCCCCGGCTCGCCGGCGCCCCCTGGCGGGCTCCCCGGGCGACCCTGCGCTACCCCGACCGGCTGCCGATGACCTTCCTCCCCGTGGAGCATGACGCGTGAGCATCGAGACGAGCGCCTACCACCCGCTGGACCCGGCCGTCCACGCCGACCCGTACCCCGCCTACGCGGCCATGCGCCGCACCGGCGGCCCCTGTTGGAACGAGCGGTTGAACGGCTGGCTGGTCACCTCCTACCGGGACTGCCGGCAGGTGCTGCGGGACCACGAGACCTTTGCCGCCGACTGGCGGCGGGCCGGTGAGAGCATGCCGGACAGCGCGCTCAGCATCCACCATCTCGACCCGCCCGAGCACAGCCTGGTCGCCGGCCTGATCGCGAGCACCCTGCGGCCGCTCAGCTCACCGGAGTTCGCGGCACGGGTGCGCGTCACCGTCGACGAGCTGCTCGACAGCCTGCCGCCCGGGCCGGTGGACCTGATCGGTTCCTTCACAGTGCCGCTGTCCCGCTGGTTCGTCCCCAGCGCCATGGGACTGCCGGAGTTCGAACCCGAGGTCATGGAACCGATCGCGGCGGCGATCATGCGCGCCATGGACGCCGGGCTGGTGCCCGAGGCCGGCAAGCCGGGAGCGGCCGCGCGCCAGAAGCTGACCGGCATGCTGAAGTCCTGGATCGACGACATGGAGCCCGGCGCCCCGCTGCGGAACCTGCTGGACGACGCCCGCCGGGCCGGCCTGCCCGAGCTGATGACGATCAACTCGCTGCGCACCCTGGTGGTCAACGCCTTCAGCTCCGTCCCCGGATCGCTGGGCAACTCGCTGTACGCGCTGGCGCGCCACCGCATCCCGCTGAAGGAGCACCTGGGCACGCCGGGAGTGCTCGACGACACGGCCCCCCAGGAGCTTTTCCGCTACGACACCCCGCTGCAGGCGACCACCCGGCTGTGCGTCACCGACACCACGCTGTCCGGCGCCGACATCCGGCGCGGGCAGGACGTCGTGGTGTTCTTCGGCGCGGCCAACCGGGACCCGGAGCGGTTCCCGGAGCCCGACCGGATCGCGCTGGACCGAACTCCCAACGGGCACCTGGCTTTCGGCTATGGTGCGCATGCCTGCGCCGGGTCGATGCTCTCGAAGCTCCTGCTCGGCGAGGTGCTCCAGGCCCTGGCCCGCCGCGGCGCGTCCCTCCGGCTGGCGGACGAGGTCACCCGCCATCCGTACGCCACCATCCGGTCGCTCGCCGCGCTGCCGGTGGAGATCTCCGGCTGAGTGCCGGCCGACAGCCGACCGAGTTCGGCCCGAGTGCAGGCCGAGTTCCGACTGAGGAGAGGGGAGCCGCCCCCGTGAGCAGCACAGGCCGCTACCGCGACGCGCTCGCCGTGGCGGAGTTCCGCGCGATCTTCGCCGCCCATGTGGTCTCGGTCACCGGCATGGTCATCGCGAACTTCGCGCTGACCGTGCTCATCTACGCCAGAACCGGATCGCCGCTGCTGTCGGCACTGGTCTTCACCGTCACCTTCGCCCCGTACCTGGTCGCGGGGACGCTGCTGAACGCGCTGACCGACCGCCTGCCGATCCGCCGGCTGCTGGTCTGGTGCAACCTGGCCTCCGCAGCGCTCACCGCGGTGATGGCCGTCCCCGGGACCCCGGTGGTGATGCTGCTGGCACTCGCGTTCGGGCGCGGCCTGATCGCCCCGGTGATCGCCGGGGCGCGCGCGGCCACCCTTCCCGATGTGGTGCCCGGGCCGGCCTTCGTGCCGGCCCGCAGCCTGCTGCGACTGGTGTCGCAGAGCGCGCTGCTCGGGGGCACGGCGGTGGCCGGCGTGCTGCTCACCGGCGTCTCGGCGCCCGGCGTGCTGATCGGGAACGCCGCCTGCTTCGCGGTCTCGGCCGCGCTGCTCAGGTTCGGCACCGTGGAACGCCGCCCCGAGGACACCGCCGAACGCCCGTCCCTGATCCGGGATTCGATCGGCGGCATGGGCGCGATGTTCCGGGTCCGACCGCTGCGGAGGGTCCTCCTGCTCAGCTGGGCCGTCCCCGCGCTGGGCGTGGCCGCCGAGGCGCTCGCCGTCCCGTACACCGGGAGCGTGCACGCCGGGAGCCTCGGCGCCGGCCTCTTCCTGTCCGCCGTCCCGGCCGGCGCCGTGCTCGGCGAGGTGCTCACCAACACCCTGGCCGACGCGGGCCGGCAGGTCCGGCTGGTCGGCTGGGCCGCCGCCACCGTCTTCGCGCCGATGCTGGTGTTCGTCCTCCACCCGCCGCTGGCCATCGCCCTGCCACTGCTCGTGGTGAGCGGCCTCGGTTTCGCCCACCACCTCGGCCTGGACCGGCTGCTGATGGACGTCGCCCCGGAGGAACTGCGCGGCCGGGCGCTCAACCTCCAGTCCACCGGCCTGATGTTCTGGCAGGGCCTCGGGTTCGCCGCGGCCGGTGCGGCCGCCCAGTTCCTCGGCGCGGCCCAGGTCATCGCGCTCGCCGGCTGCTGCGGCCTGCTCTGCGTCGCCTGCCTGATCGGGCCCGGACCCGCCCGCCGACCGGAACACCGCACCGACGCCCCCGTCACCGCTGCCTCGGAGTGAAGAGTTGATCGACCACGAGCCCGTCATCCGCCTCGGAGTGAAGAGTTGACCGATCACGAGCCCGTCATCGACCAGGAACGGTGGAAGGCCAGGTTCCGGGCGGCCCGGGTCGGCCTGCCGGAATGGGCCGCGGACGCCCCGGCCCGCAGCTTCCACCGCTCAAACGCCTCGGGAACCTGGGAGATCCACGCCCGGGACGAAAGCACCGGCACGGCCCGGCAGGTGACCCACCGGGCGAACGGAACCCTCACGGCGGCCATCGACCCGGCCGGCGACTGGCTGTGGTGGTTCGCCGACGCCGACGGCGGTGAGTACGGCGTCTGGATGCGCCAGCCGTTCGACGGCGGCGACGACGAACCGGCCGTCCCGGGCCTGGAACCGGCCTACCCGGCGGGTCTGGCCCTGGGATCGAGCGGTCTGGCGGTCGTCGGCGGTACGGTCCGCGGCGGAACCACCATCCACCTCTGCGTCCCCGGGAAGAGCCCGACGGTCCTCTACCGGCACGAGCAGGACGCCTGGGTCGCCGCGCTGTCCCGGGACGAGTCGCTCATCGCGATCGGGCACAGCGAGGCGGGGGACAGCCGGCACCCGGCCGTGCGGGTGCTGCGCCCGGACGGAACCGTGGTGGCCGACCTCGCGGACGGGCCCGGCCTGGGCGTGCGGGCCGGAGCCTTCTCCCCGTCCCCGTCCCCGTCCCCGGGCGAGGCGTTCCTGCTGGTGGAGCACGAGCGGCGCGGCCGCCCCGAACCCCTGCTCTGGGACGTCCTGACCGGCCGGCAGGAGGAGATCGTCCTCGACCTGCCCGGTGAGCTGACCGCCTCCTGGTACCCGGACGGCTCCGCCCTCCTGATCACCCACACCCACCACGCCCGTCACCAGCTCTACCGCTACGACCTCGCGCACAAGGAGCTGACCCGCCTGCCCACCCCGCGTGGCGTCATCGCGGGCGCGGCGGCCCGGCCGGACGGCACCGTGGCGTTCGCCTGGACCGACGCGGCCTCGCCACCGGTCATCCGCTCGACGTCCGGATCGGTGCTCCTCACCCCGCCGGGTCCGACACCGCCCTCCTCCGTCCCCGTGGAGGACCTCTGGGTCGACGGACCGGGCGGCCCGATCCACGTGCTGATCTCCCGGCCGCCCGGCGGCGGTGAGCAGCCCCACCCCTGCCTCTTCGACGTGCACGGCGGCCCCGCGGGCTGGAACGACGACTCGTACAACCCGCCCGCCGCCGTCTGGGTGGACCAGGGATTCCTGGTCGTGCACCTCAACTTCCGCGGCTCGACCGGCTACGGCTCGCAGTGGCGCGACGCGATCGAGGGCCGCCCCGGACTGACCGAGCTAGAGGACGTCCACGCGGTGCGCGACCGCCTGGTGGCCGACGGGATCGCCGACCCGGCCCGGATGGTGCTCTCCGGCCGGTCCTGGGGCGGCTACCTCACCCTGCTGGGCCTCGGCCTGCGGCCCGAGGCCTGGACGCTCGGGTTCGCCGACGCGCCGATCGCGGACTACCTCACCGCCTACCGGGACGAGACGGAGATGCTCCGGGCGTACGACCGCTCGCTCTTCGGCGGATCCCCGGACGAGGTGCCCGAGCGGTACCGGCGGTCCTCCCCGCTCAGTTACGCCGAGCGGGTCCGCGCCCCCGTCATGATCCTGGCCGGGGAGAACGATCCCCGCTGCCCGATCCGGCAGATCGACCGGTACGTCGAACGGCTGGGCGAACTGGGCAAGGAGTGCCGGGTGTACCGGTACGACGCCGGTCACGGCTCGCTGGTCGCGGAGGAACGGATCCGGCAGACCATCGAGATGATCGACTTCGTCGGCACGCACATCACCACGTCGTGATGTTCAGGGCAGTTCGCCTCGCCGCTCGTACGTCCACACCGCGAGCTGCGTGCGCGAGGTGAACCCCAACTTGCCCAGGATGCGTTCGACGTGGTTCTCCGCGGTGCGCTGGGCGATCGTGAGGCGGGCCGCGATGTCCTTGTTGGTGAGGCCTTCGGCGACCAGTTCCGCGACCTGGCTCTCGCGCTTCGTCAGTCCCGGCACCCCGGCCGACTCGTCCAGGACGTAGGCCAGTGCCTCGTCCACGGTGGTGCGCGCTCCGCGGCGGAACTCACGGTCGAAGGCGGCGACTCCCAGTGCCTCCCGTACCTCGGCGTCCAGGCGCAGGTGCTGCGTGCGCATGAACGGTGCCGCGCCGAGCCGCCCGCCCAGCGACTCCCACAACAGGTGCAGCACACCCAGGAGCCGGGCCGCGCGCCGCGGGGCGTCCCGGGCGCTCCAGGCGATGACCTACACGCACATGGCCACGTCCCACCAGTCCTGGAAGGGGCGCAGCCGGGCGATGGCCGCGCCGGCCCGCGCGGTCGCGTCGGCGGGTTCGCCCGCGCGCAGGGCCAGCAGTGCGCGGGCGAGCAGGGCCATCCCGTGCAGCCAGGACTCGCCGTGTGCGAGGGCGGCCGCCTCGACCTCGCCGCACGCCTCGGCGGCCGCGGCGGCCTCGCCCCCGTAGGCGTGCGCGATGGCGAACTTGACCCGGCACTCGAGCGCCGCGTCGAGGCAGCCCAGCTCGCGGAAATCGGTGCGCGCCCGCGCGAACAGCTCGGCGGCGTTCGCGAAGTTCCCGCGCCAGACGGCGAGGATCCCGTGGTGGTGCCGCACCCACGCCGACTCGCGCCGGTGACCCCCGTGCCCGGCCGCTTCCCGCGGACCGGCCAGGTCCCGATGGGCCTCGGGGCTCAGCAGCTCAGGTTGTTGCCCGGTACGGTGCCGAGCAGTTGGGTGAAGCGCTGGTAGGCGTTGATCCGGCTCTGCACCTGTGCGGGGGCATGGTGCCCGGCCCGTTCTGGGTGTTCCAGTACCAGAGCGCGGTCTTCCAGGCGACGGCCGGATCGGTCCGCACCAGGTTGGGGTGGCGCAGCAGGTCGATGCCGAGGGCATCGCCGGCCGCCTTGTAGCTGAAGTTCCAGCTCAGCTGGATCGGGCCGCGGCCGGGGACGCGGCGCCGGGGCGGCGAGTGGCCCTCCCGCCGGCCGGTCCGACGAGAGGGCCGGGGCGGGCCGGGGTGCGGGCCTACTTGGCGAGGCCGTAGCCGCCGACCGCGGCGTACACGGTGTCGGCGACGTGACGCGGCGCGGAGTCCGTGGTGGTGGTGACGGGCGGTTCGCTGCCGTTCGGGTCGCGCAGGTTGAGGGTGGTCGAGCCGCCGCCGTCCATGTTGACGGCGTCGACCAGGTTGAGCGCCTTGAGCAGCTGGGCGAGCTCGCTGCGGGTGGCCCCGGCGGCGAGGGGCGCGGGGCCGCCCTTCTGTCCCTCGACGGTGACGAAGAAGAGGTGGCCGAAGCCGTCCGCGCCGCCGGCGGTGCGCCAGGCCCGCGCGGTGTCACCGGGCACCTGGTAGACGACCGTGGCGTCGCGGATCAGGACGTCGCCGACGGGGGTGGCGTACATCGCCGGGTCGATCGGCCGCTCGACGGCGCCGGCCGGGGCGCGGCCGAACCAGGTGTCGGCGACGGTGTCGCCGAAGCGGGTGTCGGTGACCACCGTGTGCAGGCTGACCGGCCTGCCGGCGCAGGCGTTGTCCCAGAGCCAGGCCGCGCCGTCGCCGGTGCCCTCCAGGGCCCGTCCGCCGGGCGGCACGTCGTGGCCGCCGCGCGGGGCGTCGGAGACGATGCCGCCGGCGGTGGCGCCGGGGCGGAAGCAGGCGGTGGCGACGCCCGCCGCGTTGAACAGCACCTCGACGCCCGGGTCGTCGTCCGTGGTGGTGGCGGTCTGCTTGAGCAGGTCGGCGGCCGGCGTCCTCGCCCCGAACTCGGGGGTGAACTCGACGATCTCCGACGGGTCGAAGCAGACGCCGCCGGCGACCGTCACGTCCGTGTTGGCGGGGTCGGTGTTGCGCAGGCAGTGGCCGGCCCGGCCGGGGAGTCGGTTGACGCCGTCGACCTTGCGGCTGACGGTGGCGTCGTCGGAGAGCCGCACGGTGAGCGCGGTGCCGAGCTCGGTGATGTACGGGCGGCCGTTCTGCAGCATCAGCACGGAGTTGGCGGGGCGCAGCCCGACGGCCTTGCCGGTGACGGGGTCGTAGGTGTAGCGGCCTCCGCCGGCCTCGCTGAGCAGCCGCCCGTTCTTCATCGAGGTGCCGCCGAGGTCGCCGAGGTAGATCCGGTCGGTTTGGTCCAGGACCACGCCGTCGTCGAAGTAGCCGCCGTTGACCCCGAGGTAGGGGCGACGGCTGGTCACGCCGGTGGTCTGCTCCAGCATCTCCTGGACGGTCTGCGTGGTGTACATGCCCTGCCCGATCGAGCCGTCGAAGGTGATCGGGGCCCGGTTCGGGTCGATGTCCATGACGTTGACCGTCCACGTGCGGTCGGCGTCCTGGTAGACGGTGCGGGTGATCCCGGGGAAGGGCGTGGTGGCCGCGGCCTGGGCGAGGGTGATGGCGCCCAGGACGATGTCGCCCGGGTTGGTGTCGCCGGTCGCCGCGCCGGCCAGGCCGCTGCCGGGGACGGCGAGGACGGAGGCCGCCAGGCCGAGGGCGGTGGCGGTCCGGATCGCGGCGGCCCGCCGGACGAGGGTGTGCTTCATGAGGGGGCTCCCGGTTCAGCAGAAGTCGGTGGCGGGGCGGCCGTTGGCGGCGACGACCAGACGGTCGGAGCTGAGCGTGCCGGCGTAGGGCGCGGGGACGAAGGTGCTGTCGCCGCTGAGGACGACGAAGGCCCGGTAGGTGGAGCCGTTGGCGGTCCAGGAGCCGGTGAGCCCGTTGTCCGGGTAGAAGCAGGCGTGCTTGGCGGTGTGGTTGAAGACGGAGACCGTGCGGTCGTTCCACTCGGCGCCGTAGTCGCGGACCTCGTCCTCGGTGAGGGAGGTCATCGCGCCGCGGCCGCCCTCCTCCGCGAACAGGCAGAGCCGGCCGGTCTCGCAGCGCTCGTAGCCGGTGAAGCAGCCGGCCTTGGACTTGGCGCCCTTGACGGAGGTGACCTTGCCGTCCAGGTGGGTGCCGAGGTCGGCGAGGTCGGCCTGGCCGCCGGGCCGGACGGCCTGGACGGTGCCGCCGTAGGCGCCGTCGGCGTAGAGGCAGGCCCAGTAGGCGGACTGGTTGTCCACCGAGCGGGCCCGGTCGTTCCAGGCGGGGTCGACGCCCTGGACGGGGACCCGGGGGTCGTTGGCGAGCTCGGCGCCCTGGCCGCCGTTCTGGTCGTAGAGGCAGAAGCCGCCGACGGCGCAGTGGCTGGTCCAGCTCGCGGCGGTGGCCCGGGTGCCGGGCAGGAAGGCGATCACGAGCGCCACGAGCAGGATGCCCATGACGGCGCGCGGGAGGTGTTGCCTCACGGCGGAGTTCCCCTTTCGGTGAAGCGGTGGTCGGAACACGGTGGAACGCAGGGCGCGGGCCGGGCGGCCGTGCGGCCGCCCGGCCCGGGCTCCCGGCCCGGTCAGGGACCGGTGGTCGTCGGGATCTCGGTGTTGTAGTCCGCGAGCCTGGCGATCTGAGCCGCACTCAGGATCCCCTGGTAGGCCCAGACGTCGTCCAGCTCGCCGGAGAAGTACTCGCCCCAGGTGCCGGCACCCGTCCTGGCCCGCCCGAACTGCAGGCCCGGGCCGGCGTCGAAGGGCCGCCTGGCCGGGCCCCACGAGGTCCGCGAGACACAGGAGTCGCCGCTGGTGCAGAGCTGGTTCTCCGGCTGCCCGTTGACGTACAGCGACAGCTGTCCCGCCAGGGCGTCGTACGTCACCGCGAGGTGGGTCCAGTTCTCCAGCACGCTCGTGGCGGGGGAGTGGGCGACCACGGTGCGGCCGGTGGTGGCGCCGTCGCCGGTGTTCACCTCGGCCTGCCACTCGCCCAGGTGGGCGCCGGTGGCCGGATCGTCCTTCAGGTAGTGCCAGCGCACGGTGACCGCGTCGCCGTTGGCGCCCGCCTGGGAGAGCACCGTCATGTCCCGGGTCGGGACGCCGGCGGTGTCCGCCCACGCGGCGAGGGTGAAGCTCTGGTCGGCGTGCAGCGGGGTGGTGGCGCTCTGCGCGTAGCCCTTGACGCCGTCCAGCTGGAGTGTGCCGGGAGTGAGGAGGAGCCCGCCGCCCGGGTTGGTCCTCGCGCCGTCGCCGAACTGCGCTCCGGAGGCGGTGCTGTTGTCGTCCGGCGAGACGAGCGGAGAGCCGGCCGCGGTGTCGAGTCGCCAGCGGCCCACCAGCTGCGGTCGCTGCTTGACCAGGTCGGCGGCCTCGGTGGCGGTCACCACCCGGTCGTAGAGGCGGACGTCGTCGATGTCGCCGTCGAAGAAGTCGCCGTTCCTGCCTTCCCGGCTGATGGCGCCGATCTGCACCGGGCCGGGGTCGGGCCAGGGCGTGGTCTGGACGTAGTCCGTCTCACCGACCAGCGTCCCGTTGATGTACAGGCGCAGCTTCTGCGCGGTGGCGTCGGAGACGCCGAGCAGGTGCGTCCACTGGCCCTCGTTCGGGCCGAAGCAGGGGATGCCGTTGACCGGCCCCGTGCAGACCGGCTGGACGGCGCGCACCAGGGTGTCGGCGGCGCTGTCCTCCTTGTAGCGCCCGAAGATCCACTTCTTGCTGTAGGCCGAGTAGTAGAGGGAGAACTCGTTGTTGTGGGCCCCGATCTGGTCGAGCACCACGCGCGCGGCGGTGTCGCCGTCGGCGAGCTTGGGCAGACGCACCCAGCTGGAGACGGAGAAGCTCCTCGTCCCGTCGACCACCGGCCGCGCGGTGCGGGCGTAGCCGCTGGTGCCGTCCAGGCGGATCGCCTTGTCGGCGACGCCGGGGATGCCGAGCTGCGCCGCGCCGGAGACCGTGAGGTCGTCGGACTCCGACGCGCCGGGTGCGGTGCGGGCGTTGCCGTCGAGGTGCCAGACCGCCTTGGCCGGGAGGCCGGTGGCGAGCTGCCGGTCGGCCGCCACGTCGGTGGCCTCGCTCGCGGACAGCGCGCGGTCCCAGACCTTCACCTCGTCCAGCGCGCCCGACCACGGGTCGTTGTAGCCGCTGCGGTAGCGCATCCGGCCGAGCTCCAGCGACCCCCGGGCCGACCAGGAGGCCGGGGCGGCCACCGGCGCACCGGCCGGCACGCCGTTGACGTACAGCATCACGGTCCTGGCCGCGGCGTCGTACACGCCGGTCAGGTGCGTCCACTGGTTCAGCGCCGCCGGACCGGTGGCGCCGGCCAGTTGGTAGCCGTAGCCGACGTCGTCCGTGCTGACCGTCTCGAAGGCCCAGCCGCCGTTGCGCACGCCGAGGCTGAAGCCGGGCATGTACGACCCGGACTGCGAGACCGCCGAGCGGTTGCGGTCGGCGTTGGCGAGCTTCACCCAGGCCGAGACGGTGAAGCTCCTGGCGGTTTCGAGCACCGCGCCCTGGGTGCTCGCGTAGCCGTTGGCCGTGGCGTCGAAGGCCAGGGCCTCGCCCAGGTGCCCGGGGGACTGCGGGCTCGCGCCGGAGCCCAGCGTGGCGTCGGACCCGCCGCCCGTGCCGGTCAGCCTGGTGCCGGAGGCGTCGTCCATGGACCACCCGGCGCGCTGCGGCTGGCCGGCCAGGACGTTGAAGTAGTACGTCTCGGGCTGCGAGGCGTTGCCCGAGCCGTCGATCGCGCGGGCGGTGAGGGTGTGCAGGCCGGGTTTCTCCGGCAGGAGGTTCACCGTGGCGGCCGCGCCGCCGCTGACGGCCACCTCGTTGGTCAGGGCCGTGCCGTCCACCACCCACTGGTACTTGGCCACGTCGGTGGCCTTCGACCTGACGGTGAAGCTTCCGTAGCGGCCGACGCCGTCGGTCCAGGGCAGGGCGGCGGTGGCGTCCGAGGAGCCCGGGTAGGACGAGGACGTGATGGCGGGGCCGTCGGGCGCGGTGGTGTCGACGGAGAAGTAGCAGTCGGTCGGGTCGCCGTCCGAGGACCACGGCCCCCACTCGGCGCCGTCCCAGGCCCGCACCTCCCAGCCGTACTGGCCCTTCGCGGGCACCGGCAGCGCGGGCAGGGTGATCGAGAAGGCCGAGCCGGAGGCCTTGAAGGTGTCGGAGCCGGGCGCGGTGCCCTCCGCGCCGGTGGACCACCAGCGGCGCCGGAAACCGGTGGTGCCGTCGTCCCAGGCGGCGGCGAACTGGAGGCCGACCGCCTCGCCGTCCGGGTCACCGGCCTTCGCGGTGAGCTGGGGCCACTTGTTGAGCTTGACCCCGGTGGACACGCACATGCCGGGCGACATGGTCAGGTCGCTCATCGGGGCCTGGCGCGGAGGCACGTTGTAGCGGACCCGCAGCGCGGCGTCGTCGGTGAACTTCTTCCAGCCGTAGAGGTCGCTCTCGTCGCGGGCCCGCAGCCCGAAGGTGGTGGACGACCAGCCCCAGTTGGCCGCGTCCTGGACCAGGTCGCGGACCGGGCCCGAATCGCCGCCGAACTCCAGTTGGCCGGCCGGGCAGTCACCGCTCCAGCCCTTGGCCGTCCAGATGGTCTGCAGGTAGCGGTTCCAGAACCCGCTGCCGTTCTGGCTGTCCCAGGTGAGGCCCGAGCTGATGTAGCCGGTGTTCCAGAGCTCGACCGGCGTCTGGTGGGTGCAGTCGAAGGACCAGCTCTCGTTGGCGACGAACTCGGCGCTGAGGATGTGCTTCCCGGCGAACTGGCTGGTCGGCACCTGGAAGAACGCCCGCTTCACGTCACGCGGCTGACAGCGCGAGGTGTCACCGCAGTACCCGACGCCCCAGTCGCCGACGTACTTGCCGTTGTAGGTGAAGTGCCAGTACGACTGCGAGTGCCAGTACTGCGAGACGCCCGCCCAGTCGCCGGCGTGCGGCGTGCTCCAGGCCGGGTCGATCATGACCGGGTAGACCGTGCCCGGGTCGTCCAGCATGGACCGGTCCGGGGTGAGGACCATCCCGTCCTGCGTCTTCGGCAGCTCCACGCCGATCCGGGCCACCTTCGCCCCTTCGCCGGGGGCGGCCAGGGACGGGGCCTCGGGCGCTTGGGCCGCGGGTGCCTGGACGGCGGGCGCCTGCGCCGCGAGCGATCGCTCCTGCGGGCGGGAGGTCTGCGCGGGCTCGGCGGCCGGCGCCGCCTTGGTGGCGGAGTCCCACATCACCGGGGTCGGGGCCTCGAAGACCGTGCCGCCGGCGCCCTTGTCGACGGCCGTCATCGAGCCGTCCGCGGCCTGCGCGACCGTCAGGCCGTCGCCCTGGAGGCCGAGCCGGAGCCGCCCGAGCTCGGGGTTCTTCGCGGCCTGCGGGGTGTGCACCACGAGGACCTGGGTGAACCCGGTCCGGGTCGCGGTCAGCCGCAGGTCCACGTCCGGCAGGACCGAGTGGTACTCGGCCGTACTGCCCTTCAGGTCGGGCTTGGGCAGCGGCTTGGGCCAGCTGAGCTTCAGCTCCCGGCCCGCCGAGGCCATCCGCACCAGCGGACGGCCGCTGCCGCCGCCCGAGAACTCCACCTCGGCCGTCGCCGCCTTGGCCGCCACCACGCCGCCCGGCCGCTCGGTGAGGGTCGGGTCGATGTCCACCCAGGTACCGCCCCGGCGCACCCAGTGCGGCTGGACGTACGTCGTCGTCACCAGCTGTCCGTCCGGCTGCGCGACCGTGTCACTGGACTCGCTCCGCTTCTGCGCGACGTCCACCGGCTTGCCCGTCCGCCGTGCCTCGGCGACCGCGAGGCCCTCCGGCCCCTCGGCGGAAACCGCACCGGCCGCCGTCGCCCCCTGACCGGGCCCGGTGCCCACGGCACCCGCGCCGCCCGCGGCGGTCGCCGGAACGACCCCCGCCCCGAGCAACGCCCCCACGGTCAGCGCGGCGGCGAACCAGCCCTGGGCGAATCGCCTCCACCTTTTTCTTTGCACTGTTAACCAATTCGAGATCGACCGACATCGTGAAATGACGGCACCGAATCGGGCCTGCGGGGAGGTCCACGGAACGGGTGAAACCGATGGGGACGCGGCCGGAATCGGAGACATCCCGCCTGGTCGGGCATCGGGTCCGCACTCGATGTCCCGAGCGCGCCGTCGTGTGCGCCCCGTGAAGGCCGTTTCCTCGGCGCCAGGGCAGAACTGTAGGGGGCGCGGGCGGTCGGTAGGCCGGGGCGACCTGTCCGGGCGCCTGTCTCACGCCTGTCTCACGGCTCTGACCTGCTGTTGTTCAAGTCGGAAAGGCACGGAATTGGAGACACCGAGGGGGGATCGGAGGGTTCGACAGGGGGGTCCTGGTGCCCGGATCGGCTCTCCCGTCCGGCATACAGGTTCGTATACGATTCTTGAATCACTGCTGACGGAACCCAAGTCGAAAGGATTTCAGGGAATTGACCAGGATGCGTTTCGCGCCGTGCGCGCGCCGACCGGGATCGTACGGTGCGGTGTGGCACCGTACGGGGTGGTGCGGCGCCCGCCGGTCGCGATGATCGCCTCGGCCCAGAAGAACGCGATGTAGTCGATCGGCGAGCCGATCGGCGGCCCGCCCGGCGCGGCATTGCGCATGCCGACCAGCGCGAACAGGGTCGCCGCCATCCCGCCCACGACGGGGACCGGAAGGCCCTACGGCGCGATCTCGAACGCGGGCGGCTCGAGACCCGCGAGGCAGCCGGTGTCCGGTGCGGTCGGGGTGTCGAAGAACGACCGTGTGATCGACTGGGCGCACGGCGAGTCGGCGAAGACCACGTGGGCGACGTAGGGGACCGTCACCTCCGTGGAGCGGCTGAGCGTGCGGGCGGCATACGGCCCGCTGCTCGGTGCGGTCTGGGCGTCGAACCCGCCGGAGAGCACGAGGGTCGGGACGTCGCTGTCCGTCACGTCCCGGATCGAGTCCGGCGCGGCGGGAACGTCCCAGGCACGGCAGTCCGCCTGGAGGAAGGCGAGCAGCGGGGCATTGGCCACCACCGACCGGGGGAAGGACGGGAAGGCGCGGTGCCCCGCCCGCATCACGTCGGCCCGGCTCTCGAACGGCGTCCACTCGCTGCAGAAGACGCCGTAGGCGAGCCCGTGGGAGACTCTGCCGACGGCCTGCGGGCTGAGCTTGCCGCCCGCCCACTGCTCGGCGATCCGCCGGGGGTCGCCGTGGGCCAACTCGTCGATGGAGCGGGGCACTCCGGCCGCCAGATGGGTGGCGGAGACCAGCCAGTTCACCAGGACCCCGCCGTCCAGTACGACCTCGACCGGCTCCGGGTGGCCCGGGACGGTGACGGTGGTGGTGACCGGGTCGGCTTCGAGCTCACCGACGAGGCGCTCGAAGGTGCCCTTCAGGTCCGGGTAGCGGTCGGCGCAGGCGGGCTGCCGCGCGCAGGCCCCGAACAGGCCGTCGAAGCCCTCGCGTGCCGCCTTCCACGTCACGGCCCCGCCCGCCAGGGACGGCGGCAGCACGCCGTCGATGCCGACCGAGCGGATGCCCTGCGGGTGCAGGCGCAGGTAGGTGAGGGCCAGGTCGGTGCCGTACGAGATGCCGAAGACGTTCCACCGCTCGACACCCAGCGCCCTGCGCAGGTCCGCGTAGTCGGCGGCGCTCTCGGTGCTGTTGTAGGCGCCGAGCTCGGCGCCGCGGCCCTCCAGTTCGTCGTGGCAGGCCCGCGTCGCCCGGACGTGCAGGCGCCCGGTGGAGCGCGCGCCGTAGACGAGGTCGAGGGCGCTCGCGTTGAACTCGTCGATGTTCGGGCAGGTGAGCGCCGGGTCGGCCGAGTAGGTCCCGCGCTGGGACATGAAGATCACGTCCCGGTCGCGGTTCAGGTCGCCGTTGAGCGCCAGGGGGATCTCGGAGACCGCGTCGTCGCCGGGCCCGCCGGCGAGCCACACGATGGGGTCGTCGGCCTTCCGGTGGGTGGCCGGCACGATCGCGACGCCGAGGGTGATCTTCCGTCCCTCGGGGTCGTCCCGGTCCTCGGGCACGGTGAGCGTTCCGCAGCGGGCCCCCGTCAGCGCGGGGGACGGGTCGGCGGTCCTCGGGCAGGGGCCCGGCGCGTAGCGGGCGTGGCCCGCCGTCCGGGCGACGGTGCCGAGGGGCTCCCCGGCGCCGGACGCCGCCCGGGCGGGCGCCGCGGCCGGGCCGGTGGCGAGGCCGGTGAGGAGACCGGTGACGAGGCTTTGGACGAGGACGGCGGCGGTGGCCCCGGCCAGGGTGGTCAGCGGCCGTCGCGCGGTGCGCCGGTGCCGGGCTGGGCGGATGGACATCATGCGGACTCCGGGCCGGGGGTGATGGTGAACGGTTCGGGGGCGAGCCCGGCCACGCAAGCGGTGTCCGGCGGCGCGGTCGGATCCGCCAGGAAGGAGGCCAGGACGCTCTGCGCGCAAGGGGACTGGGGTACCACCCAGTGGCCGATCCCGGGGATCCGCACGGTGGTCGAGCGGGACAGCGTCCGGGCCGCGTACGCGCCCCAGGCCGCCCCGGACTTGGCGTCGAAGGTGCCGGAGAGGACGAGCGCGGGCACGTCGCTGACGGTGGCCACCCGCTGGACGCCGGTGCGGTCCGGGACGTCCCAGGCCCGGCACACGCCGTACTCGAAAGGCAGCTGCGGCGCCTGCGCCAGCACCCGGCCCGGCCAGCCGGGGAAGGCCTCGCGGCCCGCCTCCAGAACGTCGGAACGCGAGTACCCCGGCACCCACTCGCTACACGCCACCGACTGGGTCAGGCCGTGGCCGATCTCGCCGACCGGGGTCTTCGCGCCGGCGGCCTGGGCCCGTGCGAAGCGCTCCGGATTCCCGCCGGCGAGCTCGTCGAGCGCCGCGGGGACGTCGACGGCCTTCACGGAGTTGGCGACCAGCAGGTTCACCAGGGCGCCCCCGTCGAGGACGACCTCCACCGGCTCGCCGCCCGACGGCGGCCGCGCCGCCAGCCGCAGCGGACCCGCCTCCAGGCGCCGGACCTGCTCCGTCAGCGTGTCCGGGAGGTCCGGGTAGCGGCTCCCGCAGACGGGCTGCGCCGCACACGCCGCGAGGATCGCCCCGATGCCCTCCCGGGCGCTGTCCCAGGTCCACGGCAGGCTCACGATGTCCGGGGGCACGACCGAGTCGATCGCGACCGAGCGGATCCCCTCGGGGTGTCGCCGCAGGTGGGTGAGGGCCAGTTCGGTGCCGTACGAGTACGCGTAGACGTTCCAGCGGTCGACGCCCAGCGCCTCGCGCAGATCGGCGAAGTCGTCGGCGTTCTCGGTCGTGTTGTAGGCGTCCAGATCGATGCCGTCGGCCGTCAGCCGGTCGTGGCACTGTCTCGCCGCACGTACCAGCCGCCGTCCGGTCGACGGCGCGTCGTAGCGCAGCCCGACGGACTCCGCGGTGAACCGGTCGATCTCCGGGCAGAGCAGGGCCGGCTGGGAGTGGAGCGTGCCGCGCTGGGCCATGACGATCAGCTCGCGGTCTCGGTTCACGCCGGAATCGAGGAGGAAGGGGACGCTCCCGAACGCGTCGCCCCCGGGCCCGCCTTCCATGAACACCACCGGGTCCCCGGCCGGCGTCGCCGAGACGGCCGGGATGATCGCGACGGCCAGCCGGATGGTGGGTCCGGTGCGGTCGGCGCGGTTCTCCGGGACCTCCAGCATGCCGCAGCGCCCGGGGAGCGGCTCGGGGGTCCGCGGGCAGGCGCCGGGCACGAACCGTGCCGCGGTTCCCGACAGGGGAGCGCGGACGGCCGGTGACACCGCACCGGCCGGCGTCGGGCCGGCCGCCCCCAGGACGGCCAGACCGGCCGTGGCGAGCGCTGTCCCGGTGCGTGCGCCCCGGGAGCCTCGCCGTCCCCACCGGTGTCGCGCCGGTATTCGCCCGGACCGGGCGCTCCCGTGGACGGACGGCGGGTGGCCCGGGCTGTCGCCCTGTCCCATCATGTGGTCCCGTCTCTCTCACGGCCCCGGAACGGACGGCGCCGCGTGGTGCCGGCCGCCGCCGCACGGTTCGTCCGGGGACTGCGCAGCCCAGCCTCGGGCCGCCGGGAGACGGCCACCACTCGTGGGCTCCACTCGGAGCAGTGGCCGCTCCGGCCGCGGCGGGCGGCGTGGCCGCCCGGGCCGAGGCCGCGGTCACAGTGCGACTACAGCACGGTCCTCACCTCGGGCCGGATCCAGTCGCCGGGCCAGCGCCGGTGCCTGGGGCGGCGTCCAGGCGAACAACTACCGATGTGCTCCGCCGAGGCCGACCGGCCGGGCGCGTCGTGGGCGGGTGGCCCCGTCCACTGCCAGGGACGCCGGCCGTCCGCAGCAGCAGCCCACTGCCGACGGGGAAGCCCGTTCCGGGCGACGCCGGATCCTGGGGCTGCGCCTTCTCCAACGGCTGCCGAACCGGGCGTTGCTGCGCACACCCCGCCGGCGCTCGAGTACTGAGCCCGGCACAGCGGCGTGTCAGGGCCCTTCCGGTTCCGCCCGGGTGCCCGGGACCGTCTGGGCCGCCGGTTCGGACGGCTCCATGCAGGTTCCGCACGCCGGTGCAGGGTTCCGGCGTGGACTCGGACTTCCTGTCTTGCTGTCTGACAGGTTCACGCGCTGATCATGCGACGCCCGGTGACGTCGCGTCAAGGCCGGATTCATGCCCTGCCGTGCAGGTGGGGGCATCGGCGTTCTGCGATCGCCCGCCCTCGGCTCCGCTCGTGCACGGACCCTCGCGGCGTGACAAGTCCACTACTGATCGGATTTGATCGTACGACTCTCGCAGGGCAGGCTCGGTGCCGCACAGTGGCGGAACCGCCACGGTCCGGCACGGAGGGAGCCGCATGTCCGGGACCGAAGACAGCAAACCGGCCGCACACGTCGTCGTCGGGTACACCCCGCAGGACGGTTTCGTCGCCGTCCAGCTCAATCCGCCACCAGCGGAGTACGTGTGGCACGACCGGCAGGCCGAGCACCACCAGGAACGGTTCGGGCCGGGTAACGGCTACCAGCAGTGGCTCGCCGTCGATGCCGCGACCGGTGCCGTCTGGTTCGGGGACACCGACTGGCGAACGCGGGACGAGGACGCCGACCTCTGGTTCCCGGGACACCGCCGGGCCACGGTCGGCGATGGCGCTCTGCCTTCCCCGGCGGTCTTCGCCCTCCCGCTCACCCACCGCGCTGTTGACGACCAGGGCACCGACACCTGGCGCTTCTTCGGTGCCGAGGAGCTCCACGCACTGGTCCGGCGGGTACTGCCCCTGGTCCAGCGGGTGATCGGCTCGCTGCACCGTGTGGGCCCCGGCGAGGATCTGGAATGGTCCGCCGAAGCCGCCACAGCCTGGACCGATCTCGAACAGGCTTGCCGGTACACGCTCGACGAGACGGGAACGGTGGTCTGGGCCGAACCCCGCATGAGTCCGGTTCCCGCATGGCGGGTCGAGGTGGCCGACTTCCTCGCCCGGAATCCGGAGCTGTGCGACCCGGCTTGGGCGACGGCCACCGACGCCGAGTTGGACGGCTGCGCCGCTTACGAACCCGAATCCGGTTACGGCGGCGTTCCGGGACGGATGTGCGCTCCGGCGGGCGTTCGGATCGAGGAGGGTTACGCGTTCTACGGTCACCGCGCGGCTCTGTACGCCCACCGCGCGGCCGCCTGCGGCGACCGCGTCCCGGTCGAGGCCGGGCTCTGGCTGCGGACCAGCGATGCCGGACGGAGCAGCTGGGAGAGCGCGAAGGTCGTGGGAGCGAGTCTCGCCGACGCCCCTGACTGCGTGTTGGACCACCTCGCCGAGACGTTCCGCGGCGCTGCGGCCGACGACGGCGTGGTCCTCACCGGCCTGACGGCCTACCTGTGGCAACAGCGGGCCGAGGAAAGGGCGGCGGTGGACGACATGCTCGCCGCCACGGGGGAGGAACTCAAGCGCCTGGAGGAGTTGCTCAAGGACGTCCGCCTGGTCCGGAACACGGTCCTGACCCGAGTCCTCAGCTGGACCGACGGGCGGGACGACGAGGTGATCGCCCGTCTCGCGGCGATGTCCCCCGTCGCCGTGGCCGAGTGGCGTGAGCGGCTCACCGCCGACCGGAGCATCCCCTCGGGGGCGTGAGCGGTTGCCCGGAGGGCCGGCCCACGGGCGGCCGGCATCCTTCGGCCGCGCACTCGTCGCGGCGTCGCCCCGGCTCATGAGAGGGCGGCCAGTGCCTGCGCGGCGAGCATCCGTTCCAGGGCCAGGAGGGCGCGCGGGGCGTGCCGGGTGTCGATGCGGACGGTGTAGATGAAGCGCGTCAGCTCCGGACCGGCGAGGGGACGCGCCACGACCTGGGTGATGCCCGGGGGAAGGGCCAGCCTCGGCATGACGGCGACGCAGAGGCCGGCGGAGACGAAGCCGAGCACGGTGTTGAAGTCGTCGCCGTCGTATTCCAAGCGGGCCTGGAAGCCCGGCGTCTTGGCCATCTGGGCGAGCAGTTCCAGGCGCAACGCGGCCTCCGGAGCCGCGATCCACGTCTCGGACGCGAGGTCTGCCAGGTCGATGACGTCCCGGTGGGCGAGGTGGTGCTCCGCCGGGACGACTGCCACGACCGGGTCCCGTGCGACCAGCAGTCGGCGCAGCGTCCGGGGCGGTGGCACCGGAATGAAGTCGTAGTCGTAACTGAGGGCCAGGTCCATGTCCCCCCGCTTGAGCCGGTTGTAGCCGGCGTCCGGTTCCACCTGGGAGAGGCTGACCTGCACGTCCGGATAGATCGAGTGGAGCTCCGCCAGCGCCTTCGGGACGATGCCCGCGGCGGAGGAGGCGAAGGCGCCGAGCCTGATCCGTCCGGCCGTGCCGGCACGCATGGCGTCGAGTTCCACGGCCGCCGCCGCCAGTGCGCTCCGCACGCGCTGCTCGGCGTCGAGGAGGACCCTGCCGGCCGGGGTGGCGCGCACGGGTCGGCGCTCGATCAGGATGAGGCCGGCGCGGCGTTCGAGTTCGGCGATCTGTTGCGATACGGCGGGTGCGCTGTAGCCCAGCTCGCGGGCGGCGGCGTTGAAGGAGCCGTGGCGGACCACGGCTTCGAGGGTGGCGAGCAACCGGGGGTCGAGTCTCTGCACGGAGTTAAGGCTCACTTATCTGTCGCGAAGATGTCTTTTCTTGTGCTTAAGCATGAACGGCAGCAGGATTCTTGCTCGCGGCCCGAATGCGCAAGCCTCCGCCCCCGGGTCCGCGACCCACCCCACCCGCCTCGGGCGCGTCCGTGTGCCCGAGGGGCCGTGCACCCCCTCCTCCCCAGCCCGCCCGCACCCGCCTCCGTCGAGCGGATGGGCCGGGGGGAGACGGCCGTCGACGATCGACCCCCCGCCCCCTGGAAGGAAGTGGTATGCCCAAGCCACTCATCGGACTGACCACCTACCTCGCCGATGCCCAGTGGGGGGAGTGGGAGCTGCCCGCCGCACTGCTTCCCGCGGCGTACGTCAGCTGCCTCCAGGCGGCGGGCGGCCGTGCGGTCCTGCTGCCGCCGGACGCGCCGGAGGCCGCGCCCGACGTCGTCGCGCGTCTGGACGCGATCGTCCTGACCAGCGGTGAGGACGTGGATCCCGCGTTGTACGGGGCGCGGCCGCATCCGTGCACGGGACCGCCGGTGCGCGAGCGCGACCGGTGGGAGCGGGCCGTGCTGGCCGAGGCTCTCGCGCGTGACGTGCCGGTGCTCGGAGTCTGCCGCGGAATGCAGTTGATGAACGTGCACGCGGGCGGCACCCTGATCCAGCACCTCCCCGAGAGGCTGGGTCACCACGGGCACAACCTGCACGGCGGGCACTTCTCCCCCCACGCCGTCACCACGGTGCCGGGGACGCGGATCGGTGCGCTCCTTCCAGGGACCCGCAAGGTCGCCACGCACCACCACCAGGCGGTGGAGTCCCTCGGGGCCGGCCTGATCGTGGCCGCCCGCACGGCGGACGGCACCGTCGAGGCGATCGAGAGCACCCGGCACCGCTTCGCGGTCGGCGTGCAGTGGCATCCCGAGATGGCCTTCGACTCGGCGGTGGTGCATGCTCTGGTGGCCGCGGCCAGGTCGACGTCGACCCCTGCGCCGACTCGCGTCGGCGAGCGAGAGGTGCGTGTGCGGCCGAGTTCACCGGAGGTCTCGCGGACGACTCCGGGGTCTTGACACCACGGCGCTCCGAACCCCAGGATCAGCCCGTGAACCTGTCAGACAGCCAGACAGGTGGGGCGATCCCGCGGCGCGTCAGCGCGATGGAAGCGGTCTTCGGCCACCTGCGCAGCGCCATCGAGCGCGGTCAGTACGCCGTGGGGGACAAGCTCCCCTCGGAAGCAGAGCTGTGCCGGACCCTGGAGGTCAGTCGGCCCGTGCTGCGGGAGGCACTCCGTGCCCTGCAGGCCATGGGCCTGACGGTCTCGAAGACCGGAAAGGGCACCTTCGTCGTGGCGAACACGGTCGAGGAACCCACCTTCGGCGACTACGCGGCCGGCGACCTCCTGGAAGTCCGCCGGCACGTCGAGATCCCGGTCGCCGGCTACGCGGCGCTTCGCCGGACCCCGGAGGACCTGGACCACCTGGCCCACTTGCTCGACCGGATGGAGCGGGAGACCGACACCACCGCGTGGGTCGCCCTGGACACCGTGTTCCACCTGGCGGTGGCCGAGGCCTCCCGCAACCCGGTGTTCCGCCGGGTGATCGAGGAGATCCGTGATGCACTGGCGCGTCAGTCGACCTTCCTCAACGAATTCTGTGGTAGGCGCGAGCAGTCCAACTGCGAGCACCGGGCGATCGTCGAGGCCCTGATCGACGGTTCCGAGACCGACGCCGTCGAGGCGATGTCCCACCACCTCCACCGCGTGGAGGCCACCCTCACCGACATCGTGCGCCCCCAGCGGGCGGACACCCCAAGAGAAGGCAGAGCCGAGGCGTGAGCGAGCAGTTCCTCAAAGACGAGAAGCGCCCCACGACCCGTCACGTCGACGCCGGTGACGCCGGCTACAGCAAGTCCCTGAAAGCCCGGCACGTCAACATGATCGCCATCGGCGGTGCCATCGGCACCGGGTTGTTCCTCGGCGCGGGCGGCCGGCTCGCCGATGCCGGGCCCTCCCTGTTCGTCGCGTACGCGATCTGCGGAGTCTTCGCGTTCCTCGTGGTGCGGGCGCTCGGCGAGCTCGTCCTGTACCGCCCTTCCTCCGGCGCCTTCGTGTCGTACGCCCGGGAGTTCATGGGGGAGAAGGGCGCGTACACCGCCGGCTGGATGTACTTCCTCAACTGGGCGACCACCGGCATCGCCGACATCACCGCCGTCGCCACGTACACCCACTACTGGCACCTGTTCTCCGACGTTCCCCAGTGGGTGGTCGCGCTCGTAGCACTGGCCGTCGTCCTCACCGTGAACCTCATCTCGGTGCGGATCTTCGGCGAACTCGAGTTCTGGTTCGCCATCGTCAAGGTCAGTGCCCTGGTCGTCTTCATGGGCATCGGGATCTTCCTGCTCGTCACCCGGCACCCGGTCGACGGCGTCGTACCCGGTCCGTCGCTGATCACCGACAACGGCGGGATCTTCCCCAACGGCCTGCTGCCGATGCTGTTGATCATCCAGGGCGTCGTCTTCGCCTACGCCTCCGTCGAACTGGTCGGCGTGACGGCCGGGGAGACCGAGAACCCCGAGAAGATCATGCCGAAGGCGATCAACTCGATCATGTGGCGCGTGGGCCTGTTCTACGTCGGCTCGGTCGTGCTGCTGTCGATGCTGATGCCGTGGAGTGCCTACACCTCCGGCCAGAGCCCCTTCGTGACGGTGCTCTCCCACATCGGTGTCCCGGCGGCGGGCAGCGTGATGAACCTGGTCGTCCTCACGGCGGCGATGTCCTCGCTCAACTCGGGCCTCTACTCCACCGGCCGCATCCTGCGCTCCATGGCCGTCAACGGATCGGCCCCGCGCTTCACCGCCCGGATGAGCCGCAGCCACGTGCCCTACGGCGGCATCCTGCTCACCAGCGGCATGTGCGTCCTCGGTGTCGGCCTCAACTTCGTGGTCCCCGCCGAGGCGTTCGAGATCGTGCTCAACCTCGCGGCCGTCGGCATCATCGCCACCTGGGGCATGATCATGGTCTGCCACCTGCTGTTCTGGCGGAAGAGCACGACCGGTGAACTGACCCGCCCCGGCTACCGACTGCCCGGCTCGCCCTGGACCGAACTCGTGACGCTGGCCTTCCTCGCCGCCGTCCTGGTCCTCATGTACGCCGAGGGCGGAGCCGGACGCACCACCGTGCTGTGCATACCGCTCATCGCCGCCGCACTCGTCGCCGGCTGGTACACGATCCGCGGGCGCGTCGCGCGCACCGCCGCCGGAGCAGACGACTGAACCCGGGCGGTCCGGGAGGACCGCGCGGACCCACCGCGCGTCCGCCCGGGCCCGCCGCCCGCAGGCACGTAGGCCAGCGCCCCCACACCATCACCGATCGAGGCAGTCATGCTCACCAGCCCCCTCACGGACGCGCCCGCGATCCGTGAACCCCGCCACGCACCCGTCGCCCACGTCACCCGGAGCGGCGTGGTCGAGAGCACCCACTACGGTTCCGTCGTCGTCCTCGGCGCCGACGGCGAGGTCCGGTTCCAGCTTGGCGACGCGGAGGCCGCGTTCTATCCGCGATCGGCCCTCAAGCCCGTCCAGGCCGTCGCCATGGTCCGCGCGGGACTGCCGCTCGACGGCGAACTGCTCGCCCTGGCGATGGGCAGCCATTCCGGCGAGGGACGCCACCTCGCCGGTGCCCGGCGGATCCTGGAGCTCGCCGGCCTCACCGAGGACGACCTGCGCAACGTTCCGGACCTGCCGTTCGGCCCGGCCGTCCGCGACACCTGGATCCGGGAGGACCGTGCTCCCTCCCGGCTCGCCCAGAACTGCTCCGGCAAGCACGCCGCGATGCTCCACCTCTGCAAGCTCAACGGATGGCCGCTGCAGGACTACGACGCCCCCGAGCATCCGCTCCAGCGGATGATCGCGGAAGTCGTGGAGGACCTCACCGGCCAGCGCATCGCGCGCGCCACCGTGGACGGCTGTGGCACCCCCCTGTTCGCCGTCTCCCTGCGCGGCCTGGCCCGTGCCGCCGCGCGCATCGCCACCGGCGCGCCCGGGACCCCCGAATTCAGGGTGGCGGACGCCCTGCGCAGCCACCCGGAGATGGCCTCCGGTGCGGGGCGGGACATGGCCGAGCTGATGTACGCGGTACCCGGGCTGCTCACCAAGGACGGCTTCGAGGGCGTCCAGATCGCCGCGCTGCCGGACGGCCGCGCCATCGCCCTGAAGATCGCCGACGGGGCGAACCGGGCGCGCGTCCCGGTGGCGGCGGCAGCCCTGGCGCTGGCGGGAGTCGACCCGCGGCTGCTCACCGGGTTCGCGGGGGAGCCGGCGACCGGCGGCGGCCGGCCCGTCGGCGGCGTGCGGCCGGTGGCGGCGCTGGACCCGTCGGCCCTGCTCGCCCCCGCGTGACCCGACCCACCACTCCGAGAAGAGGACCCGCACACACATGACCGCCGCCACCCGCAGCGAACACGACCTGCTCGGGGACCGCGACGTCCCCGCCGACGTCTACTGGGGCGTCCACACCCTGCGCGCCACCGAGAACTTCCCCATCACGGGCACGCCCATCTCCGCCCACCCGCACCTGATCGACGCGCTGGCCGCCGTGAAGGAGGCCGCTGCCCTCGCAAACGAGGAACTCGGCCTGCTGGAACCCGCGAAGGCGGAGGCGATCGTCGCCGCCTGCCGCGAGATCCGCGCCGGCAAGCTGCACGACCAGTTCGTCGTGGACGTCGTCCAGGGCGGCGCCGGCACCTCGACCAACATGAACGCCAACGAGGTCGTCGCCAACCGGGCGCTGGAGCTGCTGGGCCACGCCAAGGGCGAGTACCGGCACCTGCACCCCAACGAGGACGTCAACCTCGGCCAGTCCACCAACGACGTCTACCCGACCGCCGTCCGGATCGCGACCGTGTTCGCCGTGCGGGGCCTGCTCGACGCGATGGCCGTCCTCCAGGACGCCTTCGCCCGCAAGTCCGCCGAGTTCCACGACGTCCTGAAGATGGGCCGTACCCAGCTGCAGGACGCCGTGCCGATGACGCTCGGCCAGGAGTTCTCCGCCTTCGCCGTCATGCTCGACGAGGACCGCAGCCGCCTCGCGGAAGCCGTCGAACTCATCCACGAGATCAACCTCGGCGCCACCGCGATCGGCACCGGGCTCAACGCCCCCGCCGGATACGCCGAATCCGCCCGGCGCCACCTCGCCGACATCACCGGGCTGCCCCTGGTCACCGCCGCCAACCTGGTCGAAGCCACCCAGGACTGCGGCGCGTTCGTCCAGATGTCCGGCGTCCTCAAGCGCGTCGCCGTCAAACTGTCCAAGACCTGCAACGACCTGCGACTGCTGTCCTCCGGGCCGCGCGCCGGCCTCGGCGAGATCAACCTGCCACCGGTGCAGGCCGGTTCGAGCATCATGCCGGGCAAGGTCAACCCGGTGATCCCCGAAGTCGTCAACCAGGTCGCCTTCGAGGTGATCGGCAACGACGTCGCGATCACCATGGCCGCCGAGGCGGGGCAGCTCCAGCTCAACGCCTTCGAGCCGATCATCCTGCACTCCCTGTCGGAGTCGATCACCCATCTGCGAGCGGCCTGCCACACCCTCGCCGAGCGTTGCGTCGTCGGCATCACCGCCAACACCGAGGTGCTGCGCGCGACCGTCGAGAACTCCATAGGGCTGGTGACCGCCCTGAACCCGCACATCGGCTACACGGCCGCCACCGACATCGCCAAGGAGGCCCTGGCCAGCGGCCGGGGCGTGGCCGAACTCGTACTGGAGAGGGGCCTGCTCCCGGCGGAGCGGCTCGCGGCCCTGCTGCGGCCCGAGGTCATCGCCGGCAGCGGAGCGGCCGTGGCCTGAGGACGGCGGCCGAGGCCGCCGGCTTCCGGGCCGCTTCGCGGTCGGTGCTGATCCTGACGGCCGGTCACTGGTGCGGAGTCGCCGCCATCCCGATCCCCCGGGGCGCCGAACTCGCCGCCGCCCGATCGCGGTCGACGGGCCGGGCCCGTTGCCCCGGAGCGGTGGATCAGTCGCCGGTGATCCTCGACCGGAGCTCGCCGCGGGCCGTCCTCCGTCGGTAGCGCACCCGCGCGGCCCCGGCACGGCCTGCCCGGGCCGTGCGCTGATCGAGAACGACATGGAGTTCCACCGCCGGCTGGCGGCGGGGTCGACCAGCGGCGCCGCCAGGCCGACGGCGGACAGCACCGCCCCCGACGCGCGGATCGAACCCTCGGCGATCCACGGGACGGCGGTGTCCTGCGAGACCACGCCGTGCCGACGGGTCCGGGTGGTCGGCGCGGACGGTCCGCCCGCCGTGCAGCGACGGCCGCAGCCGCTTGTGCAGGCCGACCCAGGCGGTCAGGCGTTCCAGCTCCTCCTCGGAGCAGGCCGTGATGTCCCACTCGGTGCCGGCGTGCCCGAACGGCGCGGTGGCCAGCCGGATGGGTACTGGGCTGGTGCGTCCGGTGGTGTGGGCGGTGGCAGCGCCGACGTGGCTGCCGGTCAGCTCGGGGGGATGAACAGCCCGGTGTAGCACTGGATGCGCTGGCGCTCGACGGGGTCGTTGGTGTCCGAAGCCCATGTCCGGTCGGTGCGTTCCAGGATGCCGTAGTCGATCCGGGCGCCGCCGGAGGAGCAGGACCCGATAGTCGCCGAGGCCGGCGCTGTCGTCGCGGTGGCCGACGCCCTTCCGGCGTGCCGGCGCCCCTCGGGGCGCCGGCACCCGAGGCCGCCGTCAGTAGATGAGGACGTCCCAGTGGCTGCCCTCGTTGCAGTACAGGTTGCCCGACGCGGCCTTCCACTGCGGGTAGCCGTCGCCCCGGAGGCCGATGTAGGTGAAGCTGTTCTGGATGTAGTTGTCGATGCAGGAGCTGCGGGCGATGTCGACCTTGTAGCCGTTGTAGTGGCTGTAGGTGCCGGAGGCGTGGCCGACCTCGGTCCCGCCGGTGATGTTGATGGCGCAGCCGCTGGCCTGCTTGAGGGTGATGACGGCGCTCACCGTGCCCGAGTTGATCTGGTCGAACGAGGTACAGGTGGAGTTGGACCTGGTGGTGCAGCCCCCACTGGAGCTCCACGTGACGCCGGCGTTGCTGAGCTGACTGGCGGCCGTCGACTGCGACAGCTTGGTGCCGCTGGCGCCGGCCGTGGGCGCCGAGAGCGCGAGGCCGGCCAGGGCCAGGGCGACGACGGTGGCTGCGGTGCGTGGCTTCATCTGCATCTCCCGGTGAGGATGGTGTGCCTCCGACTCGGCTTCCCGCCCTCCTGCCGCGCCTCGGCAGGAGGGCGGGAAGCCCGGAACCGGGCCTGGGGAACCGGCCCGGACGAAGGGGACGTACGCAGTGCGGTGACGCGGCGGTGCTCCGGCGCGAGGGCCGACCGATCCGTCCGGCGCCACCGCCCGCGGTTCCCGGGCAACGGGAACGACGGGCTTCGAGCGCCGGCATCGCACCAGGATGCCCCACCGTTGTCTATGCGAGTAGACCCCGGTCTGTGAATTTCGCGTGACGGGGAGCGGCCTTCAGCGCGTCAAAGCGCTTCACGGGGTGCACCGCACGATCGCGGAACCGGGCCGGCCCCTTTTGGCCCGCTTTGGCCCGTTTCGGCCACGAAGGTACGCCCGGGCGGGGTGCTCGGCCTGGGGTGGCGGCGTGGCCGCTGGCGCGTCGTGCGCGCGCGGAGTAGACGACTCTTCGACGCGACGGCAGCGACGGTCCCCGGGGCCGGGACAGGGTGTGGTGGGCCGAGGATGCGACTGGCTCTCGTGACGTGCTTCAACGCGGACTGGCACTTCGGCAAGGTCCCCTCGCCGTACGTGCCGCTGAACCTCCTCGGGCTGGCCGCGGTGGCCCGGCGCAGCGGGCACGAACCGGTGGTGGTGGATCCGACGCTCGCGCTGCTGGAGGGCCGGGTGGGGGACGGGCCCGAGTTCCACCGGGAGGTGGCGGAGCTCATCTGCGAGTCCCGGCCCGACGTCGTCGGCCTCACCACGATGTGCAACTCCTACCCTCAGACGCTGGCGCTGGCCCGGCAGTGCCGCGAGCTGGATCCCGACGTACGGATCCTGCTCGGCGGCCCGCAGGCCTCCGTGGTCGACGTCGCGACCCTGCGCGAGTTCGGCTGGATCGACGCGATCGTGCGCAACGAGGCGGACCGGTCCCTCGTCCGGGTGCTCGACCGGTGGGCGGCGGGCGACGACCTGGCCGGCGTGGCCGGCACCACCTGGCGGGGGCCGGACGGCGGCCCGGTGCGCGAACCCGCCGCACCCCTGCTGCAGGACCTGGACGAACTGCCCTTCCCCGCCTACGACCTGTACCCCTTCGAGCGGACCCTGCAGGACCTCGCGCCGGTGGAGGCGGGCCGGGGCTGCCCGTACGGGTGCACGTTCTGCTCGACCAACGTGTTCTTCAACCGCGACTACCGGATCAAGTCGCCGGCCCGGCTGATCACCGAGATGCGGCACCTGCGGGACGCCCACGGATTCACCCGGTTCGACCTGGTGCACGACATGCTGACCGTCGACCGGCGGTGGGTCCTGGCGTTCTGCGCCGCCCTGCTCGACGGCGGGCAGGGCTTCGAGTGGGCGTGCAGCGCGCGGACCGACCGGGTGGACGACGAACTGCTGGCCACCATGGCCGCCGCCGGCTGCCGCGGGATGTTCTTCGGGATCGAGACCGGATCCCAGCGGATGCAGCCGCTGGTGCGCAAGCGGCTGCGCACCGACGCGGTGCTGCCGGTCATCCGCTCCGGCACCGACCGGGGGATCTCCTGCACCGCCTCCCTGATCGTCGGCTTCCCGGAGGAGACCACCGAGGACGCGGTCGCCTCGCTCGACCTCGCGCTCGACGTCCTGCAGCTCTCGCCGGACACCCAGGCGCAGATGCACCTGCTGGCGCCGCTGGTGGGCAGTCCGCTGTACGAGGAGCACCGCGAGGAGCTGCGCTTCGACGGGCACAGCTCCGACATCTCGCTCTTCCTGCTGGACGAGGAGGAGATCGCGACGGTCACCCGCCACCCCGACATCTTCCCGAGCTTCTACCACATCCCGACGCCGCACCTCGACCGCGACCTGGCCAAGGCGATCTCCGCCGCCACCTACACCTGCCCGACGCTGTTCCTCGCGCTGCGCACCGCCGGCGCCGACCTGCGGCAGGTGCTGACCGGCTGGACGCGCTGGCAGCACCGGCACGTGGGCCCGGAGCAGCTCCGGCCGGACTACTACCTCTACGGGTTCGTCCCGGACCTGTGCCGGTACCTGGCGGCCGAGGTCCTGGACGGGCTCGGACCGTGCGCCCCGGTCCTGCGCGACCTCATGGCGTACGTCGAACTGCGGTACGCCCTGCAGCGCCGGCTGACCGAGGACGGGACGGTCTTCCGGGCCTTCGACTGCGATGTCCGGGAGCTGAGCGCCGCGCTGCGCACCGGTGGCGGCCTCGACGTGGAGCGCGTAGCGTCCGACCTGCTGTTCGTGAACCTGACGGTGTCCCGGGGCCGCGGCTACGCCTTCCTGGAGGTGTCGGTCCCGCGCACCGCCGACCCGCTGGTCCGGCCCGGGGACCGGCTGGAGATCCGCGACCCGGTCCGTCAGCTGCTGTCCCGTCCGGAGCTGGTCATCCGCAACACCTCGCAGCGGCGCGCCTTCGCCGCGAAACACCATCTGACCGAGCGCCACGTGACGGCGCTGGGGCTGCGGCGGGAACCGGCCGGCACCGCCACCGGGTGACCGGGCCGCCGGGCCCACCGACCGACGTCGCGCACAGGACAGACACCGGTACACCGAGACGAAGGAGAACATGATGGCTGGAGACGTGGCAGCGGAGCGCGGCAAGCCCGTCGGCGACCTGCCGTTCGAGGAGCTGGCGTTCGAGGAGGTCCCGTTCGAGGACCTGCCGGTCGGCGAGCTGGGGCTCGTCGAGCTGGAGTCGCGGGTCGAGGCGGAGGCCCAGGCGAGCGGCGTCACCACGGTCGTCACGACGGTCGTATCGGGCCGGTGGTAGCCGAACGGCCGAACGGCGGGGTCCGGGTCGAACGGCACGTCGGCTGGCGGGGCGACAACGCCCTGGTGGAGGAGGCCCGGCGGCCGCTGCGGCGCCGGGTCGCCCGCCTGCTGCAGGTGGACGGCCTGCCGGCGACCGCCGGCCTGCCGTCCGAACGGCGGATCGCCGCCGGAGTCGACCCCCGGGTCTTCTACACCTACCCGCTGCTGTTCTACACCGCCTTCCCCCGCGTCTCGCTGGCGCAGCTGCGGGCGCTGTCCGTCAGCGGCTCGTACCTCTTCGACTACGTGCTGGCCCTGGACGAGGTGCTGGACCGCCCCTGTGCCCGCACCGGGGGAGGCCTGCTGCTGGGCGGCCTCCTCCAGCGCGAGGCACTGCACGGGCTGTACGCGCTGCTGCCGCCCGCCAGCCCGTTCTGGGGCCACTTCGACCGCTACTTCGGGCACTTCTGCCAGGCGGTGCTGCGCGAGGAGGCCCGGCACCGCGGCCTGCTCCAGCCGTACCCCAGGGAGGAGCTGGAGCTCGTCTACGCGGGCAAGTCCGCGATCGCCAAGGCCTGCCTCGCGGCCCTCGCCGTACTCGGCGGGGACGAGCGGCCGCTGGCCGGACTGGAGGCCTCGCACGACGCCCACTACGTGGCCTTCCAGCTCGCCGACGACCTGGCGGACTGGCGGATCGACTACCGGCGCGGGCACTACTCCTACCCCCTCACGGTGGCGTTCCTGCGGGCCGGCTGGCAGCGGCGGGTGGAGTCGGCCGAGCGGCCCCCGGTGTCCGAGGTGGCCGAGCTGCTCGCCCGGGAGGGCGTGGTCGAGGAGGTCCGCGCGCTGGCGCTCGGCCACCTGGACCGCGCCGAGGGCGCGGCCGACCGGATCGCGGAGGGGAGCTGGCACGCCGCCATCCGGACCACCCGGCAGCGGATCGCGGGTCCGACGCTCGGCCTCGACCTGCCGACCGAGCCGCCCGCCACTGCTCCGTACGGTGCCCCGGCCGGGCCGGCCGCGGGAGTAGGGGCGCTCGGGGTGGTCGGGGCGGCTGCCTGGCGGGGCGACCGGCGGACACCCGCGACACCGGTGGCGGCGTCCTGGCGGCCCTGGCTCGACGCCCACCGGGAGCCGCGCACGCCCGGGCCGGCGGTGCTGGCGGAGCAGTTCCGGATCCTGGAGACCGCCGGCCCGGCGCGCACCACGGGTGAGGCCCTGTGCCAGGTCGGCCTGGCGATCGCGGCCTCGCGCCGGGCCCTCCCGCAGTACGGCCTGGCCGAGCACCTCGGCGTTTCCGCGGCCGAACTGGACTGGCTCGACCAGCACGGCCCGTGGCTGGACGGCCTGCTCGCGCTCGGCCTCGACGAGCCGCCCGAGCCGTGGCGGCCGGGCCGCGCGGAACCGTCGGGCGGGGTGCCGTCGGGCGGGGTGCCGGGCTGGGTGCCGCCGGCGGTCGGCCGGTACCTCGGCCACCGGCTGGTGAAGGGAGCCGGGCCGGGCGGCGCCCAGGCCCCCGACGTGCTGCTCCGCGCCTACCGCGCCGAGTCCGTGGCCTAGGACGGAGGCGACCGTGACGCTGCTGCTGATGGAGACCCGTGACACCGACCGGGTGTTCGCCGAGCAGTGGGCCGGCCTGCCCGGCCGCGAGGACCGCCCGTGGGACCCGGCGCAGCCGCTCCCCGGGGCACTCTTCGACCACTTGCCGTTCCTGCTGTACGAGTACTTCGCGACCGTCCCGATGGGTGCGGCCCGACGGGTGGCGCTGGCCGCGCGGGCGGGCGGCGCGGCCCGCTTCCTGCGGTTCCGGCAGAGCCGGGGCCAGTGCGCACCGGCCCGGGCCGACCGGGAGTGCGCGTCCCTGCGGCGTTACGCCACCCGACAGTTGGCGGACGACCTGCCGGGCCGGGACCCGTTCCGGCAGTCGCTCTCCGCCGGTTACCGCCGCCCCTGGGACCCGGCCGGCGCCGGGGCGGAGCTCGCGCACACCACCACTGAGGCGTTCGCCGCGCTGGCCGGGACGCCGGGGCCGGTCGGACCGGTGACCGAGTCGCAGAGCCGCCTGTACGCCGGGCTCGCCCGCTACCGCGAATGCGTCGACTGGAAGGAGGACTTCCTGCACGGCCACCCCTCGCAGCTCGTCCCCCGGCTGCTCGCCGAGCTGGGCCTAACGCCCTCGGCGACCCGCGCCGCCCGAACCGAGCTGGTCGCCGCCGCGGCCCGCCGCTTCCACTACGGCGGCCTCGCCGAACACACCCTCGACGAGGCCGCCGAGCAGCTGTGCCGTGCGCTGGCGGCGGTGACCGACCTGCCGCCCGCGGGCTGGGTGGAGCGGCTCATCGGCTTCTCCGAGTCCGTCCGCGGGCTGCGCGCGGACCTCGACCGGATGCGCCGGGACGGGCTGGCCCGGGCGCGCGCCGCCGCGGGCCGGGGCGGCCGTCCGGCGGCACGGCGGGACACCGCCCCCGGCGCCACCGTGGCCGCGCCCACCGCCGATACGGTTGCCGACTCCCTTGCGGCAGCGGCCCGTTACCTGCGGCGGGAACAGGATCCGGCCGGCCGCTGGGGCGACTTCCTGCTGCTCGGCCAGCAGAGCACCTCCTGGGTCACCGGCTACGTCGGCTGGAACCTGGCGACCGTCGGCACGGCGGCGGACGCCCCGGCCCCGGCCCCGGCCACGGCCGACTCCGGGGCCCCGGCGAACGCCCCGGCCGCGGCGTACCCGATTCCGGTGAACTCCCTTGCCGAGGCGGCCGATTGGCTGGTCGCCAACCGCGCTCCGGGAGCCGGGTGGGGATACAACGGCCAGTGGCCGGTGGACGTCGACTCCACGGCGAACGCCCTGCTGTTCCTGACCCGGATCGGCGCGCCCGAACCGCAGCGGTGGCGACCGGCGTTGGACTGGCTGCTGTCGACGCAGCGACCCGACGGCGGGTTCACCACCATCGTGGACCCGGAGCCCTGGCTCGTCCGGTTCCACTCCGACGCCGGCGACCTGCGCGGTTGGACCTCCTCGCACCCGTGCGTGACCGCCGTGGCCGCCCTGCTGCTGGCCGGCCTGGACGGTGAGCGGGAGCGGCGCGCGGCGCTGCGGGCCGCGCGCCGGCTCCTGGACCAGCAGCGCCCGGAGGGCAACTGGGAGGCCTACTGGTGGGCGGGCGGACTTTACACCACGTGCCGTGCGGTGCAGGCGATCGGAGAGCTGAGCCGCCGTACCGACCTGCCCGGGGCGGCAGCGGCCCGGGCGGGAGCCGCCGGGTGGCTGCTGCGCGCCCAACGCCCGGACGGGGGTTGGGCGCACGCGCCGAACGGCGCGTGCGCCGCCTTCGCCACCGCGCTGGCCGTCCAGGCGCTGGGCGAGCTGCTCACGGCGCCGCCCGGAGACGACTGCCCGGCCCTCCGGGCGGCCCTCGCCCGCGGCACCCGGTGGCTGGTGGAACACCAGCGACCGGACGGCAGTTGGCCCGTCGTGCCGATCCTCCGGGTGCCCCGGCCGCAGCTGACGGAGCCCTGGGAACAGACGTCGTGGACGGAATCGATCGCGGGCCTCGACGTCGTCGCCGAGGACTGGCGGCGACTGTTCACCACGGCGACGGCGCTCCGCGCCCTGCACGTCGCATCGCCGACCGGCGGTGCGGTGCCCGCAATCCCGACAGGAGACCTGTGATGGCAACAGAAGAACGGCAGAGCGTGCCCCGGCGGTACCGCGCCACGGGCGCGGACGAGACCCGCCAGCTGATCGCCAGGATCCGCACCGCGTTCCCGGACGCCACGTTCACGCTGCAGCAACGCGTCGTGGACGACAAGGGCGCGGTCGCGTTCGTGTGGTCGGTGCGCGGCACCCAGAGCGGCGAGGTGGACGGCTACCCCGCGACCAACGCGCCGGCCACGCTGACGATCGTCACCAGCGCGCTCATCGAGCCGGCCGGTTCACGTTAGGCGACGGGCTCTGGCCGACGGGCTACGGCCTCGGTGGCTCCGGCGGTGGCTCCGTCGGGGCCACCGCCGTTCCGTCGCGTTCCCCCAGCGGTTGAGGGACCGGGTCCGCCGCAGCATCATGAAGGAGTGGCCCGCCCGGAAGGCGGTCCGGTCACGGGACACCTGTCCGTCCCGTACGCGATTGCGCCCCTCTCCCGCCCCTCGAAACCGTGCGCCGAGCGGAACGCCGCGCGGGCCGTCCTGCGGGACGGGGACGCCCGGTGAACCGCGCTCGAACGTCCGGAACGAGAATTCGATGACCGAGAACGAAACCGCCATGGCCGCCGGTGACTTCGCCTTTTCCGAGGGGCCGGTGTGGTCGGTGCAGTTCGCCCAGACCAAGCCCGGCCTGACCAACGCCTACCTCGCGAACCTGGGGGCGCGGTGGAAGCCCCTGATGGAGGAGGCCAAGCGGCAGAAGCTGATCCGCGACTACCGCATCCTGGTCTCCCCGCCGACCGGCCGTGACGACTGGAACGTCATGATCGTGACCGAGGTCGAGAACATGGCCGCGCTGGACGGCTACAGCGAGCGGATGGCCGAGCTATCGGTCCGGCTCGACGGGCCCGACCGGAAGTCGCACGGCTGCGCGCAGTTCCGCGAGCTGCTCGGAATGAGGCTGGCGCGGGAGGTCTTCCTGAAATGACGTCCCGCAATTGACCCGGGGCCCCGCCGATCCGAGGCCCCGCTGACGCGAGGCCTTCCCGGCGGAGAGTTCCTCGCTTCGAAGGAGGAGAACCATGGAGCGCACGACGGAGCCGAAGGACGGCAAGAAGACCCTCGACCTGAAACGGTCCACCGTGGGCAACCTCGACGATCCGCTGCTCACCACCCAGGGCTGGAGCCTGTGGACCTGCGACGAGACGGCGTCGGCACCCGGGGCGCCCGAATCCCGGCGGGGGCGCACCACGCGGCGCGGGCCCGAGTAGATGCCGCCGAGCCTCCCGGGAGGGCGGGGCACGGCCCTCCGAGCCGTCCCGCGCGTCAGCCGCGACGACTTCCGCGCACCGCTGCGCAAGGGCGAGCCCCGGGTCGTCCTGGACAACGTCCGGGACTGGCCGGCCCTGCACCGCTGGGACGTGGACTACCTGCGGTCCGTCGCCGGGGAGCGGGAGGTGACGGTCCGGGAGACGAACGGGCCACCGCGGAACGTCTTCCAGAACCTCGCGGCCGGCGGGCGGACCTCCTTCGGCCGGTACCTCGACTGGGTGCTGGACACCGCCGGCGGGCTGGAACGGATCGCCCTGTCCTGCAGCGGCGCCGGTGAGATCACCCGGGCGGTGTGCGCCGACGGGTTCCGCTGCTCGTACTACCTCGACGCGAAGCTCCGGCAGCTGTCCGAGGACCTGCTCGACGACGCGCCGCCACCCGGCTGGTACCGACGCGGTCCGATCGACACCAACCTCTGGTGCGGCGTGCTCGGGACCTCCTCCGGGCTGCACTGCGACGTGACGCCGAACTGCAACGTCCAGGTCGTCGGACGCAAGCATTTCGTCCTCTATCCGCCCTCGCAGGCCCGGCGCGTCTACCGCGTCCCGCAGATCACGCACTGCCGCTTCGACCCCAACCTCCCCGACTACGAACGGTTCCCGCGGGCCCGCCGCGCCACCGGGTGGCAGTGCACCCTGGACGCCGGTGAATCGCTCTACATCCCGGTGGGCTGGTACCACCAGGTGACGGTGGTCTCGGCCTGGGCGCTGAACGTCAACTTCTTCTGGCCGCGCCCGCTCGCCCAGGGGCTGTCGGCCCCGCCGCTGTGGCCGTTCCTGCTCCGGCGCGGGTGGGCCCGGCTGCGCGACCGGAGCTGACCGGCGGTGGGATCCCACGCGGCCGGCCCCGGCCGGTCCGTGCAGGAGGAGCCCGTCCGGGGTGGGCCCGTGCAGGGCGAACCGGCCTGGGAGGCCGCGGAGTTCTTCGTGCTCCGCACCCCGCTGCTGCCCCTGGAGGCCCTGCTGGGCCTGGGCGAGGGACTGGCCGCCGCGCGGTGCGGCGGGGACCCGGACCTGGTCGGCGCCGCCGTCCGGCGCGACCGGCTGCGGGTGCGCGCACGGCTGCGGGCGCTGTACGGCCGTGCCGACGTCCGGGAGGCGCTGTCCGTCGCCTCCTCCTCGCTCACGACGGGCCTGGACACCTGGGAGCACTCACCCGACAGCCGGCGCGGCCGGAACGCCGAGCACAGCCTGCTGCGCTACCTCGCCCGGATGTCCGCCAGGCCGACCCCGTTCGGACTCTTCGCCGGCTGCTCGGTCGGCTCGGTCGACCCCGCGGCGGACGGCCCGACCGCCCTCGAACTCGGACCGTCCTCCTCCTACCGGCGCCGCACCGGCCTGGACTTCGGCTACCTCGGCGCGCTGACCGCCGACCTGCGGCGGCGGCCGGAGGTGCGACTGCACCTGGTCCACCGGCCCAACTCCAGCCTGTACCGGAGTGCCGGGCGGCTCCGGTACGTCGAGGTGCTCCGGACGGACGCGGGCCCGACCCACCGGCTGGTCGAGGTCGAGCCCGCGCCGTGGCTCCTCGCCGCCGTCGTCCGGGCGGGATCCGGCGCCCGCCCGGACGAACTCGTCGCCGCCGTACTCGCCGCCGAACCGGACGTGGAGCCCGGGGAAGTCCGGCGGGCCGTCGAGGAGCTGATCGAGCGCCAGATCCTCGTCCCCGAGCTCGCACCGCCCGTGAGCGGGCCCGAGCCACTGGCGGACCTGCTCGCCCAGGTCCGGCCGTTCGCCGAACGGGCCGGGCTCGGCCCCGTCACGGCCGCGTTGGACGCAGCCCGGCGGCAGCTCGCCCTGGCGGACCGGCGGCCGCCGGGCGAGGCGTCCGGCCACTACGCCCGCGCGGCGGCGCTGCTCACCTGCCCACCGGTGGCGGCGGACCCGTCCGGGCCGTCCGGGCCGTCCGGGCTGTTCCGGATCGACCTGGTGAAGCCGGCCGCGCGGGCCGTGCTGGGGCGTGCGGTGGCCGCCGAGGTGCTCCGGGGCGCCCGGCTCGTCCACCGCTTGGGCGGCACCCGCCCGGACCCGCAACTCGCACGGTTCACCGCGGCCTACCGGACCCGCTACGGCGCCCGCGAGGTACCGCTGTGCGAGGCGCTGGACCCGGAGTCCGGCCTCGGGTTCCCCGTCCGGGCCGCCCCGATGGCCGCCGCCGAACCGCTGCTCGCCGGCCTCGACCTTGCCGGCCTCGGCCCGGACGGCCTCGACCTTGCAGGCCTCGACGGCCAGGACGCTTCCGGTCGGCCGGCGGACGGCGAGCAGCGCTGGGACGGGCGCCACCGGCTGCTGCTGAGCTGGCTGGGCGAGGCGGTGCGCACCGGCGCGCGGGAACTCGCCCTCGGCCCGGAACGGCTCGACGCGCTCACAGCCGCCGACGAGCGCTCCAGCGACCGGCCGCCGCTGCCCGACTCCTTCGGTGTCGTGGCGAGCATCCTCGCCGAGAGCCCGCAGGCGGTGGCGCGGGGGCGCTACCGGGTGCACATATCCGCCCTGGGCGGACCCTCCGGAGCGTACCTGTTGGGCCGCTTCTGCCACGACGGCGACGACCTCACCCGGTGCGTCCGGGCCCATCTGCGCGCCGAGGAGGCGCTCAGGCCGGACGCGGTGTTCGCGGAGATCGCCCACCTGCCCGGTGAGCGGATCGGCAACGTCCTGCGGCGGCCGCTGCTGCGCGGCCACGAGATCCCCTGCCTCGGCCGCTCCGGGGCGCCGCCCGACCAGCAGATCCCGCTGACCGACCTGACCCTCACCCCCGACGGCGACCGCCTGGCGCTGCGCTCCACCCGGCTGGGGGCCGAGGTCGTCCCGCGCCTGACGTCCGCGCACCACTTCGCCGCCCCCGCGAACCTCGGCCTGTACCGCTTCCTGTGTGCGCTGCAGGCCCCACAGCAGGCGCACGGGCTGGACGCCGCCCTCGGGCCGCTCGCCGCCGCGCCGTACCTGCCGCGGATCGTCTCCGGGCGCCTGGTGCTCGCGCGGGCGCGCTGGAACCTGACCGAGCGCCAGCTGGCGCGCTTCGCGATGCCGTCCCCGGGCGAACGGTTCGTCGCCGTACAGGAGTTGCGCCGGGAGCTGGGCCTGCCGCGGTGGGTCGCCGTGGCGGAGGGCGACCGGCTGCTGCCCGTCGACCTGGAGAACACCGTCTTCCTCGACATGGCGGCCCGGCTGCTGGCCGGCCGCTCCACGGCCGCCGTGGCGGAGCTGTTCCTCGGCGGCGAGGACGTGCTCGCCCGCGGCCCCGAGGGGCGGTTCACCCACGAGGTGGTGGTCCCCTTCGTCCGTACCGGCGCGCACCCGCCCGGGTATCCGCGGGTGCACCCGCCCGCGCGCCGGGCCGACCCCGGGCCACCGCGTGCCCCCGACGCGCGACCGTGCGTGCGGAGCTTCCCGCCCGGTTCCGAGTGGCTCTACGCCAAGCTCTACACCGGCTCGGCCGGCGCCGACGAAGCCCTGCGCCGGGTCGTCCGGCCGCTCGTCCGCCGCGCCCTCGCCGAGGGCGCGGCGGACAGCTGGTTCTACGTCCGCTACGCCGACCCGGACTGGCACCTCAGGGTGCGACTGCACGGGGATCGGCGGCGCCTGGCCGCCGACGTCCTGCCGGCCCTGTACGACGCGGCGCAGCCGCTGCTCGCGGACGGTGTCGTCCGGCGCGTCCAACTCGACACCTACGAGCGGGAGATCGAGCGCTACGGCGGGCCGCTCGGCATCCGGCTCTCGGAACTCCTGTTCCGGCAGGACAGCGAGGCCGCGCTGCGCACCGTCGAGTCGCTCTGCGCGGAGGCCGGTACGGAGGGCGGCATCGAGCGCGCTGCGGAAGGCGGTGCGGACTCCCGCTGGCGGGCCGCGCTGGTCGGCATCGACCGGCTGCTGACCGACCTCGGCCTGTCGCGGGCCGAGAAGCGCGCCCTGGTGAGCGCCGCCCGCGACCGCTTCCGTGCCGAGTTCCGGGTGGACCAGGCCGTGCGACGCGGGATCGGCGACCGCTTCCGCCGCGAACGCGCTACCCTGGAACGCCTGTTGGCGGACCCGGGTCCATGCCCGGGCATGGCGGACGACACGTCCGCCGCCGTCCGGTCCCTCGCGGCGGAGCTGCGCGAGGGGGTGCGGACCGGGCAGATCGGCACCCCGATCGCCGCCCTGGCGGGCAACTACGTCCACCTGCACGCCAACCGGGTGCTGCGCTCCGCCGCCCGGGCGCAGGAACTGCTGCTCTACGACTTCCTGTCCCGCCTGTACGCGGCACCGGGAGCCGGAGCCGCCGCCCCGTCGGCCCGGCCGTCGCGGCGCAGCACCATCCCCTCGGAGCCGATCCGGTAGACCGGGGAGAACCCCGCCTCCGTCAGCACCCGGGCGAGCCTCGGATGCTGGTACAGGACGTGGACCTCCCTGGGGGCCCGTTCGAGAGAGGCGGTCAGCCGTCCGACGGCGGCCCGCAGCGTCTCCTCGGGGAACGGGTCGAAGAGGAAGACGGTGTCGACCCGGTCCGGCACCTCGAACCCGGCCGCGTCCGCGCAGTGCACCTCGGTCCGACAGCTTCCGGCCCCGGCCCGGCGTCCACGCAGGTTCGCCCGGGCCACGGCGCAGAGCTCCGGGGACAGCTCCACCCCGACCGCCTCCCGGAAGCCGTGCCGCGCGGCGAGCAACAGCGCCCGGCCCTTGCCCGCGCCGAGGTCGAGCAGCACCCGCCGACCGTCCGCGGGCAGCACCCGCACCAGCTTGGCGAACATCCAGGGGCTCGCCCCCTCGTGCCGGGCCGCCACGTCGATTCCGGTCTCGGTGCCGTGGCGCAGGTCGAAGAGCAGCTCACCAGCACCCAGCCGGACGGCCCGGGCCACCCCGAGCCGACGGCACACGGCGGGGAACGCCCGTGCGACGATCCCCAGACGGTCGGCGAGTGCGCGGAGAATGACCGATCAACCCCTCGGACGAGGACGGGTGCACGGGCTCGCCTCCAGGCTATCGGGGCCGGGGCCGTCCCGCGCGTGAGGAGCGACCATGGCCGGGGCTGGGGCCGGGGGCCGGGGCCGTCGTCACGAGCGGAGCGCCGCGACGAGGTTGTCGAGCAGCTGGGCCTCCGCGCGCTGGACCGATGCGGTGGTCCGCGCGGCGTACAGGTCGTGTACGTCGATGCCGGGGAGCCGCCTGGTGGATTCGCCGACGGCGTGGGCCGCGCACGAGTCGAGGACCACGGGTCCGGAGCGGCCTGCCTGCCAGGTGCGCAGATCGGTCTCGGCCATCGGCAGCCCCAGGGTCGTCAGGATCACGAGGCATGCGTCCGGTACCCGGCGCAGGTCCTGGAGGGTGACGACGTGGCGGTAGGCGGGTGAGTGGAAGGACAGGCAGTCCGCAGAGCCGAGCAGCTCGGCCAGCGGCGCCCACCGGGGCTCGTCGGCCTCCGTGGCGCGATGCCCGGGTGTGTGGAAGAGCACGTCCATGCCGAGAGCCGTGGCGGCCTTGCCGACGCCCCGGGCCACCGGACCGTAGCCCACGAGCCCCAGCCGGCGTCCCGCCAACTCCCCGGGCACGCCCCCGCTGTGGCGCGTATGGACGAGCAGCTGCTCGATCACGAACTCCACCGTGCCGATGTCGCCGTAGCCGTATATGGGCGAGACGGTGATGCCCTCCCGCCGCGCGTGGTCCAGGTCGACGCGGTCGGTCGACGTGGCACGCAGGCCCACGTAGCGCAGGTCGGGAAGCCGGCGCAGGTGGTCGGCGTCGAGCGGGTCCTTCCATCCCGCCAGCAGGGCGTCCGTCCGTGCGAAGGACTTCCCGAGGTCCGACTCCGGTGACGGCCATTCGCCCGGTTGCAGCAGCGGCCGTTCGCTGAGCGGGCGGAGGGCGTCGAGGAGCCCGGGGGACGGCCAGACACCGGGCAGCAGGGAGACTTGCCGGAACATGGAGGTGGGCACCGTTCTTCCTTTTCGGACGGGGGGTGTCGGCGGCCGGAGCGGCGTGGTCGGACTCAGGAGGCCCGTACGGGCGGAACCACGGCATCGATGAGATGGGGGCCCGGTTCCGCGACGGCGGCGCGCAGTTGACGGGCGAACTCCTCAGCCGTGCGGGCCCGGGTGGCGGGTACGCCCATGCCGTTCGCCAGCGCGACGAAGTCCAGTCCCGGGATGTCGATGAGCGACCGGCTCCGCAGAGCATCGGCGCCCTGGAACGCTCCGACCCGCCGCAACTCGGAGTCGAGGATCGCGTAGGAGGCGTTGTTGAAGATGACCGTGGTCACGTCGAGGCCCTCACGCGACTGCGTCCACAGCGACTGGAGGGTGTACATCGCGCTGCCGTCGGCCTCCAGATTGACGACCGGCCGGTCCGGGCAGGCGCAGGCCGCCCCCGTGGCGACCGGCATTCCCATGCCGATCGAGCCGCCGGTGATGTTGAGCCAGTCGTGCACGGGCGCACCGGCGGTGGCGGCCGGCAGCCACTGGTCGGAGGTCATGGCCTCGTCGACGACGATGGCCCGCTCCGGCAGGAGTGCGCCGATGACGGCCGCGGCCTTCTCCGCCGTCAGCTCCCCGCTGGGCAGCCCCGGCCGGTCCGTGTCCCTGACGGGCGGCGTGGTGCCGGGTGCCAGCAGGTCGGCCAGGTATTCGAGGGCGCCCGGAGCCGCACCGAGGTCGTGCACCTCGCAGTCCGGCGGGACGAGGGTGCTCGGCCTGCCCGGGTAGGCGAAGAACGAGACGGGCTCGCGTGTTCCGGCGAGGACGAGGTGCCGCACTCCCTTGAGCCGGTCCGCCGCCAGGTCCCTGGGGTAGGGAAGCCGGTCGAAGCGCGGGATGCCGGCTCCTCGCTCGTGCCGCGCCGGGGACTTCTCGGCCAGGACGTCGGCCCCGGTCGCCGCCGCGATGCGGCTCGCCGCCGCGAGGCCCGCGCGTCGTGTGTTGCCGCCCCCGACGAGCAGGAGGCACCCGTCCTTCCCTCGCAGGATCGCGGCGGCCCGCTCCACCGCCGCCTCGTCGAAGGACGGGGGCGGCGGGGCGAGGACGGGCACGGCACGGGCCCCCTCGGACCAGCAGACGTCGGAGGGCAGGACGAGGGTGGCGACGCCGCCGGGGAGAGGGCCGACCGGTGTCCTGGCGGCTCGGATGGCGTCAGCGGTGTCCTGCCCGGCATCGGTGGGACGCTCGGTTCTGCGCACCCATGCCGACACCGTCCCGGCCATGCTCTCGATGTCGGAGTCCAGGGGCGCGTCGAACGGTTTGTGGTACGTCGCGTGGTCGCCGACCATGTTGATCAAGGGCGTACCGGCGCGGCGGGCGTTGTGCAGGTTCGCCAGCCCGTTGCCGAGACCGGGCCCCAGGTGCAGGAGCGTCGAGGCGGGTCGTCCCGCCATCCGGCCGTACCCGTCGGCGGCGCCCGTCGCCACCCCCTCGAACAGGCAGAGGATGCTGCGGATCTCCGGTGTCGCCACCATGCCCGCGACCAGGTGCATCTCGGAGGTGCCGGGATTCGTGAAACAGATGTCGATGCCGCCGTGCACAAGGGTGTCGAGTACTGCTCGTGCGCCGTTCATGGTGGTGCCCGCCCTTCGGGATCAGCCGGCGATCTGTACGCGCTTGAGGTGCCGCTGCGGGTCGTCGAAGGCGTTGCGGGAGTGCAGCATCCGCCAGTTGTCCCAGACGACGAGGTCCCGCTCCCGGTAGCGGACGGCGACGTGGTGCTCCTCGTAGAGGGCGCTTCCCCGGTCGATGAGCCGGCGGGCCAGCTCGTCGCCCTCGGGTATCTGCAGGTAGCTGGTCGAGTACCGGAGGATCAGTGCGCCGTCGCGCTCCTCCAGGACCGGGTGCTCCGCCGTGGGGACCACTCCTCGGCGGGCGAGGCCCTCGGTGGACCTCCACCGGTACACGGTGTCGAGGAAGTGCTGCCGCTCGCTCGCGTCGAACTCCGCGAGCACGCGGTTCCCGTCGAACAGGGTGGTCTCGCCACCTCGTCCCTCGGCCGGCCTCACGCACCACAGCGCGAGGTACCGCGGCGGAGTGCCGCGGAACTCGTACCCCTCGGTGTGGGGCTGCAGCGCGCCCTGGTTCTGGCCGTGGTTGACGTCGTCCATGCCGCGTTCGGGCTTCACGTCCCCGACGACCGTGCCGGTGGGCGTGGGCTGGAACCGCCCGAGCTCCTTGAGGAAGGCGACGTGGTCGAAGGACTCGGGAACGTTCACGAGGTGCACGTATCCGTTGTTGCCGAGCAGTTGGCGGAACGCGTACCCGAGCACGCCGTCGGCCAGCTCGTCACCGTTCATGTCAACGCAGGAGACAACACTGTCGGGCCACTTGCTCACGATCACTCCGATGGTTCGTCGCTACGGGTCAGTGCGGGTCGGTGCGGGCCGGCGCGGGTCGGTGCGGGTCGATGGGGAAGGCGGTTCAGCAACTGATCAGCACTTTCAGGGACGTTCGCTCGTCCATGGCCTGGTAGCCGCCGGGGACTCCGTCGAGTCCGACCGTCAGGTCGAAGACCGGTGACGGGTCGATAACCCCTTCGAGGACGTCGGGCAACAGCCGGGGGATGTACGTCCGCACCGGCGCGACGCCGCCGCGCAGCGCGATGTTCCGCTCGAACACGTCGCTCAGGTCGAGGCCGGTGTCGCTGCCGTGAGGTACGCCGACGCAGCCGATCGACCCACCGTCCCTGGTGATCCGCACCGCCGTCCACAGGGACTGCGCGGTCCCCACGGCCTCGATCACCGCGGGCACGCCCCGGCCCCCGGTGAGTTCACGCACGGCCTCGACCGCCGCTTCCCCGCGTTCCGCGACGATGTCGGTCGCGCCGAAGCGCGTGGCGATGTCCGTGCGGGACGGGTGCCGTCCGAGTGCGATGATGCGTTCGGCGCCCAGACGCTTCGCGGCGAGCACACCGCAGAGTCCGACCGCGCCGTCGCCGACGACGGCCACCGTCGTGCCCGGTCGCACCCCCGCGCCGACCGCGCCGTGGTGACCCGTTCCCAGCACGTCGGACAGCGTCAGGAGCGCGGTGAGCAACCGCCGGTCCGACGCCGCCTCCTGGGGGAGCCGCACGAGCGTGCCGTCGGCGTACGGCACCCGGAGCGCCTCGCCCTGGCCGCCGTCCGATCCCTTCGTGCCCCAGAATCCGCCCCGCTCGCACGAGGTGGTGAGCCCCTCGGCACAGTAGTCGCAGACGCCGTCCGACCAGACGAACGGCACCACGACCAGGTCGCCGGCGGAGCAGTCCACGACCTCGGCGCCGACCTCCTCGACGATGCCGATGGACTCGTGGCCGGTGCGCTGCCCCGACCGGAAGTCGGCCAGGCCCCGGTACGCCCACAGGTCGGTCCCGCAGATGCAGGAGAGGAGGACCCGCACCACGGCGTCGGTGGGCCGCCGGATCACCGGGTCCGGGACCTCCTCGACCCGCACGTCGCGGGAAGCGTGGATGACAGTGGCGCGCATGCGCATGGTCCTCTCTGTTGGGCGACGGATCGGGCGGCTCGCCGGCATCACCCGGCGCGCGGCTACGGGAGCGGCTTGGCGGGGGCGGCGGCGGCCTCGCCGACCTCGCTCAGGATGTGGCCGATGCGGTTCTCGCACCGCGCCACCTCGGCGCTGCGCAGCTCCTCGGGCCGGTCGTCGCCCCCGTGCCCCAGCGGGTAGAGGCCCCGGTCGGCGATGTCCCACGCCACCGCACGCAGCCTGCGCAGGAGCTGGCCGGTGATGCCGTCGTCGTCCACCGGCCCGCGCAGGGTCAGGAAGAAGTTGTCGTACAGGATCGCCGTGCGCTCCGAGGGGCGGACGACGGTCTCCTTCATGGTCTGCTGCAGCAGGGACCGGCCTTCGGGCACGAGGCGGGCGGCGATGCCGTCGTGGATGGTCCGGTGGATCTCCACGGCACGGGCCAGCCGGTCGGCCTCCGGACCGTGTCCACGGGCCGCGCCCCGTCCCCGGAACAGGCCGCGCACCGGGGCGAAGTCCGACGCCCAGGTCCCGCTGAAGCCGCGGTGCTGGAGGTGCATGCGCGGTCGGATCAGGCTCTGGTAGAGGTCGAGCGGACAGGACCCGGTGTAGAGCAGCATGGCGCAGTAGCCGTAGGCGTACGTCTCCAGGCGGCCCAGTGACTCGCGGTCCGGCGTCTGCCGCTCCGCGCTCCGTTCGAGCAGCTTTCCCATCAAGTGCCAGATCAGAAAGGTGATCTGATGCCCAGTGATCCAGCGGAACCAGAACAGCTGGTCGTCGCTGGGGTCCACACGGGTGCCCGGGGCGGCCGAGGGCCCGCCGTCCGCGAGGAGGCGCAGCTGGAACAGGACGAGGTCGAGGTCGCAGGGCGGCAGGGCGCCCGGGACACCCCCGGGGGACGAGACGGCTGCCGGGCCGACCGGCGGCATCGTCAGGTGTTCCAGGCCGTAGGCGAAGTCCCCGAAGTCCCACTCGCCGTTGCGCGGGTCGGAGATCAGGACGCCGTCGCTCACGCCGGTCATCGGTGACCGTCCGGTATGTAGCTGAGTTCGTACTCCAGGCCGTTCACGTCGAAGAGGTAGAGGCTCTGCACCCCGTCGTCGTCGACGACGATCTCGGTCGGCAGCTCGGGACGGGCGAAGGTGTAGCGCTGCGACTCGTAGAGGTCGATCCACCGCCGGCGCCGGTCGGCGAGCTCCTGCGGCGTGGCCACCTGGACGCACACGTGCTGGAAGAGGAATCCTTCCTCGTCGGGCGTCCGGCCGTTGTGGCCCGCTCGGTCGAAGAGGTGCAGCCGGACGTCCCCGAAGGCGATCTCGGTCAGCCTGCGGATGCCGGGCAGCCGGCTGAGGGTGAGCTCGGAGAAGCGGCTGAGTTCCCACTTCTGCTCGGCGTCGAAGAACTCCTGGTACCAGCCCAGGCAGTTGTCCAGATCCGCCGTCTGTACGCCCACATGGTGGATTCGGGGGCCGTTCGAACGGTCCACTGCGGCATCTTCCTTTCCGGTCGAAGGTGTTGACGCGAGGGGGAGGGGCGGCGGTGACCGGGCTCGCGACCGGTCACCGCGCGGGCGGGTCGAACTCCCGTCGGGAGCTCCCCGTCAGGCCCTGCTGTAGAGCACCCCGTCGGCCCAGACGTGCTCGGTGCGGCCCCATGCCATCGCGGACGCCGCGTCCGGGAAGAAGCCGTGGCCGTTGAGGTTGGCGCTGGTGTTGCACAGCACCGGGATGCCGCTCAACTCGTGGTACGCGCGCAGGATCTCGGCGAGCACCGGGTCGTCCTGGTCGCTGACGGTCTGCAGGCGCGCGGTGCCGTCGAGGTGGGTGATGGCGGGTACGCGGTCCAGCCAGTCGGGGCGCACGTCGTGGTCGAAGAGCATGTACGGGTCCGGGGTGCCCGGGTCGAAGATCTCGGGGGCGTGCTCCGTGAGGCAGATGGGAGCCACCGGCCGGTAGTGCTCGCGGTTCTTGAGCTCGTTGAGCAGGTCCTTCATCGCCGGGTCGTTGGCCGGCGCGAGGATGCTGCGCGCACCGAGCGCGCGGGGGCCCAGTTCCGCGCGGCCGCGCAGGAACACCAGGGGCTTGCCGCTCTCGTGCAGGATCCTGGCGACCTCCGCGGGCGTGCAGGCCCGCTCCGTCCAGCCGGCCGGGGTGCGGGGCGTCGAGACCAGGTCCGGCCCCAGGCGCTGGTGCCACTGGACGGCCGAGACGCCCTTGCCGTGCGCGTACTCGGCGCACGCCGTGCCGATGGCGGAGCCGGAGTCGTCGGGGAACGGCGGCACCCAGACGTCGTTGAAGAGCGGGTGGGCGCGCAGGGCGCTGTTCCACTTGATGTTGAGCGCGCACCCGCCGGCGAAGGCGAGGTTCCAGGGACCTTCGCCCTTCCAGCGCGTGATCTTCTCGACGATCCGCTCGACGAGGAGGTCCTCCATGAACTGGTGCATGCTGGCGAGGACGTCCTCGTCCGGGACGCCGAGTGCGGCGATGTGCTCGGCGGCGTCGCCGAGGTAGGCGTGGGTGTAGCGGTGCGAGGGCTCGCCGTTGCTGCCGCAGCCGATCACGGCGCGGCGGTACTCGGCGACGGACCCGGTCGGCGCCTCGAAGTTCCGGTGGAAGGCGTCGCGCAGGGCCTCCTGCACGGCGTCCTTCGGCCGGCCGAGGGCGATGTACGCCATCAGCTTCCCGGCGACGGAGAGGTCGTCGACGACCCGCGAACGGTCGCCCGCCCGGCGGGCCCACGGCCCGAAGTACTGTGCGGCCATGGCGTACGAGTGGCCGATCAGCGGGAAGACCTCGCCGCCGTTCTCGACGGTGCCGCTCGACGCGTCCACGAAGTAGAGCCGCGGGAAACAGCCCCCGTCCCACACCAGGACGAAGGAGTCCTCCCCGCGGGCGGCGAAGGGGCTCGGACAGTAGGCCGCGGCGAAGTGGCTCGACATGTGGACGTAGCTGTTGTACTTCACCATGTGGCCACCGATGGGGAGTTCGCCGGTGACTCCGGGGCGGACCAGGCTGTTGATGGTGTCGTTCTCGCGGTAGGGCGCGACCTTGAGTTCGAGCGGTGTGCCGTGGTCGAGAACGGAGAGCCGGCCGAAGTCCGCGCCGTCCCAGCCGTCGAGGGCCCAGTTGTCGACGTCGGACACCTTGAAGCCGTGTTCGGCGAGGATCTCGGGAATCAGCCGGAGATCGGCGACGGGGCTGTAGCGGGCGTTGTTCGCCAGCTTCTGCACCTCGATGTTGAAGACGAGCCTGTCGTCCTCAAGGAGGGCCAGTCCGCCGCTGTGCGTGAGCTTGAGGCCAGCTGTGATCATGGTCGCTTGTTCCTAACTGACATGAGTGCGAAGCAAGTTGGCGTTGCGGGCGTTGGCTCGGGTCTGCTCCGTGCACCGGGCGAGGCCGGCCTCGTTCCCGGACAGCAGGGTGAAACCGGTCGGACGCAGCTTGAGTTCGACGCAGTGGAGCCGATCCTCGGGGCTCATGCCGGCGAAGATCTCCTGCAGCCGGGTACTCGCGAACAGGTCACTGCTCGTGAGGGTGCCGAACTCTTCCTCGGCCCAGTGCTCCGAGTCGATGAGGCCGGAGCCGCCGTCCCAGTTGATTCCGTGCACGACGGTCCAGTCCGTGCCGTCGCGGAAGAAGTCCGCGGCTTCCTGGAAGCGGTACGCGTTGACGATCGGATGGAGGTAGGCGTCGGCGTCGGCGGCGAGTTGGGTGGCCGCCGAGACCTCCGCGAAGGACGTGCGCGTGCCGTACTGTTCGACCGAAAGGGCGAGCCCCAGGTCCGCGAGAACCGTCTTCGAGATGTCCGCGGAGGAGTTTTCCATCAGCACGTGGACGAGCCGGCGATTCAGCAGGCGGTCGAACTCACCGTACGGATGATAGTACCAAGTGTAGGCTATTCCATCGTCTTTGAGGTGCTGCTGCAGCCAATTCACACCACCCGCGGGGTCCGCCAGGTGGTGAATGACCCCGGTGCTGGTGATGAGGTCGAAATGGCGCCCCAAGTGCCGGCCGCCGATCTCGGCATGCCGGAAGTCAACGTTGTCACAGTCGTGATTCCTTGCCAACCCCCGGGCCACCGAAAGTGAATGCTCGCTGAAGTCGACGCCGAGGAATTCGGTGTCCGGATACTGCAGGGCGAGACCGATCAGACGGTGCCCGGTGCCGCATCCGGCGTCCAGCACCTGGCAACCGTCCAGGGACGGAAGGACCAGGTCGAGACCCATCGCGACGTCGTAGATGGGCTCGGTGTCGGAATTCGGCAGCGGGTAGGGGAACTCCTCGTAGAGCGCGCGTACATCGCCCGAGGACGGCGGGTGGGACGGCATGAATGAACTCCTGTCCGTACGGAGAGAACTGTGAAACGAGCCGCTACTCGACGCCGCTCGCGGTGCACTGCTCGATCGCCTTGGAGATTTCGCCGGCCAGCACGCCCGCATGAGCCGCGCGCAGGAAGGTCAGATGGTCCCCCGGCGTGGGCCGCGCATCGAGTTCGGCCACGAAGGGTGACCAGCTGTCGGCGATGGACAGCGACCAGGGGGAACTCTCCGCCTGGTAGAGCAGCACCGGGCAGGAGACCGCCGGGGGCCGGTAGTGGAGGAGCGCCCGGGTGTGGGCCTCCATCGTCCTGAGGTGGGCGAGGAGTTCGCCGCGGCGCAGCGCGAGCATGTCCGCGGGAAGGTTGAGCTCCAGCATCAGCTCGGCGACGGCCTCGGACCGGGCCGGGTCGCCCGGCGCCGCGTCGGTCAGCCGGCCGAGCAGATCCGCGGTGGCGGCATGGTCGCGCGCGACCAGGTCCATGGCGCTGCTGACCGGCAGGCAGGCGTCGAGGGCCACGAGCAGGGCGACTTCGCCGCCGGACTCCTCGATCAGCCGGGTGACCTCGATGGCCAGGGCGCCGCCGAAGGAGTATCCGGCCAGCAGGTAGGGCCCCTCGGGCTGCAGAGCCCGGATCGTCTCCCAGTAGCCACGGGCCATCGCCGCCACGTCGGACTCCGGCGGCAGGTCGAAGGCCACGCTGCGGGCCTCGATGCCGATCACCCGGACGGTCGGGGCCAGCGCCTCGGCGAGGTGGACGTATCCGCTGACGTTGCCGCCGCCCTCGTGGAAGGCGAACAGCGTCCGCGGCGACGTGCTGCGGTTCAGCGTCACGGTGGACACCCGGGCGCCGCCGTCCGGCGCGGGGGTGCCGACGGCCGCAGCCCGCGTGGTCGTCGCCCGCGTGGTCGTCGCGCGTGCGGACAGGTCCGTGATCGTCGGGTTCTGGAAGAGCAGCCTCGGTGTGATCCGCACACCGCGGCTCCGCGCCTTGGCGATGACCTTCATGCCGAGGAAGGAGTCGCCGCCCAGTTCGAAGAAATTGGCGTCCGCGCTGACCCGGTCGACCTTCAGGACCTCGCACCAGATGTCGGCCAGGATTGCCTCGGTCGGCGTCGAGGGCGCCACGTACCGAGTGCCGGCCTCTTCCCGGTCCGCCTCAGGAGCGGGGAGCTGCTTCCGGTCCACCCCCTTGCCGTTGGCCATGACGGGCAGCACGTCCAGGAAGGTGAACACCGAGGGGATCATGAAGTCGGGCAGCCGGCGCGCGCACCACTCCCGCAGGTCGGACACCGCGGGGCGGTCGCCGTCCGCGGCCAGGCAGTAGGCCACGAGGCGCCGCGCGCCCGGCTCGTCCTCGCGCAGCAGCACCACGCCGGCGGTGAGCCGGGGGTGGGCGCTGAGCGTCGACTCGATCTCCCCCAACTCGATGCGGAAGCCGCGGAGTTTGACCTGGTCGTCGATGCGGCCGAGGAAGTCGAGCTGCCCGTCGGGCATCCAGCGCACCAGGTCTCCGGTCCGGTACATCCGCCCCGCAGTACCCCCGGGGCGGGGGTCGCGGACGAAGCGTTCGGCGGTCAGCTCGGGCCGGTTGAGGTACCCGCGGGCGACGCCCTTGCCGCCGATCCAGAGCTCGCCCGGAGCGCCGATCGGGGCCGGGCGGCCCGTGCCGTCGACCACCAGGACGTCGGTGTTCGCCACCGGTGCGCCGATCGGGACGACGGACACGGGCCCGGTGAGCAGGCACGTGGTCATGTTGACCGTGGTCTCCGTCGGCCCGTAGATGTTGAACAGCGGTACGGAGGTGCGCCGGAACCAGCGTTCCACGGAGCTCGCGTGGACCCGCTCGCCGCCCATGCTCATCAGCCGAAGGCGTGGCCCGGGCCGGGTTCCCTCCGCCAGGTGCGAGATCAGCTCGTTCCATACGAAGGGCGGCAGCTGGCAGACGGTGATGTCCTTCGTCCGGATGGTCTCCAGCACCTCCACGGGGGTCCAGTCGTCGCCCCTGGGGACGAGGCGGGCACCGGCGATCAGCGTCGGGAAGATCTCCCCGACGGATCCGTCGAAGGTCACCGAGGAGAACTGCAGGTAGGCGTCGTCCGGGGTGAGCCCGTACTGGCGGCGCATCTCCTGGACCCGGTCGCTCATCGACCGGTGCTCGATCATGACCCCCTTGGGCCGGCCGGTGGAGCCGGACGTGTAGATCACGTACGCGAGGTCGTCCGGGCCCGCGAGCGGTGCGGGATCGTCCACCGGGGCGGCGTCGAGCAGCGCCGCGTCGGCTCCGCGGTCCAGGCAGAGGGTGCCCACCGAGCCGGGCAGCCGCCCGACCAGGTGCTGCTGGGTGACGACCACCGGCAGGGCCGTGTCCTCGATCATGAAGGCGAGGCGCTCGGCCGGGTACTGCGTGTCCAGCGGCACATAGGCACCGCCGGACTTCAGGATGCCGAGCACCGTGACGATCATGTCGAGCCCGCGCTCCAGGCACAGACCGACCATCGTCTCCGGCCCGATCCCCAAGGTCCGCAGGTGGTGGGCCAGTTGGTTCGCCCTCTCGTTGAGCGCGCGGTAGGTGAGGGTGTCGTCGCCGAACTCCACGGCGATCGCGTCGGGCCTCTCCCGCGCCTGGGTCTCGATGAGTGCGTGGACCGGGACGTGGTCGGCGTGGGGGAGGTGCGGGCCGTCCCACCGGGCGAGTTGCGACCGGTCCGCCTCGGTGAGCAGGTCGACGGCGCCGAGGGTGCTCTCCGGGGCACTGGCGAGGATGGTGGCGAGCAACTGCTCCAGGTGTCCCGCCATGCGCTTCGCGGCGGCGTCGTCGATCATGCTGCGGTCGTGGACGAGGTGGAGGTAGAGACGGCTGTCCGAGTAGGCGGCTCCGAGGACCAGGGGGTAGCCGGTGCGCTCGACGTACTGGAGGCGGCGCCTGCTGAGCCCCTGCGGGAGGTCGTCGCCGCTCAGCAGCTCCGGGTAGTTCTCGAAGATGAGGATCGAGCGGAACAGGGAGCCGGGTATCCCGCTCCACCGCTGGATGTCGGCGAGCGAGCTGTACTCGTACTGGCGGAGCTCGACGTGCCCGTCCTGCAGGGTGCGGAGCCAGTCGACGAGCCGCGCGTCACGGGGGACGGAGGCGCGGACGGGAAGGGTGTTGATGAAGAGGCCGACCATCGACTCGACGTCCGGCAGGTCGGCCGGGCGCCCCGAGACCGTGGAGCCGTAGAGGACGTCCTCGCTGCCGCTGTAGCGGGACAGGAGCAGGGTCCACACACCCTGGATGATCGTGTTGACGGTGATCCGGTGGGCCTTGGCGAACTCGCCCACGCGGGCCGAGAGTTCGCTGTCGACCGCGAACTCCGTGTCGCCGAAGCCGGTTTCGCCGGTCTCACGGTCGACACCAAGCGGGCTGGGTCCGGTGAGGCCGTCCAGGGCGCGACGCCAGAACGCCTCGGCCTCGGACTGCGAGCGCTCCGCGATCCACTCGATGTAGCGCGCATAGGGCACGGGCTCGGGCAGCGCGGGGGCGGTTCCCGACAGAGCCGCGCGGTAGCGCGTGTAGAACTCCCGCTGGACCAGCTGGGCGCTCCACCCGTCGAGCAGCAGGTGGTGGAACGACCAGACCACGATCGTCCGGTCGGCACCGGTCCGCACCAGGGTGAAGCGCATCAGCGGCGGCCGCTCCAGGTCGAAGCCGCGGCGCCGGTCCTCGGCGAGGAGCCGCTCCAGGCGCTCGCGCTGCGCGTCGGTGCCGGCGTCGCGCCAGTCGACCTCGTCGAAGCCGATCCCGGCGCGGGCGTGGACCGTCTGGCGGGCGCCGCTCTCGCCGTCGACGGCGAAGGAGCTGCGCAGGATGGCGTGCCGGTCCACGACCTGCTGCCAGCCGCTGCGGAAGCGTGCGACGTCGAGCGGCCCGGTGAACTCGTCCACGAACTGAACGACGTAGGGCCGGACTTCCGCCGCCTCGGCCGTGTGGGCCAAGGACTGGAAGAGCATGCCGGTCTGCATGGGACTCAGATCGTACGTCGGGGGCTCGGTGTCCCGGGTGTCCCCGGCGGCCGCGCGCTCCCGCTGGGCCCGCACCAGCGACCTCAGGGCAGCGGTCACGCCTTCGACGAGCTTCTCGGCCGTCTGCCTCTCGTGGATGTTCCTGCTGTACGAGACGCTCAGCGACATGCGGTCGCCCTGGACACTCGCGGCGATGTCGATCACATGGGCGCGTTGTCCGTCCGGGTCCACGGACCCGCCGTGAGGCTCCCCGGCGTCGGCCGGCCGACCGAGGCCCGGGACGTCGCCGTCGAACTGCCCGAGGTAGTTGAAGCTGATCTCGGGCCGGGCCGCGTCGCGCAGGCTGTGCCGCGTCTCGTCCGTTCCCAGGTGGCGCAGAATTCCGTACCCGACGCCGTTGTGGGGCACCGCTGCCAGCTGAGCGCCGACGTCCACCAGGCACTCCGCCGGGCCGCGGCCGGCTGCGAGACGCAGTTCGACCGGGAAGATGCTGGTGAACCAGCCCACGGTGCGGGACAGGTCCACGTCCTCGAACAGGTCCTCCCGGCCGTGCCCCTCCAGTGCGAGGAGCGTGCTCGACCCGCCGGTCCACGCCGTGACGGCCTGCGCGACGGCGGTCAGCAGCACGTCGTTGATCCGGACGTCGAAGGTGCGGGGAACGTCGCGCAGCAGCGCCGCGGTCTCCTCACCGCCCAGGGTGACCGTCACCGCGTCGTACGACGCGGTGGAGTTGTCGCCGGGCAGGTCCCGCGGGATCGGCCCGGAGGTGTGCGGCCGGGTCCAGTGGTCGAGTTCGTCGGTCGCCGCGGGCGTGGTCGCGTAGTGCTGAAGCCGGGCGGACCACGCCTGGTACGAGGTGGTCTTCAGGGGCAGTACGGGGCGCTCTCCCACCGCGAGGGACTGGTAGGTGTCGGCCAGGTCCTGGAGCAGGATCCGCCAGGAGACGCCGTCGACGGCAAGGTGGTGGACGGCGAGCAGGAGCCGCTGGCCCCGCCCGGCGCCGAGGTCGAACAGTGCCGCGCGCAGCAGCGGGCCCGACGCGAGGTCCATGCCCTGCTGCACCTCGTCGGCAGCGGCCCGCATCCGGGCCCACATGTCGTCGTCGGGCAGCCCGGACAGGTCGTGGTGCGCCGTGCACGGCGCCGGCTCGTCGGGGCTGTGAGTCTGGCGCCAGCCGTCGGAACCGTGCTCGAACCTGAGCCGCAGCGCGTCGTGGTGCTCCACGAGCAGCGCCAGGGCCGCGTCCAGGGTCGCGAGGTCGAGCCCCTCGGTCTCCAGGAGCTGGGACTGGTTGAACTGCGCCCTGTTCGACATCTCCAGGCCGAAGAACCAGTGCTGGATGGGGGTCAGTGCCGCCTCTCCCTGCACGGGCCCCTGTTCGGCCCAGACCACGGCGCCCTCCTCGGCGTGCCGGGCGATCTCGGCGACGGTCTGGTGCTGGAAGATCATGCGTGGGGTGAGGTGCAGGCCGTAGCGTTTGGCGCGGGAGATGACCTGGATGGTGAGGATGGAGTCGCCGCCGAGTTCGAAGAAGTTGTCGTGGACGCCGACGCGGTCGACGCGGAGGACCTCGGCCCAGATGCGGGTGATGGCTTCTTCGGCGGGGGTGTTCGGGGCGGTGTAGTCGGCGCCGAGCCGTGGGCGGTGGTTGCCGGGGGCGGGCAGGGCCTTGCGGTCGATCTTGCCGTTGGCGGTGAGCGGCAGTTCGTCCAGGTGGACGAAGGCGCTGGGGACCATGTGGGTCGGCAGGGTGCGGGCGCACCATTCGCGCAGGTCCGCGACGCCCGGTTCCGCGCCGGCCGTGACCGGGACGGTGTAGGCGGTGAGACGGCGGTCGCCGGGGGTGTCCTCGCGCAGGAGGACGGCGGCGGCCTTCAGGTCGGGGTGGCGGGCGAGTGCGGACTCGATCTCGCCGAGTTCGATGCGGTAGCCGCGGACCTTGACCTGGTCGTCGAGGCGTCCGAGGTATTCGAGTTCACCGTTGCCGGATCGGCGTACGAGGTCGCCGGAGCGGTAGAGCCGGCGCACGGAGCCGGCGATTTCGCGTTCCACGAAGCGTTCGGTTGTCAGCTCGGGGCGGTGCAGGTAGCCGCGGGCGACGCCTGCGCCGGAGATCCAGAGTTCTCCGGCGACGCCGGTGGGGACGGGTCGTCCTGCCGGGTCGAGGACGTGTGCGCCGGTGTGGGCGAGGGGGCGGCCGATGGGGGAGACAGCCGTGTTGGCGGTGTCGGCCGGGGTGATGTCCCGGGCGGTGACGTGGATCGTCGTCTCGGTGATGCCGTACATGTTCACCAGTCGCGGGCCGTTGTCGCCGACGGCCTCCCACCACGGTCCGAGGCGTGCGGGGTGCAGTGCCTCGCCGCCGAAGACGACCAGCCGAAGGGACAGTTGAGCGGCCAGGGCGTGATCGGTCTCCTGCTGCAGGAGAGCGAAGGCCGAGGGTGTCTGGTTGAGCACCGTCACCTTCTGGTCGACCAGCAGGCGGGCGAACGCGGTGGTGTTGCGGGAGGTCTCCTGGTCGACGACGACCAGGCGGCCGCCGTAGGTCAGTGCGCCCCAGATCTCCCACACGGAGAAGTCGAAGGCGAAGGAGTGGAACAGCGTCCACACGTCCTCGGGACCGAAGCCGAAGTCGCCGTCCGTGCCCCGCAGCCGGTTCACCACACTGCGGTGCTCGACCAGCACACCCTTGGGCACACCCGTCGAGCCCGAGGTGTAGATGACGTACGCGAGGTCATCGGGCGTCGCCGACGAGACAGGATCGCCTTCCGGCTCCTGTGCGATCAGCTCCTGGTCGGAGTCGACGCATACGGGGACGAAGCCGGCCTGCGGCAGGCGGTCGAGCAGTTCGGCCCGCGTCACGACCACCGGGGCGGAGGTGTCCTGCACCAGGAACGCCAGCCGGTCCGCCGGGTATTCGGGATCCAGCGGTACGTACGCGCCGCCGGCCTTCAGCACACCGAGCAGGGCGACCACCAGGTCGGGTCCGCGTTCCAGGCACACCCCCACCAGAGCACCGGCGGTGATCCCGCGCCCGGTGAGGTGGTGGGCGAGACGGTTCGCCCGGGCGTTCAACTCACCGTACGTGAGGGACTGTTCGCCGAAGACCACGGCCACCGCGTCCGGACACTCCCGCGCCCGCTCCGCCACCAGACCGTGCAGCGTCGCCGCGTCGTCGACGCGCGCCCCACCACCACCCCACTCCGCCGACAGGGCCCGCAGCTCCGCCGCGCTCAGCATCTCCAACTCGCCCACCAGCGCGGTCGGATCGGCCACCAGCGACGACAGCAGCTCCACGAAGTGCCCGACCAGACGCTCGACCTCCGCATGCCGGAAAAGGCCCTTGTCGTAGGAGATGTTCACCTTGAGCCGCTCGCTGTCGTACACGATGGCCGTGATGGGGTAGCCGGTCCGCTCCACGTCGAGGCGGGAGGTGCGGACGAGTCCGTCGGGCAGTTCGTCCTCGCCCAGGCCGGGGAAGTTCTGGAAGACGAGGATCGACCGGAAGAGCTGCTCGCCCTTGGGAACGGCGCTCCACCGCTGGGCGTCCACCAGTGAGGTGTACTCGTACTGCCGCAACTCGACGTGCTCGGCCTGGAGTTCACGAAGCCACTCGGCCACCGGGAGCTCGGGCCGCACCCGGGCACGGACCGGCAGGGTGTTGATGAACAAGCCGATCATGGACTCCGCCTCGGGCAGCCCGTCGTGCCGGCCGGACATGATCGAGCCGTAGACCACGTCATCGCCTCCGCCGTAGCGGGAGAGCAGCAGCGTCCAGGCGCCCTGCACCACTGTGTTGACGGTCACCCGGTTGGACCGGGCGAAGGCGCCGAGCCGGTCCGTGGCCTCGGTGTCGAGCAGCAGCGCCACGTCGTCGAAACCGCGCTCGGCGGTGGCGCCGCCGATGCCCAGCGCCGTGGGCTCGGCGAATCCGTCCAGGTGGCGGCGCCAGAACCGCTCGGCACGATCCTGGGACTGCTTCCCCAGCCAGTCGATGTGGCGTGCGTAGGGAACCGGCTCGGCGAGGTCGGCGCGCGCGCCGTCCAGAGACGCGCGGTAGAGGGCGAAGACGTCCTTCATCACGAGCTGAGCGCTCCAGCCGTCGAGGACCAGGTGGTGGAACGTCCACAGGACCAGGGCACGGTCGTCCCCGAGCCGGACCACCGTCAGCCGCAGCAGTGGCGCGGACCCGAGGTCGAAGCCGCGAACCCGATCGTCCTCGACGAGCCCGTCAAGGCGGCGCTCCCGCTCGTCGGCCGGGAACGACCGCCAGTCGAGCACCTCGAAGGGCAGCTCGACCCGCCGCTGGACCACCTGCACCGGCTCGTCCAGGCCCTCCCACACGAAGGCGGTGCGCAGCACGGAGTGCCGGTCGACCACTGCCTGCCACGCCTCGCGCAACCGCGCCAGGTCCAGCGGCCCGGCGAACTCGTCGAGGAACTGCACCGTGTACGGGTGCACGTCCGAGGCGTCGTAGAGGCTGTGGAAGAGCATTCCGGACTGCAGCGGGGCGAGCCCGTACCTGGTCGGAGCGGGGCCGGTCGGCTCGGCCGAGCCCTCCTGCGCGGCTGCTGGCGTCTCGTGCCGGGCGATCTCGGCGACGGTCTGGTGCTGGAAGATCATGCGTGGGGTGAGGTGCAGGCCGTAGCGTTTGGCGCGGGAGATGACCTGGATGGTGAGGATGGAGTCGCCGCCGAGTTCGAAGAAGTTGTCGTGGACGCCGACGCGGTCGACGCGGAGGACCTCGGCCCAGATGCGGGTGATGGCTTCTTCGGCGGGGGTGTTCGGGGCGGTGTAGTCGGTGCCGAGTTGTGGGCGGTCGTTGCCGGGGGTGGGCAGGGCCTTGCGGTCGATCTTGCCGTTGGCGGTGAGGGGCAGTTCGGTCAGGTGGACGAAGGTGCTGGGGACCATGTGGGTCGGCAGGGTGCGGGCGCACCATTCGCGCAGGTCCGCGACGCCCGGTTCCGGGTTGCCCGGGGCCGGGACGGTGTAGGCGGTGAGGCGGCGGTCGCCGGGGGTGTCCTCGCGCAGGAGGACGGTGGCGGCCTTCAGGGCGGGGTGGCGGGCGAGTGCGGACTCGATTTCGCCGAGTTCGATGCGGTAGCCGCGGACCTTGACCTGGTCGTCGAGGCGTCCGAGGTATTCGAGTTCGCCGTCCGCCGAGCGGCGTACGAGGTCGCCGGAGCGGTAGAGCCGGCGCACGGAGCCGGCGATGTCGCGTTCGAGGAAGCGTTCGGCCGTCAGCTCGGGGCGGTTCAGGTAGCCGCGGGCCACGCCTGCGCCGGAGATCCAGAGTTCTCCGGCGACGCCGGTGGGGACGGGGCGTCCTGCCGGGTCGAGGACGTGTGCGCCGGTGTGGGGGAGGGGGCGGCCGATGGGGGAGACGGCGGGGTTGGCGGTGTCGGCCGGGGTGATGTCCCGGGCGGTGACGTGGATCGTCGTTTCGGTGATGCCGTACATGTTCACCAGTCGTGGGCCGTTGTCGCCGACGGCCTCCCACCACGGTCCGAGGCGTGCGGGGTGCAGTGCCTCGCCGCCGAAGACGACCAGCCGCAGCGACAGGCGGGCGGCCAGGGCGTGATCGGTCTCCTGCTGGAGCAGGGCGAAGGCCGAGGGTGTCTGGTTGAGCACCGTCACCTTCTGGTCGACCAGCAGGCGGGCGAAGGCGGCGGTGTTGCGGGAGGTCTCCTGGTCGACGACGACCAGACGGCCGCCGTTCGTGAGCGCGCCCCAGATCTCCCAGACGGAGAAGTCGAAGGCGAAGGAGTGGAACAGCGTCCACACGTCCTCGGGACCGAAGCCGAAGTCGCCGTCCGTGCCCCGTAGCCGGTTCACCACACTGCGGTGCTCGACCAGCACACCCTTGGGCACACCCGTCGAGCCCGAGGTGTAGATGACGTACGCGAGGTCGTCCGGGGTGGCCGACGGAATGGGGTCGGCTTCGGACTCGCGGGCGATCGACTCCTGGTCGGAGTCGACGCATACGGGGGTGAAGCCGGCCTGCGGGAGCCGGTCGAGCAGGCCGGACCGGGTGACCACCACCGGGGCGGAGGTGTCCTGCACCAGGAACGCCAGCCGGTCCGCCGGGTATTCGGGATCCAGCGGTACGTACGCGCCGCCGGCCTTCAGCACGCCCAGCAGGGCGACCACCAGGTCGGGTCCGCGTTCCAGGCACACCCCCACCAGAGCACCGGCGGCGATCCCGCGCCCGGTGAGGTGGTGGGCGAGACGGTTCGCCCGGGCGTTCAACTCACCGTACGTGAGGGACTGTTCGCCGAAGACCACGGCCACCGCGTCCGGACACTCCCGCGCCCGCTCCGCCACCAGACCGTGCAGCGTCGCCGCGTCATCGACCCGCGCCCCACCACCACCCCACTCCGCCGACAGCGCCCGCAGCTCCGCCGCGCTCAGCATCTCCAACTCGCCCACCAGCGCCGTTGGATCGGCCACCAGCGACGACAGCAGCTCCACGAAGTGCCCGACCAGACGCTCGACCTCCGCATGCCGGAAAAGGCCCTTGTCGTAGGTGATCTCCGCGAGCAGCGCCTCGTCGGTGTGGCTGACGGCGACGGTGATGGGGTACCCCGTGCGGGCCATCCCCTTCTGGTGGTGCACGGTGAGGTCTTGGGGCAGGTCCGAATCGCCGAAGCTCTTCGGGTAGTTCTCGAAGACGAGGATCGACCGGAAGAGCTGCTCGCCCTTGGGGACGGCGCTCCACCGCTGGGCGTCCACCAGCGAGGTGTACTCGTACTGCCGCAACTCGACGTGCTCGGCCTGGAGTTCACGAAGCCACTCGGCCACCGGGAGCTCGGGCCGCACCCGGGCACGGACCGGCAGCGTGTTGATGAACAGGCCCACGATCGATTCCGCGTCGGAAAGGTCTGCGGGGCGCCCGGAGACGGTGGATCCGTAGACGACGTCATCGCCTCCGCCGTAGCGGGAGAGCAGCAGCGTCCAGGCGCCCTGCACCACCGTGTTGACGGTCACCCGGTTGGACCGGGCGAAGGCGCCGAGCCGGGCCGCAGGACCGCCGGCGAGCTTCAGGTCGACGTCTCCGAAGCCGCTGTCGCCGGTGGCGCCGCCGATGCCCAGCGCCGTGGGCTCGGCGAATCCGTCCAGGTGGCGCCGCCAGAACCGCTCGGCACGATCCCGGGACTGCTCACCCAGCCAGCCCAGGTAGCGCGCGTAGGGGACGGGGTCGGAGAGCCGGGCCGCTGTTCCGTCGACGGCGGCGCGGTAGAGGGTGAACACCTCCTTCTGCACCATCTGCGTGCTCCACCCGTCGAGCAGGAGATGGTGGAAGGTCCACAGGGCCGTCGTCCGCTCGTCGGCGAGGCGGACCACCGTCAGGCGCAGCAGCGGTGCGGAGCCCAGGTCGAAGCCGCGCACCCACTCCTCGCTCCGCAGGACGTCGAGGCGGCGCTCCTGCTCATCGGCCGGGAACGACCGCCAGTCGAGCACCTCGAAGGGCAGCTCGACCCGCCGCTGGACCACCTGCAGCGGCTCGTCCAGGCCCTCCCACACGAAGGCGGTGCGCAGCACGGAGTGCCGGTCGACGACCGCCTGCCACGCCTCGCGCAACCGCGCCAGGTCCAGCGGCCCGGCGAAGTCGTCGACGGACTGGGCGACATAGGGGTTCGCGCCGGACGCGTCGTACAGGACGTGGAACAGCATCCCGGACTGGAGCGGAGTCAGTTTGTAGATGTCTTCGACGTTGGTCATCGGGAGAACCTTTCAAGGACTGACGCCAGACCCGCTTCATCGAGTCCCGCGTGCGGGAAGCTGTTGGCCGAGACGGAGGGCCGGCTCGTGCCGGAGGTCTCGTTGAGCCTGTCTGCCGCGTGGCTCCGCAGGCTGCGGGTGAGTGCTTCGATCGATTCCTCGGTGTACGTGTCGGTCGCGTAGGCGAGCTCGAAGGACAGCGATCCGTCCTGGAGCTCGGCGGTCACCTCCACAGGGTGGAAGCGCATGCCGACCGTTGTGACGAACTCGCCGCCTGGTAGGAGGAGTTCGGTGTTCTCGCCCAGTCCGGCGGGGGGTGGGCCGGGCGGTTCGGCGATGGTCAGGACCACGGCCGGCCGGTCGCCGCCGTCGCCCGCCGGGCGGAGCAGGCAGCCGACGGTGCGGGTGAGGTCCATGCCGTTGAAGGGGCGTTCCCGGCCGCTCGCGGCGAGCTCGACCCGGTGCGGCCCCCCGGCCCAGTCGCCTACCGCCGACTCCACTGCGTTCAGGGCCAGTTCGGCAAGCCGGGCACGCCGCTCGTCGGTGCTGCCGGCGGTGAGCGATCCGGGTTCCGACCGCTCCACCCGTGCCATCACGCGGGCCGTGGGGGAGGAGCGGTAGGTCCTCGTGCCGTCCGCGAGGAGTGCGGCCCAGGCCGTGAAAGGCGTGCTCTTCAGGGGCAGGACGACGTCCCTGCCCGCCGCGAGCGCCTGGTACGCGAGGTCCAGGTCCGTGAGGAGGATCGGCCAGGACTCCTCGTCCACGGCGAGCCGATGGGCGACGAGCAGCAGGTGCCGGGCCCGGTTCTCACCGATGTCGAAGACGGCACCGTGGAGCAGCGGCCCTCCGGACGGATCGAGGCCGGCCCGTAGCGCCTGGCAGATTGTCGCCATCTGCGCGCGTCCGTCATCCTCCGTCCGGTCCGTCAGGTCGTGGTACGCAAGCTCGCCGGCCTCCTCGGCCGCTGTCGTCATGCGCCTGCCGTCGGCTTCCGGCCCGAAGCGCAGCCGCAGGGCGTCGTGGTGTCCGATCACCGCCGTGAGCGCCCGGCGCAGTAGGTCGGGGTCGAGGGCGGGGGTGGCGATCAGCCGGACGGTGCTGCCCCGGGCCGGGTCGTCCGCGGCGTCGAGCAGTGCCTGCTGGTACGCCGTCGCCGGCACATGGGTGCGCTCCGCGGAGGTCACGCCCGTGTCGGGCAGCGCGTGCGCCGACAGTTCCTCGACGGTGGGGTGCTGGAACAGCATCGGCGGGGTGAGGTGCAGGCCGTAGCGCTTGGCGCGGGAGATGACCTGGATGGTGAGGATCGAGTCGCCGCCGAGTTCGAAGAAGTTGTCGTGGATGCCGATCCGGTCGATGCCGAGTACGTCGGTCCAGGCTCGGGCGATGACTTGTTGCACGGAGGTGTGCGGGGGGACGTACTGCTCGTCGAGTTCGGGGCGTTCGGTGTCGGGTGCGGGTAGGGCTTTGCGGTCGATCTTGTTGTTGGGGGTGAGGGGGAGTTGGTCGAGGAGGACGAAGGTGCTGGGGGTCATGTAGTCGGGGAGGCTGCGGGCGCACCATGTCCGTAGTTCGGGCGTGTCGG
>NZ_JBICVH010000012.1:99147-325534 GCF_043198905.1 Kitasatospora sp. NPDC048715 | reverse complement strand
CTCAAGGAACGGACGCTTCCTTCGGACCGCCTTCCAGCGGACCCTCCGGGCTTCGTTCTTTCGTGTTTCCAGCTTATCAGATGTTTTCCGCTCCGATTCCGGGGCTTCGTTCATCCAACTCGCCGGTGTCTTCCGGGGCTCGACGCCCTGTCCGACGTTTCAAACTCTAGCCGATCCCCGCTCCGAAAAGCGAATCCGACCGCAATCCGATAAAATGCGCACGCCGAATAAGCACCAGGTCGGGACGCGAAAAGCGAAAACGACCGGCACGAACCGAGAAGTGGTGTTTCAAAGGATTGGCTGCCCCGGGACCGTCCGCGCCGATGCGTGTCCGGTGCTCCCAGCCAGGCAGCTCGAAGAACTGTACGCGCTTCGGCGGCGGGATGCAAACGTCGTGCAAAGACCGCTGGCCGGACCCCGGGGGGAGGGGTCCGGCCGGCGGAGCTGTGCGGCTCGGCTGTTGGAGCGGGCGGCTCAGCTGTTGGTGGGGAAGCCCAGGTTGATGCCGCCGTGCGACGGGTCCAGCCAGCGCTGGGTCACGGCCTTGCCCCGGGTGAAGAACTGCACGCCGTCCGGGCCGTACGCGTGGGTGTCGCCGAACAGCGAGGCCTTCCAGCCGCCGAAGGAGTAGTAGGCGACCGGCACCGGGATCGGCACGTTGATGCCGACCATGCCGACCTCCACCTCGAACTGGAAGCGCCGGGCCGCGCCGCCGTCGTTGGTGAAGAGGGCGGTGCCGTTGCCGTACGGGTTGGCGTTGATCAGCGCCAGGCCCTCCTCGTACGAGTCGACGCGCACGACCGAGAGGACCGGGCCGAAGATCTCGTCGTTGTAGACGGACATGCCGGGCTTCACGTGGTCGAACAGCGTGGGGCCGAGCCAGAAGCCGTCGGCCGTCGGGGAGCCGTTGCGGTCCTCGGCGGTGACCGGGTGCTTGCGGCCGTCCACGGCGAGCTCGGCGCCGTCGGCGACGCCGGACTCCACGTAGGAGGTGACCTTGTCCCGGTGCTGGCCGGTGACCAGCGGGCCCATCTCGGAGTCGCCGTTGCAGCCGGGACCGACCTTCAGGGTGGCGATCCGCTGCTTGATCTTCTCGACCAGCTCGTCGCCGATCGGGTCGACCGCGACCAGCACGGACACCGCCATACAGCGCTCGCCGGCCGCGCCGAAGCCGGCGTTGACGGCGGCGTCGGCGGCGAGGTCGAGGTCGGCGTCCGGCAGGACCAGCATGTGGTTCTTGGCGCCGCCCAGGGCCTGCACGCGCTTGCCGTAGCGGGTGCCGGTCTCGTAGACGTAGCGGGCGATCGGGGTGGAGCCGACGAAGCTGACGGACTTGACGTCCGGGTGCTCCAGCAGGCGGTCGACGGCCACCTTGTCGCCGTGCACGACGTTGAAGACGCCGTCCGGCAGGCCGGCCTCCTTCCACAGCTCGGCGAGGAAGTTGGCGGCGGACGGGTCCTTCTCCGAGGGCTTCACCACGACGGTGTTGCCGGCCGCGATGGCGATCGGGAAGAACCACATCGGCACCATGGCCGGGAAGTTGAACGGCGAGATGATCGCGACCGGGCCGAGCGGCTGGCGGATCGAGTAGACGTCGACACCGGTCGAGGCCTGCTCGGTGAAGCCGCCCTTGATCAGCTGCGGGATGCCGCAGGCGTACTCCACGACCTCCAGGCCGCGGGCGATCTCGCCCAGCGCGTCGGAGTGCACCTTGCCGTGCTCCGCCACGATGATCGAGGCCAGCTCGTCGCGGCGGGCGTTCAGCAGCTCGCGGAAGGCGAAGAGCACCGTCGTCCGCTTCGCGATCGAGGCGTTGCGCCACTCGGTGAAGGCCGCGGCGGCGGCGGCCACCGCCTGGTCGACCTCGGCGATCCCGGCGAAGTCGACCTGGCCGGCGACCTGGCCGGTGGCCGGGTCGAAGATCTCACCCCGACGGGGGGCCGCACCGGCGGTGGCGACCGGCTTGCCGCTGATCCAGTGAATGATGTGCTTGCTCAAGGTCCGTCTGCCTCCGAAGTCCCGGGCGGCGTCCTGCCACCGGTCCGGTCTGGCGCCGCCCGCATGGGCCGGGCGCCGGGAAATCACGGGGCTACCGCGTTCGCCTTCCAGTCTGGTGGCCGTTTCGGTCCTGCTCAACGAACAGGCTGACGGGGATCGTGGATTCAGCCTTACAGGTCGTCCGGTCGCTCGGCCGAACGGGCGGCTCCACCGGGCCGTGGCCTCAGGCCTCCCCGTCCTCCGGCTCCTCCAGGTACGGGTCGTGCAGGCCGTCTGCCGCTTCCCGGGTCTCCAGCAGGTCCAGCCGCAGGTCCTGGGCCCAGGCGAGCGCCCACCGCTTCAGCCCGTCGACCTCCCCGGCCGGAACACCCCGGGCGCGGAACCGCCCGTCCGCCGCGTCGGCGAGCGTCTCCAGTCGGTCGGCCAGTGCCGTGGGCTGGAAGTCCGGGTCCAACTCCCCTGCCAGTGCGATCAGTTCGCCCTCGCGGTAGCAACGGGTGAGGGCGTGGACGTCGATCAGGTCGCGCGGCATGCCCCGGTCCACGAGGAGCGCGGTGGTCAGCGCGGCCGCGTCCTCCAGGGCGACGACCGGCAGCACCACGGGAGGCTCGTCCGGCCCGGGCGCACCGAGGTCGAGGCGGACCGGGCGGTGGCCCAGCGGCTCCTTGCGCAGTTCCACCGAGTGCGACCGCCCGCCGAGCGCCAGCCGGACGGTGAGCTGCTCCAGCCGCGGTGTGCCCGGCCGCTCGACGGCCTCCCCGCCCGCCGCCCGGTACGCCTCGCGCAGCGCGGCGGCCACCTCCGGCAGGTCGGCGCCGCCGGTGGCCAGGGTCAGCCCGTCCTGCGGGCAGGCCGCGACGCCGTGGGCGCGCAGCGCGTGCCCGCCGGCCAGCGCGAGGCCGTACCGGTCGCAGACCGGTGCGGCCGCGGCGGCCAGGCGCAGCTGGGCGGGGCCCGGGCGGAGGGACGCGTCGACGGCGTGCGGGACGGTGGTCACGCCTCCAGTCTGACGCGACCGACCGCACGGCGCGCCACCACCGCCGGGCGCCCCCGCGCATCCCAAAGCGCCGGAACTCCCCCAGGTGCGCCACCACAGCCGGGCCCCGGAGGGCTCACCAGCCGCTGAGCCTCGCCGCCGCCTCGTGCAGGGCGAGCTCCAGCAGCATCGGGTCGTTGAGCCGCCCGGAGCCGTCGGGCGGGACCAGCCAGCGCACGCCCCGGCTGCTGCGCCCGGGGTGCGGCACGACGATCCAGGCGCCCTCCCCCGCACCGCGCACACCGGTGCCGATCCAGCGGGCCGCCGTGCCGACGGGCACCAGGAAGCTGACCTGCTCGCCCCCGAAGTCGGTGAGGACCGGGCCGCGGGTGCGCGGGTCCGTGATCTCCAGGGCCGGGTGCCCGAGCCGCCCGGGGACGGAGAGGACGTCCCAGCGTCGGCCGGCCGGCAGCAGCACCAGGCCCAGCCCGGTGCGCTCCCACTGCTCCCGGAAGGACTCCGGGTCCGGTGCCGCCTGGGCGAGCCAGTGCAGTCCGGTGGTCTCCATGTCGTGTCCCCGCTTCTTGCCGTTCGTACTGTTCGGAGACGGCGGGAGGAACGGGACCCGCCGTCACCAAGGAGAGGCGGACGGCGGGTCCCGATTACACGACTATGGGGTGCCCGGTTGGCGGCGGCGTGGTTCAGCTGTCGAAGCCGAGCCCCAACCGGTCGAGGGTGCGCAGCCAGAGGTTGCGGTGGCCGCCGGTGCGGTCCGCCCGCTCCAGCGACCGGGTGGTGAGTTCGATCCCGGCCCAGCGCACCGGCTCGGGCGGGAACGGCAGCGGCTTGCTGCGCACCATGTCCAGGGAGGTGCGCTCGGTGCGCTCGCCGGCGAGCAGGTCGAGCATCACCTCGGCGCCGAAGCGGGTCGCGCCGACGCCGAGCCCGGTGTAGCCGACCGCGTAGGCGACCTTGCCGCGGTACCCGGTGTCGAAGAACGCCGAGAACCGGCTGCAGGTGTCGATGGCGCCGCCCCAGGCGTTGGTGAAGCGCAAGCCCTCCAGCTGCGGGAAGCAGCGGAAGAAGTGGTTGGCCAGGGTGCGGAAGGTCTCCGGCCGCTGGTCGTACTCGTGCCGGACGTGGCCGCCGAAGTGGTAGACCGCGTCGTAGCCGCCCCAGAGGATCCGGTTGTCGGCGGAGAGCCGGAAGTAGTGGAACTTGTTGGCGCTGTCGCCGAGGCCCTGCCGCCCGCGCCAGCCGATCGAGGCGAGCTGCTCGTCGTCGAGCGGCTCGGTCATCAGGGCGTAGTCGTACACCGGGACGATGTACGGGCGGACCCGCTTGAGCAGCGACGGGAAGACGTTGGTGCCGAGGGCGACCTTGCGGGCGAAGACCCGGCCGTACGGGGTGCGGACGGCCATGCCGCTGCCGTGCTCCCGCAGGTCGGTGGCCCGGGTGTGCTCGAAGATCCGCACGCCCTGGCCCAGGCAGGCGTCCTTGAGGCCCCAGGCGAGTTTGGCGGGGTGGACCATCGCCACGCCCTCCTTGTCCCAGAGGCCGCCGAGGAAGGTCGGCGAGTTCACCTCGGCGCGCAGCTGGTCGGCGTCCAGGACGGTGATGTCGAAGCCGTACCGGGCGACCGCCTCGGCGATCTCGTGGAGCTCCTCGACCTGGTGGGGCTGGGTGGCGACGTCGATCTCGCCGGTGCGCTCCCACTCGGCGTCGATGCCGTAGCGCTTGAGGGTGGCCTCGATGCCGTCGAGGTTGGCGGCACCGAGGCGTTCCAGCTGGGCCAGTTCGGACGGCCAGCGGTCCAGGCCGTTGCCGAAGCCGTGGGTGAGGCTGGCCGCGCAGAATCCGCCGTTGCGCCCGGACGCGGCCCACCCGACCTCGTTGCCCTCGACCAGCACGACGTCCAGCGAGGGGTCGCGTTCCTTGGCGATGAGGGCGGTCCACAGGCCGGAGTAGCCGCCGCCGACGACCAGCAGGTCGCAGGTGGTGTCGCCGACCAGGGCGGGCAGCGCCGCCGGCCGGCCGGGATCCTCCAGCCAGAAGGGGGTGGGCCTGGCGTCACTGAGTGCGCGGGCGGAATCCATGCATTATCAGCCACTTTCTACGAATAGATGACGTATGACGTGCCACCGCTGTCGACCGTACGTCAGGCGGTGGCCTTCCGGCGGTTGCCCAGCCACTGGCCGACGACGGTCAGCACCACGGCGGCGAGGAACATCGCGGTGCCGATGACGTTCACCTGCACCGGGATGCCGCGCTGCGAGGCGCCCCAGACGAACATCGGGAAGGTGACCGTGGTCGGCCCCGAGTTGAACTGGGTGATGATGAAGTCGTCGAAGGAGAGCGCGAAGCTGAGCAGCGCGCCCGCCGCGATGCCGGGCGCCGCCAGCGGCAGGGTGACCCTCAGGAAGGTCTGGGTGGGGGTCGCGTAGAGGTCCTGGGCGGCCTGTTCGAGCCTCGGGTCCATGCTCATCACGCGCGCCTTGACCGCCGTCACCACGAAGCTGAGGCAGAACATGATGTGCGCGATGAGGATGGTGGTGAAGCCGAACGGGATGCGCATGTTGAGGAAGAGCGTCCCGAGCGAGGCGGCCATGACCACCTCGGGCATGGCCATCGGCAGGAAGATCATCGCGGTGGTGGCCGAGCGGCCGCGGAAGCGGTAGCGGGCCAGTGCGAAGGCGACCATGGTGCCGAGCACGGTGGCGCCGATGGTGGCGAGCACCGCGATCTGCAGGCTGAGCGAGAGCGACTGGCACATGTCGGCCACGCCGCAGGGGTTGGTCCAGGCGTCGGTGGAGAACTCGTTCCACTCGTAGTTGAACTTGCCCACCGGCTTGTTGAACGAGAAGGCGAGCACGACCAGGTTGGGCAGCACCAGGTAGGCGAGGGCCAGCAGGCCGGCCAGCACCACCAGGCGGGCGCGGATCCATGTGAATATCCGGGACATCAGACCAGATCCTCCGTCCCGGCCTTGCGCATGTAGACCGTCACCATGCCCAGGATCAGGGCCATCAGGATGAAGCTCAGCGCGGCGGCCGTGGGGTAGTCGAGCACGTTCAGGAACTGCTTCTGGATGCCGTTGCCGACCATCTGCTCGCTCGGCGAGCCCAGCAGCTGGGCGTTGATGTAGTCGCCGGAGGCCGGGATGAAGGTCAGCAGGGTGCCCGCGACCACGCCCGGCAGCGAGATCGGGAAGGTGACCTTGCGGAAGGTGGTGAACGGCCGGGCGTAGAGGTCGCCGGCCGCCTCGTGCAGGCGCGGGTCGATCCGCTCCAGCGAGGTGTACAGCGGCAGGATCATGAACGGCAGGAAGTTGTACGTCAGGCCGCAGACCACCGCGAGCGGCGTGGCCAGCACCCGGTCGCCGTCGGTGAGGCCGAGCAGGTTGGTGACGTCCAGGACGTGCAGCGCGTTCAGCGCGCCGACCACCGGGCCGCCGTCGGACAGGATGGTCTTCCAGGCCAGCGTGCGGATCAGGAAGCTGGTGAAGAACGGCGCGATGACCAGGATCAGGATGACGTTGCGCCAGCGCTTGCTCGCCTTGAAGGCGATCGTGTACGCGAGCGGGTAGCCGACGGCCAGGCAGAGCACGGTGGCGACGGCGGCGTAGGAGAACGAGCGCAGGAAGTGCCACTTGTACTCGACCAGGGCGTCCCAGTAGGTCGAGAAGTGCCAGGTGACCTTGAAGCCCTCTTCGAGGGAGCCGGTCTGCAGCGAGGTCGACCCCTGGTAGAGCATCGGGACGGCGAAGAAGATCACCAGCCAGGCGATGCCGGGCAGCAGCAGCCAGTACGGGGTGAGCTTGCGCTTCGGCCCGCGCTCCGCCGGTTGCGGGGAGCCGCCGTCGGGGGGTATCGCCCGGGACGGCGCGGCCGGGGTGGTGGCGGTCATGCGGCCTCCTCCCCGGTGCCCGCGTCGATCGCCTGTGCGGCGTCCAGGGCGAAGGAGTGCGCCGGGTTCCAGTGCAGCTGGACGGCGGCGCCGGGGACGATGCGGGCGTCGCGCTCCATGTTCTGCTCGAAGACGGTGACCTCCTGGCCGCCGTCGGTGCGCACCACGTACTGGGTGGAGACGCCGATGAAGCTGGAGTCGAGCACCGTGCCGGTCAGCCGGTTGCGGCCGTCGGCGACCTGCTCGGAGGCGTGGGTGATGGTGATCTTCTCCGGGCGCACGCCCAGGTGGACGCGCTTGGCGTCGGTGGTGCAGCGCGCCTTCGGCACGGCGAGGCGGACGCCGGCCGCACTGAGCAGCAGGTCACCGCCCTCGGTGCCGGTGACCTCGGCGGGCAGCAGGTTGGACTGGCCGAGGAAGTTGGCCACGAAGGTGGTGGCGGGGTTCTCGTACAGCTCGGCGGGGGCGCCCAGCTGCTCGACCCGGCCGCCGTTCATCACCGCGATGGTGTCGGCCATGGTCATGGCCTCCTCCTGGTCGTGGGTGACGTGCACGAAGGTGATGCCGACCTCGGTCTGGATCCGCTTGAGTTCCAGCTGCATCTGGCGGCGGAGCTTGAGGTCGAGCGCGCCGAGCGGCTCGTCCAGGAGCAGCACCTGCGGGTGGTTGATCAGCGCGCGGGCGACGGCGACGCGCTGCTGCTGGCCGCCGGAGAGCTGGTGCGGCTTGCGCCGGGCGTACTGGCCGAGCTCGACCAGTTCCAGCATCTCGTCGACCTGCTTCCTGACGTCCTTCCGGCCGCGCCGGCGCAGGCCGAAGGCGACGTTCTCGAAGATGTCCAGGTGCGGGAAGAGCGCGTAGCTCTGGAAGACGGTGTTCACCGGCCGCTTGTACGGGGGCAGGGCGGTGACGTCCTGGCCGCCGATCAGGACGGTGCCGCTGGTGGGCTCCTCCAGGCCGGCGATCATGCGCAGGGTGGTGGTCTTGCCGCAGCCGGAGGCGCCGAGCAGGGCGAAGAAGGAGCCCTGGGGGACGGTCAGGTCGAGCGGGTGGACGGCGGTGAAGGAGCCGTAGGTCTTGCCGATTCCGGTGAGCCGGACGTCGCCGCCGACGGCCGCGTCGCGCTGCTGGTCTGTCATGGGGTGGTGTCTTCCTGGGATTCTCTGCCGGGAGGTGGGGTCAGGCGCCGATGAGCTTCGAGAACTTCTGCTCGAAGTCGCTCTCCTCGCTCTCGGAGAGCGTGCGGAACACGTGCGCCTTGACCGCCATCTCGGGGGTGGGTACGACCAGCGGGTTGGCCGCGGTGTCCGGGGCGATGCCGGCGAGCTCGTCCTTCATCCCGGTGACGGCGGAGACGAAGCCGATGCCCGCGACCAGCTGCGCCGCGATCTTCGGCTGATAGTAGAAGTCGATCAGCTTCTCCGCGTTCGCCTTGTGCCGGGCCTTGGCCGGAACCAGCATGTTGTCGGTCGAGGCGATGTAGCCCTTCTCCGGGATGACGAACCCGATGTCCGGATTGTCGGCCTGCAGTTGGATCAGGTCGCCGCCCCAGGCGATGCAGGCCGCGATGTCGCCGGCGGAGAGCTCCTGGCCGTAGTCGTTGCCGGTGAAGCGGCGGATCTGCTTGCTGTCGACGGCCTTCTGCAGCCGGGCGACCGCGCCGTCGTAGTCGTCGGCGGTGAACCTCGCGGTGTCCTTGCCCTGGTCCAGCAGGACCATCCCGATGCTGTCGCGCATCTCGGACAGGAAGGTCACCCGGCCCTTGAGGTCGGGGTCGTCCAGCAGCTGGGAGACGCTGGTGACCTCCTTGCCCCTGGTCGCCTTCCGGTTGTACGCGACGACGGTCTGGATGCCGGCCCACGGGTAGGAGTAGAGCCGCCCCGGGTCCCAGTCGGGGGCGCGGAAGCGCGCCTCGATGTTGGTGATCGCGGTGGTGACGTTCGCCGGGTTGAGCTTCTGCGCCCAGCCGAGCCGGATCAGCCGGGCCGCCATCCAGTCGGTGAGCACCATCAGGTCGCGGCCGGTGTCCTGGCCCGAGGCGAGCTGCGGCTTGACCTTGCCGAAGAACTCGACGTTGTCGTTGACGTCCTCGTTGTACTTGACCTTGATCCCGGTGGCCTCGGTGAAGGCGTCCAGGGTGCCGTGCTTCTCCTTGTCCTTCTCGTCCGTGTCCACGTACAGCGGCCAGTTGGAGAAGGCGACCTCCTTCTGCGTCCCCGAGAGGTCCTCGGCGGCGTTCGCGGTCGAGTCACCGGTCGCCCGGGGAGCCGCCGGGATGCCGCAGGCCGCCAGGGTGCCCGCCCCGGCGGTCAGCGCGGCGGCGCGCAGCAGGGTGCGACGGCCGAGCGCGGCCCGGCCGCTGGTCAGACTGCGTTCCCAGGCCCTGCGGACCGGTTCGGGCAGACCGTCGGTGAGCTCGTTGAACGCCATGGAACGGGCCTCCTGGGGGGAGATGGGGTGTGGGGGCACCCGCTTGGGCCGGGGGTTATCTGTCTCCGAAGACGGTGCGGTGCCAGTCCTTGCGGGCCACCGCGGTGGTGTCGAACATGACGTGCTTCACCTGGGTGTACTCGTCCAGCGAGTACTGGGACATGTCCTTGCCGTAGCCGGACGCCTTGTAGCCGCCGTGCGGCATCTCGCTGATGATCGGGATGTGGTCGTTGACCCAGACGCAGCCGGCCGCGATCTCCCGGGTGGCGCGCAGCGAGCGGTGCACGTTGCTCGTCCAGGCGGAGGCGGCCAGCCCGTACGGGGTGTCGTTGGCCAGCCGCAGGCCCTCGTCGTCGCCGTCGAAGGGCAGCACGACCAGCACCGGGCCGAAGACCTCGCCCTGCACGACCTCGCTGTCCTGGGCCGCGCCGGTGATCAGGGTGGGCGGGTAGTACGCGCCCCGGGTGAGGTCGTGGCCGTCGTGGCCCCGCTCCGGGACCCGGCCGCCGGTGACCACGGTGGCGTACGAGCGGGCGCGCTCCACGAAGCCCGCCACCCGGTCCCGGTGGGCGTACGAGACCAGCGGGCCGAGGTCGGTGCGCGGGTTCAGCGGGTCGCCGATCCGGATCGCCGCGAACAGCTCGGCCACCCCTGCCGTGAAGGCGTCGTACAGCGGGCGCTGGACGTAGGCGCGGGTGGCCGCCGTGCAGTCCTGGCCGGCGTTGATCAGCGAGGCCGCGACCGCTCCGTGCACCGCGGCGTCCAGGTCCGCGTCGTCGAAGACCACGAACGGGGCCTTGCCGCCGAGCTCCAGGTGGGTGCGCTTGACGCTCGCGGTGGCGATCTCGGCGACCCTCCTGCCGACGCCGGTGGAGCCGGTGAAGGAGACCATCGCGACGTCCGGGTGCCCGACCAGGTGCTCGCCCGCGGTGCGCCCGGCGCCGGTGACCACGTTGACCACGCCGTCCGGGATGCCCGCCTCGGTGCAGGCCCGGGCGAACATCAGCGAGGTCAGCGGGGTCAGCTCGGCCGGCTTGAGCACGATGGTGTTGCCCGCGGCGATCGCCGGGAGGATCTTCCAGGCGGCCATCTGCAGCGGGTAGTTCCACGGCGAGATCGAGCCGACCACGCCGACCGCCTCGCGCCGCACGTAGGAGGTGTGGTCGCCGGAGTACTCGCCGGCCGCCTTGCCCTCCAGGTTGCGGGCGGCGCCTGCGAAGAAGGCGGCGTTGTCGACGGTGCCGGGCACGTCGAACTCGGTGGCCAGCTTGACCGGCTTGCCGGTCTGCGCCGTCTCCACCCGGGCCAGGTCGTCGGCCGCCCCGGCCAGGACGGCCGCCAGCCGGGTGAGCGCCTCGGAGCGCGCGCCCGGGGTGGCCGAGGACCAGCCGGGCAGGGCGGCCCTGGCGGCGGCGACGGCGGTGTCCACGTCCTCGGCGGTGGCCAGCGCGACCTGCTCGACCACGCTGCCGTCGGCGGGGTTGACGACCTGGAAGGGGTCTCCGCTCCCCCGGGTCGGGCGGCCCGCGATGTACTGCGCGCCCGGGCCGAAGTCGGTCAGGTCCATCTGGTTCCTCCAAGTGCCGTGGTTCGACCGCTGCGGGGTCACGCGTCCGCGGTGGGGGTCTGCGGTCCCGCTGACCTTGCCTGCTGCGGGGTTGGGGTGACAAGGGTCACTTCGACAACCTCGGCACGAAGGGCCTTACAGGGTGCAAGGGTGCGGCCAGGGCAACACCTCGTCGGGGGGATGGATGATTTACCTGACACTCTGATCACCCGGAGCCCCCGCTCCGGCCCCCACCGGCCCCGGAGGCCCGCGATGCTCCCCACCGTCGCCCGAGTCCTCGACCTGGACGTGATGCGGCGCGGCCTGCCCCAGGTGGTGGCCGGCGCCGACCACCTGGAGCGGCCGGTCCGCTGGGTCCACGTCAGCGAGCTGCCCGACGTCGCCGGGATGCTCCGCGGCGGCGAGCTGGTGCTGACCACCGGCATCGCCCTGCCCGAGGACCGCGAGGGCCTGGCCCGCTACGTGCGCGAGCTGGACGAGGTCGGGGTGGCCGGCCTGGTCGTCGAGTTCGGGCGGCGCTACTTCGACTCGCTCCCCCGCGCCCTGGTCAACGCCGCCGAACAGCGCGGCCTGCCACTGATCACGCTCCGCCGCGAGCTGCGCTTCGTCGCCGTCACCGAGGCCGTGCACGCCCTGGTGGTCAACGCCCAGCTGGAGCAGCTGAGGATCTCCGAGTCCGTCCACCAGGTCTTCAACGAGCTCGTGGTGGAGGGCGCCGAAGCGCCCGAGGTGATCCGCCAGGTGGCCCGGATGGCCGGCGCCCCGGTCGTCCTGGAGAACCTGGCCCACCAGGTGCTCGCCCACGACACCGCCGGGCGCCCGGAGGCCGAGGTGCTGGAGGACTGGGAGCGCCGCTCGCGCGGGGTCCGCCCGGCCGGGCGCACCGGCCACGACCCGCGCAGCGGCTGGCTGGTCACCGCCGTCGGCGCCCGCGGCCAGGACTGGGGCCGGCTGGTGCTGGTGCAGGAGCCCGGCCCGCTGCCCGAGGGCGAGGCCCACCCCCACGCCATGCTGCTGGAGCGCGGCGCCTCCGCGCTTGCCCTCAACCGGCTGGTGGTCCGCGACCGGGAGAGCCTGGAGCGGCAGACCCACCGCACCCTGCTGTCCGGCATCCTCACCCACGCTCTGACCGTCTCCGAGGCGGCGCTGCGCGCCCAGGCCCTCGGCGTGCCGCTGGAGGGCCGCCGGCTGGTCGGCGTGGTGCTGCGGCAGCGGCGCGGACCGATCCCGGCCGCGCTGGAGGCCCAGGCCCGGCTGCGCGACTTCACCGAGCTGGCCGCCGGCGCGGTCCGGGCCTGCCGGCTGACCGCCCTGGTCGGCGCGCTGGACGACGAGGCCGTCGGCCTGCTGGTCGCGCTCGGCACCCAGCAGGACGAGCACGCCGCGCTGGACGCCCTGTCGGCCGCGCTGCGCCGGATGTCCGCCGAGGCGGGACGGGAGGGCGGCGACCCGGCGGGCCCGGTGGTCGCCGTCGGCTCCTCGGTCGGCTCGGTGCGCGACGCCCGGCGCACCCTGCTGGAGGCCACCCAGGTCGCCGACGCCGCCCTGCACGACGCGCCCGGCGGCCGCAGCTCCTCCTACTACCGGCTGCCGGACGTCCGGCTGCGCGGCCTGCTCCACCTGCTGCGCGACGACGCCCGGCTGCAGACGTACGTGGAGCGGGAGCTGGGCCCGCTGCTGGCCCACGACGCCGAGCACAACGGCCAGTTGGTGCAGATGCTGCGGATCTACCTGGAGCAGGGCCGCAACAAGTCGGCCGCGGCGGACGCGGCGCACCTGTCCCGGCCGTCCTTCTACGACCGGCTGCACAAGGTCGAGCGGATCCTCGGCGTCGACCTCGACCAGGTGGAGTCCTGCCTCTCCCTGCACGTGGCGCTGCTCGCGCTGGACGCCGTCCGGCGCTGAGCGGGGCGCGCGCCCCGGGGCGGCGCCGGGCCCCGCGCGTCACACCCCGGTGATGCGTCCCCAGACCTTGTGCAGCTCGGGCCGCTCGGCCGAGGTGACGTCGCGCATGGTGTGCAGCCGGGCCCGCATCTCCTCGGTCGGGAACACCAGCGGGTTCTCGGCGAGTTCGGCCTTCTCCTTGTCGCCGCTGGCCGCCAGCACCTCGCGGGCGGCCGGCACCGGGCAGATGTACTGGACGAACGCGGCGAGTTCGGCCGCCACCTCGGGCTGGTAGTAGTAGTCGATCAGCAGCTCGGCGTTGCGCTTGTGGGCGGCCCGGTTGGGGATCATCAGGCTCTCCGCCCACAGCTCGCCGCCCTCCTCCGGCACCACGAACTCGATGTCCGGGTTCTCGGCGGTCAGCTGGACGGCGTCGCCGGAGTAGGCCTGGCAGGCGAGCGCCGCACCGGAGGCGAGGTCGCTGGTGTAGTCGTTGCCGGTGAAGCGCCGGACGTGGCCGCTGTCGACCACCTTCTGCACCAGGTCCATCGCCTTGCGCGCGTCGTCGTCGCCGAACCTCGCGATGTCCGCGCCCTGGGAGAGCATCAGCAGCCCGAGTGCCTCGTCCAGCCCGGCGAACAGCGTGACCCGGCCCTTGAGGTCGGGCGCCCACAGGTCGGCGGTGGACCTGATCTCCCGGCCGAGCGCCTTGCGGTTGTAGGCGATGCCGGTGATCCCGGACTGCCAGGGCACGCTGCGCCTGCGCCCGGGGTCGAAGGCCGGGTCGGCGAGCTGCGGGTCCAGGTTGGCCGTGACGTTGGGCAGGTTGGCCCGGTCCATCGCCTGCACCCAGCCCAGCGAGACGTACCGCCCGGCCATCCAGTCGCTGATCACCATCAGGTCCCGGCCGGGGGCGGCGCCCTGGGTGAGCACCGGGCTGATCTTGCCGAAGAACTCGTCGTTGTCGTTGATGTCCTCGGTGTAGGTGACCTCGATCCCGGTCTTCTCGACGAAGGCGTCCAGGGTCGGGCGCCCGCCCGCGTCGTCGGTGTCGATGTACTGGGTCCAGTTGGAGAAGGCGAGCCGCTTGTCGCTCTCCGAGCGGTCCGGTGCCGAGCGACGGTCCTCGGCCACGTACGCGGACGGGATGCCGCAGCCGGTCAGGGTGCCGGCGCCGAGCAGCGCGGCCCCGCCGAGCACGGAACGTCGGCGGATGCGTGCGGGCCCCTGCGGGCGGTCGGCGACGGAGCGACGGGTCGGGGTGGTGCTGCTGGGCATGAGCGGCCTTCCGGAGCGTGGGACGGCCCCGGGCACACGGGTGCTCGGGGCCGTCCTGGTAGGTACGTCAGACAGTGTGCGCGTCGGTGAGCGACAGCACCTCGTCCAGCACCGCGAGGCCGGTCTTGGCCTCCTCCTCGGTGACGGTGCACGGCGGGACGACGTGGAAGCGGTTCATGTTGACGAACGGCCAGAGCCCGCGCTGCTTGCAGGCGGCGGCCAGCTCGGCCATCGGCGCGTTGCCGGCGCCGGCCGCGTTGTAGGGCACCAGCGGCTCGCGGGTCTCCCGGTCCTTCACCAGGTCGAGCGCCCAGAACACGCCCAGGCCGCGGACCTCGCCGATCGACGGGTGCCGCTCCGCCAGCTCGCGCAGGCCGGGGCCGAGCACGTTCTCGCCGATGTGCCTGGCGTTCTCGACGATGCCCTCCTCCGCCATCGTGTTGATGGTCGCCACCGCCGAGGCGCAGGCCAGCGGGTGGCCGGAGTAGGTGAGCCCGCCGGGGAAGGCCCGCTCGGCGAAGGTGGCCGCGATCTCGGCGCTGATCGCCACGCCGCCCAGCGGCACGTAGCCCGAGTTGACGCCCTTGGCGAAGGTGAGCAGGTCCGGGGTGACGCCCCAGTGGTCGGCGGCGAACCACTCACCGGTGCGGCCGAAGCCGGCCATCACCTCGTCCAGGATGAACACGATCCCGTAGCGGTCGCAGATCTCCCGCACCCCGGCCAGGTAGCCCGCCGGCGGGACCAGGATGCCCGCGGTGCCGACCACGGTCTCCAGGATGACCGCCGCCACGGTGCCGGGCCCCTCGAACGCGATCACCTGCTCCAGGTGCTCCAGCGCGCGCTCGCACTCCTGTGCCTCGTTCTCGGCGTGGAAGTTGGAGCGGTAGGCGTACGGCCCCCAGAAGTGCACCACACCGGAGACGCCGCCCTCGTTGGGCCAGCGCCGCGGGTCGCCGGTGAGGGCGATCGCGTTGGCGGTGGCGCCGTGGTACGAGCGGTAGGTGGACAGCACCTTCTGCCGGCCGGTGTGCAGCCGGGCCAGCCGGATGGCGTTCTCGTTGGCCTCGGCGCCGCCGTTGGTGAAGAAGATCTTGTCCAGGTCACCGGGGGTGCGCTCGGCGATCAGCCGGGCGGCCTCGCTGCGCGACTCGACCGCGAAGCCGGGGGCGATGGTGCAGAGCTTCGCCGCCTGCTCCTGGATCGCCGCGACCACCTTCGGGTGCTGGTGACCGATGTTGGTGTTGACCAGCTGCGAGGAGAAGTCGAGGTAGCGGTTGCCGTCGTAGTCCCAGAAGTACGAGCCCTCGGCGCCGGCCACCGCGAGGGGGTCGATCAGTGCCTGGGCGGACCACGAGTGGAAGACGTGCGCGCGGTCGGCCGCCTTGACGGCCTGGCCGGCGGCTGGGTCAGCGGTGGGAATGCTCATGCCGGTAAGGCTAGGGCGGCCCGTCCCCGAAGGGCAGTTCCATCGTGTCAGCCGGTCGCGCCAACCGCCGACAGGATGCAAAGACACAGGGCCCGGGTCGAGAAGACCCGGGCCCATGGTCGGTTCAGCCGACTTATCAGCGCACTCAGATCGCGGTCATACAGCGCCGACGGTCACGACCCGCTCAGATCGCGGTCATACAGCGCCGACGGTCACGACCCGCTCAGATCGCGGTCATGACGTGCTTCACGCGGGTGTAGTCCTCGAAGCCGTACGCCGACAGGTCCTTGCCGTAGCCGGACTTCTTGAAGCCACCGTGCGGCATCTCGGCGACCAGCGGGATGTGGGTGTTGATCCAGACGCAGCCGAAGTCGAGGCGGCGCGACATCCGCATGGCGCGGGCGTGGTCCTTGGTCCACACCGAGGAGGCCAGCGCGAACTCGACGCCGTTGGCGTACGCGACGGCCTGGTCCTCGTCGGTGAACTTCTGCACGGTGATGACCGGGCCGAAGACCTCGTTCTGGATGATCTCGTCGTCCTGGTTCAGGCCGGAGACGACGGTCGGGGCGTAGAAGTAGCCCTTGTCGCCGACCTGGTGGCCACCGGCCTCGACCTTGGCGTGGGCGGGCAGCCGCTCGATGAAGCCGGAGACCTGCTTCAGCTGGTTGGCGTTGTTCAGCGGGCCGTACAGCACGTCCTCGTCGTCCACGCCGCCGGTCTTGGTCTCGGCCGCGGCCTTGGCCAGCGCCTCGACGAAGGCGTCGTGGATCGACTCGTGCACCAGCACGCGGGTGGCGGCGGTACAGTCCTGGCCGGCGTTGAAGTAGCCCGCGACCGAGATGCCCTCGACGGCCTCGGCGATGTCGGCGTCCTCGAAGACCACGACCGGGGCCTTGCCGCCCAGCTCCAGGTGGACGCGCTTGACGTCCTTGGAGGCGGACTCGGCGACCGAGATGCCGGCGCGCACGGAGCCGGTGATGGAGGCCATCGCCGGGGTCCTGTGCTCGACCATCAGCCTGCCGGTCTCGCGGTCGCCGCAGATGACGTTGAAGATGCCGGCCGGCAGCTCCAGGTCCTTGAGCACGCCGCCGATGATCTCGGCCAGCAGCACGGTGGAGGCCGGGGTGGTGTCGGAGGGCTTCAGCACGACGGTGTTGCCCGCGGCGATGGCCGGGGCGAACTTCCAGACGGCCATCATCATCGGGTAGTTCCACGGCGCGACCTGGGCGCAGACGCCGACCGGCTCGCGGCGGATGATCGAGGTCATCCCGTCCATGTACTCACCCGCGGCCTTGCCCTCCAGCATGCGGGCGGCGCCGGCGAAGAACCGGATCTGGTCCACCATCGGGCCGATCTCCTCGGAGAGGGTCAGCGCGCGGGGCTTGCCGGTGTTGCGCACCTCGGTGTCGACGATCTCGTCGGCGCGGGCCTCGACCGCGTCGGCGATCTTGAGCAGCAGCTTCTGGCGGGTGCTGGGGGTGGCGTCGCGCCAGATCGGGAACGCGGCGTCGGCGGAGGCCATGGCGGCGTCCACGTCAGCGGCGCCGGACAGCGGCGACGTCGCGTACACCTCGCCGGTGGTCGGGTCCACGATGTCGAGCGTGCGGCCGTCGGCCGCGTCGACGAACTCACCGTTGATGTAGTTGCGCAGCGCGCGAAGGTCGCTCACGGATCTCTCCTCGGTCTGGGCCTGCGGCATTGCAGATTCCGGCGCAATGGTACGTCGGCGGATCCGGCGTACGAAGGGTCCCGAGTGGCCGCGACCGGAGCGGCGCGGTCCACTGGTGGCGGTACGCGCAACGGCCCTCGGGGGCGCGCGCGTACCGTGCCAGGGTAGCCGCACGACTGCCGGTATCGACAGGGCGAGCTCGCTTCAGCGATGAAATCCGCATGCGTTTTCCAAGATCACGACGAAATCAGCAGCTTCCACGCTTGCGAACACGGGAGCGATCAGGCACAGTGGCCGCGTGGCCAACCGCGACCGGAACGCCAGCGTTCCCCTCGACGCCGCCTCCAAGGCGATCATCGAGCAACTCCAGGAGGACGGGCGCCGCCCGTACGCCGCCATCGGCAAGGCCGTCGGCCTGTCCGAGGCGGCCGTGCGGCAGCGCGTCCAGAAGCTGCTCGACCAGGGCGTGATGCAGATCGTCGCCGTCACGGACCCGCTCACCGTCGGCTTCACCCGCCAGGCGATGGTCGGGATCCGGGTCGAGGGCGACATCGAGCCCGTCGCCGACGCGTTGGCCGCCCTCGACGAGGTCGACTACGTCGTCTGCACCGCAGGCTCGTTCGACCTCCTGGCCGAACTGGTCTGCGAGGACGACGAGCACCTGCTCGAACTGATCAACAAGCGCATCCGCGCCCTTCCCGGCGTGCGGAGCACCGAGAGCTTCGTTTACCTGAAGCTCCGGAAACAGACCTACACCTGGGGCACCCGATGACAGCCGACCCGGCGCAGAAGGACCTTTCCAAGACCGCCTACGACCACCTGTGGATGCACTTCACCCGCATGTCGTCGTACGAGAACTCCCCCGTGCCGACGATCGTCAAGGGCGAGGGCACCTACGTCTGGGACGACAAGGGACGCAAGTACCTCGACGGCCTCGCCGGCCTGTTCGTCGTCCAGGCCGGCCATGGCCGTGAGGAGCTCGCCGAGGCCGCCGCCAAGCAGGCCAAGGAGCTCGCCTTCTTCCCGGTGTGGAGCTACGCCCACCCGAAGGCCGTCGAGCTGGCCGAGCGCCTGGCCAACTACGCCCCGGGCGACCTGAACAAGGTCTTCTTCTCCACCGGTGGCGGCGAGGCCGTCGAGACCGCCTGGAAGCTCGCCAAGCAGTACTTCAAGCTGACCGGCAAGCCGACCAAGTACAAGGTCATCTCGCGCGCCGTCGCCTACCACGGCACCCCGCAGGGCGCCCTGTCCATCACCGGCCTGCCGGGCCTGAAGGCCCCGTTCGAGCCGCTGGTGCCGGGCACCCACAAGGCCCCGAACACCAACATCTACCGCGCCCCGGCCTTCCTCGAGGGCCCCGACGGCACGGTCGACCCCGAGGCCTACGGCCGCTGGTGCGCCGACGAGATCGAGGTGGCCATCCTCAACGAGGGCGCCGAGACCGTCGCCGCCGTCTTCGTCGAGCCGGTGCAGAACGCCGGTGGCTGCTTCCCGCCGCCGCCCGGGTACTTCCAGCGCCTGCGCGAGATCTGCGACCGCCACGACGTGCTGCTGGTCTCGGACGAGGTCATCTGCGCCTTCGGCCGCCTGGGCACCATGTTCGGCGCCGACAAGTTCGGCTACCAGCCCGACATGATCACCTGCGCCAAGGGCATGACCTCGGGCTACTCCCCGATCGGCGCCACGATCATCTCGGACCGCCTCGCCGAGCCGTTCTACAAGGGTGACAACACCTTCCTGCACGGCTACACCTTCGGCGGCCACCCGGTCTCCTCCGCGGTGGCGCTGGCCAACCTCGACATCTTCGAGCGCGAGGGCCTGAACCAGCGCGTCCTCGACAACGAGGCCGCCTTCCTGGGCACCCTGAACAAGCTGCGCGACCTGCCGATCGTCGGCGACGTCCGCGGCAACGGGTACTTCTACGGCATCGAGCTCGTCAAGGACAAGGTCACCAAGGAGTCGTTCAACGACGACGAGGTGGAGCGCGTGCTCTACGGCTTCCTGTCGAAGGCCCTCTTCGACAACGGCCTGTACTGCCGCGCCGACGACCGTGGCGACCCGGTCATCCAGCTGGCCCCGCCGCTGATCTCCGACCAGTCGACCTTCGACGAGATCGAGCAGATCCTGCGGACCAGCCTCACCGACGCGTGGGCGAAGATCTGATCCCCTGAGCCTTCTTCCCCACCCTCCGCCGAAGGGCGGCCCCGCTCCCCGCGGGGCCGCCCTTCGGCGTGCCCGGCCCGGTTTCCCACCCCCGGAACATCACAGTCGTACGACCAAACATGCCTGAATGCGGGTGATATGCCCGTGATGGACCAGAGCGCCGCCACCGCGACCAGCCCCCGTCGTTCTAATCTGACGACTGTCATATCCCTGCGGCCACCCAGGATGGATCCTCATGTCAGCGGCACCGCCTGACAACGACGTGCTGTGGGCCCGAGGGATCGTCAAGTCCCATGACGGCACCCCCGCCCTGCGCGGCATCTCGATCGGCGTCCGCGAGGGCGAGGTGCTCGCCGTCACCGGCCCGCGCGGCTCCGGCAAGAGCACCCTGCTCGGCTGCCTCTCCGCGCAGCTCCCGGTCGACGAGGGGGAGGTCTGGTTCAACAGCGCCCCCGTGCACACCCTCGCCCGGGCCGGCCGCGAACGGCTGCGCCGCGACCGCTTCGGCTTCGTCGGCTCCGAGCCCCACCTGGTGCCCGAACTGACCGCCCGGGAGAACGTGGCGCTGCCGCTGCTGCTCGCCGGGGCCGGCAACAAGGCCGCCTACACCGCCGCCGACGAGTGGCTGGAACGCCTCGACGTCGGCGACTGCGCCCGGCTGCGGCCCGAGCGCCTGCTCCAGAGCCAGCGCCAGCGGGTCGCCGTCGCCCGCGCCCTGGCCCCGCTGCCGCCCGTCGTCTTCGCCGACGACCCCACCGCCCCGCTGCACCGCGAGGCCGCCGACCAGGTCATGCGGATACTGACCAGCGCGGCCCGGTCCCACCAGCTCACCCTCGTCCTGGCCACCCACGACCCCGAGCTCGTCCGGTTCGCGGACCGCGCCGTCGCCCTCGTCGACGGACGGCTCACCGCCCCCGCCGCACCCGTCCCCCGCGGCATCACCGCCCCCGGGGCCGCCGGAGCGCCCGCCGTCACGGCCACCCGCCGCTGAAAGGGTCGACGTGTTCTACCTCCGTCTGGCCCGGGGCTACCGGGTGCCCGACCTCGGCCGCTGGCTGCTCACCGCAGCGGCCGCCGCCGTGGTCGCCGCCTTCCTGCTGCGCTCCCTCGGCCGGGCGATGAGCGAGCAGATCGGCGGCGCCGACCCGCTGGTCCGGCTGCTCTGGTGCCTGCCCCCGCTCGCCGCCCTCGCCTGGTTCGCGGCCGTCGCCGCCCGCGCGGTGCCCGCCCGCAGGCCCGAGCGGATCGCCGGCTTCACCGCCGCCGGCGCCGGCTCCCGCCGCATCCGGACGCTGATCGCCGGCGAGGTCGCACTCGCCTGCACCCTCGGCAGCGTGCTGACCCTGCTGCTCTTCCTGGTGCTGCGCAACGACGTCGCCGGCCCGGCACTCGCCGCCGACCTCGGCATGGGCGTGCCGCTGCCGCCCGCCGCGCCCCTCGCCCTGCTCGCCCTGGTCCCGCTCACCGCCGCCGGCGCCGCCGCCTGCGCGGTCTCCGTCACCGACACCCTGCCCGGCGGCCGCACCCCCGCCCCGACCGGCTTCGGCGTCTGGCGGATCGCCCTGGCGACCGGGCTGGGCGTCATCGGCGCCGCGCTCGAACTCATCGCCCTGCGGCCCGGAGCCGCCGTCGACGGCCGTCCGATCCACCTGCCCGCCGGGCTCGGCTCCACCAGCACCGCCGCCCTCTTCGGCTGGGCCGCCAGCGCGCTCGGCCTCGCGCTGCTCACCGGCCCGCTGCTGGCCTGGGCCGGGCGGCTGCTCGCCGTCGGGCGGCCCACCCCGCTGCGGCTGCTGGCCGGGCGCGGCCTCACCGCCCAGGCCCGCCGGCTCGGCGCGCCGCTGGCCGTGCTCACCCTCGCCGTCGCGCTGGTGCTCACCACCGTCCGCTACTGGATCGGCACGCCCGACAGCGCCGACGCGCTGCCCGCCGTCGAGGCCTGCCTGGTCCTCGGCTGCGCGGCCGCCGCGGTGGTCAACCGGCTCGCCGAGGTCCGCACCGACCGCCGCGGGGTCACCCACGCGCTGCTGCGCCTCGGCACCTCGCCCCGACTGCTGTTCGGCGCGGTCGCGCTGCGCACCCTCGCGGTGGGCAGCACGCTGCTGCTGACCGGTGGGGCGACCGCCGCGCTGGCGGCCGCCGGACTCCGGTAGCGCTCTCCCGGAACGGGCCTCAGCCCGCCGCGGCGAGCTGGCCGCAGGCGCCGTCGATCTCCTGGCCACGGGTGTCGCGGACGGTCGTCGGCACGCCGTGCGACTGGAGGCGGCGGACGAACTCGCGCTCGTCCTCCGGCCGGGAGGCCGTCCACTTGGACCCGGGGGTCGGGTTCAGCGGGATCAGGTTGACGTGCACCCGGCGGTTCTTGATCAGCCGGCCGAGCAGGTCCGCCCGCCAGGCCTGGTCGTTGATGTCCTTGATCAGCGCGTACTCGATGGAGATCCGGCGGCCGGACTTCTCCGCGTAGTTCCACGCCGCGTCCAGCACCTCGGCGACCTTCCAGCGGGTGTTCACCGGCACCAGCTCGTCGCGCAGCTCGTCGTCCGGGGCGTGCAGCGACAGCGCCAGACGGCAGCTGAGGCCCTCGTCGGCGAAGCGGTGCATCGCCGGGACGAGACCGACGGTGGAGACCGTGATGCCGCGCTGGGACAGGCCGAAGCCGTCCGGCGCCGGGTCGGTCAGCCGGCGGATCGAGGCCAGCACCCGGTTGTAGTTGGCCAGCGGCTCGCCCATGCCCATGAAGACCACGTTGGACAGCCGCGCCTCGCCGCCCGGGATCTCCCCGGTCTTGAGCGCGCGCATCCCGGCGGCGATCTGCTCGACGATCTCGGCGGTGGACAGGTTGCGGGTCAGACCGGCCTGGCCGGTGGCGCAGAACGGGCAGTTCATGCCGCAGCCGGCCTGCGAACTGATGCACATGGTGACCCGGTCCGGGTAGCGCATCAGCACGGACTCCACGAGCGTGCCGTCGAAGAGCTTCCAGAGCGTCTTGCGGGTGGCGTCGTCGTCGCAGGAGACGTGCCGGACCACCGACATCAGCTCGGGCAGCAGGCTCCCGGTGAGCTTCTCCCGGCTGGCGGCGGGGATGTCCGTCCAGCTCGCCGGGTCGTTCGACATCCGGCCGAAGTAGTGGTTGGAGAGCTGCTTGGCGCGGAACGGCTGCTCGCCCAGCTCGGCGACGGCCTCCTTGCGCTCGGCGGGGCTCAGGTCGGCGAGGTGTCGCGGGGGCTTTGCGCCGCGCGGCGCGACAAAGGTGAGTTCTCCGGGCTTAGGCATGGTTGTTCCAGTGTCGCAGACGCGCGAGGGCCCCGGACGCCAGGCGTCCGGGGCCCTCCCTGGTACGTCTCGTACGCGCCGGTCAGCTGCCGACGAACGCGGCCAGCAGCAGCCAGACCACCGGGGCGGTCGGCAGGAGCGAGTCCAGCCGGTCCATGATGCCGCCGTGGCCGGGCAGCAGCGTGCCCATGTCCTTGATCCCGAGGTCCCGCTTGATCATCGACTCGCCCAGGTCGCCCAGGGTCGCGGTGACCGCCGCGCAGCCGCCCAGGATCAGGCCCTGCCACCAGCTGCCGCCGTCGATCATCAGCTGCATCAGCAGCGCGCCCGCCAGCATCGACAGCGCGATGCCGCCGGCCAGGCCCTCGCGGGTCTTGCCCGGGCTGATCGTCGGGGCCAGCTTGGTCTTCCCGAACTTGTAGCCCACCGCGTACGCGCCGGTGTCGCTGCAGATCGTCACGATCAGGAAGAGCACGATCCGCTGGGGGCCGTCGTCGGCCGCCAGCATCATCGCCACGAAGGTGGCCAGGAACGGCACGTAGAAGGCCGTGAACACGCCTGCCGTTATGTCCCGCAGGTAGTCCTCCGGCGGCTCGGCCATCCGCCAGACCATCACCGCCAGCCCGGTCAGCGCCAGCGCGGCGGCCGCCCACTGGATGCCGGACCAGTAACCGGTGGCGACCATGGCGACGCCGCCCACGACCAGCGGGATCAGCGGCGCCTTGATCTGCTTGCGCTCGGAGAGCCGGCTGGTCAGCTCCCAGACGCCGACCGCGACCGCGGCCATCACGACGACCAGGAACAGCGCCTTCACCACGAACAGCGAGGCGACGATCACCGCGCCCAGGCCGACGCCCACGCCTATGGCGGCCTGGAGGTTACGGCCACCGCGCTGCTTGCGCGGCTGCGGCTGCGGGGCGGACTGGGCGGCCACGGGTGTCTCCTGCCCTGGGTGGGACGACGGCACGAAGTGGGGCTGCCCGGCCGCCAAGTGGTTCGCCGGCGGCGCGGGATGCACCGGTGCCCCCGGGTGCGGCGGGGCGCCGCGGCCGGGGGCGGGAGGGACGTCGTCGGATATCGCGCGCAGCACGACCGTCTCCGTCACGCCCGGCGGCGCCGGCTCGGGCTGATCCTCCCGGAACAGCGGGCCGTTCAGCCGGCCGGACTCCCTGCCCTGCCCCTCGGCGGGCCCGGCCGGGCCACCGGTGGCGGGCCGGCCGTGGGCCGGGGACCGACCGTGGACGGCGGACCGGCCGTGGACGGGCGCGCCGGGCGGCGGACCGGGCTCGGCCGGCACGGGAGGCATGACCTGAGTCTCCTCCGCGTCGCCGCCCCAGTACACCGGAGGCTGCTGCGACTGATCCGAACGGAGGCCCGGCGCCCCGTGGGCGACGCCCGGCGCGCCCGGGGGCACGGCGTGGCCGCCCGGGTGGCCGGGGTGTCCCTGGGCCGGCGCCGGCTGCGCGCCGTACCCCGGCACCGGATGGGCCGGGGTACGGGCGGCCTGCGGGTGCGGCGCCGGGTGGTGGGGCTGGAACTGCTGGTCGGACGGGCCCCAGTAGCCGGGGGCGTCAGGGGCGTCGTTCATCAGACCTCGAGCAGCTCGGCTTCCTTGTGCTTCAGCAGCTCGTCGACCTGGGCCACGTACTTGGCCGTGGTGTCGTCGAGCTCCTTCTCGGCGCGGCGGCCGTCGTCCTCGCCGACCTCGCCGTCCTTCACCAACTTGTCGATGGCGTCCTTGGCCTTGCGGCGCACCGCGCGGATCGACACCTTGGCGTCCTCGCCCTTGGTGCGGGCGATCTTGATGAACTCCCGGCGGCGCTCCTCGGTCAGCTCGGGCAGCACCACGCGGATGATCGAGCCGTCGTTGGACGGGTTGACGCCCAGGTCGGAGTCGCGGATCGCCTGCTCGATGGCCTTCAGCGCGGTCTTGTCGAACGGCGAGACGACCGCCATCCGCGGCTCCGGCACCGAGAAGGAGGCCAGCTGGTTGATCGGCGTCACGGCACCGTAGTACTCCGCGACGATCTTGGCGAACATCGCCGGGTGCGCACGGCCGGTACGGATGGCCGCGAGGTCGTCCTTGGCGACGCCGACGGCCTTCTCCATCTTCTCCTCGGCCTCGAGGAGGGTCTCTTCGATCACTGTGGTCTCCCTGTCCGGTTCATCTGCTGTTGTCCCGACCGGTGTCGGCGCGGTGGCCGGTCCCGGCGTCGGCGCCGTCCAGTACGGCTGGTTGCTGCTCAGGCCCGGACAGAATCCTGGCTGATGAGTGTGCCGATCTTCTCACTCTTCACCGCGCGCGCGATATTGCCCTCCGCCAGCAGTTCGAAGACCAGCATCGGAAGGTTGTTGTCCTTGCACAGCGTGATCGCGGTGAGGTCGGCGACCTTGAGGTCGCGCGCGATGACCTCGGAGTACTCCAGCGCGTCGAACTTGACCGCGTCCGGGTTCGTCCGCGGGTCGGAGTCGTAGACGCCGTCCACGCCGTTCTTGCCCATCAGCAGGACGTCGGCGTGGATCTCCAGGGCGCGCTGGACGGCCGTGGTGTCGGTGGAGAAGTACGGCATGCCCATACCGGCGCCGAAGATCACCACACGGCCCTTCTCCAGGTGCCGGACGGCCCGCAGCGGCAGGTACGGCTCGGCGACCTGGCCCATGGTGATGGCGGTCTGGACCCGGGTCTCGATGCCCTCCTTGACCAGGAAGTCCTGCAGCGCCAGGCAGTTCATGACGGTGCCGAGCATGCCCATGTAGTCGGAGCGGGCCCGGTCCATGCCGCGGACCTGGAGCTCGGCGCCCCGGAAGAAGTTGCCGCCGCCGATGACCACCGCGACCTCGGTACCGGCACGGACGACGGTGGCGATCTCCCGGGCGATCGCGTGCACGACGTCCGGGTCGACGCCGAGCCCGCCGCCACCGGCGAAGGCTTCACCGGACAGCTTGAGCAGCACCCGGCGGCGCGAGCCGTCCCTGGGGTCCTGCGCGGTCTCCTGCGTCTCCTGCATGGACTTCTCCTTTTTGCACCTACTGGTCACAGGCGCGGGTGTGCGGATGCCCCGCCTGCGCGTACACGAGAGGAGGCCACTGCCGCGGGAACCGGTTCGGTGTCCTGCACGGCAATGGCCTCCTCGTCGTTCATGGTGCCGACGCGAGCCCGCCCGTTGGGGATAGGCGCGGGGTGAGCCCGTTCGGCGTTCCTCCCGCCCCGATCAGCGGGCGGGGGCGGTTCCCAGCGTAAAGGGGCCGGGGACCAGGTGGAACGTGGCTCAGGCGCCGACGCGGAAACGCGCGAAGCGCTTGAGGGTGACGCCGTTCTCCTCGAGGACCTTGGCGACGGTCTTCTTGTTGTCCTTCGCGAAGGCCTGCTCCAGGACGGAGAACTCCTTCACGAAGCCGGTGACGCGACCCTCGACGATCTTCGGCAGGGCGGCCTCCGGCTTGCCCTCCTCGCGAGCGGTGGCCTCGGCGACGCGGCGCTCGTTCTCGATGTCCTCGGCCGGGATGTCCTCGCGGGACAGGTACTTCGGGGCGAAGGCGGCGATGTGCTGCGCGACGTCCTTGGCGACCTCGGCGTTCTCCTTGTCCAGCTCGACCAGGACGCCGACGGCCGGCGGCAGGTCGGGGCTGGTCTTGTGCAGGTAGACCGCGACGAAGCCGTCACCGTCGAACTGGGCGAAGCGGCGGAAGACGATCTTCTCGCCCAGGGTCGCGTTGGCCTCGTCCACGAACTGCTGGACGGTCTTGCCGGCCTCGATCTCGGAGGCCAGGGCGGCGTCCAGGTCGGCCGGGGCGGTCTTGGCGACGTGGGCGGCGATGGCGTCGGCGACCTTGACGAAGTTGTCACCCTTGGCGACGAAGTCGGTCTCGCAGTTCAGCTCGACCAGGACGCCGGACTTCTTGTCCTCGGCGATCAGCGCGGCGACGGCGCCGTTGGAGGCGTCGCGGCCCTCGCGCTTGGCGACGCCCTTCTGGCCCTTGATGCGCAGGAGCTCGACGGCCTTCTCGACGTTGCCCTCGGCCTCGTCCAGGGCCTTCTTGCAGTCCATCATGCCGGCGCCGGTGAGCTCACGGAGCTTCTTGACGTCCGCGGCGGTGAAGTTCGCCATGGTGTGAATCTCTTCTCGCGTCTCGCGTGTCTGCGTGGAGTGGCGCCGGGACCGATGGTCCGGTCCCGGCGCGGGAGAGAGGGGCACCCGCCGGCTTCGTACCGGCGGGTGCCCCTCACCCTTGGTACGTCAGGCCTGCTCGGCCGGCGCCTCGGCCGCGGGGGCCTCCTCGGCGGGCGCCTCGGCGGCGGGGGCCTCGGCGGCGGCGGGGGCCTCCTCGGCCTTCTTCTCGCCCTCGATGAGGTCCTTCTCCCAGGCGGCCAGCGGCTGGTCGGCACCCGGCTCGGCCTTGGCGTCGCCCTTGGCGACACCGGCGCGGGACTTGAGGCCCTCGGCCACGGCGTCGGCGATCACGCGGGTCAGCAGGGTGACGGAGCGGATCGCGTCGTCGTTGCCCGGGATCTTGTAGTCGACCTCGTCCGGGTCACAGTTGGTGTCGAGGATGGCGACGACCGGGATGTTGAGCTTCCGGGCCTCGCCGACCGCGATGTGCTCCTTCTTGGTGTCCACGATCCAGACGGCGCTGGGAACGCGCTGCATGTCGCGGATACCGCCGAGGGTCTTCTCCAGCTTGTCGTGCTCGCGCTGGAGGACCAGGAGCTCCTTCTTGGTCAGGCCGGAACCGGCCACGTCCGAGAAGTCCAGCTCGCCGAGCTCCTTCAGGCGCTGGAGGCGCTTGTAGACGGTCGAGAAGTTGGTCAGCATGCCGCCGAGCCAGCGCTGGTTCACGTAGGGCATGCCCACGCGGGTGGCCTGCTCGGCGATGGCCTCCTGGGCCTGCTTCTTCGTGCCGACGAAGAGGACGCTGCCGCCGTGGGCAACGGTCTCCTTGATGAACTCGAAGGCGCGGTCGATGTAGTTCAGCGACTGCAGGAGGTCGATGATGTAGATGCCGTTGCGCTCGGTGATGATGAAGCGCTTCATCTTCGGGTTCCAGCGGCGGGTCTGGTGACCGAAGTGGACGCCGCTCTCCAGCAGCTCCCGCATCGTGACGACGGCCATTGCCGTGCTCCTTGGTGTTACGGCCCGGCGGCGGCACTGCCTCGCAGCGATCGCCCACAGCCGGGTCAGGCTCGGTTTGTCCGTGGCGGCCAGGTGACAGCCACGCCTGACGCCCCGAACGTGCCGAGCCGCTTGAACCCTCCCGGCCCGGGGGCCGGTCGAGCTCGGCGGACCGAGCGGCACTCGCACCTGGCGGGGCTGCGGACGAACCGCGTCCGACCGCCGGTGGCGGGGCGTGCGAAGTCGACCCGGCGGACCGGGTCGCGTGTGAAGTGTACGGGAAGCGCCGAGGCGCGAGCGACTCCACGAGTGGCCGGGGGCCCGCCGAAGAGCTGGGGGGAGCCCGGAGAACGGCCGGGGTGGGCGGGTTTCGGCGGGGGTGCGGCGGGGGTGCGGCGGGGGTGCGGTGGAGTCCCGGTGGGGGTGCGGCGAGGTCGGTGCGGGGCCGGGCCGGGGTCCACGGGGCCGCTGCGGGAGCGGAGCCGGGGGTGGGCGTGCGGCAGGGGCGCGGGGGTGGGTGCGAGCGGGGGGTGCGAGCGGGGGGCGGAGGTGCGAGCGGGGGGTGCGAGCGGGGGGCGGAGGTGCGAGCGGGGGCGGGCGCGATGGCGGGTGCGGGCTCGGGGGCGGGTGCGGCCGGCACGCGGTCCGTCGGCGGCGGGCCGCTTCTACACCGGATGGTGGCGTTCGTACACCCGTCAGGGGGATGGCGGTCGGGCGCGAGGACGGTTTGTCCACAGGAATCCGAATGCGGGTGGTGCCGGGGAGACCGAGCGGCGAGCCTGCGGGCATGACTGGTCGCGGGTGGTTCGGCGGGGTGTCCGTGGTGGTGAAGGTGATGACGGTGGTGCTCGTGCTCGTGCTCGTGCTCGGGCCGTCGGGGGCTTTTGGCGCCGTCGGCGTCTCGGGGACTTCGGGCGCCGTCGGGGATTCGGGCGCCGTCGGGGCTTCGGGACGCACGGGTGCGGCCGACCTCCCGGGCTCGGCCGGCGGGGCCGGGTGGGGTGGAGCGCGCGCCTGGCCGGTGGGCGGGCCGGGTGGGGTGCTGGGCCGCTTCGAGCCGCCGGCGAAGGTCTGGGCCGCCGGGCACCGGGGCGTGGACCTCGCCGCCGAGCCGGGGGTGGAGGTCCGGACGGCGGCTCCCGGAGTGGTCGCCTTCTCCGGGCTGGTGGCAGGACGGCCGGTGGTGACCGTCGCCCATCCCGGTTCGGGCTCTCCCCCGCTGCGGACCACCTACCTGCCCGTCACCGGCACCGTCCCGGTCGGCACCCCGGTGGCCGCCGGACAGCCGATCGGGCTGCTCGCCCCGGACGGGCGCCACTGCGCCGGGCGGGACTGCCTGCACTGGGGGCTGCTGCGCGGAAGCCGCTACCTGGACCCGCTGGCCCTGTTCGGCGCGGGAACGGCGCGACTGCTGCCGTTGAGAGGCACGGACGGGTAGGCCCGGAGCCGAGGTCAGGACCGGGGCCGAGGTCGACTCGGGACCGGGCCAGGTTCAGGTTCAGGTTCCGGGGTGGACGAGTCCGTGCAGCACCATCGCGACGGCGGCGTCGGCGATCTCCTCGGGGCTCTCGGTCGCACAGCCGGTGCGACCTCCGGCCGTGGCCTGCTCGGCCCTGCGGGTCGCCGCCTCCACTACGCCCTGGACCAGGGCCGCGGCGAGCCGGGGCTGCGCGTGGCCGAGGTCCTCCAGTGTCCGGCCGACCAGACCGGCCAGCCTGCCGTGCGCGGCCCTGATCCGCTCGCGCGCGGCCTCGTCTAGCTCCAGTGCCGAGATCGCCACCACCGCCCGGTGCCGGGGGTCGGCGGCCAGCGCCAGCTGGCCCCGGACGTAGGCCTCGATCCGCTCGACGGCGGTGTCGCAGCTCTCCATCCCGGCCTCGATCTCGGCTGCCCAGAGCGGGAGGTCCACCTCGCAGAGCGCCTCGACCACGGCGGCGCGGGAGCGGAAGTACTCGTAGACCGAGGAGCGCGCCAGCCCGGTGCGCGTCGCGAGTGCGGGGAAGGTCAGGGCCTCCATGCCACCCTCGGTGAGCAGGATGCGGGCAGCATCGAGAAGCGCTGCGCGCTGGAGCTGGCGATGCTCGGCCACCGTGGCCGCTCGGATCTTCGGCACGCTCCCACTCTACGGAGCCATACCTCCGGCCGGTACGGCGCCGCGCATCGGGAAGATGCCCGGGCCCCACGAGCGGCTTCCGGCGGCCAGGTGTCGACGCCCGGGGGCCGACGCCCTATCGGATGTCCGACAGCTTGGCGCGCAGCTGGAGGACGGACTTGGTGTGGATCTGGCTCACCCGGCTCTCCGTCACCCCCAGCACCTGTCCGATCTCGGCGAGGGTGAGGCCCTCGTAGTAGTAGAGCGTCACCACCGTCTTCTCCCGCTCGGGGAGGGTGTTGACCGCCTGGGCCAGCAGCCTGCGCAGTTCGCGGTCCTCGGCCACCTCGACCGGGTTGTCCGCGCCGTGGTCCTCCAGGGTGTCCATCAGGCTCAGCCGGTCGCCGCCCTCCCCCACCGGGTGCAGCAGTTCGTCCAGCGCCACCACGTTGGCCAGCGACAGCTGGCTGAAGATGGCGTGCAGGTCCTCGATCGCGATGCCCATCTCGGCCGCGACCTCCGGCTCGTGCGGCGTCCGGCGCAGCCGGGCCTCCAGCGTCGCGTACGTCCGCTCGACCGCCTTCGCCTTCTGCCGTACCGAGCGCGGAATCCAGTCCAGGGCACGCAGCTCGTCGATGATCGCGCCGCGGATGCGGCTGATCGCATAGGTCTCGAACTTGATGGCGCGGCCGATGTCGAACTTCTCGATCGCGTCGATCAGCCCGAAGACCCCCGAGGAGACGAAGTCCGCCTGTTCCACGTTGGAGGGCAGACCGACCCCGACCCGCCCCGCCACGTACTTGACGAGCGGTGAGTAGTGCAGGATCAGCTGCTCGCGCAGCCGCTGGTCCCCGCTCTCCTTGTAGGAGCGCCAGAGTTCCTCGAGCGCGGTGCGGCCCTGGGTCGCGGCCCCCCGGGCGTCCTGCCCCTGGCCTCCGTCCGCCGTCCTCTCCCGGCGGGGCGGCGACACCGGCGAGGCGAGGGCCGGGGAGGCGGCGCTGCTGCCCGACGCACTCCCGGGCGACCGGGGCGCACCGGCCACTCCCGCGCCGGGGGGCACCCCGGCGGGTGCACCGGCGGGCGCGCCGGCGGAGCCTGCCGCGTCCGCGCCCTGGAGCGGCTCGGCACCCCGGGCCGCGTCCGTAGGCTGGGGCGCCACCGCCGGCCGCCCGCCCTGGCGCGACAGGCCGCCCATCGCCCCCGCCGACCTGGCCGGGAAGTCGGGCACGGGGCGCCTCTCGGTCCGCGGCCCTCCCGAGGACCGAGCGCCACCGGTCACTCTGTGTCCGGGAATGTGTGTGGGCATGCGTTGGTCTGCGCCGTTCTGCCGAGTCATGTGCTGATAGGGAAGGCATGTGGAGCGTAGCGTGACCAACTCACTGCAAAGCGCTACCGCCACTCGGTCGTCCCCCGATCCGGTGGCGCTCGCACATCGGATCCGGGCGACGAACAGGAGAACGGATCGGCAGGTCAGCAGGGCGGCTCCGACGTGCGTTCCCTCGACGCGAGCGCGTTCTCCGTTCCGGCGATCACCTCCTGCGCACCACGCGCCAGTGCGCGCCGTGCCGCTCCACGTAGCCGAGCGAGCCCAACTCGTAGAGCCGTTGAAGGACTTCGTCCGGCGGGAGACCGGACTGCCGGGCCAGTCGCTCGACCGGGGCGCCCTCCGGCGTCGCCGGTACGGCTTCCAGCACCCGGGCGACCGCCGGCTCCAGCAGGTCGCGCGGGAGCACCGGACCGCTGCGCTGCGGTGCCAGGTCGTCCCCGATCGCCCCGATCAGCTCGGTGATCTCGGCCGCGTCGGTGACCAGGACGGCGGCTCCGCTGCGGATCAGGGCGTGCACCCCGGCGGAGAAGGCCGAGGTCACCGGGCCCGCGACGCCCATGGTGTGACGGTTGAGGTCCCGCGCCCGTCTGGCCGTGCTCAGGGCGCCGCTGCGCACCGCCGCCTCGACCACCACCGTTCCCCGGGTGAGCGCCGCGATGACCCTGTTGCGCAGGACGAAGCGGAAGCGGTTCGGGTGCTCCCCGGGCGGGAGTTCACTGACCAGCAGACCCTGGACGCCGATCCGCCGGATCAGTTCGGCGTTGCCCTTGGGGTAGGCCACGTCGACGCCGCAGGCGAGCACGGCGGCGGTCATTCCGCCGACCGCGAGTGCCCCGCGGTGTACGGCCGCGTCGATCCCGTAGGCCGCCCCGGAGACCACCATCCAGCCGCGCTCGGCCAGTTGGGCCGACAGCTCCCCCGCGACGTGGGCGCCGTAGGCGGTGCAGGCGCGGGAGCCCACCAGCGCGACCGAGCGGAGCGCGAGCAGCCGCAGCGAGCCGGTACCCGCCACCCAGAGCCCGACCGGACGTCCGTCACCCAGGTCGTCGAGTTGGCTGGGCCACTCGGTGTCCCCCGGAATGATGAACCGTCCACCGACGTCCCGTACCCGTTTCAGGTCCATCTCCGGGTCCAGGCTCGGGAGCCGCGCCTGGTACCCGGCCAGTCGGGTGGCGTCCAGTCCGGGATGGTCGGGCACCGTCCCGTCCCGGATCGCCTTGACCACGTCGACGGCGGAGAGTTGGCCGAGCCACCGGCCGACCACCGCGTCCCCCGGTTCGCTGAGCCGGCCGATCAGCACCCGGGCGAGGCGCTCGGGCTCGGGCCCGTCGTTGGTCGCGGCACCGGCCCCGGCCTCGGCCGCGCCGGGAATTCGAGGTTGCCTCAGCAGCTGGTTCATGCCTCACCCTTCTGGTTCCGCGAACGGTCGTCGGGCGCCCCGGGCGTCCTGGGCGTCGCGGGTGTCCTGGGCGTCGCGGACCAGCCGTCCTCCGGACTGTCGCGCTGCGCCGGGATTCCGCCGAGCCGGCCGAGGACCCGCTCGGCCAGCGGGAGTCCGTGCTCCACCCCGGTGCGCAGGACCAGCGCGGTGCGCACGTCCCGCTGGTCCGGCCGGTCGCGTCCGGCGAGGTCGGCGACCGTCCAGGCGACCCGGAGCACCCGGTCCAGGCCCCGGGCGGTCAGCAGCCCCCGCTCCAACTGCCGCGCGGCGTCGTTGAGCGCGCCGGGCCCGAGCTGCCAGCGGGTGCGCAGTTCGTGGCCCGGCACCTCCGCGTTGGTCCGCCACGGGGTGTCCGCCAACCGGGCCGCCGCCCGCTCACGCGCGGCCAGCACTCTGGCCGCGACGGTCTCGGTGGTCTCCGCCGTGGTGTCCCGTTCCATGAGCTCGACCCTGGTCACCGGGGCCACCTGGACCTGGAGGTCGACCCGGTCCAGCAGCGGCCCGGAGAGCCGCCCCTGATAGCGGCTGACCATGGCCGGGGTGCACTCGCAGCCCTCGCCCCGCCGCGAGTACCGGCCGCACGGACAGGGGTTGGCCGCCAGGCAGAGCAGGAAGCGGGCCGGGAGCCGCAACGAGCCGGCCGAGCGGGCGATCACCACCTCGCCCGCTTCCAGCGGCTGGCGCAGCGCGTCGAGCACCCGGACCGGGAACTCCGGCGCCTCGTCCAGGAAGAGCACGCCCCGGTGGGCCAGCGAGACCGCCCCCGGTCTCGGCAGACCGCTGCCGCCGCCGACGATGGCCGGCATCGTCGTGGAGTGGTGCGGAGCGCAGTAGGGCGCGGTGTCGATCAGTGGACGCCCGGCCGGGAGCAGCCCGGCCACCGAGTGGACGGCGGTGACCTCCAGTGCCTCCTTCTGGGTCAGCGGCGGAAGCAGCGAGGGCAGCCGCTCCGCCAGCATCGTCTTGCCCGCCCCCGGTGGGCCCTTCAAGTAGAGGTGGTGGCCTCCGGCGGCGGCGATCTCCAGGGCCCGCCGAGCCTCGTACTGGCCGGCCACATCGGCCATGTCGAGCCGGGCCGCCCGGTCGTCGGGCAGGCCCCGCACCCCCGCGCTGGGCAGCATCAGACCGGCCATCAGCGGATCCGGCCGGCCGCCGATCGGGTCGGGCGGCTCCTCCGGTGCCTCCGCGCCGGTCAGGGTGGCGACGAGCTGGCGCAGGCTGCGGACGCCGATCACCGTCACCCCGGGAACGAGCGAGGCCTCGGGCGCGGTCTGCTCGGCGACCACGACCCGCTCGTACCCCGCGTCGGCGGCGGCCAGCACCGACGGCAGCACCCCCCTGACCGGCCGCACCCGGCCGTCCAGCCCCAGCTCGCCGATGATCAGCAGGTCGGCGATGGCGGCGGGGTCGAGCCGTTCCGCGGCGGCCAGCACGGCGCAGGCGACCGCGAGGTCGAAGCCGCTGCCGCTCTTGGGCACCGAGGCGGGGCTGAGGCCGACCGTCAGCTTGCGCTGCGGCCAGGCCTCGCCGCTGTTCACGACCGCGGCACGGACCCGGTCGCGGGCCTCGGTGAGCGCCTTGTCGGGCAGGCCGACCAGGGTGAACGCCGCCACCCCGGGCTCCAGATCGGCCTGGACCTCGACGATCACTCCGTCGACGCCGACCAGCGCGACGGAACAGGTACGGGCGAAGGCCATCTCAGACCACCCCCCGCAGGTGGTCGACCAGGGCCGCACCCCGCGCCCGGTTGACCACCGCGACCAGGTCGATCCGCACCCCGCCCGGTGGGGCGGGCGGCCATTGCGGATCGGTGGGCCCCGGGTCGTAGCCGGGCCCGGCCAACTCCGCGAAGTGACCGGGCCAGCGCTCGGCCATCCAGCGCTCGGCCAGGCGCTGCAGTCGGGCCGCCTTGGCCCGGTCGATGGCCTCGGTGGGCTGCTGGAACCCCCGCTCGGAGCGGGTCTTCACCTCGCAGACCGCCACGGTGTCGCCGTCGAGGGCGACGATGTCCAGCTCGCCCTCGACGCAACGCCAGTTGCGGTCCAGGATGCGGAGCCCGGCCTCGGTGAGGCGGCGGGCGGCGACCCGCTCCCCGTAGCGGCCGAGCCCGTTCTTGGTGCTGCGCTCCGGGATCGCCCGCGGGGCCTTCCCGGCTGCGGCCGTGTCCGGTACGGCCTGGTCCTGCACGACGGTCTGCTGCATGGTGACCACCTCCGCCGAGGAGGCTGCACCATGGCGCGCGCCGGGGCCCGGGAATTCCCTGTCCCTGTGGATAACCCGGGCCTGTGGACAACTTTTGTCACCCGCAGGAGTGAGAAGCCCCGTTCCTCCCGAAATCGGCTGGACAACGCGGGACGGAGTCGTTCAACGTCAGTTCCCGAAGCCGGACTCGTCCGAGGGCAGCTCCAGGTCGCTCTTCGCGAGTTCCTCGATGTTCACGTCCTTGAAGGTCAGCACCCGGACCTTGCGGACGAACCGGGCCGGCCGGTACATGTCCCAGACCCACGCATCCGCCATCGACACCTCGAAGAACACCTCGCCCTGGACCGAGTGCACCTGCAGCTCGTAGTCGTTGGTGAGGTAGAACCGTCGCTCGGTCTCGATCACGTACTTGAACAGGCCGACGACGTCCCGGTACTCCCGGTAGAGCTTGAGCTCCATCTCGGTCTCGTACTTCTCGAGATCTTCGGCACTCATCCAGGCGTCCCCTCAAATTGTCACGTCCACCCATTGTGGACCACCGCACCCACGGTCAGAGCCGTACCGGATCCACCGGCGGGCCCTCGGCCAGCAGCCGCTCCAGGAAGTCCGCCAGACCGGGCGGATAGACCGTCTCGGCGGTCCCCCTCAGTTCCTCGACCGTCCACCAGCGCGCCGCGAGCAACTGGGCGTGCTCGTCGGCGCCCATGCCCGAGTGGTCCAGCCCCGTCTCCGCGGTCCGGGCCAGGTGGAACCACTGCTCCTGCTCGTAGCGCTGTCCCTGAAAGGAGAACGACACCGTGCCGTACGCCACCAAGGGCCCCAGGTCCACACCCCGCAAGCCGGTCTCCTCGGCGAGCTCCCGCTCGGCGGCCCCGCGCACGTCCTCCCCCGGCTCCAAGCCGCCTCCGGGCGTGAACCACCACGTCTCGCCCGGGGTGGCCGGATCGGCCCCCAGGAAGAGGAGGATGCGGTCCAGCCCGTCCAGCAGCAGGATCCGCGCCGCCCTGCGGCGCCGTGCTGTCATGGCAGCGCTCCACGCTCCTTCCGTCCGCATCGGTGGCGCTACCGATCCTGCCACCCGACGCGGCCGTCCGGGGCGATGTTCGGCAGAGCGGCCCGCGGGGCGACGGTCCCGCTCAGGCGCCGCGCCCCCGGAGCCGGCGGGCCAGACCCGCCACCCCGCCCACCACCGAGGTCACGAGGATCAGCGCCGCGCCCGCAACGGCGGCGGCGGCGAGGGGCCCCAGCGGCCCCGGCTGCGAGGCCTTCGGGCCCGCGAAGCCGTCGAAGTCCGTGACCCGGTCGAGCAGGCCCATGCGGCCGAAGGGCAGCACCGTGGCCTCGACCCTGGCCTCGACGGCCTCGGCCGGGACGGTCCCGTCGTCGACCTCCAGGTGGGTGCGGGAGTCGAGCGAGCCCATCCGGTTGTCGCCGAGCAGGAACAGCCGGCCCTGCGGCACCGTCACGCTGAACGAAGCGCCCTGGCGGCCCTGTGTCGCGAGGTAGGGCTCGTCCACCGGCTGCCCGTTGACCGTCAGCCGGTAATCGGCCCCGGTGGTCGCGACGGTGTCCCCGCCGACCGCGACCACCCGCTTGACCATGAGCTCACCGCCCCAGGCCTGGTCCCGGAAGACCACCACGTCGCCCCGCCCGATGTCGCCGCCGCCGACCTTGCGGGCGAGCACGGTGTCCCCGGCGCGCAGGGTCGGGTGCATCGAGGCGGTGGGGATCTTGTACGGCCGGTAGTCGATCGCGATCAGGGCGAAGCCGCCGACCATCAGCACCAGCCCCAGCGCCAGGGCGACGCCCTGGAGCACCGCGGCGGCCCCGCGGCGCCCACGGGCGGGTACCGGAGGGCGGTCGACCGTCTGCTCCACGACACTGCTCATCGACACCGTCCACCTCTGGCCGACCGGAGAACACCACTGGCACGCCGGAGGCACGGGCGGAAAAGCCGACGGGCCGTGGCACGTCCGAGCAGATTACTCGTCGGTACCACGGCCCGCGCAAGAGCCGGGGCCAAGCCGGCGGAACACGATCCGGTGGAGCTCAGGACTCCTTGCGGTGCTCCGCCCGGCCCCGCACCCGACGGACCAGCGGGAGCAGGGCGACGGCCCCCACCGCACCGGCCACGGGGGGCGCCATCGGCGCGGCCGCCGCCAGGCCCTTCTGGTCGAAGGTGTCCGGCACCGGCAGCGTGGACCAGTGGCTGATCGGCCAGGCCACCACGAACGCGCGCCCGATCACGTTGTCCACCGGGACGGTGCCGCCACCCGGCTGGTCCATGTGGAAACGGGAGTCCAGCGAGTTGGCGCGGTGGTCACCCATCACCCAGATCCGGTCCTTGGGCACCTTGACCGGGCCGAAGGGGTGGTCGCCGCAGGGGGTGTTGCCCTGGTAGACGTACGGCTCGTTGAGGGCGACGCCGTTGACCTTGACCGGCCCCTCGCCCTCGCACTCGACGGTGTCCCCGCCGACCGCGATGACGCGCTTGATCAGGTCCTTCTCGTTGGCGGAGGGCATCAGACCGACGAAGCTGAGCACGTCCTGCACGCCCCGGAGGAAGGCGTTGCTGCTCTGCTGGGTCGGCTCGTCGCTCAGCCAGCCGCCCGGGTCGTGGAACACCACGACCTCACCGCGCTCGGGCTCGGCCCCGAACCACGGGGTCAGCTTGTCCACCAGGACGCGGTCGCCGACCTGCAGCGTGTTCTGCATCGATTCCGACGGAATGGAGAACGCCTGGACGAAGAACGTCTTGATCACCAGCGCGAGGATCAGCGCGATGCCGACCAGGATCGGCAGTTCCTTCCAGAACGAACGCGGCTTGCGCGGCTTGGAGGGAGCCTCCGACTCCGATCCGTCCGCGGGCTCGGCCCCCGCGTGCGAGGAGTCCGGGGGGTCCTCCGAGCCGGCACCCTGCCCGTCAGCGGTCTGCGCCGCCGCGTCCTCGACCGAGGCCGAGGAGGCCGCGGACTCGGCGGACCGGTCCGCCCGACGACCTGGGCCCTCGGGCTCTCCGGCGCCTGATCGGGCGCCGATCACCAAATCCCCCACAACGTCTCCTCCCTGCTGTGCGGACGCCCGCGCGCCCGCGCTCAGAGTGCCGCACAGCGGGCACCACGCTCACCACGACCATGAACGCCTCAGGGCTGCCCACCGCGGACTCCCCCGACACCAGCACGGCCTCGGCACACGGCCGGGACCACTCCCGGCCGCACCTGCACTTCTCTATCACTCCCAGGCATCCGGCTCGCGGTCCCACACGCGAGGCCCGTCCGGTCGACGGCCGGCGCTGCTCACTCCGGAGGCCGCCCCGACCTGCGCGCGACGAACGGAAGGATGCCCAACACACCCATAACGAGCGGGGGTTCCACAGGAACCGGCCCAACGCCCACCGACTCCGCGGCAGTTCCGCCGGCCTGCGGCATCCGGGCGAGAGAGGAGAGTGAACCTGGCGCATCGAGTTGATGGAAGCGGTCCAGCGGCCAGGCGATCACGAACGCGCGGCCGACCACGTCGCTCAACGGGACCGTTCCCTGGCCCGGATTGCCCATGTGGAAACGGGAGTCGGCAGAGACGTCCCGATGGTCGCCCATGACCCACAGCCGTCCCTGTGGCACCTGCACCTTGAAGGTCTGCCGGGACGGCGGGTTGCCGGGCGCGAGGTAGGACTCCTCCACCGGACGACCGTTGACGCTGAGGCGCCCCTGTGCGTCGCAGCACTCGATGGTGTCCCCGCCGACGCCGATCACCCGCTTGATCAGGTCCTGCTCGTTGTCGGAGGGCAGCAGTCCGACGAAGGTCAGCACCTGTTTGGCCCCGCCCAGCACCGGGCCGTCGCCGGACGGCTTCCGGTCGCGCTCCAGCCAGCCGCCCGGGTCCTTGAACACCACGATGTCGCCGCGCTGCGGCTCACTGCCGAACCAGGGGGTCAGCTTGTCGACCAGTACCCGGTCCCCGATCCGGATGGTCTGCTCCATCGAGCCCGAGGGGATCACGAACACCTGGATCAGGAAGGTCTTCATCACCAGCGCCACCAGCAGGGCCACCAGGACGATCAGCGGCACCTCGCGCACCAGCGAGCGCTTGCGCCGACCGGCCGCCTTGCGGGCACTGCGACGGCGCTCGGCCCGGCCGCGCGGCGGCGGGGCACTGGTCGGCGGGGCACCGGTCGGCCCCGAGCCGGCGCCGCCGGCCTGCCCCGGTCCCGCGGTCGCCGCTCCCCCGGCGGCCGGACGGTCGGCGAGCCGTCCCCTACCCCTGGTCCCCATGACCACCCGTCCCCGCAGTCGGGGCGAGGGCCGCGGGCCGGTCCAGGCCGGTCCAGCGCGAGAACGGGTAGACCACCCAGTCCGCCCTGCCGATCACCTTCGCCTCGGGCACGAAGCCGCCGCCGGGCTCGCCGAGGTGGTCGCGGGAGTCCCGGGAGGCGCTGCGGTGGTCACCCATCACCCACAGCTTGCCGGCGGGCACGACGATGTCGAAGGCCACGCTCGACGGGTCGTCGCCCGGGGACAGGTAGGAGGTCTCGTCGATCGGCACGCCGTTGACGGTGATCGGCGCGCCCGGGCCGGTGCTGGTCACCCGGTCCCCGCCGACGCCGATCACGCGCTTGACGTAGACGGTGTTCCCGGCCGGGGTCAGACCGAGGTCCTGGGCGAACGATCGCAGGCCGTCCCAGAAGCCGGGCGGCTTCGCCGACTCCCGGAGGAAGGAGCCCGTCCCGTCGAAGACCACGACGTCGCCCCGCCGGGGGTGGCCGCCGAAGGCGTAGGCGAGCTGGTTCGCGACCAGCCGGTCGCCCGGGCGCAGGGTCTCCTCCATCGACCCGGAGGGCACCGAGAACGGACGCGCGACGAAGGCGTTCACCAGCAGCAGGGCTGTCAGGCAGATCCCGGCCACCAACAGCAGGTCGCGCGAACGCGAGTGCCCCGGCTCATCGTCCTGCTCCGGGCCGTCGTCTCCGCAGCCGCCCGTCCGCTCCCCGACGCGTTCAGGGCCCTCGGCCTGCTCCGGTACCTCAGTGCGCTCCGGTACCTCGGCATGCTCCGGCCCCTCGGCATGCTCCGGCCCGCCGGTGGCCGCCGGCCTGTCGGTGGCCACCGGGCCCGCGACAGCCTCCGGGCCGTCGACACCATCCGCCGCGGCGCCCCCGTCGTCGACCCCGGCGGAACCGCTCCCGGAAACGACCGCGGACCGCGACAGCGAGTCCGCACCGGTGGGTGCGGGACTGCCGTCGCGGTCCGCGGGTGGTTCGTGCGTGCTCATCGGGGGGTGAGCTTACCTTGCGGTCGTTCGCCCCCTCGGAACGTTCCGATCCCCGGCGAGGCCGGGGGCCGGTGGATCAGCGGTCGCGCTTCTCCTTGATCTTCGCGGCCTTGCCGCGGAGGTCACGCAGGTAGTACAGCTTGGCGCGGCGAACCGCACCGCGGGTCACGACCTCGATCTTCTCGACGACCGGGGTGTGCACCGGGAAGGTGCGCTCCACGCCGACGTTGAAGCTGACCTTGCGGACGGTGAAGGTCTCACCGATACCGGCGCCGTGGCGGCGGATGACGACGCCCTGGAAGACCTGGACACGGGAGCGGTTGCCCTCGATGACCCGGACGTGAACCTTCAGGGTGTCACCGGCGCGGAAGGCCGGAATGTCGCTACGCAGCGAGGCCGCGTCGACAGCAGCGAGCTTGTTGCTCATGTTGCTCTCCATCGCAGGCGCCACGGGCCGCCCACGGAAAATCGTCACAATGGGGTTTGCTGCGGGCCGCATCGGCTGACGACGATCCCCCCGTGGCGAGGGCGCCGGTCCACGTGTCCCCTACGGAAGGGAACCAGCGACAGACAACAGCCGCCTATTCTTCCACATCACCGGCCACGGACCGAAATCGGCCGAGCCGCTCGTCCCAGGCCAGGCCGAGGATGCTCAGCGCCTCCCGCTCCTTCTTGTCGAAGGCTCCGTACTGCCAGCGCTCGACCAGGTCGGGCCGGTTCGCCAGGGTCCGGGCGAAGGCCTGCTCGCGGCGCCAGCGGGCGATCCTGCCGTGGTTGCCGCTGAGCAGCACGTCCGGCACCGTCCGGCCGCGCCACTCGGCGGGCTTGGTGTAGACCGGGCCCTCCAGCAGGTCGGCCATCGCGCCCGGCGCGAAGGAGTCGTCGCGGTGGGACTCGGCGTTGCCGAGCACCCCCGGCAGCAGCCGGGCGATCGCCTCGACCATCACCAGCACGGCGACCTCGCCGCCGGCCAGCACGTAGTCGCCGATCGAGGCCTCGACCACCGGCATCCGGGTGGCCGCTTCCTCGATCACCCGGCGGTCGATGCCCTCGTACCGGGCGGGGGTGAAGGCCAGCCACGGGCGCCCGGCCAGTTCCTGGGCGAGCTCCTGGGTGAACGGTCGCCCGCTCGGCGTCGGGACGATCAGGGTGGGCACCTGCCCCTCGGGGCCGCCGGCGATCACCGCGTCCAGCGCCTCGCCCCACGGCTCGGGCTTCATCACCATGCCGGGGCCGCCGCCGTACGGACTGTCGTCGACCGTGCGGTGCACGTCGTGGGTCCACTCGCGCAGGTCGTGGACGTGCACGTCCAGCTGGCCGCGGGCGCGGGCCTTGCCGACCAGCGAGACGTCCAGCGGCTCCAGGTACTCGGGGAAGATCGTGACGACGTCGATCCGCATGCCGCTCCACGCGCCGCCGGACCCCGCCTCGTCCGCCCCGGCGCCGCTCGTGATCGCACCGCTCGTGGCCGCACCGCTCGTGACCGCACCGCTCGTGACCGCACTGCTCGACACGGCGCCGTCGGCCGCCGGAACGTCCGCCCCGGTGTTCTCCTCCGCGGTCACTGCGACTCCTCCGAGCCCTCGGCGCCGTCGGCACCCTCAGCGGTCTCGGCGCCGTCGGCACCCTCAGCGGTCTCGGCGCCCTCGGCCGAGGAGGTCCCCGCGACGTCGGCCTGCTCCGGGTCGATCAGCCCGGGCGGCGGGGTGATCACGGCGCGCTGGTTCTCCAGATCGATGGTCGGCACGATCTGGCTGACGAAGGGCACCAGCACCTCCGTCCCGTCGGCCTTCTCGACCGTGAGCAGGTCCTGGTAGGGCAGGTGGAGGACCTCGGTCAGCTCGCCGACCAGGGTGCCGTCCAGCAGCACCACGTCCAGGCCGATCAGCTGGTGGTCGTAGTACTCCTCCGGGTCCTCGGGGCTCTCCTCCGGGTCGACCTCGGAGATGAGCACGGTGCCGCGGAGGGCCTCGGCCGCGTTGCGGTCCTTGACGCCGGCGAAGCGCAGCAGCAGCCGGCCGCTGTGCACCCGGCCCGACTCGACGGTCAGCGGCCCGACCGACGCGGGGTCGGTGAGCACGACGGCACCGGGGCCGAGCCGGAGTTCCGGCTCGTCGGTGCGGACCTCGACACTGACGTCCCCCCTGATGCCGTGGGCACGGCCGATCCTGCCGACGACGAGCTGCACGGTGATCGTTCTCCTGGAGTTCCTGAGCCGAAACGAAAGCGACGGCGACGGGCTGCGAAGCGATGATGCGAGGGAAATGCGGAGGGAAATGCGAAAAGGCCGACCGGGACGACATGCGTCCCGGTCGGCCTCACAAGCCCTGACGGCTGAACGAGCAGCAGCGTCAGCGAATGTTGTCCACGTCGACCAGGTCGACCCGGACGTTGCGACCGCCGAGGGCGCCGACCACGGTGCGCAGAGCGCGCGCCGTACGGCCGCCCCGGCCGATCACCTTGCCGAGGTCATCGGGGTGCACTCGCACCTCGATGGTGTTACCCCGACGCAGGTTGCGCGAGCGCACCTGCACCTCGTCGGGGTGCTCGACGATGCCCTTCACCAGGTGGTCGAGGGCGTCCTCGATCACGATCAGGCCTCGGCGGCGACGTCGGCCTCGGCCTCGGCCTTGTCCGACTTCTTGGCCTTCGGGGTGATGGCGACACCGGTGGTGGCGTCCTCGAAGCCGGCGACGGCCTTCGCGAACAGGTGCGAGAAGTCCTCGACCTTCGGCTCGGCGACCAGCAGCGGCGCCGGAGCCGGCAGGCCCTTGAACTTCTGCCAGTCGCCGGTCAGCTTCAGGATGGCGAGCACCGGCTCGGTCGGCTGGGCGCCGACGGACAGCCAGTACTGGGCGCGGTCGCTGTCGACCTCGATCTTCGAGGGGTTGTAGGTCGGCTGGTAGATGCCGATCTCCTCGATCGCGCGACCGTCACGCTTGGTGCGGGCGTCGGCGACGACGATGCGGTAGTGCGGGGAGCGAATCTTGCCGAGACGCTTCAGCTTGATCTTGACTGCCACGGGAGTGGATTCTCCTGGTGTTGACGTGGGTGAGCGGGCTCGCCATCGCGTGGGGTTGCGCGGCGGACCGTTCAAGGGACACGCCAGCCGTAGGAGAGAGGGGTCCTGCTCGGCTGCCGAGTACTCAGCTGTCCATTCTGCCACATCGGCGAGAACCGGCTGCACGCGGGACCGGGAGCCCGGTCAGGGCTCGACCGGGAGCCCCCGCTCCCGGTCCAACCCGAAGACGTCACCGCTGTCCTGCCGTACCGCTCATTCGGTACCGCTCATTCGGTACCGCTCACTCTGCCGCCCGATGCCGCTCATTCCGGCCGGGCCGCTGCCCGCACAGCAGCCCGCCGGGACGTCGAACGACTAAGCGATCTTGAACGGCTGCTGGCACGCGCCGCAGACGATGGACGCCTGCGCGAGCACCGACGGAACGACCCGGACGTTGCGCCCGCAGCCGCAGACCGCCTTGACCCGCACGCCGCCCCCGGAGGAGCCGTGCCGGGCCGCCGGGCCGCGGAAGGCGCGCGTCGCGCCGTCGCCGGCCACCGCCTCCTGGTGCGCCCCGAGGGCACGGTCCAGGCGCTCGATGGTCTCGGCGTACCGCTCCTGCGTCTCCTTGAGCATGGTCACCTGGGAGAAGCCGCTGCTCGCGTGCGGCTCGACCGGGTGCGCCAGGCCCAGCTCGGAAGCGAGCATCAGGAAGCGCCGGTTGTGGTAGCGGCCGGCCCGCGAGGTGTCCCGGATGTCCCGGGCCGCGGCCAGACCGTGGGCGGCCTCGTGCAGGAGTCGCTCGAAACCGAGCCGTGTCCCGCAGGCCGAGGAGGACTCGCCGATCAGCGCCTCGGGCGAGGCGAGGTCGGGGAGGTCCTGGTGGTAGGCCTGGATGTCACTCCAGGCGGCGGCCAGTTCGGCCGCGAGAACGAGGGGCTGTGTCGTGCTCACGCTAGACCAACGATGGAGTGCGAGCCGATGTTCCGCATGTTCTCGTTCTTGGGAAATTCACAGGGAACTCCCAGGAATGCAAGGCCGCGCGCGAATTGCGCGTTCCGGATCTGACGCAAGACCAACCCCCTGCCGGTTTCGGCCCGTCGCGAGGTCGGCGGGCCTGGTGAATTTCCGTCCGGGGAGCGGGCTGTCGCCACCCAGGACGTACGGCCCGTGGGCCTGCCGGATTGACAGGGCCACGGGCCGTACACCGTACCGCTATTCCGTTAATACCGGGAGTTGACCGGCCAGTAGGGATGTCCACCGCGGGGACGCACCGGAGGAGTTACCGGATTCTTACCCTTCCGCATTCCGGGCAAATGTCGCCGCTGTCGGTCATTACCCGCGGACGACGGACGCCCGGCGGACATCAACAGGACATCCACCGAACACCGAACGCCCGTCGGGGCGCACCCGTGACGGCCGCGCGCCCGGAACGGACGCACGCCCGGGCCGAGCGCGCCCCCGGAGCGGACCCGAACCCGGGACAAGCGGGCCCCGGACGGACGACGGCGCAGCCCGGACGGACGACGGCGCGCCCCGGACGGACGTCAGTACGCCCGGGCGACGATCGCGATGTTGCCCTCCTGGTCGTCCGCCGCCGGCACCGAGCCGTCGGCCGCGACGATGCAGCGCACCGTGACGCCCTGCTCGGCCAGCTTGGCCTCGCCCTCCGCGCCGAGCTCGGCCCAGGAGATCCGGCCCCAGCCGGTCGCGGCGGCCTCGATGGCCTCGTCGATGGTCTTGACGTCGACCGTGCGGGACTCGCGGCGCTCGCGGGACTGGCGCAGCAGCAGCGCCTGGTCCTCCTCCAGCACGCCCGGGACCAGCGCGACGAGGGAGTCGATGGAGACCGGCTCCTTGCCGCCCGGGATGCGGCGGGCCAGCATCGCGGTGCCGTTCTCCAGGTCGCGCGGGCCGACCTCGATGCGCAGCGGAACGCCCTTGAGCTCCCAGTCGACGGCGCGGCGGCCGAACGGGGTGTCGGTGCGGTCGTCGACCACGACCCGGATGCCGGCGGCCTCCAGCTGGGCGCCGATCTCGCGGACCTTGGCGATGACCGCGTCGTCGCCCTTGATGGCGAGCACGACGGCCTGGACGGCGGCCAGGCGCGGGGGCACCCGCAGGCCGTTGTCGTCGCCGTGGGACATGATCAGGCCGCCGACCATGCGGGTCGAGACGCCCCAGGAGGTCTGCCAGACGTGCTCGCGCTCGGCGCCCTGCAGCTGGTAGGTGGTGTTGAACGCCTTGGCGAAGTTCTGGCCCAGCTCGTGGCTGGTGCCCATCTGCAGGGCCTTGCCGTCGCCCATCATGCCCTCGAGGGTGAGGGTGTTGATGGCGCCGGCGAAGCGCTCCTTGGCGGTCTTGCGGCCGAGCACGACGTCGATGCCGAGCACGTTGGTCATGAAGTCGCCGTAGACCTGGGTGTGGATCATCGACGCGTAGGCGCGGGCGTCCTCGTAGGTGGCGTGGGCGGTGTGGCCCTCCTGCCAGAGGAACTCGGTGGTGCGCAGGAAGACGCGCGGGCGCAGCTCCCAACGGACCACGTTGGCCCACTGGTTGATCAGCAGGGGCAGGTCCCGGTGGCTCTGCACCCACTTCGAGAAGTACTCGTTGATGATCGTCTCGGAGGTCGGCCGGACGACGACCGGCTCCTCCAGCTGCTTGCCGCCGCCGTGGGTGACCACCGCGAGTTCGGGGGCGAAGCCCTCGACGTGCTCGGCTTCCTTGGTCAGGTAGGACTGCGGGATGAACATCGGGAAGTAGGCGTTCTGCGCGCCGGCCTTCTTGATCCGCGCGTCCATCTCCTGCTGCATCCGCTCCCACAGGCCGTAGCCGTACGGTCGGATGACCATGGTGCCGCGCACCGGACCGTTGTCGGCCAGCTCGGCCTTGTTGATGAGGTCCTGGTACCAGCGCGGGAAGTCTTCCGCCTGAGGGGTGAGAACGGGTGCCTTAGCCATGGGGCGAATGGTACGGGGCCCGGGGCCCCGGTTTCGAATCGGTATCACCGGACGGGGGCGCACCACCGCGACACGCGCGCACCACCCTGCACCCCTCTGGACGCCGGGCCCGACCCGCTGTTCGCTGGTGTGGGGCGGGACTTTGGGGGAGCCGTAGCAGCACACCGAAGGACCGGATGGGAGGCCGCCGTGGCTTCAGCTCGGACGACCGGCACGACCGCACGACCGACGGGCGCACGCCCGCACCACCCGCGGACCGGGGTCGCCCGCACCGCGCGGGCGCGCGACTGGGCGGAGATCCAGGAACGCATGCTGGTGCCGCTCTACGAGGCGGTCTACGACCGGCTGGAGGTCGGCCCGGCGAGCAGTGTGCTGGGCCTGGGCTGCCGGTCCGGGCTGGCCCTGCTGCTCGCCGCCGGGCGGGGCGCCCAGGTCGCCGGGCAGGAGCCGCGGGAGGAGCTGCGCGAGCTGGCCCACGACCGTCGGCTGCGGGTGTGCGCGGGGGCTCGGACAGCGTCCGCCGTCCCCCGCCCGGCCCATTCGCTGGTGACGGTTTTCGAGCAGCTGCCCGGCGCCGCCGGGTCCGGCCCGGTGGTCGCCGAGGCCGCCCGGCTCGCTCTCCCGGGCGGGCACGTGGTGCTGGCCGCCTGGGGCCCGCCGGAGCGCTGCGAGAGCGCCGCGGTGCTGGACGTGGCCCGGCGGATGGCGGGCCGGACCACCGCGCGGGACCCGTTCGAGCTGAGCGTGCCGGGCGCCCTGGAGGACCTGCTCGCCCCGGCCGGCCTGCGCCCGGCCGGCAGCGGCCGGGTGAGCTGCCCGTTCGCGTACGCCGACCTCGACAGCGCCGTTCGCGGCCTGCTCTCCACCGGTCTGTTCGATCCGGCCGAGGAGTTCTCCGGCGCCTCGCTGGTGGCCAAGGAACTGGAGGAGGCGCTCCAGCCTCACCTGCGCGCGGACGGCACGGTGCGGATGGAGAACCTGTTCCGCTACCTGGTCGCAGAGCGGCCGCGCTAGCAGGGGCGGGGAGACGAAAAAAACCGGGGGCGCTCGCCACTCTGGCGCGCGCCCCCGGCATCGAGCGTCACGCCCGGTCGATCGACTTCCCGTCGGAACCGTCGGAACCGTCGGAAGACCCCGCCGACCCCGTGGAAGGCCCTTCGGAAGACCCCGCCGACCCCGCCGAACCCGCCGAGCCCTCCGCGCCCGCCGAGGCCGCCTCCCGCGGCACCCCCGCCGCCCGGTACGCCGCCTCCTCGTCCAGCGTCTCCGCCTCCAGCAGCGCCGCCGCCAGCGCGTCCAGCCGGTGCCGCTGCTCGTTCAGGATCCGCACCGCGTCGCCGTAGCACTCGGAGACGATCCGCCGGGCCTCCTCGTCCACCGCGTCCAGGGTGGTCGGCGCGGCGGAGAGCCCGTACGCGCCCTGCGGGTCGGAGGGCACCGCGGTGAGCCGCCCGACCCGCTCGCTCATCCCCCAGCGCCCGGCCATCCCGCGGGCGATGTTGGTGACCTGCTCCAGGTCGCTCTCCGCGCCGGTGGTGATCACCCCGTAGACCACCTGCTCGGCCGCCATGCCGCCGAGCGCGCCGATGATCCGGCCGCGCAGGTAGGGCTCGGTGTACGAGTAGCGGTCGTTCTCCGGGGTGGAGAGGGTGACGCCGAGCGCCCGGCCGCGCGGCACGATGGTGATCTTGCGGACCGGGTCCGCGCCGGGCTGGAGCATGCCCAGCAGCGCGTGCCCGCTCTCGTGGTACGCCGTCCGCTCGCGCTCCTCCTGCGGCATCACCAGCGGCCGCACCGCACCGAGCTGGACCTTCTCCAGGGCGTCCGAGAGGTCCCGCTCGTTGACGGCGTCCTGCTCGCGCTTGACGGCCAGCAGCGCTGCCTCGTTGACCAGGTTGGCGAGTTCGGCGCCGGTCATCCCGGGCGTGACCTTGGCCAGTTGGTTGAGGTCGGTGCCGCCGGCCAGCGGGACGCTGCGGCTGTGGATGCGCAGGATCGCGGCACGGCCCTCCCGGTCGGGCGGGCTGACGGTGATCCGCCGGTCGAAGCGGCCGGGGCGCAGCAGCGCCGGGTCGAGCACGTCCGCCCGGTTGGTCGCGGCGATCACGATGACGCCCTCGGAGCCGGTGAAGCCGTCCATCTCGGTGAGGATCTGGTTGAGGGTCTGCTCGCGCTCGTCGTGCCCGCCCATGCCGCCGCCGGCGCCGCGCTGGCGGCCGATGGTGTCGATCTCGTCGATGAAGATGATCGCGGGGGCGACCTTGCGGGCCTCGGCGAACAGCTCGCGGACCCGGCTGGCGCCGACGCCGACGATCATCTCGATGAACTCGGAGGCGGAGGCGGAGAAGAACGGCACGTTCGCCTCGCCGGCCACGGCCCGGGCGAGCAGGGTCTTGCCGGTTCCGGGCGGGCCGCTCAGCAGCACGCCGCGCGGCATCTTGGCGCCGAGCCGGCGGTACCGCTCGGGGTTCTTCAAGTAGTCGACGACCTCGGTGAGTTCGGCCTCGACCTCGTCGATGCCGGCCACGTCGGCGAAGGTGGTGCGCTTGCCCTCCTCGGCCATGACCGGCTTGGGCGGGGCCTTGCGGCCGAGCGGTCCGCCGCCGAGTCCGCCGGCCATCCGGCGGGCGAGCAGCACCCAGATGAAGATCAGTAGCAGCATCGGGGCGAGCGAGAGCAGCAGGTTGGTGAGGAAGCTGCGCTGCTGGACGGGCGAGGTGGCGGTGACCTCGACGCCCTGCTGCTGCAGGGTGGCCCAGAGGTTGTCGCCCGCGAAGGAGGGCCGCTGGGTGTCGAACTCGGTGTAGTCGCCCTTGCCGCCGTCCGGTTTGGGCTGGGCGGTCTTGAGGGTGCCCTCGATCGCGTCGCCCTTGGCGTAGATCTTGGTGATGTTGCCCTTGTTCAGCTGGTTGTTGAACTCGGTGTACGAGATCGTGGTGGCGCCGGCGGGGCCGAAGAAGGACAGCAGCAGGTCCGAGATCAGGAACACCACGAGGGCGGTGAGGGCGAGGCCCACCCAGCCGCCGGGCATCCGGCGCTTGGGCGGCGGGGGCGGGGCACCCTCCGAACGCCAGGGCTGTTCGGGGGTCTGACGTGGCGGCACGGGTTCGGTCACCCATCGGACAATACGGACAGCTGCTCGGACGAGCCAATCGCAACGCCGCGCCCGGACCGCCGTACGCCCGTGTCAACCCCTCCCACCAGCGGCTATGCCGTTGCGCCCGGCCACTCCTCGGCGGTCAGGGCGAACCGCTCGTGGTCGCGCCAGTCGCCCTGGAGGAACAGCATCCGCGGCGAGAAGCCCTCGTGCCGGAAGCCCAGCCGCTTGGCCATCGCGACCGAGCGCTCGTTGTCCGGCTGGACGTTGATCTCCAGCCGGTGCAGCCCCAGCCCGTCGGCCGACTGCGGGGCGAAGCAGCGGTCGACGACCAGCCGCATGCCCTCGGTCATCCGGCCGGTGCCGTTGAACGGGAGGTAGGAGTCGTAGCCCAGCGTGGCGTTGCAGAAGCGGCTCATCACGATGTTGGCGACGTTCACCTTGCCGACCAGTCCGCCGGTCTCCCGGTCGAGGATCAGGAAGGTGCGCAGCCCGGAGCCCTGGCGCTTCAGCAGGTCGGGCAGTCCGTCCGGCTCGACCGGGTTCCACCGTCCGATGTGCTCGGCGGACCGCCGGACCGCCTCGGCGTACGCGGCCGTGTCGTCGGCCCTCGGGGCCCTGATCATCACTCGCATGTCCCCATCATCGGACACGCGATCGGCCCGCCGCCCGGAAACACCGGGCGACGGGCCGACCAGAATCGATCAGGACCGACCGCCATTGATCAACGGATGACCAAAGGCGGCGGCACGTCCAAGGACTACAGCATGTCCTTGAACTCCTTGGGCAGCTCGAAGTCGGCCGGGCCCTTGCCCGCGCCGAGACCGAACGCGCCGCCGTCCGCCGGACCCTGGCCGGCGCCCGGGCCGAGCGCGCGGCGCTCGGCGGCCGCGGCCTCGTCCTGCGCCCGCTTCAGCGGGTTGCCGCTCTTGCGCTTGCCCTTGGCCTGCGGGGCCTTCTTCGCGGACTTCTTCCCGCCGCCCATGCCGGGGATCCCCGGCATGCCGGGCATGCCCTTGCCGGAGGCCATCGCGGACATCATCTTGCGGGCGTCGAAGAACCGCTCGACCAGGTTCTTCACCTCGCCGACCTGGACGCCCGAACCCTTGGCGATGCGGGCCCGGCGGGAGCCGTTGATCAGCTCCGGCTCGGCGCGCTCGGCCGGGGTCATCGACTTGATGATCGCGCCGACCCGGTTGACGTCCTTGTCGTCGATGTTGTTGATCTGGTCCCGGATCTGGCCCATGCCGGGCAGCATGCCGAGCAGCTTGGAGATCGAACCCATCTTCTGGACCTGCTCCAGCTGGGACAGGAAGTCGTCCAGGGTGAACTGCTTCGGGCCGCCGCGCAGCTTGGCGGCGATCTTCTCCGCCTCGGCCTGCGAGAAGGTCTGCTCGGCCTTCTCGATCAGCGAGAGGACGTCACCCATGCCGAGGATGCGCGAGGCCATCCGGTCCGGGTGGAAGGCGTCGAAGTCGTCGACCTTCTCGCCGTTGGAGGCGAACATGATCTGCCGGCCGGTGACGTGCGCGACCGAGAGGGCGGCACCGCCGCGGGCGTCGCCGTCGAGCTTGGAGAGCACCACACCGGTGAAGTCGACGCCGTCGAGGAAGGCCTGGGCGGTGGTGACCGCGTCCTGGCCGATCATCGCGTCGACGACGAACAGGACCTCGTCCGGGTTCACCGCGGCACGGATGTCGGCGGCCTGCTGCATCAGCTCGGCGTCGATGCCCAGGCGGCCGGCGGTGTCGACGACGACGACGTCGTACTGCTTCTGCTTGGCGTACTCGATCGAGTCCTTGGCCACCTGCACCGGGTCGCCGACGCCGTTGCCCGGCTGCGGGCCGTAGAAGGCCACGCCGGCGCGCTCGGCGACCACCTGGAGCTGGTTGACCGCGTTGGGGCGCTGGAGGTCGCAGGCGACCAGCAGCGGGGTGTGCTTCTGCGTCTTCAGCCAGTGGCCGAGCTTGCCCGCGAGGGTGGTCTTACCGGCACCCTGGAGACCGGCCAGCATGATCACCGTCGGGCCGCTCTTGGCGAACCGCACCCGGCGGGTCTCGCCACCGAGGATCGCGATGAGCTCCTCGTTGACGATCTTGATGATCTGCTGCGCCGGGTTCAGCGCGCCGGAGACCTCGGCACCGAGGGCCCGCTCCTTGACCTGCTTGATGAAGGCCCGGACGACCGGCAGCGCGACGTCCGCCTCCAGCAGCGCGATGCGGATCTCGCGGGCGGTGGCGTCGATGTCCGCCTCGCTCAGGCGGCCCTTGCCCCGGAGGTTCTTGAACGTCGCTGCGAGGCGATCGGAAAGGGTGTCGAACACGTCGTCGCGGGTCCTCTGCGGCATCGGTATCAGTACGGTCGTCGCCCCCCAGGGTATCCGGCCGCCCCGGGTGAGGTCTCCACCCCCGGTCGGAACTCCTGCCCGTACCCGTGGCCGCACCCCTGCCCGCGTCCTTCCGCGAGCCCGGGCGGCCCGGCCCCGACCAGCCCCGACCGGCCCCGACCGGGCCCGGCGCTCAGCCCAGCGCGGCCCGGACCGCCGCCGCCACCTCGCCGGCCCGCCCGGCGGTCAGCGGCCGCCCCGCCTCGTCGGTCAGGTAGAACGAGTCGACGGCCTCCGCGCCCAGCGTGGACACGTGCGCGGTGCGCACCCGCACGCCCGCCCCGTCCAGCGCCCGGCCGATCCGGTGCAGCAGCCCGGGGGCGTCGTGGGCGCGGACCTCCAGCACGGTCGCGGTCGCCGAGGCCACCGCCGGCGCCACCGCGACCAGCGGCGGCGGGGTGGGGATGCCCCGGCGGCGCGGGGCGGCGGCGTCCCGCTCGGCGAGGCGGCGGGCGACGTCCAGCGAGCCGTCCAGCGCCCGGCGCAGGTCGGCCCGCAGCCGGGCCGCCTCCGGCAGCTCGCCGTACTCGGCCGCCACCCGCCAGGACAGCACCAGCACCGGCCCGGCGCCCACCGGGTCCAGCTCGCGCAGCCCGGCCGAACGGACGGCCAGCCGGTGCAGCGCGAGCACCCCGGCGGCGGTGCCGAGCAGTCCGGGACGGTCCGGGACCGCCAGGTTCAGCTCGACGCCCATCGGCTCGGCGCCCGGCTCCGCCCCCTCCGACCGGGCCCGCAGCGACAGCGCCGGCTGCCCGGTCCGGGCGGCCTCGACCGCCAGCCGCTCCTGCTCGGCGGTCGGCGCCGCCTCGACCGGCGGGACTCCCGCCCCGGCCAGCCGGTCCGCCGCCCGGGCCACCAGCCCGTCCACCAGCGAGGCCCGCCAGCCGCTCCACGCGGCCGGCCCGGTGGCCAGCGCGTCCGCCTCGGTGAGCGCGTGCAGCAGCTCCAGCTCCGGCAGGGTGGTGACCGCCTTGGTGATCGCCTCGACGGTGGCCGGGTCGTCCGGATCGCGCCGGGTCGCGGTGTCCACCAGGGTCAGGTGGTGGCGGACCAGTACCGCCAGGGTCTCGGTGTCCTCGGGGCCGAAGCCCATCCGGGCGCCGAGGTCGCGGACGATCACCTCGCCGGCCGCGCTGTGGTCACCCGGCCAGCCCTTGCCGATGTCGTGCAGCAGCGCGGCGACCAGCAGCAGGTCCGGCCGGGCCACCCGGCGGGTCATCGCGGCGGCCCGCACCGCCGTCTCCACCAGGTGCCGGTCCACCGTCCAGCGGTGCACCGCGTTGCGCTGCGGACGGCAGCGCACCCGCTCCCAGTCCGGCAGCAGCCGGCGGACCAGCCCCTGCGCCTCCAGCGCCTCCCACACCGGGACGGCCGACTCCCCCGCGCCCAGCAGGGTGACCAGCTGCTCGCGCGCCTCGTCCGGCCAGGGCACCGGCAGCGGGCGGCACTCGGCGGCCAGTCGGCGCACCGTGGCGTACGAGACGGTCAGCCCGTTCTGCGCGGCGGCGGCCGCGGCGCGCAGCGGCAGCACCGGGTCGGCGGCGGGGCGGGCGCCCCGGGCGAGCACCGCCTCGCCGTCCTGTTCGACCACGCCCTCGGCGAGCGGCCGCCGCTCGACCGCGCCCCGGGCCACCGCGCCGGTGCCGCGTCCGGAGCCGACGAAGGGGATGCCAGGCCGGCGCACCCGCCGGCCCCGGCCGCCGCGGGCCGCGAGCACCCGGTCCACCGCCCGCCAGGTGACGTCGCCCGCGTACGCGATGGTGCGGGCGGCCTCGTAGACCTGGCGCAGCAGGGCGTCGGCGTCCAGCACCCCGAGCCGCTCGGCGACCTGGTCCTGGTCCTGGAGGCCGAGCCGTTCGGTGGCCCGGCCGGTGACCAGGTGCAGGGCGTCGCGCACGTCGGCCAGCCGCTGTGCGGCGGCGTCCAGGCCTTCCCGGGGCGCGTCGGCCAGCCAGGTGGCGGCGATCGCGTCCAGCGCCACGACGTCGCGCAGGCCGCCGCGGGCCTCCTTGAGGTCGGGCTCCAGCAGGAAGGACAGCTCACCGTGCCGTTCGGCCCGCTCGCGGCCCAGCTCTCGAAGCTCCGGCAGGCGCGCGGGGGCGCTCGCGCGCCAGTCGGTGAGCACCGCGGAGCGCAGGGCGTCGGTGAGCGCCCGGTCCCCGGCGAGGTGACGGGCGTCCAGCAGGCCGAGCTGGACCTTGAGGTCGGCGGCGGCGACCGAGCGGGCCTGGGCGACGGTGCGCACGGCGTGGTCGAGCCTGGCGCCCGAGTCCCAGACCGGGTACCAGATCCGCTCGGGCAGCTCCCGGGGGATCGGGCCGTCGTGCAGCAGCAGGACGTCCAGGTCGCTGCGCGGGGACAGCTCGCCCCGCCCGTACCCGCCGACCGCGACCAGGGCGACGCGGGGCGGGGCGCCGGCGGCCGCGAGCAGGCCGGCCAGCCAGTCGTCGGTGAGCCGGGCGAGCTCCCGGCGGCGGGGGCGGCCGCCCGGGCCGGGGCCGGCCGGCAGCGCGGCCCGGGCGGCGGCCCTGCCCGCGAGGTCGAAGGGGTCGGCGGGGTCGCAGGAGCCGCCCGGGGCGACGGGGTCGGAGGGCTCGGAGGGGCTGGTCTCGGAGGTCATGCGCGTGGTCCCGTCCGTCGTGCTGCTGAGCCGTCGTGCTGGTGAACCGCCGTGCCGCGCGGGCCACCGGGGCGTGCGAACCGTCGAGTCGTGCAGGCCGTCGTGCCGTGCGAACCGTCGAGTCGCGCGGACCGTCGTGCCGCCGCCCCGACCCGCCGGGCGGGCCGTTCGGCCGGCCGGAGGACGCCGTTGGGCCGTCGGGCGGACCCGCGCACCCGGGGGTGGCAGGTCCGCCGTCCGGCGCGGGGCTACAGGGCGTCCGGGCCGCGCTCGCCGGTCCGGACCCTTACGGCGGTGTCGACCGGAACGCTCCACACCTTGCCGTCGCCGATCTTCCCGGTCCGGGCGGCCTTCACCAGGACGTCGATCAGGTCCTCGGCGTCCTCGTCCTCGACCAGGACCTCGATCCTGACCTTCGGCACCAGGTCCACGGTGTACTCGGCCCCCCGGTACACCTCGGTGTGGCCGCGCTGGCGGCCGTAGCCGCTGGCCTCGGTGACGGTCAGGCCGTGCACCCCGAAGGCCTGTAGGGCGGCCTTCACCTCGTCCAGTCGGTACGGCTTGATCACGGCGGTGATGAGCTTCATCGGGCGTCGACCTCGGTCTTCTTCTCGGCGGGCTTCTCGGCGGGAGCCGCGGCGGCGGACCGCTCGGCGACGGGCTCCGCGGCGGCGGACCGTTCTGCGGCGGGCTTCGCGGCAGCGACGGCCAGGCCCGGCAGGGCCCGGGCCAGGCCCGCTCCCACGGCGCTGAAATCGTAGGCGGACTCGGCGTGTTCGGCCTGGTCGATGCCGGCCACCTCGACCTCCCCGGCGACCCGGAAGCCGACCAGCCGGTCGACCGCCTTGGCCAGCAGCCAGGACAGCACGAAGGAGTACGCCGCGACCACCGCCACGCCCATCGCCTGCTTGCCCAGCTGCCCGATCCCGCCCCCGTAGAACAGGCCCTTGACGCCCTGGCCGACCCCGCCGGTGGCGAACAGGCCGACCAGCAGCGACCCGATCGCCCCGCCGACGGCGTGCACGCCCACCACGTCGAGCGAGTCGTCGAAGCCCCAGCGGTACTTGAGCGAGACCGCGGCGCAGCAGACCGCACCCGCCACCAGCCCGATCGCCACCGCGCCGAGCGGGCTCACCGAACCGCAGGCCGGGGTGATCGCGACCAGCCCGGCCACCGCGCCGGAGGCGGCGCCCAGCGTGGTGAAGGCGCCGTGCTTGAACCTCTCGTAGACCAGCCAGCCGACCAGCGCCGCGCCGGTGGCGACCTGGGTGTTGACCATCGCCATCGCGGCGACGCCGTTGGCCGCCAGCGCCGAGCCCGCGTTGAAGCCGAACCAGCCGAACCAGAGCAGCCCGGAGCCGAGCATCACCAGCGGCAGGCTGTGCGGGCGCATCGGGTCCTTCTTGAAGCCGATCCGCTTGCCCAGCACCAGGCAGAGCGCGAGGCCGGCGACGCCCGCGTTGATGTGCACGGCCGTCCCGCCGGCGAAGTCGATCACGCCGTTGCGGTCGCCCAGCCAGCCGCCGTGGCCGCCGTCGAAGAAGAAGACCCAGTGCGCCACCGGGAAGTAGACGATCGTCACCCAGAGCGCGATGAACAGGCCCCAGGCCGCGAATCTGGCGCGGTCCGCGACGGCGCCGCTGATCAGCGCCGGGGTGATGACCGCGAACATCAGCTGGAAGAGCGCGAAGGCGGTGACCGGGATGGAGCCGGTCAGCTCGTTGAGGCCGAGGCCGCGCATCCCGAGGTGGTCCAGGTTGCCGATCAGCCCGGCGAAGGAGTCGGACCCGAAGCTGAGCGAGTAGCCGTACAGGACCCACAGCACGCTGACGATGCCGAGCGAGAGGAAGCTCATCGCCAGCATGTTCAGCGTGCTCTTGGCCCTGACCATGCCCCCGTAGAAGAAGGCCAGCCCAGGGGTCATCAGCATGACCAGGGCCGCACTGATGAGCACGAAGGCGGTGTCGCCCGCGCTGAAGCCGTCCGGCATCGGCGTCTCCTCTGCGTCCAGGCCGACCCGCGCCCGGGGACCCGTCCCGTGGTGCCACCCGGGGTGTCGGCGTTGAGGAGGAGCGTGCCGAAGGCTGGTTTCGGCCAGTGCGACCGGTTGTTTCACCGCCGTGACGTGTGCGACGCAGGGGTTACGGCTGCGTGAACCGCGGCCCCGCATCCCCGCAGTCCGGCCGCGCGCCGTGCCGTGCCACCGGGCGCCGGACATACCACCGACCGTGGCGGCGGCGGCCGCCACGGTCGGTGGAGCTTCCCTCGGAAGGCCCTCGGCGGGGCCGGGCGGTCCACCGACCGGCGGATCACCGGCGGGCGGATCACCGGCGGGCGGATCACCGGCGGGCGGATCACCGACCGGTCAGACCACCGGCCGGGCGGATCACCGACCGGTCAGACCACCGAGACGAACTCCGGGATGTCCTGGACCACCCGCTCCTTGAGCCGGCTCACCGCGTCCACGCCCTTGAACCGGGCCGCCGCGGCCTCCGTGGTCTTGCGCACCCGGGAGTTCAGCCGCTCCGAGCGCACCTTGGTGGCGATGTCCACCGCCTGCTCGGCCATCACCGCGGCCTGCTCGGCCTCCCTCTGCAGCAGGTGGACGCTGGCCATGCCGATCAGGTTGAAGGCGTACGAGCGCACGTGGTCGGCGTCCTGGCGGAACAGGTCGACCGCGCGCTCCATCACCGGCGCGGACATCGAGGCGTAGAGCTGCGCGTTGTCCGAGTGGTACGCGAGGTCGCGGAAGGAGTGCGCGTTCTCGGCGTTCAGCTCGGCCGGCGAGAAGAACTTCAGCCAGTCCGGCTCCTGGTCCCCGTCCCGGATGTCGGTGAAGGTGTCCTCGGCCAGCCGGACCGCCCGGGCGCAGCGGTTGACCTCGCCGATGGTGGCGTAGGCGCGCGCCTCCATCGCGTACAGCAGGGACTGCTGGCGCGGGGTGGCGGTGTCGCGGCTGCCGTACTGGGCCAGGTGGATGAGTTCCAGGGCGTCCTCGCCCCGGTTGAGGTGGATCATCTGGCGGCTCATGTCGGTGAGGATCAGCGCGCCGAACGGGCGGTCGCCCGCTTCCTTGGCCGCGTGCAGGGCGAGCACGTAGTACTTCTGCGCGCTCGGGTGCATCCCGACGTCGTACGACATCCACCCGGCCAGGTGGGCGAGTTCGGCGGTGAGCCGGAACAGCCGCCTGGTGGTGTCCTCGCTGTACGTCTCCTGGAGCAGGTCGGTGACCTCGTGCAGCTGGCCGACGACGGCCTTGCGGCGCAGCCCGCCGCCGTTCTGCGCGTCCCACTGCCGGAATATGACCGTGGTCTGCTCCAGCAGTTCGAGCTCGGGCTCGGAGAGCCGGCCGGTGAACGCCTCGCCGCCGTTGGCCGCGGTGAGGATCGGGGTGGGGACGCCGGTCGGGCCGGGGGTGAGCCAGCGCTGCATCGGCTCGATCAGCGCGGCGCCCGCGGTGAGCGCCAGCGAGGTGCCGAGGAAGCCCCGGCGGTTGAGCATGAGGTCGCTGCGGGAGTAGTCGCTGATCAGCTGGACGGTCTGCGGGCCGCTCCACGGCAGGTCGACGCCGCCGCCCACGGTCGAGACCGGGATCGCGGCGCGCAGGCCGAGGTCCTCGATCGAGACCACCGAGCCGAACCGCTCGGAGAAGAGTTCCGACATGATCTTGGGAATAGGCTCGCGGGGCTGTTCGCCGTCGAGCCAGCGGCGCACCCGAGAGGTGTCGGTGGACACGTGGTGGGCGCCGATCTGCCGGGCCCGGCGGTTGACCTGACGGGCCAACTCGCCCTTGGACCAGCCGCTGCGGGCGAACCACGTGGTCAGCTTCTCATTCGGTTGCTTCTCTGCCATGGGTAACGTCCCCATCCCGCCCGGCCCCTACCGGGGCCCCCGATCGTGACCGCCCGACGGTTGCGGGCTCTTGCCAGACGTGCCGTGCCTGAGGTGCTGCCGTGCCGCGGCGGCGCCGTACCGCAGCGCCCTCGCACTGGTGTGCCATCGTTGCGGACGATCCGTCAGATTCCCAACTCCCGCTCCTCGACGGCCCGGGACAGACTCCTCGACGACATCCGCGTGCTGAACGTAATGCCCCGCGAGGGGCCCGCGGGAGCGGCCCTGGCGAAACGCCACCTTTCGCCACCCCCAGGAGTGAACCGAAGCCCGGGGGCACACGCTTCACTTAGGGAGTCCCGACGGCTCGGCATATGCGGGCCGCCAAGTCCCCCGGCGCATCCCGGAGGACCCGGCGGACCTCGCAACCCACCGCAGCCACAGGCGAGTTCACCGTCCACTCGGGACGGCGACAGCCCCACGCACCCGACGATCCGGCATCGGCGCCGCCCCCACAAGGCGGCGCCCGAGGCGCACCGGCGGAACAGGCGCACACCACGCGCTGCGCGCCGCCACTGCACTACGCACCACAGAGCTGACAATCGACACACAGTCACCGTCCCGTAACCATCGGCAACGACAACCTGTTGGGGGAGGCATGGACAACCTGTTCGGCGAACTTCGACTGGGGCACCTGCGGCTGGCACCGCTGGGCGCGCGCCGCCGCACCAAGGTCACCGCGTCCCAGGCCGCCGCGGAGTACACCGGCCGCTGGGGCTGGGCGGTCGCCACCGGCGACCCGGTCACCGGTGCCACCGCCCCGACCCGCTGTCCCTGCGGCTCCCCCCGCTGCGCCGCGCCCGGCCCGCACCCCGTGCCCGGCCGCGGCGGCCGGGCCCGCGGCGCCCGCGCCGAGGGCTCGGTGCTGTTCCCCACCGGCCGCGCCTTCGACGTCCTGGACGTCCCCGAGCAGGCCGGGCTCCAGGCCCTGGTCCGGCTGGAGCGGATGGGCACCCAGGTGGGCCCGGTGCTCGCCGTCCCCACCGGCCGGCTCCAGTTCCTGGTCGCCGCCGGCACCGCCCGGCGCCTGCCCGACCTGCTGTACCGGATGGGCTGGGACGACGCCGCGCTCGACCTGGTCTGCCACGGCGAGGGCGGCTACGTCGCCGCCCCGCCCACCGTCCTCGGCTCCCTCGGCCCGGTCCGCTGGCTGCGCCGCCCCACCCGCGACAACGCGGGCTGCCCGCCCGAGGCCCGGCTGCTGCTCGGCACCCTCGCCTACGCCTGCCACCGCAGCCGCGAGCGCACCGCCGAGCCGGCCTGGATGGCCTCCTGACCCGAGCGGCCACCGCCGGGCCGCCGCGCCGGGGCCCGCTCCCCGGGCGGCCGTCCGAGCGGCCACCGCCGGGGCCCCGCGCCGGAACCGGCGCCCCGCCCGGATCCGGGCACGCGAAAGGGCCCGCCCCCCGAGACGGGGAGCGGGCCCTTCCTGCGCTCTTCGTACGCCCTTCGCGCCTTTCCGGCGCGCGCGGGGCGTCAGTCGCCGATCAGCGCGTCCACGAACGCCCCCGGCTCGAACGGAGCCAGGTCGTCCGCGCCCTCGCCCAGGCCGATCAGCTTGACCGGCACGCCCAGCTCGCGCTGGACGGCGACCACGATGCCGCCCTTGGCCGTACCGTCCAGCTTGGTCAGCACGATGCCGGTGATGTCGACCACCTCGGCGAACACCCGGGCCTGGATCAGGCCGTTCTGGCCGGTGGTGGCGTCCAGCACCAGCAGCACCTCGTCCACCGGGCCGTGCTTCTCGACGACCCGCTTGACCTTGCCCAGCTCGTCCATCAGGCCGGTCTTGGTGTGCAGCCGGCCGGCGGTGTCGATCAGCACGGTGTCCACACCCTCGGCGATGCCCTCCTTGACCGCGTCGAAGGCGATCGAGGCCGGGTCCCCGCCCTCCGGGCCGCGCACGGTGCGCGCCCCGACCCGCTCGCCCCAGGTCTGGAGCTGGTCGGCGGCGGCGGCACGGAACGTGTCGGCGGCGCCGAGCACCACGGTGCGGCCGTCGGCGACCAGGACGCGGGCCAGCTTGCCGGTGGTGGTGGTCTTGCCGACGCCGTTGACGCCGACCACCAGGACCACCGCGGGGCCCTCCTCGTGCCTGGTCGAGCGGACGGTGCGGTCGGCGTCCTTGCCGACCAGCTCGACCAGTTCCTCGCGCAGCAGCGCGCGCAGCTCGTCGGGGGTACGGGTGCCGAGCACCTTCACCCGGGTGCGCAGCCGCTCGACCAGCTCCTGGGTGGGGGCGACGCCGACGTCGGCGGTGAGCAGCGTGTCCTCGATCTCCTCCCAGGTGTCCTCGTCCAGGTGCTCCCGGGAGAGCAGCGAGAGCAGTCCCTTGCCGAGCGAGTTCTGCGAGCGGGACAGCCGCGAGCGCAGCCGGACCAGCCGGCCGGCGGTGGGCTCGGGAACCTCGACGGCGGGCGCCGCCTCGGCCTCGGCGGGCACGACGTCGGGGGCCTCGACGGCCTCGGGGGCCTCCGGCGCGCCGGCCTCCGCCGGGAGTTCCACCTCCTCGATGGTGCGGCGGGGTGCCTCGGTCGGCGGCGCGGACTCCTCGCCGACCTGGGGCTCCTGCGGGGTCGGCTTCGGCGCCGTGATGACCGGCGCCTGCGACTTCGGGGGCAGCTGCTGGCGTCGTCTGCCGGAAACGACGAGGCCGGCGATCGCGCCGACGGCGACCACGGCGATGACTACGGCAAGGATCACGTATTCCATAACTGCTCCAGTATCCGCGACCGGAGCCCGGATGGACCGCAGCCGCCCTACACCGACGCGGTTCGTCCGGCTCGCGGCCGGCGCTCCCGGTGCTCTTCGCGCAGCCGCTGGCTGATCACCTGCGAGATGCCGTCGCCCTTCATGGTCACGCCGTAGAGGGCGTCGGCCGACTCCATGGTGAGCTTCTGGTGGGTGATCACGATCAGCTGGGAGCTCTCCCGCAGCTCCTCCATGATCCCGATCAGCCGGCGCAGGTTGGTCTCGTCCAGCGCCGCCTCCACCTCGTCCATCACGTAGAACGGGCTGGGCCGGGCCTTGAAGATCGCCACCAGCAGCGCCACCGCGGTCAGCGAGCGCTCGCCGCCGGACAGCAGCGACAGCCGCTTGACCTTCTTTCCCGGCGGGCGGGCCTCCACCTCGACCCCGGTGGTGAGCATGTTGTCCGGGTCGGTCAGCACCAGCCGGCCCTCCCCGCCGGGGAAGAGCCGGGCGAAGACGCCCTCGAACTGGGCGGCGGTGTCGTGGTAGGCCGAGGTGAACAGCTGCTCGACCCGCTGGTCCACGTCCCGGACGATGTCCAGCAGGTCGCGCCGGCTGCGCTTGAGGTCGTCCAGCTGCTCGCCGAGGAACCGGTGCCGCTCCTCCAGCGCGGCGAACTCCTCCAGCGCCAGCGGGTTGACCTTGCCGAGCTGGAGGTAGGCCTTCTCGGCCGCCCGCAGCCGCTTCTCCTGCTCGGCCCGGACGTACGGGTACGGCTCCCCCGGCTCCTTCCCCTCCTCGGCGGCGACACTGACGGCGACGCCGGCGGCGACATCGGCGGCCGGCGCCGCGGGCGAGGGCGAGGGCGAGGGCGGGACGGGCTTGTCGGGCCCGTACGAGGCGAGCAGTTCGCCGCCGTCGATGCCGAACTCCTCCAGCGCGCGGGCCTCCAGCTGCTCGATCCGCAGCCGCTTCTCGGCCCGCAGCACCTCGTCCCGGTGCCCGGCGTCGACCAGCTTGTCCAGCTCCTCCTTGAGCCCGCGGCCGTGCTCGCGGTGCTCGCGCAGCTCGTGCTCGCGCTCGGCGCGCGCCTGTTCGACGGCCACCCGCCCGGCGTCCGCCCGGGCCAGCGACACCTCCAGGCAGGCCAGCAGTTGCCGGGCGCCCGCCGCGACGGCGTTCGCCACCGAGGCGTCGTGCTCGGCGCGCCGGCGGCGCTCGGCGGCCCGGGCGCGCGCCTCGCGTTCGGCGCGGGCGGCGCGGTCCAGCTGGTCGGCCCGGCCGGCCAGGGCGCGGACCCGTTCCTCGTGGGTGCGCACCGCGAGCCGGGCCTCCAGCTCGGCCTGCCGGGCGGCGCTCGCGGCCGCGGCCAGGCGCTGCTGTTCGGCGGTGTCCGGCTCGTCCTGGCCCGCCCGGGCCGAATCCTCGGCGGCGGCCAGGCGCTGCGCCAGTTCCTCGGCTCCGTCGAGCAGTTCGGTCAGCCCCTGCTCGGCCCGCGCGGCGGCGGCCGACAGCCGCTCGGCCTCCCCGGCGGCGGCGCGGGCCTGCCCGCCGAGCCGGCCGAGTGCCCCGGCGACCTGGGCCCGTTCCTTCTCCGCCTGCCGCCGCCGATCGGTCAGTTGCTCGACCTCGGCGGCCGACTCCCGCCGTTGTTCGGCGAGTTCGGCCAGCCGCTCGGCCGACTCGGCGCAGCGGTCGGTGAGTTCCCCGATCGCCCGGGCCGCCTCGTCCACCGCCGCCTGGGTCTCCAGCAGGCTCGGCGCACCGCCGGACCCGCCCTGGGCGAAGCCGGCGCCGAGCCGGTCCCCGTCCGCGGTGACGGCGCAGACTCCGGGCCGCGCGGCGGTCAGCCGCAGCGCCTGGTCCAGGTCCTCGACCACCGCCACCCCGGCCAGCAGCCGCCGGACCGCACCGAGCAACTCCTCGGGGCCGTCCACCAGTTCGGCCGCCCAGCGGGCTCCGTCCGGCAACTCCCCCGCCGCCTGGGCCACCTCGGCGGCGCCGGCGATCAGCAGCGCGGCCCGGCCGGCGTCCTCGGCCCGCAGCAGCCGCAGCGCCCCGGCGGCGGCGGACGGCGAGTCGACGGCCACCGCGTCGGCCGCCGCGCCGAGCGCCGAGGCCAGCGGCACCTCGTACCCCGCCTCGATCCGCAGCAGCGCGGCCGCCGGGCCGAGCACCCCGCCCAGCCGCTCCCCGGCCTCCAGCAGCGCGCCGGTGCCGTCCTTGCGGCGCAGCCCGAGGGAGAGCGCCTCGTGCCGCGCGGTGAGGGCGGCCCGCTCGCGCTCGGCGGCGCCGGCCGTCTCCCGGGCCGCGGCCAGCCCCTCCTCCGCGGCGGCCAGCCGCTCGCGCGCCCGCCGGTACCCGGCCTCGGCCTGCTCGTCGTCCCCGGTCGCGCCGTCCACCTGCTGCCGGAGTTCGTCCAGCTCGGCCCGGGCGGACTCGGCGCGCAGCAGCGCCTCGTCCCTGGCCTCGGCGAGCCGGCCGATCTCGGCCTGCGCCGCGGCGGCCCTGGACCGGGCGGCGGCGGCCTGTCCCTGCAGCCGGGCCAGGCCTTCCCGGCGGTCGGCGATGGCCCGGGCGGCGTCTCGCAGCCGGCGTTCCTCGTCGGCCAGTTCCCGCTCCAGCCCGTCCTTGCGCTCGACCGCCTCGGCCAGCGCGTACCGGGCCTCCTCCAGCGCCCCGGTCAGCGCGGCCTCCTCCTCGCGGACCCGTCCGGCCTCCTGTTCCAGGTCCTCGGGGTCGCGCCCGCGCCGCTCCTCGCCGCGGTCCCCGGCGACGGCGTGCCGGGCGCGGGCCTCGGCCAGCCCGATGGTGCCGCGGGTGCGCTCGGCGAGCGCGGAGAGCCGGTACCAGGTCTGCCGGGCGGTCTCCAGGCCGGGTCCGAGCTGCTGGACCTGCGCCTCCAGGACGCTCTCGCGCTGCACCGCGCGGGCCAGTTCCTGCTCGACGGTGGTGCGGCGCAGGCGCAGCGCCAGTTCGTCCGCGATCTCGGCCTCGACGGCCCGGCGGAGCGTGCACAGGTCGTCGGCGAGCAGCCGCAGCCGGGCGTCGCGCAGGTCGGCCTGGATGCCGGCGGCCCGGCGGGCGATCCGGGCCTGCCGGCCGAGCGGCCCGAGCTGGCGGCGCAGTTCGGCGACCAGGTCCTGGACCCGGTTGAGGTTGGCCTGCATCGCGTCCAGTTTCCGCAGCGCCTTCTCCTTGCGCTTGCGGTGCTTGAGGACGCCGGCCGCCTCCTCGATGAAGGCGCGCCGCCCCATCGGGTCGGCGTGCAGCACGGAGTCCAGCTGCCCCTGCCCGACGATGACGTGCATCTCGCGGCCGATGCCGGAGTCGGAGAGCAGTTCCTGGATGTCCAGCAGGCGGCAGGTCTCGCCGTTGAGCGCGTACTCGCTGCCGCCGTTGCGGAACATGGTCCGGGTGATGGTCACTTCGGCGTAGTCGATCGGCAGGGCGCCGTCGCCGTTGTCGATGGTGAGGCTGACCTCGGCGCGGCCGAGCGGGGCGCGCCCGCTGGTCCCGGCGAAGATGACGTCCTCCATCTTGCCGCCGCGCAGCGACTTGACCCCCTGCTCGCCCATCACCCAGGACAGCGCGTCCACCACGTTCGACTTGCCGGAGCCGTTCGGGCCGACGACGCAGGTGATGCCGGGCTCGAAGCGCAGGGTGGTGCTGGAGGCGAAGGACTTGAACCCGCGCAGCGTCAGGCTCTTCAGGTGCACGCGGCCGGTCTCCTCGATCACTCAGGACAGGAACCGACTTTATCCGGCGCCGGACACGACGAAGGGACGCCACATCCGGGCGTCCCTTGCAAGCTGCGTCCCTTTCGGGGCGGCTCAGTGCACAGCGGCGTCGATCTGCGAGGACCGGGCGGGACTCAGGTGAGAGCCGGCTCCCGCTGATCCAGATCGATGCTGTTGAGCAGCGAGTGCTCGTCAGCGACAGCGGTCAGAGCGTCGTTCTCAGCCTGCATCCGAAGGAGCTCGGCTTCAAGGTCCTGGACGCGCTGCTGAAGCCGTCGCATCTCGGAGAGCATTCGCGGGTCGGGGCCGCCGACGTACCCGAGAAGCGCCTTTGCCATGATGAATGGTCCTCCACGCTGAGTGACCGAACCGGAACGGTCCAGGTCTAGGGGGAAGGGGGACGCACGCGCGGCGCGTCACCGGAAGTGCTGGCTGGGCACTACGGCACAACCACCGTGAGCTGGGCTCACGGGGGCATGCGCCTGCCGGGATAACGCGGTCGTGTGCGCGGGCTTCCAGCGTCTCACCAAAGACGGAAAGGGTCAACACGATCACCGCACGCTACCGCGCCCCTGTCACCTGCCCGGCGGTGTCGTCACGCCTGGGGGGTCTCGGGACGGGTCCACCACGTGCTCGTGGATCATCGTTCGATGCGGAGTCAACCACGAGTCTGCCCGGATGGCAACCTCGTGACACCGCCGGTTCCCGATCTTTTCCCGGAACGCCGCGCCCCGCTTCGCCGGAGCTCCGGCCCGGGGCGGCTCAGCGGATCTCGAAACCCTCGTAACCGGGGCCGACGGCCGTCCAGATCTCGGTGACCCCGCTGACGTTCCCCGGGGTCCCCGGGCCGCGCAGCCGGGCCAGCAGCTGCTCGCAGTCGGCCGCGAGTCCCTCGGCCACCACCTGCACCCGGCCGTCGCCGAGGTTGCCGGCGTAGCCGGTCAGGCCGATCTCCAGCGCCCGTGCCCTGGTCCACCAGCGGAACCCGACCTGCTGGACCTTCCCCCGGACCCAGGCGGTCACCCGGACCGGTTCCTCACTGTGGGCGTCGCGACCGTGCATGCCCCTGACCTTAGGACACGCCCCGGCGGCCCGCGCGCCCGGCCACCGCCCGGCCGGCCCGCCCCCGCACGCCGGCCGGGACGAGGACGTCAGCGGCCCCGCCGGTGCTCCGGCGGGGCCGCTGAGTCGGACGGTCGGTGCTGCGGGTTACCAGTCCCCGCCGCCGAAGTCGCCGCCACCGCCGAAATCGCCACCGCCGCCGAAATCGCCGCCGCCGCTGAAGTCGGCCGGGTTGAAGTCGGCGCCGGTGTAGTCGCCGCCCTCGTACTGGTCCTGGTAGCCGCCGCCCATCATCGGCGCCGCCGCGTAGGCCGGGGAGCTCATCATCGAGCCGAGCATGGTGCCGACCAGCAGGCCGGGCAGCAGGCCGCCGCCGAAGCCGCTGTAGTAGCCGCCCGCGTACGGGGCGTACGCCGGGCCGGCGTTCCAGTACGGCTGCGGGCCCTGGTCGGTGTCGACGGTGCGGATCGCCGGGTCGAGGCCGGCCGCCACGCGGTCCGCGTCGGCCTGGCAGACCGGCACGGAGCGGGGGGAGCCGCCGGCCGGGGCCCAGTCCACGTCCTTGACGGACGGGCCGTGCCGCGGGTCCATGAAGCACGGGGGACGGCGCTCGGGCAGCGGCCGCTTGTCCCGCCGGGCGGCCAGGGTGGCCAGCGAGAAGCGGCCGTCCTCGATCGCCTCGGTGACCTGCTTGACGTCCTCGGGCTTCTTCGCCTCGTCCATCAGCCGCTTGGACTTCTCGTACGAGTCCAGGGCGTGGCTGTAGTCGGTGCGCTGGGCGTCGTCGGCGTCGGCCGCGGCCGGGCTGAAGTCGAGCCGCTCCAGTTCGACGCCGAAGGCGGTGATGTCCTCGTCCACGACCCGGCGCAGCTGCTCCAGCTCGGCCCGGGCCTGCTCCTCCTTGCGCTTCTTGGCGCGGCGGAACAGCAGGAAGACGCCGGTGCCGGCGAGCGCGACCAGCACGAGCGGGATGACCACCCAGGCGATCGAGGTGCTGTGGTTGACCCCGGTGCCCTTGGTCTGCGGGGCGGCCTGGTCGACGAAGGAGTTCAGGGTGGCGTCGATGTCGCCGCCGTTCGACCGGAAGGCCGCCCCGGCGATGCGCTGCGGCTGGCCCGCGCCCATCGCGCCGCGGTCGCCGCCGGCGTCGAACTTGTCGCCGTGCCAGACCGCGTAGACGCCGTCGATGCCCACCAGGGTGCGGAGGTCCTGGAGGTTGCTCTTCGCGTAGGCCGCAGAGTCGGGGATCACCGCGATGAAGATCGGCTTGTCGGCCTTGTCGATCTTCTTGGTCAGGGCGTCGGCCCGGTCCTGGCTGAAGCGGCTCGTCATGGCCGGGTCGACGTAGACCCGGCCCTTCTTCAGGGAGGCCGCGGCGTCGCTCAGTCCGCCGGCCGCCGAGGCCGCGGGCGCCAGCAGGAGCAGCAGCCCGAGCAGCGCCGCCACCAGGGCAAGCGGCCCGGCGCCCCGGGAACGTCGTGCAAGGGTTCTCATGCCCCCGACGCTACCGTGACCGGCCCCGGAGCACGCCATACCCTTCGCATACTGGTACTGACAAGGCTCCCCGCCGTCCGCCGGGGCCGCTCCCCTCCTCGGGGATGATGTTTCCCCCAGCCGTCCCCGAGACGGGGCCCGCGCGGGAACCGGCTGCGGCCCCCGGACGTACGTTCCGGCAGGCCCGGCCCGGTTCCGGGGCACTCCGGGGGGCGTGCCGACCGTACCGTGCGAACGGGCATAGTGGTCCCGAACCACCGGCCCCATTGCCCTTTCTTTACTCAGCCAATCCTTGACTCGACTCCCGATCGGAGCACTCGGTGATCATCGGCCTCGTCACCGCCGTGGCGGCATCCGCCTGCTACGGCACCGGCTCGGTCCTCCAGGCCGTCGGATCCCGCCGCTCCGCCCGGGAGGAGGCCGCCAAGGGCGCCACCACCTCGACCACCGAGCACGGCGGCCCGAGCCTGTCCTCGACCGCGAAGGCCGCCGTCACCTGGGAGTTCATCCTCGGCACGGTGCTCGACCTGATCGGTTTCGGGCTCGGCGCGCTGGCCGCCCGGCTGCTGCCGCTGTTCCTCTCCCAGACCATCATCAGCGCCAACCTGGTGATCACCGCGGTGCTCAGCATCAAGCTGCTGGGCATCCGGCTCAAGCAGCTGGAGTGGGCCTCGATCGCCGTTCTCTGCTCGGCGCTGGTGCTGCTGGCCGTCTCGGCCGGACCGGAGGGCGGCCACCACGTGGCGATGTCCTTCCACTGGTGGCTGCTGATCGTCACCACCGTGCTGCTGGTCGGCGGCAGCCTGCTGGTGCGGCGGATGGGCGCCAACGGCGCGATCGTCGCCGGCCTGCTCTCCGGCCTCGGCTTCGGCGCCCTGGGCGTCGGGGTGCGCATCCTCAACGGCATCGAGCCGTTCGACATCGGTTCGCTGCTCTCCGACCCGGCGCTGTACGCGGTCCTGGTCGGCGGCATCGGCGGGATGTACATCCACACCGTGGCGCTCCAGATCGGCTCGGTCAACGGCGCGACCGCCGCGCTGGTGGTCGGCGAGACGGTGCTGCCCGGCGCGGTCGGCGTGCTCTGGCTCGGCGACTCCTCCAAGGCCGGCCTGGGCTGGCTCGGCGTGATCGGCTTCCTGCTCGCGGTGGTCGCCGCGGTCGGGGTGGCCTACTTCGGCCAGGACACCCACGGCACGCCCGGGGAGCCGGCCGCCGAGGAGCCCGAACTCACCCGCAAGTAGCGCGGGGCCTCAGCCCCCGCCGCTGGTGCGCGGCACGCGCTGGCAGCGGGGGCAGAAGTAGCTGGAGCGGTTCATCCAGGCCGCCCGCCGGATCGGGGTGCCGCAGCGGCGGCAGGGCTCCTGCTCGCGGCCGTAGGCGTCGAGGTCCCGGGAGAAGTAGCCGCTCTCGCCGTTCACGTTGACGTAGAGGCTGTCGAAGCTGGTGCCGCCGACGGCGAGCGCCGCGGTCATCACGTCCCGGGCGGCGGCCAGCAGCAGCAGGGCCTGCGGGCGGGTGAGCGTCGCGGTCGGGCGGTCGTAGTGCAGCCTGGAGCGCCACAGCGCCTCGTCGGCGTAGATGTTGCCGACGCCGCTGATCAGGGTCTGGTCGAGCAGGGCGCGCTTGACGGTGGTCCGCTTGGCGCGCAGCGCGGCCGCGAAGGCGGCGTCGTCGAAGCGCGGGTCGAGCGGGTCGCGGGCGATGTGCGCGATCGAGACCGGGGTGCCCTCGGGGTCCCCGTCCTCGGCCTCCTCGACCGCCAGGCCGCCGAAGGTCCGCTGGTCGACGAAGCGCAGTTCGCGCCCGCCGTCGGCGAAGCGCAGCCGCACCCGCAGGTGCGTCTCGTCGGGTACGGACGGGTCCTGGACGAGGAGTTGGCCGCTCATCCCGAGGTGGCCGATCAGCGAGAATCCCGCCCCGGTGCCGGCCAGCGGCACCCACAGGTACTTGCCGCGCCGCTGCGCGGTGCCGAGGGTGGTGCCGGTCAGCCGGGCGGTGAAGTCGGCCGCGCCGGCCGGCTGGCGGCGCACCGCGCGCGGGTGCAGCACCTCGACGTCGGCGACGGTCCGCCCGGCGACCCAGTTGGCCAGACCACGGCGGACGACCTCGACCTCGGGAAGTTCGGGCACGGGAAGACGCCTCCTGCTCGGTACGGTTCGGCAGGAGTGAAGGCTACTCGGAGGTCACGCCCCGGCGGGCAGCCGGTCGGCGTACTTGTCCTTGATCGCGCGCCAGGCGCTCTCGGCGGCCTTCTGCTCGGCTTCCTTCTTCGAGCGGCCGACGCCGCTGCCGAAGTCCTCGCCGGCCACCCGGGCCGCCGCGGTGAAGGTCTTCTCGTGGTCCGGACCGGATTCCATGACCACGTACTCGGGCACTCCGATGCCCACCGAGGCGGTGAGCTCCTGGAGGCTGGTCTTCCAGTCCAGGCCGGCGCCCAGCTGAGAGGACTCCTCGATCAGCGGATCGAACAGTCGGTGGACGAACTCGGTGGCCGCGTCCAGGCCCTGGTCCAGGTAGACGGCGCCGATCACGGCCTCGACGGTGTCGGCGAGGATCGACGACTTGTCGCGGCCGCCGGTGCCCTCCTCGCCCTTGCCGAGGCGGATGAACGTGCCGAGCTCCAGGCCGCGGCCGACGTCCGCGAGCGCGCGGGAGTTGACCACCGCGGCGCGCAGTTTGGCGAGCGTGCCCTCCGGGACGTCCGGGTGGACGCGGTAGAGGGTGTCGGTCACCACGAGGCCCAGCACCGAGTCGCCGAGGAACTCCAGGCGCTCGTTGGTGGGCAGCCCGCCGTTCTCGTACGCGTACGAGCGGTGGGTCAGGGCACGCACCAGAAGGGCGCGCTCGAGCGTGTACCCGAGGCGCCCTTCCAGGACGTCGTATTCGGTCGAAGCCGGCCCGCCGGCCTTGCCGCCGCCCGAAGAGGAACCCTTCGGGGCGGTGGACGCCTTGCGGGTGGAGTTACCGTCCGACATCGATCCGTACACCCCGCCGATCAGACCGAGAGGACCTGGCGACGGTTGTACGTGCCGCAGCTCGGGCACGCGATGTGGCCCAGCTTCGGCTCGTGGCAGCGGTCGCACGCCACGAGGGCCGGGACAACGGCCTTCCAGTTGGACCGACGGTGGCGCGTGTTGCTGCGCGACATCTTCCGCTTCGGAACAGCCACGGCTACTTCTCCTGGTTCTCGGCGAGACCCTCACGGGTGTCGCTGTTCTTAGATCCGTCACCCTCGTCGCCGGGGGCGGCGGAGAGTCCCTGCAGAGCCGCCCACCGGGGGTCGACGGCATCGTGGTGGTGCGCCGGGTCGTCGCTCAGGCGCGCTCCGCACTCGGAGCACAGGCCCAGGCAGTCTTCCTGGCACACCGGCTGCAGCGGCAGTGCGAGCACCACCGCGTCACGCAGCACCGGCCGGAGGTCGAAGAAGTCGCCCTCCAGACGGTAAGTCTCATCTTCCGAGTCCTCTTCGAGGTCCTCGGCCCCGGCGGTCCGGGCGCGGTGGCGCTCGTCGGACTCCGGGTAGTAGTACAGCTCCTGGAAGTCCACGTCGACGTCGAACTCGACGGGCTCCAGGCACCGGACGCACTCGCCCTCGACCCGGGTCTCGGCGGTGCCGGTGACCAGCACGCCCTCGACCACGGACTCCAGGCGGAGCTCCAGCTCGATCGGGCTCTTCTCCGGCACGCCGATCACGTCGATGATCCCGAAGCCCTCCGGGGCCTCCAGGGTCCGGCTCACCTTGCGCATCGAGCCCGGACGCCGACCGAGCTCGTGCGTGTCGAACACGAGGGGGTCGCGGTGGTCGAGGCGGTTCACGGTGTCCTGACTTCCATAGGAATCCAACGAAGCGTCCCCATACAAGTCGGCGCTGCGAGGGCAAGCCAACGGCCGGACATGGGGAGGCCGGAGTGGTCAGACTACCGGAGTCTCCCGTCAGGCCCAACTTCGGTCCCGTCGGGAGACTCCCCCGCGGCCGTGCCGGGGCCGGTTCAGCGGCCTCCGAGCTCCCGCAGCCTGGTCATGTCGATCATGCTGGTGTCGAAGAAGCTGGTCTCGTCCAGACCCTGCCCCTGCGCCTGGCCCTGGCCCTGCTGCTGGCCCTGCTGCTGGTGCGGCACGGCCGGCGGGGTGGCCGGAGGCTGGGGGTAGGCGTAGCCCTCGTACGGCTGCGCGGCGTAGCCCTGCTGCTGCTGGGGATATCCGTAGCCGCCCTGCTGCTGGTCCGGGTAGCCCTGCTGCTGGTAGCCGTCCTGCTGTCCGCCCCACTGGGCGTTGTACGGGTCGCCCTGGCCGGCCGGGTCGTAGCCGCCGCCGTACACCTCGGCGTACTGCCCGCCGGGCTGCTGGGCGGCCGCGTACTGGTCGGTGCCGGGGGCCTGCCAGCCGGCCGCGGCCGGGGTCTGCTCCGGCCAGGTCTGCTGCTGCGGGACGTCCTCGCGGTACCAGGCGATGTCCCCGCCGTCGGGGTCGTGGGCGAAGCCCGCCGCCACCGCCTCGGCCCGCTCCTTGGCCTCCTGGGCCTGGTCGGCGGCGGCCAGGTAGGCGCCCAGCTCGTCGATGGGCCGCTTGCCGAGCAGCTTGTCCCGGCCCTTGCCGACCGCCTCCAGGGTGGCGCCGAGCACGTTCTCCAGGGTGGCGAGCTTCACGTCGACGTACTCGTCCACCTCGGGGCTCGGGCTGATCCGCTGCGGGCGGAACTCCTCGCCGTCGCCCTCGCCCTCGGACTTGGTCTCGAAGACGCTGGAGTCGCCGCGCAGCTTGGTGCGGCCGCGGCCGACCGCGCCGAGCGTCTTGGTCAGCACGACCTCGAAGTTGGCGAGCTTGCTGTCCACGTAGTCGTCGGCCTCGGCCCGCTTGGCGTCGACCTCGGCGCGCGCCTCGGCGAGGATCCGGTCGGCCTGGGCCTGGGCCTGGCGGACCACCTCGGTGTCCGAGATCAGCGAGCCGCGCTCGGCGTGCGCGCCCTGGATGATCCGCTCGGCCTCGGCCTGGGCACCCGCCACCACCTGCTCGTGGTCGGCCATCACCGACTGGGCCTGGGCGAGTTCGGCGGGCAGGGCCGACCTGAGGTTGTTGAGCAGGCCGATCAGCTCGGCCCGGTTCACCACGCAGGAGGCCGACATCGGCATCGAGCGGGCGTTCTCGACCGCCGCCACGATCTCGTCGACCTTGTTCTGCACGTCCACGGGGCTTCGTCTTTCCGTGTGCCGCCGACGGTCCGGCGGAGGCAGGCCCGACGCGGTGAACCTCACCGCGGGGCAGGAGTACAGACTGTACGGCCCCTGCCGGGCGGGGTCACAACGCCTGCGCCGAACCGGTCTGCCGCCCGCGGGACAATCCATGACGAACCGGCAGAAGCGGACAGACGGCGCCTACTGCTCGGCCTTGCGCTCCGCGATCCGCTCCACCAGTTGGCGGTGCACCGTCTCCGGCAGCAGGTGCGAGACGTCGCCGCCGTACGAGGCGACCTCCTTGACCAGCGTCGAGGAGAGGAAGCTGTAGGTCGGCGAGGTCGGCACGAACAGCGTCTCCACCCCGGTCAGGCCGTGGTTCATCTGCGCCATCTGGAGCTCGTAGTCGAAGTCGCTGACCGCGCGCAGGCCCTTGATGATCGCGGGGATGTTGCGCTCCCGGCAGAAGTCCACCAGCAGGCCGTGGTGCGACTCGACCACCAGGTTCCCGAAGCCCGCGGTGACCTCCTCGATCAGGCCGATCCGCTCCTCGACGGTGAACATGCCCTGCTTGTTCCGGTTGATCAGGACCGCGACATGCACCACGTCGTACAGCTTCGAGGCCCGCCCGATGATGTCGAGGTGACCGTTGGTGATCGGGTCGAACGAACCAGGACAGACGGCTCGGCGCATGGCGTGTGTGCTCCCTCGTGGGGTGACGGCTGCTGCGGGCCGCGGCCCGCTACTTCTGCTCACCGGCCGCGGCGGCGGCGCGACCGTACCAGAGCGTGCCCTCGCCGTAGCGGCGGGAGCGCAGTTCCTCGAAACCCCCGGGCCAGTCGAACCCACCGCCGCGGGTGCTGCGCTCCACGGTGACGAGTGCGTCGTCCGCGAGCCAGCCCCCGGCCAGGAGTGTGATCAGCATCTCGCGGACCTCCTCGTCCGTCACCACGTACGGCGGGTCGAGGAAGACCAGGTCGTACGGGCTCTGCGGGGGCGGGCCGGCGATCACCTTCTCCGCCCTGGCGGCCCGCACCTCGGCCCCGGGCAGGCCGATCGTCCGGACGTTCTCCCGGATCACCCGGGCCGCCTGGCCGTCCGCCTCGACCAGCAGGACGTGCTCGGCGCCGCGCGACAGCGCCTCCAGTCCGACCGCGCCCGATCCGCCGAACAGGTCCAGCATCCGGATCCCGTGCAGGGTGCCGCGCAGCGCCTCCAGGGTGGAGAACATCGCCTCGCGGGCCTTGTCGGAGGTCGGGCGGGTGCCCCGGCCGGGCGGTACGGCCAGTCGGCGGCCGCCGGCCGCCCCGGCGATCACGCGGGTCATGGTGGTGGGAGGTCCTTTCGTCGCTGCCCGACCACGCTATACGGCGCAGGCCCCGCCGGGCTTACCGGCGGGGCCTGCGGGGAGCACGGGTCAGCTCGCCTCGGAGCCCGCCGCCTGGGGCGGCAGGGCCGCGCCGAGCAGGGCCGGCGAGGCGTAGCGGGACCAGGACAGGCAGCCGTCGGGCGGGCAGAACTCGGGGCGGCGCGGGTCGTGCCCGAGCTCGCGCAGCTTGGTCCGGACGGAGTCGGGCGTGCGGCCGAACCGGGCGGCGATCCGGGCGATGGTCTCGCCGTCGTGGAAGCGCCGGACCAGTTCCTCCTCGTGCTGCGGCACCCAGGGGGCGCCGTGGCCGGGGTACAGCTCGCGCAGCACGTCGCGGTCGGGGATGGGCTCGGAGACGTCGGCGACGATCGCCAGCGCCCGCAGCGCGCGGTTGAGCGCGATCCGCAGCGAGGCGACGTCCTCGACCGGCAGGCGGAGCTTGCCCGAGGCGAGCGGTGCGGCGGCCGCCCCCTCGCGCCAGCCGGTCAGGGTGAGGGTGACCTCGCGGTCGTCGTCGCTGGCGAGTTCGATCCGGAAGACCTTGTCGCCCAGCGGGAGCTCGTTGAGATGACGGAATGCCATGGCATGACCCCCAAGTGTCGTGCCAGGTACGCACCTTGGAGGTGCGTCCTGAACAACTCCATTCTCTCCCGGGGGTCTGACAATCCGACCCTCGAAGGACCGCTCAGCCCTTCTCCATGTAGGCCGCGCGGTCCTCGTCGAGCAGGCTCTCCAGCGCGGTGCGCAGCTCCGGGTGGGCGGCCAGGTCCGGGTCCTCGGCGACCAGCCGGGTGGCCTCGGTGCGGGCGGTGAGGATGACCTCCTCGTCCTCCAGCACCGAGAGCACCTTGAGCGAGGACTTCACCCCGGACTGGGCCTGGCCCAGCACGTCGCCCTCGCGGCGCTGTTCGAGGTCGATCCGGGACAGCTCGAAGCCGTCCAGGGTGCCCGCCACCGCGTCCAGCCGGGCCCGCGCGGCGCTGCCCCCGGGCATGTCGCTGACCAGCAGGCACAGGCCCGCCGCGCTGCCGCGGCCGACCCGGCCGCGCAGCTGGTGGAGCTGGGAGACGCCGAAGCGGTCGGCGTCCATGATGACCATCGCGGTGGAGTTGGGGACGTTGACGCCGACCTCGATCACCGTGGTGGCGACCAGCACGTCCACCTCGCCGGCCGTGAACCGGCGCATCACCTCGTCCTTGGCCTCGGGCGCGAGCCGGCCGTGCAGGATCTCCACCCGCAGGCCGCTCAGCGGGCCCTTCGCCAGCTTCTCGGCCGTCTCCACCACCGAGAGCGGGGGCCGCCGTTCGTCGCTCGCCGCGCCTCCGTCGCCGCCCTCGTCGCCGACCTCCTCGAAGTCCTCCTCCGCGGCCTTGCGGCGCTTCTTCCCCGGGCCCGCCGCCGGCTCCTCGTCCCCGATCCGGGGGCAGACCACGTACGCCTGGTGGCCCTTGGCGACCTCCTCGCGGACCCGCTCCCAGGCCCGGGTGAGGAAGTTGGGCTTCTCCAGCGCCGGGACGACATGGGTGGAGATCGGCGAGCGGCCGGCCGGCAGCTGGTCCAGGACGGAGGTCTCCAGGTCCCCGAAGACCGTCATCGCGACGGTGCGCGGGATCGGGGTGGCCGTCATCACCAGCAGGTGCGGCGGCTGCTCGCCCTTGGCGCGCAGCGCGTCCCGCTGCTCGACGCCGAAGCGGTGCTGCTCGTCCACCACGACCAGGCCGAGGTCCTGGAACTGCACCTTGTCCTCGATCAGCGCGTGGGTGCCGATGGCGATCCCGGCGTCCCCGCAGGCCATGTCGAGCAGCGCCTGCCGGCGGGCGGGGACACCCATCGAGCCGGTCAGCAGCACCACCCGGGTGCCGAGGTCGGAGCCGCCGAGCATGCCGCCCTCGGCGAGGTCCCCCATCATCTCGACGATCGAGCGGTGGTGCTGCTGGGCGAGCACCTCGGTGGGCGCCAGCAGCACCGCCTGGCCGCCCGCGTCCACCACGGCGAGCATGGCGCGCAGCGCGACCAGGGTCTTCCCGGAGCCGACCTCGCCCTGGAGCAGCCGGTGCATCGGGTGGTCGGTGGCGAGGTCGGCGGCGATCTCGGCGCAGACGGACCGCTGGCCCTCGGTGAGGGTGAACGGCAGCCGGGCGTCGAAGGCGTCCAGCAGGCCGCCCTCGCGGGCCCGGCGCGGCTTGGCGGGCAGGGCGGAGTCGGCGGCCCGGCGCTGCGCGAGGGCGACCTGGAGCACGAAGGCCTCGTCCCAGCGCAGCCGGCTCTGGGCGCGCTCGCGGTCGGCGTGGCCGCGCGGGCGGTGGATCAGTTCCAGCGCCTCGGGCAGCGGGATCAGGTCGTGCCGCTCGCGCAGTTCGGCGGGCAGCGGCTCGCCGACGTCGCCGAGGTGCTTGGTGAGCGCGGTCTCGATGCAGATCGACAGCTTCCAGCTGGGCATCTGCGCGCTGGCGCCGTACACCGGGATGAGCCGGCCGGCGAACTGCCGCGCGGCGTCCGATCCCGTGTCCTCGTCGAGCAGCTGGTAGTCCGGCGAGACCAGCTGGCGGGTCCGGTTGAAGACCCCGACCTTTCCGGCGAACAGGCCCTGGGCGCCGGCCTTGAGCTCCTTCTGCCGCCAGCCCTGGTTGAAGAAGACCAGCGAGAGCCGGCTGCGGCCGTCGGTGACCACGACCTCCAGCCGGTCGCCCTTGCGGCCGCGGAACGGGATCAGGGTGACCTTCTCGATCCGGGCCAGCACGGTGACGTGCTCGTCGACCTCCAGCTCGTCCAGGCTGGTGAGCTGGCCGCGTTCGACGTAGCGGCGCGGATAGTGGTGCAGCAGGTCCCCGACCGTGCGCAGCTTGAGACTGTCGGCGAGCACCTTCGCGGTGCGGTCGCCGACGAGCTTGGTCAGTGGTTCATCGAGAGCGCCCATCAGGCCCCTGTTTACACCAAGGGGCGGACAGAACGGCGGCTACTCCACCCCGATGAGCAGCGGCGCCGGTTCCTGCCCGCCGTGGAAGACCACCGCGTCCACCTCGGGCCGGCGGTGCCGCACGTGGGCGACCAGCCGCTCGGCCAGCGCCTCCTCGGTGCCCTCGCCGAGGATCAGGGTGACGAGTTCGCCGCCCGCCCCGAGCATCCGGTCCAGCACGCTCTCGCCGACCTCGGCCAGCCCGGCGCCGATCACCGCGACGTCGCCGTCGATCAGCCCGAGCACGTCCCCGGCCTGGCAGACCCCGGCCATCGTCCAGGACTCCCCCTCGGCGACGGCCAGTTCCGCGTACCGGGTGGCCCCGGCGGCGGAGGTCATGGCGACCACGTCCTCGTCGAAGCGGCGGCCGCCCTCGTGCACCGCGAGCGCCGCCAGTCCCTGCACCGGCGAGCGGGTGGGCAGGACGGCGATCCGCACCCCCTCCTCGCGCAGCTGGTCGGCGGCGGCCCCGGCGGCGGCCCGCAGCTCCGGGTCGTTCAGCAGCAGGACGACCTCGCGGGCGGCCGAGCGGCGCACCGCGGCGGCGAGTTCGGCGCTGGCCGGCGGGCGGTCCGGGTCGGCGTGCAGGACGACGGCGCCGGCCTGTTCGCAGAGCTCGGCCAGGCCCTCGCCGGAGACCACCGAGAGCACCGCCCGGGCCCGCTCCTCGCGCTCGCCGGGCTCGGCGACGGTGCCGGAGCGGGCGGCGGCCTCGGCGAAGTGGGTGATCCGGATCTGGTGCGGGCGCCCGGCCCCGACGCCGGCCTCCACGGCGGCGCCCGCGTCGTCCACGTGGACGTGCACGTTCCACAGGCCGTCGCCGCCGCCGACCACCAGGGAGTCGCCGAGCTCGCCGAGCCGCTCGCGCAGCGCGGGCAGCGCCTCGTCGGGGGCGTCCAGCAGGTAGATGACCTCGAAGGCGGGGTGGCCGGGGCCGGGCGGCCGCAGGTGCGTCTCGCAGCTCTCGACGGCCCGGACGTCCCCGCGCAGCGCGACCGGCCCCATCGGCTGCTGCCCGGCGACGGCGTCGGCGAGCGCGCCGAGGACGGCCACCAGGCCGCGCCCGCCGGCGTCCACGACCCCGTTCTCGGCCAGCACGGCGAGCTGCTCGGGGGTGTGCCGCAGTGCGTCCCGGGCGGCCCGGTGGGCGGTGTCGGCGACCTGCGCGAGCCCGTCCCCGGCCCGGACGGCCTCCCGGGCGGCGACCCGGGCGACGGTCAGCAGGGTCCCCTCGACGGGCTCCGCGACGGCCTGGTACGCGGAGTCGGCGGCCCGTTGCAGGGCGGCCCGCAGCTGGTCGGCGCCGCCGCCCTCGGCGAGCGTCTCGGCGGTCCCGCGCAACCACTGGGCGAGGATCACCCCGGAGTTCCCGCGGGCGCCGACCAGCGCGCCGCGGGCCATCGCCCGGACCGTGTCCGCCAGCCCGGGGGCCGTCCCGACGGCGGGGTCGGCGAAGCGGCTCTCCACCTCGGCGGCGGCGGACTCGACGGTCAGATAGAGGTTGGTGCCGGTGTCGCCGTCCGGGACGGGGTAGACGTTGAGCGCGTCGATCTCCTCGCGGGCCTGGCCGAGCGCCCGCAGGGCGAGCTGGCACCAGGTGCGCACGGCCGGGGCGTCGAGCGTGTGCAGCACCAGGTCTCCTCCGGATGGGACGCCGCGGTGGCCCGAGGGGCGGCGGCGAGGGGTGATACCGGCAGGTTATCGGGGGGCGGGCGGGGCCGTCCGGGCCGACGACCGGAGCGATCACTCGGCCGGTCATGGTAGTTTCGTGGGACGGAAGCAAGCGTTGTATGCTCTTCCGGTTGCCTGGAACCGTCCAGGCTCACCCCCTCGTCCGGTCTGGTCCACGCGAGTGTTCTGGTGGTCGAGCGGGGTTTTCGAAAGTATCTGATCTGAAGTCTTGGAGTGACTCCTGTGGCTGCCAACTGCGACGTCTGCGGCAAGGGGCCGGGCTTCGGCAACAGCATCTCCCACTCTCACCGCCGTACCCCCCGTCGTTGGAACCCCAACATCCAGACGGTGCGCGCTGTGATTGGGCGGACGCCGAAGCGGCTCAACGTCTGCACCTCGTGCATCAAGGCCGGTAAGGTCTCGCGCTGACGCGCAGACCGGCAAGCCGGTCCTCCAGTGAGCCGGTTCATCCTCGGATGAGCCGGCTTCACTGTTTCCGTGGCCGGCTCTGCCGTTTTCCGGACCCACCGACAGTGGGCGGACTCCTCCCAGGAGCCCGCCCACTGTCGTCTTCCGGGGTCCTCAGCGCCAGCGCCAGGCGTGGTCGACCGGGCCGATGCCGGCGCCCAGGGCGAAGCCCCCGGCGATCGCGCCGGTGATGTACTCCTTGGCCGAGGCCACCGCCCGCGGCAGCGGCTCGCCCTTGGCCAGTCCGGCCGCGATCGCGCTGGCCAGGGTGCAGCCGGTGCCGTGGGTGTGCCGGTTGTCGTAGCGGGGCGCCCGGAACCAGTGCACCTCGCCGGGTCCGCCGTACAGCAGGTCGGCGGCCTCGCCCGGCAGGTGGCCGCCCTTGACCAGCGCCCAGCGCGGCCCGAGGTCGACCAGCGCCCTGGCGGCGTCCAGCATCTGCGACTCGTCCTCGACGGTCAGCCCGGTGAGCTGGGTCACCTCGTGCAGGTTGGGGGTGGCCAGGGTGGCGACCGGCAGCAGCTTCTCGCGGACGGTGGCGACGGCCTCGGCGACCAGCAGCGCGTCCCCGTGCTTGGAGACCCCGACCGGGTCGACCACCACCGGGGCGTCCACCCCGGCCAGCAGCTCGGCGACGGTCTCGACGAGTTCGACCGAGGCGAGCATGCCGGTCTTCACGGCCTGCACCCCGATGTCGTCCACCACGCTGCGGAACTGCGCCCGGACCGCTTCCGCGGGCAGCTCCCAGTAGCCCTGGACGCCGAGCGAGTTCTGCGCGGTGACGGCGGTGATCACGCTCATGCCGTGGACGCCGAGGGCGAGCATCGCCTTGAGGTCGGCCTGGATTCCGGCGCCGCCGCCGGAGTCGGAGCCGGCGACGGTGAGCACCCGGGGAGGCGTGAGGCGGGCGGTGGCGTCGGAGGGGCCGTGCGAAGCGCTTCGGCCGGGGGCGGGGGTGGGAGACGGGAGGGCCATGGGCCCCAACCTACCGGCGCGCTCTCAGAGCACCGCCTCGGACTCCGCCCAGCGGTCCTTCGGCACCGTCTTCAGCCTGGTCACCGCGTCGCCGATCGGCAGCAGTTCGATGCCGGTCCGGCGCAGCGCGGTGAAGTGTCCGAACGCCCCCTGCTGGACGGCCTCCACCGCGTGCCAGCCGAACCGGGTGGCGAGCACCCGGTCCCGGGCGGTCGGGGTGCCGCCGCGCTGGACGTGGCCGAGGATGACCGGGCGGGCCTCCTTGCCGAGCAGGTTCTCCAGCTCGTGGGCGAGCCGGTTGCCGATCCCGCCGAAGGTCCGGTGGCCGTACTGGTCGACCTCGCCGTGGTCGAAGCGCATGGTGCCGGGCAGCGGGGAGGCGCCCTCGGCGACGGCGATGATGGCGAACTTCTTGCCGCGCGCGAAGCGGTCCTCGATTATCCGGGCCACCGCCTCGATGTCGAAGGGCTTCTCCGGGATCAGGATGCCGTGCGCACCGCCCGCCATGCCCGCGGTGAGGGTGATCCAGCCGGTGTGCCGGCCCATCAACTCGACCACCATGACGCGCTGGTGGGACTCGGCGGTGGTCTTCAGCCGGTCGATCGCCTCGGTCGCGACGTGCACGGCTGTGTCGAAGCCGAAGGTCACGTCGGTGGCGTCGATGTCGTTGTCGATGGTCTTCGGCACCCCGACCACGGGCAGTCCGGCGTCGCTGAACAGCTTGGCGGCGGTCAGCGTGCCCTCCCCGCCGATCGCGATCAGCGCGTCGATGCCGATCTCCCGGGCCAGCGTCTTGGCGTTCTCGACCGCCCAGGCGATCCGGTCCCGCCGCACCCGGGCCGAGCCCAGGATGGTGCCGCCGAGGGTGAGCAGGCCGGTGACGTCGTCGTGCGAGACCGTCCTGGTGCGGCCCTCGATCAGTCCGAGGAAGCCGTCCAGGATGCCGACGATCTCGTGTCCGTGGACGTCGGTGCCCCGGTGCACCACGGAGCGGATCACCGCGTTGAGGCCGGGGCAGTCGCCGCCGCTGGTCAGTACACCGATGCGCATGTCTGGTGTGCTCCCGCTCGCAGTGGGTCGGGCCACCCGCGCCGTGCGGGTGGGCTGGGGTGTCGCAAGCCTACGCACAACGCACCCTCGACACCCGTTCCCAGCGCACCGGAGCGTCACGCGCCGCCCGCCGTACGGGGATCGGCGCGGACCGCCCGCCGGGGCCCGCCTCCCGGGCCCCCGCCGGGGCCGGCGCGATCCGGGGGCGGGCCCTACTCGGCGAAGTGGTCCCAGCCGCCCACCCGGTCCCAGGGGGCGCCGTCCACCGTGACCCGGCCGCTGCGGCTGCCCGTCGGGCGGCCGGTCACCTCGCCCACCACCCGCCAGCGGGCCGGGAGTTGGACCCCGCGCGGGAAGGTGGCCACGATCGCGTGGTCCTCGCCGCCGGAGAGCACCCAGACCAACGGGTCCACGCCGACCGCCTGGCCGATGTCGGCCATCTGCGCCGGGACGTCGAAGTCGGCGGCCTTCAGGTCGATGTCCACCTCGCTGGCCCGGGCCACGTGGCCGAGGTCGGCGACCAGCCCGTCGCTCACGTCGATCATCGAGGTCGCGCCCAGCTCGGCCGCCGCCGGGCCCGCGTGGTACGGCGGTTCGGGCCGGCGGTGCGCCTCGACGAAGGCGCGCGGGGAGCGGAAGCCGCGCTGGAGCACGGTCAGGCCGGCGGCCGACCAGCCGAGCCAGCCGGTCACCGCGACCACGTCGCCGACCTGCGCACCGGAGCGGGTCACCGCCGCACGCCCCTGGAGGTCCCCGAGCGCCGTGATGGCCAGCATGACGGTGTCGCCGCGCACCACGTCGCCGCCGACCACCGTCGCCCCGGCCACCTGGCACTCGTCGCGCAGCCCGTCCATCAACTCGGTGGCCCAGGTGGTCGGCAGGTCCGCGGGGGTGACCAGACCGAGCAGTATCGCGGTCGGCACCGCCCCCATCGCGGCCACGTCGGCGAGGTTCTGGGCGGCGGCCTTGCGGCCCACGTCGTAGGCGGTGGACCAGTCCCGGCGGAAGTGCCGGTTCTCGATCAGGACGTCCGTGGTCGCCACCACCCGGCCGTCCGGAGCCCGTACCACCGCGGCGTCGTCACCCGGGCCGAGGTCGACCGCGTCGGTGAGCGGTACCCGGGCGGTCAGCTCCCTGATGAGGCCGAACTCGCCGAGCTCGCCCACGGTCCCCTGCATCTGCCGTCCTCTCGCGTTTCCATCCGTCTTCGGCCCCCGTCGCGCTCCCCCGCGCGCAGCGTACGCCCTTCCGGGGCCTCGGGGTCTCCCCTCCCCGGCCCGCTGCGAGGTAGCGTGGTGATCAGACTGCCGGTGAGCCCACCCACCCATGCGCCTGACCGGGCGATCACGGCGGCGATCCCCCCTCAACCGGCCGCCGGGAGGTCCCCGTGGTACAGGCATACATCCTGATCCAGACCGAGGTTGGCAAGGCCACCGCCGTGGCCCGAACCATCGCCGAGGTCCCCGGCGTACTCACCGCCGAGGACGTCACCGGCCCCTACGACGTGATCGTCAAGGCCGAGGCCGAGACGGTGGACGAACTGGGCCGACTGGTGGTGGCCCGGGTCCAGAAGGTCGAGGGCATCACCCGCACCCTCACCTGCCCGGTGGTGCACCTGTAGGCCGGTGCACCGGTGCGCCCGGGCCCCGGTGGCCCGGCGCACCGGCACGTCCGGCCACCCGGGCCCCGGTTACCATCGGCGGGTGGCCAGAGAACTCCGCGTCCCCGAGGCGCTGACCGCCCTGCCGGCCCCGGTCCGCTGGCTGGCCCTGCCCGTCGCCCTGACCTGCACCGTCGTGGCGCTGGTCGGCAGCTGGGGGCCGGCCGACCCGAAGGTCGAGGTCCCGCAGCCGGGCGGCCGGGCGGCCGGGTACTGCCGGTCGCTGGCCGCCGCGCTGCCGGCCGACCTGCTCGGGCACGCCCGCAACGACCCGTCGCCCGCCTCCCCGTACGTGGCCGCCTGGGGCGATTCCCCCCGGACGGTGCTGCGCTGCGGCATCGACCGGCCGGAGGAGCTGGACGGCGACCACGCCGCGGACTGGTCCCCGAGCGTCGACGGCGTCACCTGGTGGTCGCAGAAGCTCGCCGACGGCGGCTACCGCTTCGTGACGACCATGCGCGCCGCCTACGTCGAGGTGACCGTCCCGGCCGGGGCCGCGCAGAACCCCTTCGACCCGGCGGCCGCCCTGACCGGCGCGGTCAAGGCCAACGTCCCGGGCTGAGCCCGGCGGCGGGAGCCGCGCCCCGGGGGACGCACCGAGGGCGGGCCGGGAGCTCCCCGGCCCGCCCTCCGCGGCAGGACCCGCTAGCGCAGCCCGGTCGAGCGGCGCAGCGCCGTCCCGAGCAGCCGGTCGATCAGCTCCGGGTACGCGACCCCGCTGGCCTCCCACATCTTCGGGTAGGCCGAGATCGGGGTGAAGCCGGGCATGGTGTTGATCTCGTTGATCATCCAGGTGCCGTCCTCCAGCAGGAAGAAGTCCACCCGGGCCAGGCCCTCGCAGCCGAGCGCCTCGAAGGCCTCGACCGCCTGGCGCCGGATCTCGGCGAGCTCCTCGGCGGTCAGGTCCGCCGGGATCTTCACGTCCGAGGAGTCGATGTACTTGGCCTCGAAGTCGTAGAAGTCGAAGCCCTCGCCGACCAGGATCTCGCCGGCCACGCTGGCCCGCGGGCCGTCCTCGAACTCCAGCACGCCGCACTCGATCTCGCGGCCGGTCACGCCGGCCTCGATGATGAGCTTGGGGTCGTGCCGGCGGGCCTCCTCGATCGCGGCGTCGAGGTCGGCCAGGTCCTTCACCTTGGTGATGCCGATGCTGGAGCCGGCCCGGCAGGGCTTCACGAACAGCGGCAGACCCAGCTCGGCGGCCCGCTCGCGCACCGCCGCGCGGCCCGCCTCGGACTCCCAGTCGCGCGGCCGCACGATGGTGTAGCGGCCGACGTTCAGGCCGTGCGAGGCCAGGATCCGCTTCGCGAACTCCTTGTCCATGCCGGCCGCGCTCGCCAGCACGCCGTTGCCGACGTACGGGACGCCGGAGAGCTCCAGCAGGCCCTGGAGCGTGCCGTCCTCGCCCCACGGGCCGTGCAGCAGCGGGAACACCACGTCGACCTCGCCGAGGGCCTTGGGGGCGCTGCCCGGCTCGGTCAGGACCACCTCGCGGCTGCCCGGGGAGACCGGCAGCGCGACCTGGCCGTCGACGCCCTCGGCGACGTGCGCCACGTCCGGCAGCCGCCCGTCGGTGATGGCCATCCGGGCCGGCTCGTCGCTGGTCAGCGCCCAGCGGCCCTCGTGCGTGATGCCGATCGGCAGCACGTCGTACTTGTCGCGGTCGATCGCCCTGAGCACACTGCCCGCGGTGGAGACCGAGATCGCGTGCTCGGAGCTGCGCCCGCCGAAGACCAGCGCGACGCGCGGCTTCCGGTCGGGCCGGTTCGGGGAGGACTGTTCGATGCTCATATCGGGTTTGAGACTACCGTGCGAGGCCCTGCCGGAAGGCAGGCACCACCGGGGAGTCGGCGGTCCCGCGGGGGCCGGACGGGCGCCGCGGCCCCGGGCCGCGGCCCGCCGGACTCAGCGCCGCTCGGCCTTCGCCGAACGCGACATCAGCGTCTGCAGCGCCTCCTGGGTCGGCCGCCCGTTGTGCACCACGTCCACCACGGCCTCGACGATCGGCATGTCGACCCCGTTGCGCCGGGCCAGGTCCAGGACCGACTCGCAGGACTTGACGCCCTCGGCGGTCTGCCGGGTGGCCGCGATGGTCTCCGCGAGCGACATGCCCCGGCCCAGGTTCATCCCGAAGGTGTTGTTGCGCGACAGCGGCGAGGAGCAGGTGGCCACCAGGTCGCCCATCCCGGCGAGTCCGGCGAAGGTGTGCGGGTCCGCGCCCAGCACCTCGCCGAGCCGGGTGGTCTCGGCCAGCCCTCGGGTGATCAGGGTCGCCTTGGTGTTGTCCCCGAGTCCCATGCCGGCCGCCATGCCGACCGCCAGGCCGATCACGTTCTTGACCGCGCCGCCGAGTTCGCAGCCCACCACGTCGGTGTTGGTGTACGGCCGGAAGTACGGCGTGTGGCAGGCCGCCTGGAGCCGCTTGGCGACCGCCTCGTCGGAGCAGGCGACCACGCTGGCCGCGGGCTGCCGGTTGGCGATCTCCTTGGCCAGGTTGGGCCCGCTGACCACCGCGACGCGCTCCGGGCCGACTCCGGTGACCTCGTCGATCACCTCGCTCATCCGCTTGGCGGTGCCGAGTTCGATGCCCTTCATCAGGCTCACCAGCACGGTCTGCGGCTCGATCAGCGGCGTCCAGGCGGCCAGGTTGTCGCGCAGCGTCTGCGAGGGCACCACGAGCACCGCGAAGTCGGCGCCGGCCAGCGCCTCGGCGGCGTCGGTGGTCGCCCGCACGGTGTCGGGCAGCCGGACGCCCGGGAGGTAGTCCGGGTTCTCGTGGGTGGAGTTGACGGCGTCCACCAGCTCCTGGCGGCGGGCCCACAGCACGACCTCGCAGCCCGCGTCGGCGAGCACCAGCGCGAACGCGGTGCCCCAGGAGCCGGTCCCCATCACGGCGCAACGGATCACTTGCCGGCCTCCTCGGTGCCCTTGCCCCGCTCGCCCTTGGCGCGCCGGCGCTCGGCCAGCGCCGCCGCGGCACGCTCCCGGGCGGCCCTGCGCATGTCGTAGCGCTCGGCGGGCGGTTCCTCGCCGCGGACCTCCGCCAGCACGGCGGTGATCGCCGTCATGATGTCCTCGGTGGCGTCGGCGAGCACCTGGGCGGTGAGTTCCTGCCCCCGGTACTTGCTCAGGTCCACCGCGGGCCCGGCCGCGACGGTGACCCGGTGCCGCGGGAACAGGTTGAACCTGCCCTTTCCGAGACCGGGCCGGCCGTACGGCGGGATGATCTCGTGGGCGCCCCAGTGCGCGACCGGGATGACCGGCGCACCGGTCATCAGCGCGACCCGGGCGACACCGCTCTTGCCGGTCATCGGCCACAGGTCCGGGTCCCGGGTGAGCGTGCCCTCCGGGTAGAACTGCACGCACTGGCCGCTGTTGACCGCGTCGATCGCGGCCCGGAACGCCTGCGCGGCGTCGGTGGACTCGCGGAACACCGGAATCTGACCGGTTTTGCGCAGCATGAATCCGATGAAGGGGACCGAGAACAGCGAGGACTTGCCGAGAATGCGCGGCGGACGTCCGCTGTTGTACTGCCAGTGCGCGTAGATCACCGGATCGATGATCGAATTGTGGTTCACCGCGGCGATGAAGCCGCCGTTCTTCGGAATGTGCTCCCAGCCCCGCCAGTCGGGCTTCACCAGGGCGGTCGTCACCGGCTTCACCAGCACGGCCGCGAAGCGGTACCAGATGCCGTAGTCGGCGTTGCCGAACTTGGCGTACGAGCGGCGGGCCACCCCAGCTCCTTCTCATCCGATGCGGCACGGATTACCGCGGTCATGGCGTCCCGGTGCCGCGCACCGATTCCACCGGTGCCCGGGCCACGGGCGCGGAACAGTGTCGCCCGCCCGATCACCGGCTGTCGAGCAACCGCGCCAACCCGCCCGGCGGGCGTGATCAAACGCACGTCCGCACAGCTCGGACGGCCTGGCGAGGGCTCCGGGACCGGCGCCAGAATGACGCCGATGACCCAGGACACCGTACGCCCCAGCGGGGCCGTCGCGCCCCCCGCACCCACCGCCGGCTGGTCGCTGGTGCTTCCGCTCAAGCCGCTCACCATGGCGAAGAGCAGACTGGCGCCGTACGCCGGACCGCACCGGGCCGACCTGGCCCTGTCCTTCGCCCTGGACACCGTCACCGCCGCCCTGGCCACCCCCGGGGTCGGCCGGGTCCTGGTGGTCACCCGCGACGCCGCGGCCGGCGCCCGGCTGACCGCGCTCGGCGCCCTGGTGGTCGCCGACGAGCCCGACGGAGGCCTCAACCGGGCGCTGGCGCACGGCGCCGAGCGCGCCCTGGCCCTGGCCCCGCGGGCCCCGCTGGCGGTGCTCTCGGCGGACCTCCCGGCGCTGCGTCCGGCCGAACTGGCCCGGGTGCTGGGCGCGGTGCCGGCGGACGGCCGGGCCTTCCTGCCGGACACCCCCGGCCTCGGCACCACGCTGCTCGCCTGCGCCCCCGGCCGTCCGCTCTCCCCCGCCTTCGGGGACGGCTCACGGGCCCGGCACGCGGCCGGCGGGGCGCTCGAACTGCGCCTCGCGGACGTGGAGTCGGTGCGCCGGGACGTGGACACCGGGACGGACCTCGGCGAGGCCGCGGCGCTCGGCCTCGGACCGCACACCAGCGCGCTGTTCGCCCGGCTGAGCCTTTCCTGAGCCCTCCCGGCCGCCGCCCGGGCACCGCCCGGAGCCGCCCCGGCGCGTCCCGGCCCGGGCGTCGACCTGCTCCCGGGCCGGGGCCGGCCCGCTCGCTATGCTGCTCGCATGCAGGCCACCTCGTTCACCTTCGACCCCGCCACCCGGGCCGGCTCCGTGCTGCTCGACGACGGGACCCCGGTGCCGTTCGACGCGGCCGCCTTCGACGCCGGCGGCCTGCGGCTGCTGCGCCCCGGCCAGCGGGTGCGGATCCGCACCGAGGGCACCGGCGAGGCCCGCCGGGTGGTCTTCGTGACGCTCCAGACCTTCCCGGACCCCGCCGAGGGCTGACGGCCCCGTCCGGCGCCGTCGGGCCCGGCCGGACCGGCCCGCGGGCCATCCCGCCGCACCGCCCGGAACTCCCCCGCGCCGCCGCACGCCGTCGATTCCTGACTAAGCGCCCGGAAATCGAAAGAGCCGCGGCGACCCGTCTCCGCGAATTCACGGAAGGGGGTGCCGCGGCTCTGAGCCGAAGGCCGTCCTGGGACGGTCGCGCGGGACTTACTTGGCAGAGGTCTTGCGCGCGGTGGTCTTGCGGGTGGCGGTCTTCTTCGCCGGCGCCGTCTTCTTGGCCGTGGCGGTCGCCTTCTTGGCGGTGGCCGTGGTCTTCTTGGCGGCGGCCGTGGTGGTCGCCTTCTTCGCCGCGGCCGTCTTCTTGGTCGCGGCGGCCTTGGTCGCGGTCGCCGTGGTCTTCTTCGCGGCGGTGGTCTTCGCGGCCGTGGTCTTGGCGGCGGTGGCCTTGACGGCCGTGGTCTTCGCGGCGGTCTTCTTGGCGGTCGCCGTGGTCTTCTTGGCGGCGGCCGTGGTGGTCGCCTTCTTGACGGCGGCCGTGGTGGCCGTCTTCTTGGCGGCGGCCTTCTTGGCGGCCGGGGCGGCGGCGGCAGCAGCGGCGGCGCGCTTGGTGGCGGCACGCTTGGCGGCCGGGGTGGCGGCCACGCCGCTCTTGCCCGGGGTGAGGGAGCCCTTGGGGGCCTTCTTCACCGAGGGGCCTTCCTTCGGCAGCTTCTTGCTGCCGCTGACCAGGTCCTTGAAGCCCTGACCCGGACGGAAGCGCGGGACCGAGGTCTTCTTGACCTTGACCCGCTCGCCGGTCTGCGGGTTGCGGGCGAAGCGCGCGGAGCGCTCCACCTTCTCGAAGGTGCCGAACCCGGTGACCGAGACCCGGTCACCGGCCACAACGGCACGGACCATGGTGTCGAGCACTGCGTCGACGGCCTCTGCGGCAGCCTTGCGACCGCCCAGCTGCTCGGCCACCGCTTCGACAAGCTGAGCCTTGTTCACGTCTTCCCCTTCGGAAACGGGCGCCGGATGATTCCATCCGTTCTTTTCGCACGTTAGGTATGTATCTGCGGACTTTCAATTACCAAACGCGCGAATCACCCTAGTGTCGCAATGGATTTGCGCGTCGGCGACCTCAGTCGAGCGGCGGGGGCCGCTCGTCGAGGTCATGTACAAAGCGACTCAACCGCCTTGCCGCCTCCGGAAGATCGCGCTTGGCGGCCTCGGTGACGATGAGGAGTTGACGGGTGAGAGCGGTCTTTGCATCGGCAGACACGTTCAGCGCATGCACGCGGGCGTGAGCTTGCTTCAACCGCTCGGCCACAAGCGCGTAGAGCGCTGCGACTTCCTGGTCGTCCGGCCCCTCAGCTGGTGCGGAGGTGACGTCCGGCCGATCGTCAATTCGGCGTTCGGATGGCCGGCCCATGGAGTCCTCAGCCGCGGGTTCGCCGCCCGCGTACGGAGGTTCATGGTGCCGGTGCATGTACTGATTGTGCCATCTACCCGCAGTTGTACTTGCGCGGGCCCCTCTTCCGCAAAGCCAAATGGGCAATCCGGGGCGGGCCGCGGCGCTAACTCGTGCTCCGGAACGACGGATGGCCCGGCCCCCCCGAGGGGGGCACGGGCCATCCGGTGGATCGTCAGAATGCTTGTTCTGAGGGGAACTCAGGCGACCGGCAGAGTACGGGGCTTGAAGGCCGGACGGGTCTCCTCGAAGGCCGCGATGTCGGCCTCGTTCCGCAGGGTGATGCTGATGTCGTCCAGGCCGTTGAGCAGCCGCCACCGGACGTTGTCGTCCAGTTCGAAGGCCGCGACGACGCCCTCGGCACGCACTTCGCGCGCCTCCAGGTCAACGGTGATCTCGGCCGAAGGGTCACTCTCCGTGAGCGCCCAGAGCCGTTCCACGGTCTCCTGCGGCAGGACGACCGTCAGCAGGCCGTTCTTCAGGGAGTTGCCCCGGAAGATGTCGGCGAAGCGCGACGAGACGACCGCGTGGAAGCCGTAGTTCTGGAGCGCCCAGACGGCGTGCTCCCGGGAGGAGCCGGTGCCGAACTCGGGGCCGGCCACCAGGACCGTGGCGCCCTGCCGCTCGGGCCGGTTGAGGATGAACGACTCGTCCTTGCGCCAGGCCTCGAACAGGCCGCCCTCGAAACCGGATCGGGTGACCTTCTTGAGCCAGTGGGCCGGGATGATCTGGTCGGTGTCCACGTTGCTGCGGCGCAGCGGCACGGCCCGGCCGGTGTGGGTGGTGAACTTCTCCATGGCTCAGGCCTCCACGGCAGCGACGTCGGCGGACAGGTCGGAGGGGGCGGCGAGACGGCCCAGGACGGCGGTCGCGGCGGCGACCTGCGGGGAGACCAGGTGGGTACGGCCGCCCTTGCCCTGCCGGCCCTCGAAGTTGCGGTTCGAGGTGGAGGCGCAGCGCTCCCCCGGGGCGAGCTGGTCGGGGTTCATGCCCAGGCACATCGAGCAGCCCGCGTGGCGCCACTCGGCACCGGCCGCGGTGAACACCTTGTCCAGGCCCTCCTCGACGGCCTGGAGGGCGACCCGGACGGAGCCGGGGACCACCAGCATCCGGACGCCGTCGGCGACCCGGCGGCCCTCCACGACGGCCGCGGCGGCCCGCAGGTCCTCGATCCGGCCGTTGGTGCAGGAGCCGACGAAGACGGCGTCGACCTTCACCTCGCGCAGCGGGGTGCCGGCCTCCAGGCCCATGTACGCCAGGGCGTTCTCGGCGGCCAGGCGCTCCTGCGGGTCGGCGAAGGACGCCGGGTCCGGCACCTCGGCGCCCAGCGGGGCGCCCTGGCCCGGGTTGGTGCCCCAGGTGACGAACGGGGTCAGCTCGCTCGCGTCGATGAAGATCTCGTGGTCGAAGACCGCGTCCTCGTCGGTGCCCAGGGTCCTCCAGTACGCGACGGCGGCGTCCCAGTCCTCGCCCTGCGGGGCGTGCGGGCGGCCCTGGAGGTACGCGAAGGTGGTCTCGTCCGGGGCGATCATGCCCGCCCGGGCGCCGGCCTCGATCGACATGTTGCAGACGGTCATCCGGGCCTCCATGGACAGGCTCCGGATCGCCGAACCGCGGTACTCCAGGACGTAGCCCTGGCCGCCGCCGGTGCCGATCTTCGTGATGACGGCCAGGATCAGGTCCTTGGCGGTGACGCCCTCGGGCAGCTCGCCCTCGACGGTGATCGCCATCGTCCGGAACGGCGCCAGCGGCAGGGTCTGGGTGGCCAGCACGTGCTCGACCTGGCTGGTGCCGATGCCGAACGCCAGTGCGCCGAAAGCGCCGTGGGTCGAGGTGTGGGAGTCACCGCAGACCACGGTCATGCCGGGCTGGGTCAGGCCGAGCTGCGGGCCGACGACGTGCACGACGCCCTGCTCGACGTCGCCGAGCGAGTGGATCCGGACGCCGAACTCGGCGGCGTTCCTGCGCAGGGTCTCCAACTGCACCCTGGAGACCGGGTCGGCGATCGGCTTGTCGATGTCCAGGGTGGGGGTGTTGTGGTCCTCGGTGGCGATCGTCAGATCGGTGCGGCGGACCGTACGGCCGGCCAGCCGCAGCCCGTCGAAGGCCTGCGGGCTGGTGACCTCGTGGAGCAGGTGCAGGTCGATGAAGAGGAGGTCGGGTTCGCCCTCCGCGCGCCGCACGACGTGGTCGTCCCAGACCTTCTCTGCGAGTGTCCGTCCCATCGGATTCCCTCCAGCCGGCCGCGTTGCCGGCCTTCTCGTGTCGTCGAGGTCAAAGCGTGTGCGCCGCCCTGAGACTCCCGGGCCGCTCCCGTCCAGAGTGGCGCTTTTCGCCGGAGATTGAACTTGTGTCTCGCGGAGTGAGACCGCAGTCTTAGCGCATGGACAGCGCTCCGCCCCGTCCGACCCCGGGGCGGCAGGACCCCGCGGAAAGCCCGAAGGGCCCCGTGGAAAGCCGGAAGGGCCCCGCTCGGAACGGAGCGGGGCCCTTCGGGGCATTTCCGGGGAAAGCAAAAAGACCCCGGGGACCGGGGTCTTTCCAATTTCTGGCTGGGGTACCAGGACTCGAACCTAGACTAAATGAACCAGAATCACTCGTGCTGCCAATTACACCATACCCCAACACAAAGCAAGGGCCGATGGGCGAGCCCACCGGCTTCCTGCTCTGAAGTACCCCCGACCGGATTCGAACCGGCGCTACTGCCGTGAGAGGGCAGCGTGCTAGGCCGCTACACAACGGGGGCTTTCCAGGTGATCCCTTGCGGGATCAGTACCCCCGACCGGATTCGAACCGGCGCTACTGCCGTGAGAGGGCAGCGTGCTAGGCCGCTACACAACGGGGGCTTGATCTTCTTTTGTGGTGCTGTACTCACGTACTGCGCTGGGGTACCAGGACTCGAACCTAGACTAAATGAACCAGAATCACTCGTGCTGCCAATTACACCATACCCCACCAGAGTTGAAGCCTCGCGGGCCCTTCTCAGGCGTTGCGCCTCTCGGTCGGTCCCTTCCGAGGGGCTTTCGTTCCCTCGTCCGTTCCCTCCCGGGCGGCGCAGAAAGAACATTACCCGACGTCGGCCCCGGGTCCAAAATCGATAACCCCAGGCAGCGGCCGGGAGGCCTGCGGACGGCCTCCGGGTACGCCGCGGGCCCGGCACGAAGCCGGGCCCGCGGCCTGCTCGGCGCCCCGCTCAGGCGGCCGGCAGGGCGTCCAGGGCGGCCCGCAGCCGACGCAGCGTCTCCGGGCGTCCCAGCAGCTCCATGGACTCGAACAGCGGCGGGGAGACCCGGCGGCCGGTGACGGCCACCCGCAGCGGCGTGAAGGCGAACTTGGGCTTGATGCCCAGCCCCTCCACCAGCGCCTCGCGCAGCGCGGCCTGGATCGGCTCCGGGGTGAAGTCCGCGAGCTCCTCCAGCGCCTTGATGCTGGCCTCCAGCACCGGGCGGGAGTCCGCGGTGAGCACCTTGGCGGCGTCGTCCGGGTCGAGGGCGAACTTCTCCGGCGCCACGAACAGGAAGCCGGCCATGTTCACGATCTCGCTCAGCACGACCATCCGCTCCTGGGTGAGCGGCGCCACCTTGGCGAGCAGGTCCAGCTGCTCGGCGGTGGGCTCGGCCGGCAGCAGCTCGGCGCCCTGGAGGAAGGGCACCAGGCGGCGGACGAAGTCCTCCGGGGCCAGCCGGCGGACGTGCTCGGCGTTGATCGCCTCGCACTTCTTCAGGTCGAAGCGGGCCGGGTTGGCGTTCACCTTGGTGACGTCGAAGGCGGCGACCATCTCGTCCATGTCGAACAGGTCGCGGTCCTCGGCCAGCGACCAGCCCAGCAGGGACAGGTAGTTGAGCAGGCCCTCGCGGATGAAGCCGCGCTCGCGGTACATGTTGAGCGAGGACTGCGGGTCGCGCTTGGAGAGCTTCTTGTTGCCCTCGCCCATCACGTACGGCAGGTGGCCGAAGCGCGGGGTGGTGCCGTTGCCGACGCCGATCTCGGCGAGCGCGGCGTACAGCGCGATCTGCCGCGGGGTGGAGGACAGCAGGTCCTCGCCGCGCAGCACGTGGGTGATGCCCATCAGGGCGTCGTCCACCGGGTTGACCAGGGTGTACAGCGGGGCGCCGTTCGCCCGGACGATGCCGTAGTCCGGCACGTTCTCCGGCTCGAAGGTGAGCGTGCCGCGGACCAGGTCGTCGAAGCTGAGGGTCTTGTCCGGCATCCGGAAGCGCAGGATCGGCTCGCGCTTCTCCAGCTTGTAGACCGCCACCTGCTCGTCCGTCAGGTCGCGGCAGTGCCCGTCGTAGCCGGAGGGCTTGCCGGCCGCGCGGGCGGCCTCGCGGCGGGCGTCCAGCTCCTCGGTGGAGCAGTAGCAGTAGTAGGCGTGGCCGGCCTCGTGCAGGCGGCGGGCGACATCGGCGTAGATGTCCATCCGCTGCGACTGGCGGTACGGCGCGTCCGGGCCGCCGACCTCCGGGCCCTCGTCCCAGTCGAGGCCGAGCCAGCGCATGGCGTCGAGCAGCTGGTTGTACGACTCCTCGGAGTCGCGGGCGGAGTCGGTGTCCTCGATCCGGAAGACCAGCGTGCCGCCGTTGTGGCGGGCGTAGGCCCAGTTGAAGAGGGCCGTGCGGACCATCCCCACGTGGGGGTTGCCGGTCGGGGAGGGACAGAAGCGAACCCGGACGGCCGGGTCAGTGTTAGCCACGCTTGATCACCTTGTTGGTGAGAGTGCCGATGCCTTCGATGGAGACGGCGACCTCGTCGCCGACGTTGAGCGGGCCCACCCCTGCGGGCGTGCCGGTGAGGATGACGTCGCCGGGCAGCAGCGTCATGGCCTCGGAGATGTGGACGATCAGCTCGGCGACCGAGCGGACCATCAGGGAGGTGCGGCCGGTCTGGCGGAGCTCGCCGTTGACCGTGCAGGTGATCGCGAGGTCGCTCGGGTCGAGGTCGGTCTCGATCCACGGGCCCAGCGGGCAGGCCGTGTCGAAGCCCTTGGCCCGGGCCCACTGGCCCTCGCGCTGCTGGACGTCCCGGGCGGTGACGTCGTTGGCGCAGGTGTAGCCGAGGATCACCTCGGGCACCCGGTCCAACGGCACCTCACGGCACATCCGGCCGATCACCACGGCCAGTTCGGCCTCGTGGTGGACGTCCGAGGAGAACGGCGGGTACGCGATGCTCTCGGTCGGACCGATCACCGAGGTGGACGGCTTGAAGAAGGTGAGCGGGGCGTCCGGGACCTCGTTGCCCAGCTCCGCCGCGTGCGCCGCGTAGTTGCGGCCGACCGCCACGATCTTGTTCGGGAGCATCGGGCTGAGCAGCCGGACGTCCTGGAAGCGGTAGCTCTCACCGGTGGGCTGGGGCTGGCCGAACGGGTGGCCGGCCAGCGCGTGGACGACCAGCGAGTCGGGCCGGGAAGGGTCACCCTCCACCACGCCGAAGGAGACGCTGCCGGCGGCAGGGCTCCCTTCCCGGACGGAGAACCTGGCAATGCGCACGGCTGGGACACCCCTCGCTTCGTCGGCCGCCCGGGGCGCGCCCGGGCGCTGGTGGGCGCCCCGCCCGCAGTGGGCGCGGCCCCGTCAATCGGCCTCCAGGCTATCGCGTGGGGGCCCGGCCGACCGCTTTGCCCCTGTTCAGGAGGGTCGGGGTCGAATGCCCCGCGAGGCGCGCGGGCGGGTCGCCGCCGCGGGCCGCGGGGGCGCCGCACAACGGCGAGGGCGCCGCCGCCACCGGGGTGACGACGGCGCCCTCGTCGCGGCGCCGCGGCGGTCAGTCCTGCAGGACGACGACCGGGGCGACCATCAGCCGGGTGCGGCGCGGGTTGGCGGTGGCGGCCGGCAGCTCGGTGCCGTAGGTCACGACGTCCTCGGGCTTGCGGGCGCCCGGGATCTTGCTGAAGTCCTCGACCGAGGCCAGCGTCGTCCGGCGGGGGTTCGCCGTGGGGCGGCAGGACAGCGTGGACTTGGTGGCGTTCTTCGCCTGGGACATCGAGAGCACCTCGTGGTCATGGCCGGGTCGATCGCGGCGATCGGCACCGGCCTGATGGATTCCGATTGATTCGGAGGGGTTCTGGGCAGGCTGATCGGGGCCGTGCTCCGGAGACAGCCAGGTTACGAGATCTCATTCCACAGAGGCCGTGACCAAAGCTACACATTAGACTGTGATTTTGCTCACAAAATGCCGAGCAAAGTGCAGATATCCGACATATCGCCGCACCGGGATTTTCCGGCATTTCGCCGATAAGGGGCATTCCGGAAGGTCTGTGACTCTTCCCGGCCCCGGGTCCGCTTGGCATGTATCCGGCGAGTGTCCGAAAAAGGCGGTATTCCGGTCCTGTTACCGCACAGTCCGTGAGAAGACGCAAGCGGTCGGTAGCGCCGGGCGCCCGGTACGTGCGGCCCTTGTTGGGATTCCCCGGCTGTGCTGGAATGCGACGGACCGTGGGTAGGGAGTGGTCCACCCCGGTGCCCGCTCTCCCGGACCGGCCGGGGTGCGGATGGAAACTCGACACCGTCCAGGCCGTGGCGACGCGGCGGGACGCCCGGTCCAGAGGTTGCGACGCCAGTGCAGGGACGTTTCAAAAGGGGTAGCGGCGCCGCGGGTAACCCGGAGTCGCGTGAGCCTGTGGCAGCCCCTCAACAGGCGGCGGCCCCCAGCGGCCCGGCCGAGCCGGTGACACCCGAGGCCGTCGGCCACCCGGAGGAGGAGGGCCAGGAGCGGAAGTCCGCCCGGGACAAACTCCGCACCTCCCTGACCCGGCGCCGCGCCACCGGTCTGAACCGGCTCGCGATGCGCAACTGGCGCATCCGCACCCGTCTGATCGCGCTGCTCGCCCTCCCCGTGCTGGTCTCGCTGGTCCTCGGTGGCCTGCGCATCCAGAGCTCGATGGAGAACTCGCAGCAACTCGCCCAGATGGCCAACCTCTCCGACCTGGCCAAGAAGGCGACCAACCTCGCCGACGCGCTCCAGACCGAGCGAGACATCAGCGCCGGCCCGATCACCCACGACCCGGCCGCTCCGCTGGACGACGACATCGTCGCGGCCCGCAAGTCCACCGACGACCTGAGCCGCACCTTCACCGCCTCCTCCGACAAGTTCGAGAACCTCGAACTGTCCGGCGGAAAGGCGCTGTTGCTCCAGATCCGCAAGGACCTGAACTCGATCGCGGACACCCGCAGCCTGCCGTACCAGAACAACCAGAACATCCAGTCGACGATCACCGCCTACGACGTGATCATCCGCGACCTGCTGTCCATCACCCAGGACATCGCGCTCGCGTCGAACAACAAGGACCTGGTCGTCTCCACCCGCGCGCTCCAGCAGTTCTCGCTGGCGAAGAACGCGACCTCGCAGCAGCGGGCCCTGATCAGCGCCGCGCTCGCCAACCCGAAGACCCCCGACCTCAGCCCCAGCGACGAGTCCTTCGGTATCCGTCTGCGCAGCTCGTACGACAACGCGATCGCGAGCTTCAACAACATCTACACCGCGCACGACCTGGACAACCTGCGCAGCCAGCTGAGCTACAACTCGGTGGTCGCCGACGCCGACCGCTACGCCTCCACGATCCTCACCCAGAGCGGCATCCGCCAGACCGAGGCGGTCAGCTACAAGGACTGGTTCGAGAAGGCCAGCTCCAAGATCACCGCCGAGCGCCGGATCGAGTCCAAGCTCATCGAGAACCTGGACGGCAAGGCCCAGGACCTCCAGTCCCAGGCCGACGCCGACGCCCTGATCATCGGTGTCGCGGTCGCCCTGGTGCTGCTCGTCGCCCTCGGTGGCGCCGGTCTGATCGCCCGCTCGATGGTGCGCTCGCTGACCCGCCTCCAGGCGGCGGCCGAGGACGTCGCCGAGCGCCGTCTGCCCGAGCTGGTCAAGACCCTCTCCGAGGCCGACCCGCACGACGTCGACACCACGGTCGAGCCGGTCGCCGTCGACTCCACCGACGAGATCGGCCACGTGGCCCACGCGTTCGACATGGTGCACAGCGAGGCCGTCCGCCTCGCCGCCGAGCAGGCCCTCCTGCGAGGCAACATCAACGCGATGTTCACCAACCTCTCGCGCCGCAGCCAGGGCCTCATCCAGCGCCAGCTGTCGCTCATCTCCGAGCTGGAGAGCCGCGAGGCCGACCCGGACCAGCTGGCCAACCTCTTCAAGCTGGACCACCTCGCGACCCGCATGCGCCGCAACGGCGAAAACCTCCTCGTCCTCGCCGGCGAGGACCCGGGCCGCCGCTGGACCCGTCCCGTCCCGCTGGTCGACGTGCTCCGCGCCGCCGCCTCCGAGGTGGAGCAGTACGAGCGCATCGAACTCGCCGCCGTACCGTCGGCCGAGGTCGCCGGCCGCGTCGTCAACGACCTCGTCCACCTGCTCGCCGAGCTGCTGGAGAACGCCACCTCGTTCTCCAGCCCGCAGACCCGCGTCCGGGTCACCGGCCACGCGCTGCCGGACGGCCGCGTGCTGGTCGAGATCCACGACACCGGCATCGGCCTGAGCCCCGACGACCTCGCCGAGATCAACGAGCGCCTCGCCAACCCGCCGACGGTGGACGTCTCGGTCTCCCGCCGCATGGGCCTCTTCGTGGTCGGCCGCCTGTCCCTGCGACACGGCATCCGCATCCAGCTGCGCCCCAGCGACTCCGGCGGCACCACCGCGCTGGTCATGCTCCCCGTGGACGTCACCAATTCGGGTGACCGCCGTGGCGCCGGCCGGGCCGGCTCCGGCCAGGGCAAGCAGCAGCGCGGGGTCACCCCGACGCCGCGCCAGCAGCGCCAGGTGCCGCCCGCCCGCCAGGGCGGTCCCGCCGCGCTCGGCCAGGGCCCGGCCGCGGGTGCCCCGCAGGGCGGTCGCCCGCAGCTCGGCCAGGGCGGTCCGGCCGCTCCGGCCGCTCCCGCTCCGCAGGCCGGCCCGGGTGCGCCCGCCGGCGGTCTGCCGACCCGCCAGGTCGGCAAGTCGCTGCGGGAGAACCCGGCCCCGCAGGGCGGCGCTCAGCAGGGCCAGGGCCGACGGCCCGCCCAGCCGCAGCAGAAGCAGCAGGCCCCGCAGCAGCCGCAGGCGCCGCAGCAGCAGACTCCGCAGCAGGCCCAGCAGCAGGCCCAGCAGGGCGGTCTGCCGCAGCGCGCCCCGGGCCGCCAGGGCCCGCCGCAGAGCGGCCCGAACGGCCTGCCGCGCCGCGGCGGCCGTCCGCAGCAGCCCGGTCAGCCCCAGCCGGGTCAGCAGCAGCCCGGCCGGCCCGGCCAGGAACGGCAGCGTCCCGGCGGCGAGTTCGACGGCGGTCCGGGTGCCCGGACCGGCGAGCAGCCCCAGCACGGCCGCCCCGGCGGTCCCGGCACGCCGCAGCAGGGTGCCCGTCCGGGCAACCGTCCGCAGGACGGCCTGCCGCAGCGCCGTCCGGCCCCGCAGGGCCCCGGTGCCCCCGGCCGGCCCGCCGGCCAGGGCCCGCGCGGTCCGCAGCGCCCCGGCCCGGACGCGCCGCAGCGCGACCGTCAGCCGCAGCTGCCGCCGCAGGCCCAGCAGCAGCCCCAGCCGCTGCCGTCGGCCGAGCCGGCGCCGGTGGAGAGCACCCAGCAGTTCGCCCGCCCGCGCTTCGAGGCCAGCCAGATCGACCCGCGCGACCCGCTGGGCCTCGGCCTGGTCGAGCCGGTGCTGCCGAACGTGCCGAACCCGCCGCGTCCGGAGCCGGTGCGCCAGGAGCAGGCGCCGCAGCAGCCGCAGCCGCTGCCGTACCAGGAGCCGATGGCGCTGCCGACCGGTCCGTCCGAGGCCGGTCAGCGGCCCGGCGGCGAGCAGCCGTGGGCCCCGCAGGCCGACGGGCTGCAGGCGCGGCAGCGGTCGTACCAGCCGCGCCGCCCCGGCACCTCCTCGCCGGAGTTCCAGCCGCAGGCCCAGGAGCAGCAGGCTCCGCAGCAGGCACCCCGGCAGCAGGCGCCCCAGCCGGCTCCGCAGCAGCAGGCCCCGCAGCAGCAGCCGCAGGCCCAGCAGCAGAACCAGCAGCAGCCTCCGCAGCCGCAGGGCCAGCAGCCCGGCGACGCGCCGTGGCGTCCGTCCGCGAACGACGAGCGCTGGCGCCGGGCCGAGCAGATCCGCGAGCCCTCGACCAGCGGTGTCACCATGTCGGGCCTGCCCCGGCGGACCCCGCAGGCCAACCTGGTCTCCGGCACCGCCGAGGCCTCGCCGCTGACCGGTCCGCAGGTCTCCCGGGCCCCCGAGGAGGTCCGCGGCCGGCTGACCAACCTGCGCCGCGGCATCCAGCAGGGCCGCCGCGTCGGGGCCGAGCAGGCCGCCAACCAGTCGGGCTTCCAGCATGGTGCCCAGCAGCCCGGATTCGATAGTTTCGGTGGCCGGAGCGACGGCAACGGCGCAGATCACCAGGAGCGTTGAGTTGAACCAGATGAGCCAGGCCGCACAGAACCTGAACTGGCTGATCACCAACTTCGTGGACAACACCCCCGGGGTGTCCCACACCGTGGTGGTCTCCGCGGACGGCCTCCTGCTGTGCATGTCCGAGGGCTTCCCCAGGGACCGGGCCGACCAGTTGGCGGCGGTCGCCTCCGGTCTCACCTCGCTGACCAACGGTGCGAGCCGGATCTTCGAGGGCGGCGAGGTCAACCAGACCGTGGTCGAGATGGAGCGGGGGTTCCTGTTCCTGATGGCCGTCAGCGACGGCTCGGCGCTGGCCGTCCTGGCCGCCCCGGACTCCGACATCGGCCTCGTCGGCTACGAGATGGCCCTGCTCGTCGACCGGGCCGGCGCCGTCCTCACCCCCGCACTCCGCGCGGAACTCCAGGGCAGTCTCCTGCACTGACCCGGGGCTCCCGCGCGGATCCGCCCACCCCGTCCCACCTGCCCTCGCCGGGTCCGACCCGACCGGACCCGGCGAACCACCCTCAGCTACCCTCAGGCAGCTGATCTCGCCTCAGCTGGCACCGCCCCAGCTGGAACCGGCTGCTCAAGGCTGCAGCACTAGGAGGACCCATGACCCCGCCTTCGACACCCGCCGGCTCGTACGGCAACGGGTACGGCAGCGGCTACGGCGGGCAGCAGTCCGACGGCTACGAGCAGCAGCCGCTGGTCCGCCCGTACGCGATGACCGGCGGCCGGACCCGCCCGCGGTACCAGCTCGCCATCGAGGCCCTGATCTCCACGACCGGCTCGGCCGACCGGACCACCGGACTGCTGCCCGAGCACGCCCGGATCGTCAGCCTCTGCCGCGAGGTCAAGTCCATCGCGGAGATCTCCGCACTGGCCGGCGTGCCGCTCGGTGTCGCCCGCATCCTCGTCGCCGACCTTGCAGAGGCCGGTCTCGTCGCCATCCACCAGCCCGCCGCCGCGGGCGAGTCGGGCGGAACGCCCGATGTCACGCTGCTCGAAAGGGTCCTCAGTGGACTTCGCAAGCTCTAACGCGGCCGCCCCCACCCGCGCCACCACCTCCGCGAAGATCGTCGTCGCGGGCGGCTTCGGTGTCGGCAAGACCACGCTCGTCGGCGCCGTCTCCGAGATCAACCCCCTGCGCACCGAAGCCGTCATGACCTCGGCCTCCGCCGGCATCGACGACCTCAGCCACGTCTCCGGCAAGACGACCACCACCGTCGCCATGGACTTCGGCCGCATCACTCTCGACGAAGACCTCATCCTCTACCTCTTCGGCACCCCCGGACAGGACCGCTTCTGGTTCATGTGGGACGACCTCGTCCGAGGCGCCATCGGAGCCGTCGTCCTCGTCGACACCCGCCGCCTCGCCGACTGCTTCCCCGCCCTCGACTACTTCGAGAACAGCGGACTGCCCTTCGTCGTCGCCCTCAACGGCTTCGACGGACACCAGCCCCACACCCCCGACGAAGTCCGCGAAGCACTCCAACTCGGCGCCGACACCCCCGTCATCACCCTCGACGCCCGCCGCCGCGACAGCGCCAAGAGCGCCCTCATCACCCTCGTCGAACACGCCCTGCTGGCCCGGCTCCGCTGAGCGAGGGGGAACCGCCCGGCCCCGACGGTCCGTCCCCTGCAGCGGGCCGTCGGGGCCGCGATGCTTACCGGCCGGTGTCCTCCGGGGGCCCCGCGCAAGACCCGTGTATAAGCAGCGGATAACAGTTCGGTAGGCATTTTGTGATCAACAATGACTCAGTGTGGCGAATCCGCGTCACTCAGCGCCAGGTGACCACGGATTTGCTCCGCCATGTCGGTGAATGTCCGGATTGTTCCGGCGTGGGCGTCGGACTTCGGCTGTTTGTCCCCCATCCCCGCACGTGCTGAAATTCCAGCTACCCCTGGATGTCTCCTGCTCCGGCCCGTCCGGCGGAGGTCAGGGCACCGGGGTAGCGCTGGATTGATCCATGGCCGGCAGTCGGCCGAGAGGTAGTTGTCGAGTGAGGCGTAAGCAGCAACCCGCCCCGCAGCGGCGCTCCGAGCCCCGCCAGAGCGAGCCGAACGGTACCCAGGGGGATCCGGCCGGATTCTCCGCGTTCACTCCCACCGAGGAACGCGCCCAGGGCCCCGCCCCGGCCCCCGAGCCCCAGGCCGCGCCCACGGCGCCCCGCAGCGGCGGTTCGTCGGGCGACGGCGGCGGCTCCAGCCGGTACGACTTCCTCCGCCCGCGCAACTGGCGCGTGCCGACCCGTCTGATCGCGATCCTGCTGATCCCCGTGATCATCAGTCTCGTCTTCGGCGGTCTGCGCGTGAACACCTCGGTCGACGGCTACATCAAGGCCTCCCGCGCCGAGAAGACCGCGGAGCTGGCCAAGGCGGCGACCGAACTCGCCGAGGCGCTGGAGAACGAGCGCGACAAGACGCTCATACCCCTGCTCACCAAGCAGGACCCGAACAACGAGGTCACCAAGCGCCGCAACGACACCGACGCCGCGCTGAAGGCCTACAACGCCGCCTACGCCGCCTCGGACAAGTCCGGTGAGCTCCCCCGCCGCCACGAGGCCTTCCAGGCCCTGGTCATCGACCTGGCGCACCTGCGGGCCAACGCGTACAGCCCCGAGCTGTTCATCAGCGCGACCGCCAACGCCTACTCGGTGATGTTCGCCCCGCTGCTGGCCTACGACAACTCGGTCGGTCTGGGCTCCGCCAACGCCACCAGCAAGGGCCGCGCGATCTACGCGATGTCGCTGGCCAAGGCCTCCGCCTCGACCCAGCGCGCGCTGATGCTCAGCCTGCTGGTCGGCATCTCGCAGAATGCCACCACCCGGTACGAGAACGTCGACGCGACCCAGCAGATCGTGATCTCGGAGAAGCTGGAGCAGGTCTCCCTCAACGAGTTCAAGACCGGTAGCGCCCCCGAGGACGCCAAGAAGTACTCGGACGCGCAGGTCGCCCTGGCCACCGCCCAGGAGCGCTCGGCGTACAAGATGCCCAACGGTTCTGCGCCCAGCATGCAGGGCCTGCTGGCCCTGGCTGCCTCGTACAGCCAGGCCGCCGCCGACGGCCAGCAGAAGGGCAAGGCCGCCGCCGACGCCGCGTTCGCCGAGGCGAAGAACGCCGGCCTGACCCCGGACAACTGGAACCAGGCCGCCAACACCCACATCCAGGCCCTGCGGAACACCGAGATCGCGCTGCTGGACGACGTCCTCACCGAGTCCCGCGCCCTGAAGGACAACGCGCTCTACGACGCCATCCTCAACACGATCATCGTCGTCGCGGCGCTCATCCTGGCCGGTCTGCTCACCGGCTACGTGGCCCGCTCGATGATCCTCGGCATGCGCACCCTGCGCAGCGCCGCCCTGGAGATCGCCGACCACCGTCTGCCGGACCTGGTCGAGAAGCTCTCCAAGACCGACCCCGAGCGGGTCGACACCTCGGTGACCCCGATCCCGCTGCACGGCAAGGACGAGATCGGCGAGGTCGCCCGGGCGTTCGACCAGGTCCACCAGCAGGCGGTGGCGCTCGCCGCCGAGCAGGCCCTGCTGCGAGGGAACGTCAACGCGATCTTCACCAACCTGTCGCGCCGCAGCCAGAGCCTGATCCAGCGCCAGCTGGCGCTGATCACCGACCTGGAGAACAACGAGGCCGACCCGGACCAGCTGGAGAACCTCTTCAAGCTGGACCACCTCGCGACCCGTATGCGCCGCAACGGTGAGAACCTCCTCGTCCTCGCGGGCGAGGAGGCCGGCCGCCGCTGGAACACCCCGGTCCCGCTGGTCGACGTGCTCCGCGCCGCCGCCTCCGAGGTGGAGCAGTACGAGCGCGTCGAGCTCTCCGGCATCCCGGAGGTCGACGTCGTCGGCGCCGCCGTGACCGACCTCGTCCACCTGCTCGCCGAGCTGCTGGAGAACGCCACCTCGTTCTCCAGCCCGCAGACCCGGGTCCTGGTCAACGCGACCCGCCTGCCGGACGGCCGGGTGCTGGTCGAGATCCACGACAAGGGCATCGGCCTCACCGCCGAGGACTTCGCGGAGATCAACGAGAAGCTGGCCGAGCCGCCCACGGTGGACGCCACCATCTCCCGCCGCATGGGCCTGTTCGTGGTCGGCCGGCTCTCCCAGCGGCACGACATCCGCGTCCAGCTCCGCCCGTCCGGCGAGTCCGCCGGCACCACCTCGCTGGTCATGCTCCCGCCGTTCGTCACCCAGTCGGGTGCGGCGCCGGAGCCGGACGAGCAGTTCACCGTCTCGCGGATCTTCGCCGAGCAGGAGCCGACCGCCCAGTGGGCGCCGGACGCCACGGCCCGCAGCGCCGCCGAGCTCGGCTTCGACGACCACCTCACCGGCATCGGCAACGCCGGCTCCAGCGGGTTCAGCCCGGCCCTGGAGTCCGTCCAGCGCTCGCAGCGCCTCGACCAGGTCCGCCGCGCGGCCCTGGAGGGCGGCCCGCAGGCGCCGGTGGTGGACGCCGAGGTCGAGGAGGACTACCAGCAGGGCTACGACCAGTACGCCCCGCAGGGATACGAGCAGCAGCCCCACGCCGACGACCGGTACGGCTACGACCAGGGCGGCTACCAGCAGGACGAGTACCAGCAGGACGAGTACGCCCAGGACGGCTACGACCAGTACGCCCCCCAGGGCTACGAGCAGCAGGGCTACGCCGACGACCGGTACGGCTACGACCAGGGCGGCTACCAGCAGGACGGGTACGCCGACCAGTACGGCCGGCAGGCCGAGGAGTCCCCGGCCGGCCACCCGTACGCCCCGGAGCCGCCCGCGCTGCCCGCCGCCGAGGCGCACACCACCCTGCCGTCCGGGCTGCCGCAGCGCCGCCCCGGCGAGCAGCTGGCGAGCGGTGGCCCCGCCGCCGCCCCGTCCGGCGCCGGCGCGTCCGGCGACGCCCCGAACTGGTTCGCCGGCGCCAAGGACACCTCGGCGTCCCCGACCCAGCGCGGCCACGACGTGTCCTCGCTCGGCGGATACGGCCCGACCGGCCCGACCGCCAGCACCGCCTGGCAGTCGCCGAACGACGGCGACTGGCAGCGGGCCGAGCAGCTGCGCGAGCCCAGCTCCAGCGGCACCACGGGTGCCGGTCTGCCGCGGCGCGTGCCCAAGCAGAACCTGGTGCCCGGCAACGCCAAGCCCACCCCGCAGGACGGGCCGCAGGTCTCCCGCAGCCCGGAGGAGGTCCGTGGCCGCCTCACCAACCTGCGCCGCGGTGTGGAGCAGGGCCGCAGCGCCGGTAACACCGGAAGCTTCCGGATCGACCCCGATCAGGCAGACCAGTCCGGCAACGGACAGAACCGGAGCACCGATCTCTTCGGCGGCTCGAACCACCAGGAGCGTTGAGTTGACTCAGATGAGCCAGGCCGCACAGAACCTGAACTGGCTGATCACCAATTTCGTGGACAACACCCCCGGGGTGTCCCACACCGTGGTGGTCTCCGCGGACGGCCTCCTGCTGTGCATGTCCGAGGGCTTCCCGCGCGACCGTGCCGACCAGCTCGCCGCCGTCGCCTCCGGCCTCACCTCCCTCACCTCCGGCGCCAGCCGGATCTTCGAGGGCGGCGAGGTCAACCAGACCGTGGTCGAGATGGAGCGGGGCTTCCTGTTCCTGATGGCCATCAGCGACGGTTCCGCGCTCGCCGTCCTCGCCTCCCCGGACTCCGACATCGGCCTCGTCGGCTACGAGATGGCCCTGCTCGTCGACCGCGCCGGCGCCGTCCTGACCCCCGCTCTTCGCGCTGAACTCCAGGGCAGTCTCCTGCACTGACGGTTCGTCGGATACCGTCCAGGTATTCGAAGCACCTCCGCGTCCTTCCCGGGCCCGCTTCGGCGGGCTCGGGTTCGGACGTTGTACGGCCTTCGCACCACCGGCTCCGGACCTGCGCCGAAGCTCGCACCGCACCGCCGCACCCTGTGAGGAGAGGAACCGTGACACCGCCCGACGACCGCAGCGGCCAGTACGGCGTTCCGTACCCTGGCACAGGCCATGACGCCTTCGGAGCACCCGGCGTCGGCCACGGTCAGCAGTACGGCCGGCACCAGTACGGACAGCCCCAGCAGCCGTACCCCCGCCCCGAAGAGCAGTACGGCCAGTACGACCAGTACGCCCGGCAGCCCTCGTACGGCGCCCCGGCACCCGGCTACCCGGCCCCGGCGCCCGAGCCGGCGCCCGGCTACCGGCCCGCCCAGGAGCCCGGCCACTACGAGGAGTTCGAGGACGAACCCGACTCCGGCCCGCTGATCCGCCCGTTCGCGATGACCGGCGGCCGGACCCGCCCGCGCTACGAACTCGCGCTGGAGGCCCTGGTCTCCGCCGATGTCGACCCGCAGCGCCTGGCCACCCTGCTCCCCGAGCACCAGCGGATCTGCACGCTGTGCACGGAGGTCAAATCCGTCGCCGAGGTGTCGGCGCTGCTCTCGCTTCCCCTGGGAGTGGCCCGCATCCTCGTGGCCGACCTGGCCGAGGCCGGCCTGGTCGCCATCCACCAGCCCGCTTCCGGCGGCGAAACCGGAAACCAGCCCGACGTCACGCTGCTCGAAAGGGTCCTCAGTGGACTTCGCAAGCTCTAACGCGGCCGCCCCCACCCGCGCCACCACCTCCGCGAAGATCGTCGTCGCGGGCGGCTTCGGTGTCGGCAAGACCACGCTCGTCGGCGCCGTCTCCGAGATCAACCCCCTGCGCACCGAAGCCGTCATGACCTCGGCCTCCGCCGGCATCGACGACCTCAGCCACGTCTCCGGCAAGACGACCACCACCGTCGCCATGGACTTCGGCCGCATCACCCTCGACGAAGACCTCATCCTCTACCTCTTCGGCACCCCCGGACAGGACCGCTTCTGGTTCATGTGGGACGACCTCGTCCGAGGCGCCATCGGAGCCGTCGTCCTCGTCGACACCCGCCGCCTCGCCGACTGCTTCCCCGCCCTCGACTACTTCGAGAACAGCGGACTGCCCTTCGTCGTCGCCCTCAACGGCTTCGACGGACACCAGCCCCACACCCCCGACGAAGTCCGCGAAGCACTCCAACTCGGCGCCGACACCCCCGTCATCACCCTCGACGCCCGCCGCCGCGACAGCGCCAAGAGCGCCCTCATCACCCTCGTCGAACACGCCCTGCTGGCCCGACTGCGGTGATCGCGCACGACCGTGGCCCGCGGGACCTCCGGCGAGGTCCCGCGGGCCACAGGCGCGTTCGGGGCGACTACTCGGTGGGCTCCAGGCCGGCCCGGATCAGGCCGTAGGTGTACGCGTCCTCCAGCGCCAGCCAGGAGGCGGCGACCACGTTGTCGGCCACGCCCACCGTCGACCAGGTGACGGCGCCGTCGGTGGACTCGATCAGCACCCGGGTCTTGGAGCCGGTGCCGTGCTGGCCCTCCAGGATGCGGACCTTGTAGTCCACCAGCTCGAAGGTGGCCAGCGGCGGGTAGATGCCCTCCAGGGCCGCGCGCAGCGCCTGGTCCAGCGCGTTGACCGGGCCGTTGCCCTCGCCGGTGGCGATCCGGCGCTCGCCCTTGGCCCACAGCTTGACGGTGGCCTCGTTGCCGGTGAAGCCGTTCGGGCCCTGCTCGCTGATGGTCCGCCAGGACTCCAGCGTGTAGAAGCGGTCCCGGCCGCCGCGCACCTCGTCGCGCAGCAGCAGCTCGAAGGAGGCGTCGGCGGACTCGTAGGTGTAGCCGAGGTTCTCCTGCTCCTTCACCCTGGCCACCACCCGGCCGGCCAGGTCCCGGTCGCTGGAGAGGTCGTAGCCGAGTTCCTTGCCCTTGAGCTCGACGGAGGCCCGGCCGGCCATGTCGGAGACCAGCATCCGCATGGTGTTGCCGACCCGCTCGGGGTCGATGTGCTGGTAGAGGTCCGGGTCGACCTTGATCGCGGAGGCGTGCAGGCCCGCCTTGTGGGCGAAGGCCGAGAAGCCGACGTACGGCTGGTGGGTGGAGGGGGTCAGGTTGACCAGCTCGGCGATCGCGTGCGAGATCCGGGTCATCTCGGCCAGCCGGCCCGCGGGCAGCACCCGGCGGTCGTACTTGATCTCCAGCGCGCCGACCACCGGGAACAGGTTGGCGTTGCCGACCCGCTCGCCGTAGCCGTTGGCGGTGCACTGCACGTGGGTCGCGCCGGCGTCCACCGCGGCCAGGGTGTTGGCCACCGCGCAGCCGGTGTCGTCCTGGGCGTGGATGCCGAGCCGGGCACCGGTCCTGGCGAGCACCTCGGCGACGATCTCCCGCACGCCGGCCGGCAGCATCCCGCCGTTGGTGTCGCAGAGCACCACGACGTCCGCGCCGGCCTCGTGCGCGGTGCGGACCACCGACACCGCGTACTCGGGGTTCGCCCGGTAGCCGTCGAAGAAGTGCTCGCAGTCGATGAACACCCGCCGCCCCTGGGAACGGAGGAACTCGACGCTGTCCCGGACCATCTCCAGGTTCTCGTCCAGGGTGGTGCGCAGCGCGAGCTCCACGTGCCGGTCGTGCGCCTTGGCCACCAGGGTGATCACCGGGGCGCCGGAGGCGACCAGCGCGGCCAGCTGCGGGTCCTCCGCCGCCCTGCCGCCGGCCCGGCGGGTGGCGCCGAAGGCGACCAGCCGGGCGTGCTCCAGCTCCAGTTCGGTGGCGGCGCGGGCGAAGAACTCGGTGTCACGCGGGTTGGCGCCGGGCCAGCCGCCCTCGATGAAGCCGACCCCGAACTCGTCCAGGTGCCGGGCGATGGCCAGCTTGTCCGCCACCGTCAGGTTGATGCCCTCCCGCTGTGCTCCGTCGCGCAGCGTGGTGTCGAACACGTGGAAACTGTCGTCGGTACGGGTGACCTCGGTCATGACCCCTGGTTCTCCGTTTCGGGGAGGAAGGTACTGCTCTGCCGGACTTTCTCGTCCCGGCTCCACTGTCCATGATCCCGCGCGCGGTCCCGGTGTCCCCGGGCCCCTTGTGAGGGCCGTCGGCCGGTCCGGGAGAAACAAAAAGACCCCTCGCGGGTGCGAGAGGTCTGCGCGCGGGTCTGGACGCTAGTGGTCGCTCCGCATCGGGTCGTGCGGGAAGCGGTCACTGCGGACCGGCGCGCCTGCTGCTAATCATCAGCGAAAGCGAGGACACGCTCGAAGTCTGGCACAGCTGCCCGGGATCCGGCCCGCTCGTCTCGCGATGCGAAACGGGCGGGCCGGGCGGGTGGGGCGGCCGGGCGCGGGCAGGCCGGAAGGGCGAGCCGGGCCGGGCGGTGCCGGACGGGGTGCGGCGATCAGACGATCTTGTGCAGCCAGTGGTGGGTGTCCGGGGTCTGGCCGCCCTGGATCGACAGCAGGGCCTTGCGCAGCTCCATGGTGACCGGGCCGGGCTCGCCGGCGCCGACGGTCCAGTCGGCGGCGGCGGACTTCACCGAGCCGACCGGGGTGATGACGGCGGCGGTGCCGCAGGCGAAGACCTCGGTGAGGGTGCCGTCGGCGTTGGCCTGCTGCCACTCGTCGGTGGAGATCCGGCGCTCCTCGACGGCGTAGCCGAGGTCGGCGGCCAGCTGGAGCAGCGAGTCGCGGGTGATGCCGGGCAGCAGGGCGCCGGACAGCTCCGGGGTGACGATCCTGGCGTCCTTGCCCTCGCCGAAGACGAAGTACAGGTTCATGCCGCCCATCTCCTCGACCCACCGGTGCTCGGCGGCGTCGAGCCAGACCACCTGGTCGCAGCCCTTCTCGGCGGCCTGGGCCTGGGCGACCAGCGAGGCGGCGTAGTTGCCGGCGCACTTGGCGGCGCCGGTCCCGCCGGGCGCGGCCCGGACGTACTCCTTGGACAGCCAGACCGAGACCGGCTTGATGCCGCCCTGGAAGTAGGCGCCGGCCGGCGAGGCGATGATCATGAAGAGGTAGGAGTTGGCCGGGCGGACGCCCAGGCCGACCTCGGTGGCGAACATGAACGGGCGCAGGTAGAGGCTCTGCTCCGGCTCGTTCGGCACCCAGTCCTGCTCCTGGCGGACCAGCAGCTCGACGGCCTCGACGAAGGTCTCCACCGGCAGCTCCGGCATCGCCAGGCGGCGGGCCGAGGCCTGGAAGCGGGCGGCGTTGGCCTCCGGGCGGAAGGTGGCGATGGAGCCGTCGGCCTGGCGGTAGGCCTTCAGGCCCTCGAAGATCGCCTGGCCGTAGTGCAGGGTCATGTTCGCCGGGTCGATCTCCAGCGGGGCGTACGGCGCCAGCTGGGCGTCGTGCCAGCCCACGCCCTCGGTCCAGCGGACGGTGACCATGTGGTCGGTGAAGACCCGGCCGAAGCCGGGGTTGACCAGCCGGGCCTCGCGCTCCGCTGCGGACAGCGGGTGGGCGGAGGGCTTGAGGTCGAACGTGATGGGCGCCTGGGTGGCCGTGCTCATGGCTGTTTCCTTCACCGTGGGGTTGGTCCGGGCCGCCACCGCCGCAGATACGTTTCGGCAAAATTCGCCGGAATGGACGCACAACGGCACGACCCACTGTCGATACTCGCATCCAGAGGGCCGTGCCGAACAGCTGTCCGCCCTTTTTTCGAGGGCGGCGAGCTGCGGTAATGCGGTCCGGCCCGCCGGGCCGGAAACCTTGTCGGATCCGGCCCGTCGGCCGGAACTCCGCTCCTGGGTCCGGCCCGTCAGCCGGATACTCGGGCGGCGAGCGCGTCGCCGACCTGGGAGGTGCTGCGGGTGCCGGAGCGCTCGGCCAGGTCCGCCGCCACCGCGGCCTCGACCCCGGCGGCCTCGGCGGCGAAGCCGAGGTGCTCCAGCAGCATCGCGACCGACAGCACGGTGGCGGTCGGGTCGGCCTTGCCCTGGCCGGCGATGTCCGGCGCCGAGCCGTGCACCGGCTCGAACATGGACGGGAACTCGCCGCTCGGGTTGATGTTGCCGCTCGCGGCCAGGCCGATCCCGCCGGTGACGGCGGCGGCCAGGTCGGTCAGGATGTCGCCGAACAGGTTGTCGGTGACGATGACGTCGAAGCGCTCCGGCTGGGTGACGAAGAAGATGGTCGCCGCGTCGACGTGCAGGTAGTCGGTGGTGACCTCGGGGAACTCCTCGCCGACCTCGGCGAAGATCCGCGTCCACAGGTGCCCGGCGTGCACCAGCACGTTGTTCTTGTGCACCAGGGTGAGCTTCTTGCGCGGCCGCGCCTGCGCCCGGCGGTAGGCGTCGCGCACCACGCGCTCGATGCCGTACGCCGTGTTCAGGCTGACCTCGGTGGCCACCTCCTGCGGCGTCCCGGCGCGCAGCGTGCCGCCGTTGCCGACGTACGGGCCCTCGGTGCCCTCGCGGACGACCACGAAGTCGATCTCCGGCTCGCCGCCCAGCGGGGACCGCACCCCGGGGAAGAGCCGGCCCGGACGCAGGTTGATGTGGTGGTCGAAGGCGAACCGCAGCTTGAGCAGCAGCCCCCGCTCCAGCACGCCAGACGGCACGCTCGGGTCGCCGATGGCGCCCAGCAGGATCGCGTCGTGCGACTTCAGCTCCGCCAGCACGTCGTCCGGCAGCGTCTCCCCGGTCCGGTGGTAGCGCCGGGCGCCGAGGTCGTACTCGGTGGTCTCCAGCTTCACGTCGGCGGGGAGCGCGGCACCCAGGACCTTGAGGCCTTCGGCCACCACTTCCTGGCCGATGCCGTCACCGGGAACAACTGCGAGACGAATGGTGCGAGACATGCTCGGACCCTACTCCGCCGTCCCAGGTACTGACACCTGCCGTCCACGATGCGGACTGCCGCGGGTCGTCCGCGGTGCAGCCGGTGGCCGGCGGCCCCAGCCGCTCCGGCATCTCCGCATCGGCGGCCGCTGCCACGGGAACACGGTCGCGGGCCGAATCCCGCCGGTGCCGTCCCATCACCCCTTCGAGGGGGCGCGCGTGACGTCGGGGGCGCCTGGGGCGTGCTTAGGGTGGGCGGGTCCGGCGAAGCGCGTGGAACGGGGTGCGGATGGGCGAGCGGCGGCGGGAGGTGCTGGTCTGCGGGGGTGCCGCGGGGCTGGCCGCGGGCGGGTACGGGCTGGCGGCGGCGCTGAGCGGGCAGTGGCCGGCCGGGGCGGAGGCGGTCGCCGTGCCCTACCACGCCCACCTGTGGGACCTGCTGCACGGGCAGGCCGCCGGGGACCTGCTGGTCAACTGGAACAGCGGCTACGGCGCCCCGTTCCTGGCGGACTTCTTCGCCTACCTGATGAACCCCTTCTCCTGGCCCACCGCGCTGCTCCCCCGCGACCAGGGCCGGCTCGCCGTCCTCCTGGTCACCCTGGCCACCATCGGCCTCGGCACCGCCCTGATGACCCGGCTGCTCGGCCGCCTCCACCCGGGGCCCCGGTGGCTGCGGGCACTCGCCGCGGTCGGGTACGGGCTCTGCGCCTGGGTGCTGGACGTCGGCGGGGCGGCCCCGATGTGGCTCTGGGGCCTGGTCTCGCTGCCCCTGCTCGGCCTGGCCGCCGACTGGTGCCTGCGCGAGCGGCACTGGGTCGCCGGGGCGCTGTGCGTCGCGCTCGCCTGGGCGGGCAACCTGTACACGGCCGCGCTGGCGACCCTGGCGGCCGCGCTCCTGTTCGCCGTCCGGCTGTTCGCCGCCCCGCGCCCGCTGCGCCACCGGGTCCGGGCCACCGGCCGGGCCGTCACCATGGCCGCCGCCGGGGTGCTGCTCGCCTCCCCGGTGCTGTTCGTCGCGGTGCCGGCCGCCCGCCTGGCCCAGCCGGAGTCCCCGGTCGAACCGCTCGGCCCGTCCGGCGTCGGCGCCCACCTCGCCCGGCTGCTGCCCGCCACCCACGGCGGGCAGCGGCTGCCGGACGTGGCGATCGGCGTCTTCGGCCTGCTGGTGGTGTGCGGGCTGCCGTTCAACCGGCGGGTGCGGCCGCGGGAGCGCACCCTGTGGTGCACGGCGCTGGCGCTGGTGGCGGCCGGCTTCCTCTGGACCCCGACCGTGCTGGTCTGGCACGGTCTGGCGATCCCGGCCGGCGGGCCGTACCGGGTGGCCTTCGTGCTCAGCGGGCTGCTGGTGCTGGCTGGCTGGGTCTCGCTGGCGCACCGTCCGGACCGGCTCACCGTGCTGTGCGGCGCCGCCGTGGTGGCGCTGATCGCCGGCCTGGCGGCGGGCCGGCACACGGTGCGCCCGGCCACCTGGGTGCTGCTGGCCGTCGGCGGCGCCGTCCTGTCGGCCGCGCTGTGGCTGCTGGACCGCCGGCACTCCGACCGGCGGGCGAACGCGCTGGCCACCTGGGTGATCGGCGGCGCGGTGCTGGGCAACGCCGTCTGGTCGGGGTACGCGGCGCTCGGCTCGGCCCCCTCCGACGACGTCTCCCCGGCGGCGGTCCGGGCCGGGCACGCGACGCTGCGCGCGGCCGACGACTGGCCGCGCGGCCGCAGCGACCCCGGGCCGCACGCCTTCACCCCGAACGACCCGCTGCTGCTGAACGGCCAGGGCGGCGGCTGGTTCAGCAGCTACCTGCCGACCGTCACGGCACTGCTGCTGCACGACCTCGGCGCGGGCTGGACGGCCGGCGGGCGGCAGACCGAGAGCGTCACCGATCCGGTCGGGCAGGCGCTGTTCGGGGTCCGTGTCCACCTCGACGAGGGGCCGGCGCCGCGTTCCTTCACCCCTGTCCGGGCGGCCGCCACGCCGCCGCTGGTCACCGTGCTGCCCCCGGGCGCCCGGCCGGAGAGGTCCTCGGTCTGGGCCCGGCAGGAGTCGCTGCTCGGCAGCCAGGTGTACGACGCCCCGCTGCCCGTCCCGGCGGGCGGGCCGGCGCCCACCCTGCACGGCACCAGCGGCTGGTCGGTGCCGAGCGGCGGGGAGGGCACGGTGTTCACCGCCGCCTGCACGCCGGGCGGGACGGCCTACTTCCACGGGCTCTGGTACCGGGGCACGGTCAGCGGCCTCGGCAGCGCCTTCCGCAGCGACGGCGAGCAGCCCACCACCGCCGTGCCGATCCACCGGCTGGGGACCGTCCCGGCGGACGGGGTGGTCCGGGTGACGCTGCGGTCGGACGTGGTGAGCCAGGTGCCCGCCCGCCCGATCGGCTGCCTGCGGGCCGGTGCCCTGGAGGCCGCGGTCGCCCGGCTGACCGCGACCGGCGCCACCCGGGTGGAGGCCGGCGGGCACACCCTCACCGCGGCCCTGCCGGCGGGTTCCACCGGCACCGCGCTGCTCTCCGTCCCGGCCACCGAGGGCTGGACCTGTGCGGTGGACGGCGGCCGCCGCACCGCCCCCACGCCCGTGCTCGGCATGATCGGCGTCCCCCTGGGCGACGGCGCCTCCCGGATCGCCTGCGCCTTCCGGCCGCCCGGGCTCACCGAGGGCCTCGTCGTCGCCTCCGCCACCGCCGCCGTCCTCGCGCTGGTCGCCGTCTTCGCCCGGCTCTCGCGCCGCCCCACCCGCCCCCCGCGCCGCGACCGCCGCCGGGCGGCGCGGCCGGCCGGAGCGTGACGGGGGCGGGCGGAGCGCGACGGGGCGGGCGGAGCGCGACGAGGGCGGACGAGCCGCCGGAACGTGCCGGGCGGCCCGCCGGAGTGCCGGCGGGCCGCCCCGGCCCCGGTCCCGTGATCAGGTCTCCCGACCCCGTGGTCAGGGCAGGTCGAGCACCTGGGCCCGTCGCTCGGCCGGGTTGAGGTGGTGCAGCAGCAGGAGCCGCGAGGTGCCGCCCTGCGACCGGTGCACGTCGAGGACGGCGCCCGGGCCGGCCGGGACCACCACCGCGGCCGGGCCGGTGAGGCCGGCCCGTACGGTGAGTGCCGGCCGCAGCACGTCCAGCGGGACGGTCGGGACGGTGCCGTTCAGTCCGATGGCGCAGAGCGCGTCGGCCACGTCCGGCGTACCGGCCCCGGCGTAACCGGTCCACACGCCGTAGCGGACGGTGCTGTGCCCGGGCGCGACGCCGGGCAGGGCGCTCAGCCGGACGGGCAGCACCAGGACGTCGCTGTCGAGCAGGGCGGTGTCGGTGTCGCCCCAGTGGGCGTTGAGCGGCTGGACGTCCAGTTCGGCCCCGGTGCGGGCGTCCAGGGCCCGGGAGACCAGGACGTCGCTGCCGCGCAGCCGGTCGGCCTTGAGGACGACGTCGGTGCTGCCGTCCCCGTCGGTGTCCAGCGCCACCCGCACCCCGTACAGCCCCACCGGGGTGGCCGCGGGCGCCCACAACTGCGCTCCCACGTACAGCAGTTCGGAGTCGACGGCGGCGCCCGCGGCGCGCAGGTCGGCGGACCGCTCGCCGGGGTGCTCGACGCAGACCTCCTGCGCCGGGTCCGGCTCCTCCCCGGTGCCCTTCGGCCGGACGCCCGCGCCCGGCGCGATCGCCGCGGCACCGCCGCCGGGCGGGCAGTCCGGCCAGCGGATCCCCTCGCCGCCGAGCGCGAGGGCGCTGACCAGCCCGGGCTGTTCGCCGGGCGCGGCGCGGCCGCCGAGGGTGACCAGGGTGCCGTCCCGGGCGGTGCGGACGGTGGCCGTCGCCGTGAGGTCGCCGGTCGGGCGGGGGGCGGCCAGCACCGGGATCCGCAGCTGCGGCGGCGTGTCGTCGCCGACGGGCGTGAGCAGCACCCGGCCGGAGAGCTCGCCCCGGTAGCTGCGGGCCCGGCCGCCCTGCACGGTGTCGACGGTCGGGTCGGGCGCCCGCCCGAGCTCCCCCGGCACGGCGAGCGTCACCCGCACCCGGGCGGTGCCGCCCGCCGGGACGTCCACCCGGGGCGGCGTCACCCGGTAGGAGGCGCCGGGAAGTCGGGTGGCGGCCGCGTAGGAGGTGCGGTAGGTCAGCGGCGCGGCCGAGGTGTTGCGCACCTCGATCTCCCGGGTCACCGCCGTCGGCCCGCCGACCTCGACCGGCCCGAAGGAGACCCCGACGACGCCCTCCGCGGCGCCCTCGCCCACCGCGTAGGCGACGGCGGGCGTGCGGACCGCTTGGTCCACCCGGACCCGCCCGGCGCCGGTGCGCTCGGGCCCGTAGACCGGCCCGCCGCGGTCGTCGCCGAGGTAGGTGTCCACGGTGGTGTTCATCAGCGCGGCCTTGACCTGCTCGACCGGCCAGTCCGGGTGCGCGGCGCGGACCAGCGCGGCGAGTCCGGCCACGTGCGGGGTGGCCATCGAGGTGCCGCTCTCGCGCTGGCCGCCGGCGCCGCTGCCGACCAGGCTGGACCAGATGCTCTCGCCGGGGGCCGCCAGGTCGGGCTTGACCACGCCCGGCACGCCGATGCCGCGCGAGGTGAAGTCGGTCAGGGTGTCGACCCGGGCCGGCTGGTCCTGCGCGACCGAGCCGTGCAGCGTGTTGCCGGGCGCCGCGAGCCGGATCCGCACCGGCCCGGCGGCCGCGGCCTGCCGCAGCCGGTCGCCGTCGGCGTGCGCCAGCAGCGCGGCCGGGATCCGGTCGTTGCCGGAGATCTCGGCCAGGTGGTCGGAGTCGGCGGCGTACAGCGCGCCGATCGCGCCCGCGTCGGCGGCGTGGTCGGCGCGCGGGCCGGAGTTGCAGGCCCGGTCGGCTTCCCGGGTGCGCCAGGCGAGCAGCGCGATCCGGCCCTTCAGCCGCTGCCGGTCGGCCTCGCTGAAGTCGGCGCAGCCGTCCGACTGGTCGGCGGGCAGGGCGAGTTCGCCGCTGACGTCGCCGGTGGACCAGCCCTGGTAGCGCTCGCTCCAGTGCGCCGGGACGATCCCGGCCCGCTCGGCCGGGGCGAGCACGGTGATGCCGTCCACGTCGGCGTGGCCGTGCACCGAGGCGGCGACGGTGATCGCCCGGGCGGCGGTGCCGGGGCTGCCGCCGATGCCGTACACGTCGCCGTCGTTGCCCGCCGCCGCGACCACGACGGTGCCCAGTTCGGCGAGCCGGTCGACGGCCAGGGCGTCGGTGTCGTCGGTGCTGCCGAAGTGGCTGCCGAGCGAGAGGTTGACGACGTCCAGCCGGTCGCTCAGGTCGCCGTCCCCGTCGGGGTCGGCGGCCAGGTCGAGCGCCTCGGCGACCCGGTCGGTGGAGCCGTCGCAGCCGAACACCCGGATCGCGTACAGCTGGGCGCCGGGGGCGGTGCCGGGGCCGATCCGGAAGCCGGCCGGGTCCAGCCCGGGCCCGTACGGACCGGTGTACGGGCGGCCGTCGGCGGTGACGCCGTACCCGGCGGCGGTACCGGCCACATGGGTGCCGTGCCCGTTGCGCACGCAGTCGATCGGGTTGGAGCCGGGGTGCGGCACCGGCTGGTGGTGCGGGGAGGCCGGGTCGGGGTCGTAGTCGTCGCCGACCAGGTCCTTGCCGCCGACCACCTTGGCGTTGGGGAAGAGCGCGGGCGGCGCGGGCTTGCCGCGCTCGACCGAGCGGAAGGCCTCCTCGGTGCCGGGTCCGCCGAAGTCGGCGTGGGTGTAGTCGATGCCGCTGTCGATGATCCCGATCCGCATGCCCTGCCCGGTGCCGGCCGTCCGGTCGCCGGCCCAGACCTGCGGGGCGCCGGTCAGCGGGACGGAGTGGGCGTTGTCGCGCCGCTTGGCGACGATCGGGTGGACGGCCCGGACGCCCGGCAGTGCCCGCAGCGCGGGCAGCCGGTCGGCGGGCGCGCTGACCGCGAGGCCGGTGAGCACGGTGCGGGTGCGGTAGAGCTCGCGCGCGGCGGGTGCCGCCCGGTGGACGGCGCCGGCGAGCCGGTCGAGCGCGTCCCCGGTCCGGGACCGCTGGGCGGCGCCGGCCCGCGCGGCCTCCCGGCGGACGTCCTCCGGGGAGCGCCGGGCCCGCCGGGCCCCGTCGGCGGCGCGCCGCCAGGCGGAGCCGGTCGTCTCGGTGGTGAGTTCGAGCAGGACGGAGGCCGTTCGGCCCGCCCCTGGCGGTCCGGCCGTTGGTGGTCCCGCGGTCGGTGGGCCGCCGGCCGCCGGGGTGGCGGCGAGGACGGCGCTTCCGGCCAGCAGGGCCAGGGTGAGGCCGATCCGGGCGGCGGGTCGGCGGACGGGTGGCTGACGCACTGGGCCCTCTCCCCCGGCAGGGGGACTGATCCGCACTCCGTGTCGCTGACGCCCGCCCACGCGAACGTCGATCGCCCCTCCGAGAGCCCCAAATTAGGATGATCGCGCCGACGGGGACGAGCAACTTCCCTCGGACGGAGCGGGGTTGCACTCTACTGGGTGACATTCCGAGCGCCCGTACGGCCCATTCGGCCGATGAACGCCGGCCGGCACCCGGCCCGACACCCGGCCCGACGGCGGGGCCGGCCGCCGGACGGCGGCGGCGGTCACCCGGGGGCGGGGCCGGTCAGTGGTGGCCGGTCGCGCCGCCGTTGTCCCGGCGGTCCAGCGAGCGCTGCAGGGCGGCCGCCGCGAAGGGGTTCCGATCGGCGGCCCGGCGGCGGCGCGGGGCACGGACGGGGGCGGTGGCGGGGGCGGACGTGGCGTGACGGTCGGCGGCGGTCGGCGACATACCGGGCTCCTTGGAAGCGGCGCCGCGGAGGGCGGGCGCGAAGAGGGGGGAGGGAGCGCGGGAGCAGGGATCGCCTGCTCGTGAAGGCGCACGCGCACACGGGCCGCACACCCTGGCTACAGGGGCGGCACACCGTATGGCCCTTCCACGGTACGGCCGCGCCCCGGCCGTGTCTGCACGAATACTTGGATTTCCTAGTATCTGAGACGGGCGTCACCCGGGAGAACGCAGCAGGGCCCGGACCGCCGTTCGAACGGCGGTCCGGGCCCTGCTGGAGCCGGGAGGGTCAGCCCAGGTCGACCGAGCGCGCGAAGTGGGCGCCGATCTCGGCGGCGATGGCCGACAGCACCTCCTGCGGGATCTCGGTGTCCACGGTGATGGAGGCCAGCGCGTTGCCGCCGTCGCGGGCGACCTGCATGCCGGCGATGTTGATGCCCGCGTCGCCGAGGTGGCGGCCGAGCACGCCGACCACGCCGGGGCGGTCCTCGTACTTGAAGAAGGCCATGTGGTCGGTGAGCGCCACGTCCACGTCGAAGGCGTCCACGCCGACGATCTTCTGGGTCTGCTTGGGGCCGGCCAGCGTGCCGGAGATGGCGATCTCCTCGCCGCCCCCGAGCGTGCCGCGGACGGTGATCACGTTGCGGTGCTCGGGGCTCTCGCTGGAGGTGGTCAGCCGGACCTCGACACCGCGCTCCTGGGCGAACAGCGGGGCGTTGACGTAGGACACCGTCTCCGCCACCACGTCCTCGAACACGCCCTTCAGCGCGGACAGTTCGAGCACCTTCACGTCGTGCTGGGTGATCTCGCCGCGGACCTCGACGTCGAGGCGGACGGCCACCTCGCCGGCCAGCGCGGTGAAGATCCGGCCGAGCTTCTCGGCCAGCGGCAGGCCCGGGCGGACGTCCTCGGCGATCACGCCGCCCTGGACGTTCACCGCGTCCGGCACCAGCTCGCCGGCCAGCGCGAGCCGCACCGACCTGGCGACCGCGATGCCGGCCTTCTCCTGCGCCTCGTCGGTGGAGGCGCCCAGGTGCGGGGTGGCGACCACGTTGTCGAAGGCGAACAGCGGGGAGTCGGTGCACGGCTCCTTGGCGTACACGTCCAGGCCGGCGCCGGCCACCCGGCCGTCGCGCAGCGCGCTCGCCAGCGCCTCCTCGTCCACGATGCCGCCGCGGGCGGCGTTCACGATGCGGACGGTCGGCTTGACCTTGTGCAGCGCCTCGTCGCCGATCAGGCCGATGGTCTCCGGGGTCTTGGGGAGGTGGACGGTGATGAAGTCCGAGACCTCCAGCAGCTCCTCCAGGGTGACCAGCTTGACGCCCATCTGCGCGGCGCGGGCGGCCTGGATGTAGGGGTCGTACGCGACGATCTTCATCCCGAACGCGGACATCCGCTGGGCGACCAGCACGCCGATCCGGCCGAGGCCGACGACACCGAGGGTCTTCTCGCTCAGCTCGACGCCGGTGTACTTGTTGCGCTTCCACTCGCCCTGCTTGAGCGCGGCGTTGGCCGGCGCGATGTTGCGGGCGACGGAGATCAGCAGGCCGCAGGCGAGCTCGGCGGCGGTGACGATGTTGGAGGTCGGCGCGTTGACGACCATCACGCCGGCCTTGGTGGCGGCGGAGACGTCCACGTTGTCCAGGCCGACACCGGCCCGGGCGACCACCTTGAGCTTGCGGGCGACGGCCAGCGCCTCGGCGTCGACCTTGGTGGCGGAGCGGATCAGGATCGCGTCGACGTCGGCGATCGCGGTGAGCAGCTCGGTGCGGTCGGCGCCGTTGCAGTGGCGGATCTCGAAGTCGGGGCCGAGGGCGTCGACGGTGGCGGGCGAGAGCTCTTCGGCGATCAGTACAACGGATTTGCTCACGACAGTGGGGTCCTTAACTGTCCGGTTCCCCCGGGCACGTAGGTGGCGTGGAGGGCGGGGGAAGGTGGCATGCCGCGTAGGTAGACGCACGACGCTGTGGGCCTGACGCGCACTCGGAGTGTATCGACGGGCTGGGTAGCGGGCTGCTCCCGTCCGGCGAAATCACCCGGACGAGAGCAGCCTACTTGTACAAGGGAGTTACAAAATCGGGGCCGGCGGCGCAGCCGGTACCGGCCCGGAAGGGGGTCAGGCCTTCTCGTTGACCCAGCTCATCAGCGAGCGCAGCTTCTTGCCGGTGGTCTCCAGCAGGTGGTCCTCGTCGGCCTTCTTGTACTCGTTGTACTTGGGCAGACCCGCCTTGTACTCGGCGATCCAGGTGTTGGCGAAGGTGCCGTCCTGGATCTCGGCGAGGACCTTCTTCATCTCGGCCTTGGTGGCGTCGGTGATGATCCGCGGGCCGGTGACGTAGTCGCCCCACTCGGCGGTCTCGGAGACCGACCAGCGCATCTTCTCCAGGCCGCCCTCGTACATCAGGTCGACGATGAGCTTCAGCTCGTGCAGGCACTCGAAGTAGGCGATCTCCGGCTGGTAGCCGGCCTCGACCAGGGTCTCGAAACCGGCCTTCACCAGGGCGGCGGTGCCACCGCAGAGGACGGCCTGCTCGCCGAACAGGTCGGTCTCGGTCTCCTCGGTGAAGGTGGTCTTGATGACGCCGGCCTTGGTGGCGCCCAGGCCCTTGGCGTACGACAGCGCCAGGGCGAAGGCGTTGCCCGAGGCGTCCTGCTCGACCGCGACGATCGCGGGGACGCCGCGGCCCTCCTCGTACTGGCGGCGGACCAGGTGGCCCGGGCCCTTCGGGGCGACCATGCAGACGTCGACGTCCGCCGGGGGCTTGATGAAGCCGAAGCGGATGTTCAGGCCGTGGCCGAAGAACAGGGCGTCGCCGGCCTTCAGGTGCGGGGCGATGTCGGCCTCGTAGACGTCGGCCTGGATCGGGTCCGGCACCAGGATCATGATGACGTCGGCCTCGGCCGCCGCCTCGGCCGGGGTGACGACGCGCAGGCCGGCCTCCTCCGCCTTGGCGCGGGACGTGGACTCCGGCTTCAGGCCGACCCGGACGTCGGCGCCGGAGTCGCGCAGCGACAGCGCGTGGGCGTGGCCCTGGCTTCCGTAGCCGATGACCGCGACCTTGCGGCCCTGGATGATGGACAGGTCGGCGTCGTCTTCGTAGAACAGCTCGGCCACGGGGGCACATCTCCTTGCGTGATGGTTGCCGGGTACGCGGTGCTCACCGTATGCGCACGCGGCGGGGGTTTGGGTCTTTGCGTCAGGGTTTGAGACGGCGCTGTTTACGCGCTGCGGTCCAGGGCGCGCAGCGAGCGGTCCGTGATGGAACGCGCGCCGCGGCCGATGGCGACCAGGCCGGACTGGACCAACTCCTTGATGCCGTAAGGCTCCAGCATCCGGAGCATGGCCTCCAGCTTGTCCGAACTGCCGGTGGCCTCGATGGTCACCGCTTCGGGCGACACGTCGACGGTCTTGGCACGGAACAGCTGGACGATCTCGACGATCTGCGACCGGGTCTCGTTGTCGGCGCGGACCTTCACCAGGACCAGTTCCCGCTGGATCGCAGCGGACTGGTCGAGTTCGACGATCTTTATCACGTTCACGAGCTTGTTGAGCTGCTTGGTGACCTGTTCCAGCGGGAGGTCCTCGACGTTGACCACGATCGTCATCCGGGACACGTCCGGATGCTCGGTCGAGCCGACGGCGAGGGAGTCGATGTTGAAGCCCCGACGGGAGAACAGGGCGGCGATGCGGGCGAGCACGCCGGGCTTGTTCTCGACCAGGACGGAGAGGGTGTGCTTGGACATGGGATTCCTCAGTCGTTCTGGAAACTGCAGGGGCTGGTCAGTCGAGGTCGTCGCCGAAGTCGGGGCGCACGCCCTTGGCGAACTGGATCTCGTCGTTGCTGGTGCCGGCCGCGACCATCGGCCAGACCATGGCGTCCTGGTGGACGATGAAGTCGATGACCACCGGGCGGTCGTTGATCTCCATCGCCTGCTTGATGACCGCGTCGAGGTCCTCGGGGCGCTCGCAGCGCAGGCCGACGCAGCCCATCGCCTCGGACAGCAGGACGAAGTCGGGGATCCGGGTGCCCTGGGCCGGCGGCTCGATGCCGTCGTGGCCGGGGCCGGAGTGCAGCACGGTGTTGGAGTAGCGCTGGTTGTAGAACAGCGTCTGCCACTGCCGGACCATGCCCAGCGAACCGTTGTTGATGACCGCGACCTTGATCGGGATGTCGTTCAGGGCGCAGGTGACCAGCTCCTGGTTGGTCATCTGGAAGCAGCCGTCGCCGTCGATGGCCCAGACCGCGGTCTCCGGGCGGCCGGCCTTGGCGCCCATCGCCGCGGGGACGGCGTAGCCCATCGTCCCGGCGCCGCCCGAGTTGAGCCAGGTGCCCGGCTTCTCGAACTGGATGAACTGCGAGCTCCACATCTGGTGCTGGCCCACGCCCGCGGCGTAGATGGCCTCGGGGCCGACCAGCCGGCCGATCCGCTCGATGACCTGCTGCGGCGAGAGCTGCCCGTCCGGGGCCGGCTCGTAGCCGAGCGGGTAGGTCTTCTTCCACTCGTCGAGCCGCTCCCACCACTCGGTGTAGTCGCCCCGGTGGCCGGCGTCGAACTCGGCCTGGACGGCGACGATCAGGTCGGCGAGCACCTCGCGGGCGTCGCCGACGATCGGCACGTCCGCCGGGCGGTTCTTGCCGATCTCGGCCGGGTCGATGTCGGCGTGGACGACCTTGGCGCCGGGGGCGAAGCCGTCCAGCTTGCCGGTGACGCGGTCGTCGAAGCGGGCGCCCAGGGTGAACAGCAGGTCCGCCTTCTGGAGCGCGGTGACGGCCGGGACGGAGCCGTGCATGCCGGGCATGCCCAGGTGCTGGGGGTGGCTGTCCGGGAAGGCGCCGAGCGCCATCAGGGTGGTGACCACCGGGGCGCCGGTCAGCTCGGCGAGGATCCGCAGCTCGGCGGTGGCCTGCGCCTTGAGCACGCCGCCGCCGACGTACAGCACCGGACGCTTGGCGCCGACCAGCATCTTCGCGGCCTCGCGGATCTGCTTGGCGTGCGGCTTGGTCACCGGGCGGTAGCCGGGCAGCGCGGTCTCGACCGGCCAGCGGAAGGTGGTGGTCGCCTGGAGCGCGTCCTTCGCGATGTCGACCAGGACCGGGCCGGGGCGGCCGGTGGCGGCGATGTGGAAGGCCTCCGCGATCACCCGGGGGATCTCGGCCGGGTCGGTGACCAGGTAGTTGTGCTTGGTGATCGGCATCGTGATGCCGCAGATGTCCGCCTCCTGGAAGGCGTCGGTGCCGATCGCCTTGGAGGAGACCTGGCCGGTGATCGCGACGACCGGCACCGAGTCCATGTAGGCGTCGGCGATCGGGGTGACCAGGTTGGTCGCGCCCGGGCCGGAGGTCGCCATGCAGACCCCGACCCGGCCGGTGGCCTGGGCGTAGCCGGTGGCGGCGTGACCGGCGCCCTGCTCGTGGCGGACCAGGATGTGGCGCACCTTGACGGAGTCCATCAGGGGGTCGTACGCGGGAAGGATGGCCCCGCCCGGAATGCCGAAGACGGTGTCCGCGCCCACGGCCTCCAGGGAGCGGATGAGCGACTGGGCGCCGGTCATGGTCTCGACGACGTGCTGGGGAGCGGGAGCGTTGGCGGCCGGGTTGTCCCCGCGGCGGGGGGATGCGGCGTGCTCAGTCATCTGCCTGTCTCTTCTCGGGATTTGCCGACCAGGTGCTGCGGGCCCCGGTGCTGCGAGGGTGGGGTCCCGGTCCGGGCCGAGCGCCGGCTCTGCCTCAATCGTCCCGCTCGATCCGACAAGTCGGACATGCTCGGGCGGCCGAGGCCAGGGGTCTTGCGGAGGTGGAACAGCGTCAGTGCAACAAAAAACCCCTCGTGCCCAAGGGCATGCGAGGGGTGGCGCGTCGGTCTGTCACGAGCAGGGCGTACGAGCCCACTCAGCCGACGCGCCCGCCAAGTACGAGAATTCGGGTGCGCATGGCAACGACCTTCCTCCCGTCCGGGGCGGCATGTCAAGCAGGTGGGACGACCGTCTCGCCATGCGGACCTCCCGGCGGACCAGTGACGGCACGGTGTTCGGGCAGGTCAGAGCCGCCATGGTGATGTGCGCCACGTCCCGGCGCGGCGTCCGTGCGGCCGCTCGTGCGGCCACTCGTCCGGGTGTCGTCGGCGGCGGGAGGGTACGCGCGGCGGGCCGGGACCGGGCCCGCCGGCGCGGGCACCGGGTAGCCGCGGCGGGCCAGCGCCCGGCGCAGCCGGGGCTCGTCCAGCGGCGGGGCGAAGGCCGAGCCCTGGGCCTGCCCGCAGCCCAGCTCCTGCAGCGCGGAGACCTGGCGGGGCAGGTCCACCCCCTCGGCGGCGGTGGCCATCCCGAGGTCGCGGCCGAGCCGCAGCACGTGCCCGGCCAGGGTGCGGCTGAGCGCGGACTCGCCGAGGTCCTGGACGAGCGTGCGGTCCAGCTTGAGCCCGTCCAGCGGCAGCCGGGCGAGGGCGCCGAGCGAGCCGCCGCCGGCGCCGTACCCGGCCAGCCAGGTGGAGACGCCCAGCCCGCGCAGGGCGGAGAGCCGGCGGCCGAGCTCGTCGGCGAGCGAGTCCGGGCCCATCCGGGCCACCTCGATCACCAGCTCGTCGGCCGGCAGCCCGCTGTCGCGCAGCGCCGCGGCCACCGTCTCGTACAGGCCGGGCGAGCAGAGCCGTTCCACGGAGAGCCGCACGGCCACCGGGACGGGCTCCGGCGCGCCGCGGCCCCGGCCCGGCAGGGTGCGCCGCTCGACGGCCGCGCTGACCGCCTCCAGGACCAGCCAGCGGGAGAACCGGGTGGCCGCGTCGCCGTGCTCGCTCGAACGCAGGAACTCGGCCGGGGTGAGCAGCAGGCCGCCCACCGAGCGCCAGCGGGCCTGCGCCTCGACGCCGGTCACCGCGCCGCTGCGCAGGTCCACCACGGGCTGGTGGAGCAGCGTGAAGCCGCCCTCCCTCACCGCCATCCGCAGCCGCTCCTCCAGTTCGGTGCGGCGCTCCAGGTCGGCCCGCATCGCGGGGGTGTAGAGCACCACCCGGCCCTTGCCCTCGGACTTGGCCCGGTACATCGCGAGGTCGGCGTTGCGCATCAGCTCGTCGGCGGCGACCCTGGGGTCGGCCGCCGGGCCGCGCTCGGGGGTGCCGAAGGCGATGCCGATGCTGGCGGCGACGCCGAGTTCGGCACCGCCGATCCAGTACGGCTCGGAGAGCGCGAGGCGCAGCCGCTCGGCCAGCTCCTGGACCTGGAGGCGGCCGAGCGGGCCGCAGACCAGCGCGGCGAACTCGTCGCCGCCGAACCGGGCGACGGTGTCCCCGCAGCGGACGGCGCTCTGGAGCCGGCGGGCGGCCTGCACCAGCAGTTCGTCGCCGACCTGGTGCCCGGCGGTGTCGTTGACCGCCTTGAAGCCGTCCAGGTCGAGGAAGAGCACCGCGATCCCGGCGCCCGTCCCGCCCTGCTGGCCGCGGGCGCCGAGGGCGGCCCGCAGCCGCTGGGTGAACAGCGCCCGGTTGGGCAGGTCGGTGAGCGGGTCGTGGAAGGCGTTGTGCTGCAACTGGGCCTGGAGCATGACGCGTTCGGTGACGTCCCGGCTGTTGAGCAGCAGGCCGTCGCGATGTCTGCTGACGGTGGACTCGACGTGCAGCCACTCGCCGGCGCCGGAGCTGATCCGGCACTCGACCCGGGCGGAGAGCTCGGCGCCGCCGGGGCTGCGGTGGGTGGTGAGCCGGACCCTGGCGAGGTAGCGGCGGACCTCGGCGAGCACCCGGCCGACGTCCTCGGGGTGGACCAGGTCCAGCAGGTTGCCGCCGACCAGCTGCTCCGGGTCCCGGCCGTAGACGCCGAGCGCGGCCGGGGAGACGTAGGAGAGCACGCCGTTGGCGCCGGCGATCATGATGACGTCGCTGGAGCCCTGCACCAGGGAGCGGAAGTGCGCCTCCTTGTGGGCGAGTTCCTGGGCCAGCGACAGGTTGTCCAGGAGCATCACGCCCTGCCGGAGGATCAGCGCCAGCCCGACGGTGCAGGCCGCCGCGGCCACCACGCGGTCCAACTCCCGTCCGCCGAGGGCGTTGTAGAGGATTCCGGCGGTGCAGACCGCGGCGGCCGCGTACGGCGTCAGCGCGCTGAAGGTGGTGGCCACCCGGCGGTGCGGCAGGCCGCCGGCCGAGGGGTGCTCGCGCAGCGGGCGGCGCCAGCGCGGCGACCACGGCGCCCAGGCCAGCAGCAGGCTGCCGGCGAACCAGCCGGCGTCCAGCAGCTCGCCCGAGTGGTAGTTGCTGCGCAGTTCCGGGGAGGTGAACAGGGCGTCGCAGGTGACGGTGACGGCGAGCGCCACCATCGCCGTGTGCACCGCCGCCCGGTTGCCGTCCCGGCCGCCGAAGCGCAGCCCGACCACCAGGCTGACCAGCAGGATGTCCAGCACCGGGTAGGCCAGGTTGAGGGCCAGGCGCAGCGGTGAGCCGTCCTCGCCGGCCGCGATCCGGCCGAGTGCCAGGCTCCAGCTGAGGGTGAACAACGAGCCGGCGATCAGCCAGCCGTCGAGCAGCAGGCAGAGCCAGCCGGCCGCCGTGCGCGGGTGCTGGGCGAGCACCAGGACGCCGGTGATGGCGAGCGGGGCGAAGAGCAGGAAGGCGTACTCGGCGAGCGAGTCCCGGGGCAGCGCGGTGCGCACGACCAGCTCGTACCAGCCCCAGGTGCCGTTGCCGAAGGCGACCATGAGCGAGGAGAGGCCGAACAGCAGCCAGGCCGGGCGGGCGTGCCCGCCGACCGTACAGCCGTACACCAGACAGGAGAGCGCGGCCGCCAGGGCCGCCGCGGCCAGTCCGAAGTCGCCCATGAAGACGGACAGTTGGTGTGATCCCCAGCCGGCGGCGGCGCCCGCGGCGTAGGCCAGGCAGAGTGCGCCCAGGACGAACCCGGGCAGGGTACGGCTGGCCCGGAGCCGGCACAGCGGGCTGCGGCGGGCGGGTGCGGGCACGTCGGCGGCGGACGTGTCGGTGTGCGGTGCCTCCGGCCGTCCGGTTCCGGGCAGCACCGTTTCGGTGGAGCTCACTCGGCCTCTCCCCCTCCGGCCCGGGGCCTCGCGCCCCGGCCACGGACCACCGGCCGCGCACCTCTCGGACGTACGCGGTGGCCTGGCGCCCCGTCAGGACGGTGGCCCAGGGGGTGGGCGGCCTGCCGGTCGCCGCACCGTACCGATGCTCCCAAAATGGACCCTACACCAATCCCGTCACTCAATGACACGCACACTCAACTTAGAGTAATGGCGAAAGGGTGGGGAAATGCCCCCTATTCCTACGGATCGGCCCGGTTGGCGGCGGCGCGCGGGCGGGGGCTCACGCGGCGCGCACGGGAGCACGCAGCAGCGCCCGAACACCGGTTCCAGGACGGACGAACGGCGGCCCCGGACCGGTCGGAACCGGTCCGGGGCCGCCGTGGGGCCCTGCTCAGCGGCCCGAGGAGGCCAGGTCGTCCGGGAACAGCCGCAGCCGGTGCGCCAGTGCGGCCGCCTCGCCCCGGCCGCCGACCGCGAGCTTGCCGAGGATGTTGGAGACGTGCACGCTCGCGGTCTTCGGAGAGATGTACAGCTCCTCGGCGATCTGCCGGTTGGTCCAGCCGCGCGCGAGCAGGCGGAGCACGTCCCGCTCACGGGGGGTGAGGTTGAAGGAGTCCCCGGCGGCCTGGGCCGGCACCGCGGCCGACCGCTCGGCCGGGGCGAGGCTCAGCCCGGCCCGCTCGGCCAGCGCGGCGATCTGCCCGCCGAGCAGCCGGTCGTCCCGGACGGCCGCCAGTTCGGCCGCCTCGCGCAGCAGTTCGGCGCCGGCCTCGCGCCGGCCGGCCTGCACCTCGGCCTCGCCGGCCCGCAGCAGGGCCTGTGCCAGCGGGTACGGCAGGCCGGTCGGCCGCAGCGCCTCGACCGCGGCGGCCCAGACCTCCGGAGTGTCCGCGCCCTCGGCGCGGGCCAGTTCGGCCTCCAGCAGCCGGGCCCAGCCGTGGTGCAGCGGGGCCCGGGGACGCAGCTCGGCGGCGGCCGCCGCGATCGCGGCCAGCGCCCCCGGCCGGCCCGCCCCGGCCTGCGGCAGGCCCCGGCTGTCCGCCTCCACCGTCGCAGCCTCGGCCAGCAGCGGGTAGACGTCGGACTCGTGACCGAGCCGGCCGTCCTCCTCCAGCACGGCGAGCGCTTCGGCCCGGGCCTCCAGCGGCCGGCCGCCGAGCGCCGCGAGCCGCACCGCCAGCCGGCTGATCGGCACGCTGTGCTGGACCTGGCCGACCCGGTTGGCCGCCCGGGCCTGCGCCAGCATGGTCCCCGCGGTGGCCAGGTCCCCCTTGAGCAGGGCGAGTTCGCCGCGCATCCGGTCCAGGAACTCGGCGTGGGTGCCGGTCGGGCTGGCCGCCTCGTAGCCGGCCAGCACCTCGGCGGCCTCCCGGACCCGCCCGAGGTCGGTCAGCGCCTCGACCAGGTTGCCGGTCAGGATGGCGCCGATGTTGCGCAGCAGGCCGTTGCCGTCCGCGAACTCCAGGCCCTCCCGGGCCAGTCGGACCGCGTCCTCGGGGTGTCCCAGTCCGCGCTGCATGCTGGCCAGGTTGTTGATGCCGCGCAGCAGCAGGTCGGGCACGCCCAGCCGGCGGGCCCGTTCGACCGCCCCGGCGAGCTCGGCGAGCCCGCCCTCGGCGTCGCCCTGCACGTCGTAGCGCAGGCCGCCGAGGGTCATCCGGGCGTGCACCTCGACCGAGTGGGCGCCCACCTCCTCGGCGATCCGGATCGCCCGCTCGGCCAGCTCGATCGCCTCCGCGGTCGGCTTCTTGAGCATCGCCGTCCCGGCGCCGAGCGCGAGCACCTCGGCCTGCACCGCGGTCGGCGGCAGGTGCTCCACCAGCCGCAGCGCGTTCGCGATCTCCTCCTCGTCGCCGGAGCGGCGCAGGCTGCCCAGCATCCGGGCCCGGTTGATCCGGAACCAGGCCGCGCGCACCGGGTGCTCCGCCTCGTCGACCAGCCGCAGCCCGCGCTTGGCCAGGCTCAGGCCGCGCTCCCGGTCGCCGCAGCGCCGGGCCGCCACCACCGCCTCGGCCAGCACGTCGACCAGCTGGATCCGGTCGCAGTCCTCGTCCGCGGCACTGTGGTCGCAGGAGCCCGGCGGGTAGGTCTCGGCCCAGTCGTACGGGCGCAGGGTGTGCGCCAGCACCTCCTCGGAGACCAGGTCCCACAGCTCCAGGGCCCGTTCCAGCATCCCGAGCTGCTCGGCGAAGGCGTTGCGGCGGCGGGCCGCGCGGGCGGCGTCCAGGGCCGTCGGCAGGGCGCGGGCCGGATCGTGCGCGTGGTACCAGTAGTTGGCCAGCCGGGCGGCCAGCGCGTCGCCCGGGACGAGCTGCGGCTGGGCCTCCACGACGAGCGCGAACTTGCGGTTGATCCGGTGCCGTTCGCCGGGCAGCAGGTCGTCCGAGACCGCCTCGCGGACCAGCGCGTGGCGGAACCGGTAGCCCTCGCCCTCGCTGTCCGGGCGCAGGATGTTGGCGCCGACGGCCGCCCGCAGCGCCTCGATCAGCGCCTCCTCGTCGTCGTCCAGGACGGCGGCCAGCAGGGCGTGTTCGACGTGCGAGCCGCCCTCGGCGGCGATCCGCACCACCCGCTGGGCCTCCTCGTCCAGGCCCTCGACCCGCACCAGCAGGATGTCCCGCAGCGAGTCGGTCAGCCCGGCTCCGCAGCCGTCCTCGAAGGCGGTGGCCAGCTCCTCGACGAAGAACGGGTTCCCCTCCGAGCGGCGGTGGATGCGGTCCACCAGCTGGCGGTCGGGGACGGTGGTGCCGAGGATGCCGGCCAGCTGGGCGGCCACCTCGCGCCGGTCGAACCGCGCCAGCTCCAGCCGCTGGACGGTGCGCAGCCGTTCGAGCTCGGCGAGGAAGGGGCGCAGCGGGTGCCGGCGGTGCAGGTCGTCGGTGCGGTAGGTGGCGACCAGCAGCACCCGGGACCGGTGCAGGGTGCGCACCAGGAAGGCGAGCAGCTCGCGGGTGGAGCGGTCGGACCAGTGCAGGTCCTCGACGGCGAGGACGAGGGTACGCTCCGCGCCGAGCCGCTCGAACAGCCTCGCGGTGTGCTCGAACAGCCGGGCCCGGCTGTACTCGTCGTTGGGTTCGCCGTCCACCTCGCCGAACTCGGAGAGCAGCAGGGCGAGGTGGCTCTCGCTGCCGGCCGCGGCGGCCTCCAGTTCGGGGCCCAGCGAGCGGTGCAGCCGGCGCAGCGCGGCGGCCAGCGGCGCGTACGGCAGGCCCTCGGCGCCGACCTCCAGACAACTGCCGAGCGAGGTGACCGCCCCGCGGGCGGCCGCCCGCTCCAGGAACTCCTCCAGCAGCCGGGTCTTGCCGACCCCCGCCTCCCCGCCGATCAGGATGGCCTGCGGGCTGCCGGTGCCGGCGCGGCGCAGCGCGTCGGTCAGCTCGGTGATCTCGCTGCCGCGGCCGACGAAGACGGGGCTGACCGATGTCTGCTGCATGGAGGCGAGCATGCCATAGCCGGTGGGGCCCGGCCGAGGGGTTATCTCCCCTGGCGAACGGGTCGAAGGACCCGAATGCCCAGAGGGGGAGACGCTGGTGAGCGTCTCCCCCTCCGGAGCTCCTTCGGCACCGCCGTGGTGCCGCGCCGTCAGCATTCGGGCCGACGCACGGGGCGCCGCTGGAAGCGGGCGGCCACCGGACGCTGCCGCAGTCGGCGGGCCTCCTTGGCCTCGCGCACCAGGCGCTCGTGCTCGGCGCGGGCCACGAGCTCGTGGGCCTGTTGCTGGAAGGTCTGGTACTCGATCATTTCCGGTTCCCCCTCGGGTTTTCCACTCCGTCTTGCTGACAGGTAAGAGCTTCCTCCGCCAGTGGGGGGTGCCGCATCGGGAGCGTGCCGCATCTTCCGGGGCCCGGATGCCTTAGATCGGTCTCCAAAAATGGTTTAAGGCCCCGCCTCACCCAGATACATAGGTGAGACGGGGCCTTAGGCCTTACTTAGAGGGCCTTAGATGCCTTAGATACCTTAGGAAGGCAGGGTCGACAGCCTAGGCCGCACCCAGCTTCTCCAAGATCAGGTCCTTCACGCGGGCGGCGTCGGCCTGGCCGCGGGTGGCCTTCATGACCGCGCCGACCAGCGCGCCCACGGCCTGGACCTTGCCGTCGCGGATCTTGGCGGCGATCGCCTCGTTCTCGGCGATGGCCTGGTCGACCGCGGCACCCAGCGCGGAGTCGTCCGAGACCACGGCCAGGCCGCGCTTCTCGACGATCCCGTCCGGCTCGCCCTCGCCGGCCAGCACGCCCTCGATGACCTGGCGGGCCAGCTTGTCGTTGAGCTTGCCCTCGGCGACCAGCGCGGCGACCCGGGCGACCTGCGCCGGGGTGATCGGCTGCTCGCTCAGCTCGGTGCCGGTCTCGTTGGCGCGACGGGCCAGCTCGCCCATCCACCACTTGCGGGCCTGGTCGGCCGGGGCACCGGCCGCGATGGTCTCCTGGATCGGCCCCACCGCACCGGCGTTGAGCACCGACTGCATGTCCTTGTCGGACAGGCCCCACTCCGCCTGCAGCCGGGCACGGCGCACCCGCGGCAGCTCGGGCAGAGCGGCGCGCAGCTCCTCGACCCACTCGCGGGTGGGGGCCACCGGCACCAGGTCCGGCTCGGGGAAGTAGCGGTAGTCCTCGGCGTTGTCCTTGATCCGGCCCGAGGTGGTGGAGCCGTCCTCCTCGTGGAAGTGGCGGGTCTCCTGGACGATGGTGCCGCCGTCGGTCAGCACCGTGGCGTGCCGCCGGACCTCGAACCGGGCCGCCCGCTCCACGCTGCGCAGCGAGTTGACGTTCTTGGTCTCCGAGCGGGTGCCGAAGGTCTCGGTGCCGTTCGGGCGCAGCGACAGGTTGACGTCGCAGCGCATCTGGCCCTTGTCCATCCGGGCCTCGGAGACACCGAGCGAACGGATCACCTCGCGCAGCTCGGCGACGTACGCCTTGGCGACCTCGGGGGCGCGCTCGCCGGCGCCGACGATCGGCTTGGTGACGATCTCGATCAGCGGGATGCCGGCCCGGTTGTAGTCGAGCAGCGAGTGGGTGGCGCCGTGGATGCGACCGGTGGCCCCGCCGACGTGGCTGGACTTGCCGGTGTCCTCCTCCATGTGGGCGCGCTCGATCTCCACCCGGAAGGTCGAGCCGTCCTCCAGCTGCACGTCGAGGTAGCCGTTGAAGGCGATCGGCTCGTCGTACTGCGAGGTCTGGAAGTTCTTGGGCATGTCCGGGTAGAAGTAGTTCTTCCGCGCGAACCGGCACCACTCGGCGATCTCGCAGTTCAGCGCCAGGCCGATCTTGACGGCCGACTCCACGCCGACCGCGTTGACCACCGGCAGCGAACCCGGCAGGCCCAGGCAGGTCGGGCAGGTCTGGCTGTTCGGCTCGGCACCCAGCTCGGTCGAGCAACCGCAGAACATCTTGGTCTTGGTGCCCAGCTCGACGTGGACCTCAAGGCCCATCACCGGGTCGTACGACGCGAGAGCGTCCTCGTAGGAGACCAGGTTCATGACGCTCACAGCGTCCCTTCTCACTTGAAGCTTGGGAGGTACGGGCCCGGCCACCGCGTCGCGCGGGGCCGGGCCAGGGCACTTGACTCAGCCCAGCAGCACGTCGTCGGAGCCCAGCCGGCGCAGCTCGCGCACCAGCAGGGCGGTGCCGGTGACCAGCGCGGCGGCGCCGACCAGGGCGTTGACCAGCTTGAGGGTGTCGCTCTCCTCGCGGGCCTTGCGGACGTCCTTGGCCACGGAGATCGCGCCGAACGCGCTGGTGCCGATGGACAGCCACAGACCGGGCTTGGAGTGCTTGAAGCCCTTCAGCGAGCCGGAGCCCTTGGTCTTCTCGATCTTGCTCACAGTGCCGGTGCCTCCTCCAGCAGGGTGTGCCCCCACTTGTCGTTGAGTGCGGCCTCGACGGCGCCGCCCACGCGGTACAGGCGGTCGTCCGCCATCGCGGGTGCGATGATCTGGAGGCCGACCGGGAGATTGTCCTCCGGGGCCAGGCCGACCGGCAGCGACATGGCCGCGTTGCCCGCCAGGTTCGACGGAATCGTGCACAGGTCGGCCAGGTACATCGCCATCGGGTCGTCGGCGCGCTCGCCGATCGGGAAGGCGGTGGTCGGCGTGGTCGGCGAGACCAGGACGTCCACGCCCGCGAAGGCCGCGTCGAAGTCGCGCGAGATGAGCGTGCGGACCTTCTGGGCCGAGCCGTAGTAGGCGTCGTAGTAGCCCGAGGACAGCGCGTAGGTGCCCAGGATGATGCGGCGCTTGACCTCGTCGCCGAAGCCGGCCTCGCGGGTCAGCGCGGTGACCTCCTCGGCCGAGCGCGAGCCGTCGTCGCCGACCCGCAGGCCGTAGCGCATCGCGTCGAAGCGGGCCAGGTTGGAGGAGCACTCCGACGGCGCGATCAGGTAGTACGCCGGCAGCGCCAGGGTGAAGGACGGGCAGGAGACCTCGACGACCTCGGCGCCCAGCTCGCGCAGCAGCTCCACCGACTCGTTGAAGCGCTGCATCACGCCGGCCTGGTAGCCCTCGCCGGCGAACTCCTTGACGACGCCGATCCGCATGCCGCGGATGTCGCGCATCCGCGCGGCCTCGACCACGGCCGGCACCGGCGCGTCGATCGAGGTGGAGTCCAGCGGGTCGTGCCCGGCGATGGCCTCGTGCAGCAGGGCCGCGTCCAGCACGGTGCGGGCGCACGGGCCGCCCTGGTCCAGGCTGCTGGAGAACGCGACCAGGCCGTAGCGGGACACCGAGCCGTAGGTCGGCTTGACGCCGACGGTGCCGGTGACGGCGCCGGGCTGGCGGATCGAGCCGCCGGTGTCGGTGCCGATCGCCAGCGGGGCCTCGAAGGCGGCCAGCGCGGCGGCCGAACCGCCGCCGGAGCCGCCGGGGATGCGGGAGAGGTCCCACGGGTTGCCGGTCACGCCGTACGCGGAGTTCTCGGTGGAGGAGCCCATCGCGAACTCGTCCATGTTGGTCTTGCCGAGGATGACCACGCCGGCGTCCTTGAGACGGCTGGTCAGCGTGGCGTCGTACGGCGGGATCCAGCCTTCGAGCATCTTCGAGCCACAGGTGGTCGGGATGCCCTTGGTGGTGAAGACGTCCTTGAGCGCGAGCGGGACGCCGGCCAGCGGGCCCAGCTCCTCGCCCTTGGCGCGCTTCTCGTCGACGGCCCTGGCCGCGGCCAGCGCGCCCTCGGTGTCGACGTGCAGGAAGGCGTTGACCTTCTTGTCGACGGCGTCGATGCGGTCAAGGTGGGCCTGCGCGACCTCGACGGCGGACACCTCGCCCTTGGCGATGGCGCCCGCGGTCTCGGCGGCGGTGAAGCGAATCAGCTCGGTCATCTCGGTCAGTCCTCCCCGAGGATCTGCGGCACACGGAAACGCTGCTCCTCGGCGGCGGGGGCGCCGGACAGCGCCTGCTCCGGGGTGAGCGACGGCCGGACCTCGTCCGCACGCATGACGTTGGTCAGCGGCAGCGGGTGGGAGGTCGGCGGGACGTCCTGTCCGGCGACCTCGGAAACGCGGGCGACCGCGCCGATGATCACGTCGAGCTGCTCGGCGAAGTGGTCCAGCTCTTCGGGCTTCAGCTCAAGACGCGACAGCCGGGCGAGGTGGGCGACCTCCTCGCGCGTGATGCCAGGCATGCAGCGATCCTCAGGGTGAGTTCTGGTGAGACCCGGCTGTGCCTTGCGGGCGGTGCCGGGCCCGGGCAGGAGCAGCCGGTTCCGGCGCTCCGTCCTCGTGGTCTTTGGACCCCATCCTATGGGGCCCGTCCCCCGCCCCGGCCAACGAGTGAGCCGCGGCGCCCGTCACCGGCCCTCCCCGGGGCCGGACCGCGACCTCCGGCGGGCTACTGCGGCCGGGTGCGGGCCCAGCCCTGCGGTTTGATCTCCCGGTGCGCGGCCTGCACCACCTGGGCCACCGGCGGCAGCGTGGGCGGGATGACCGGCGGCCGGACCGGCGGGAGTGTCGGCGGCAGCACCGGGGGCCTGGCCGGCGGGGCGATCGGCTTGGCGTTCGGGACCGACGGGAAGCCCGCGGGCAGCTGGGGCGGCAGGCCGAGCCGCTCCACCGGCGGGGCGCCGGTGCGGTGCACCCGCAGCCAGGCGGTGGCCTGCTCGGCCGGCAGCGCGGCCGACACCAGCCAGCCCTGGACGGCGTCCACGCCCATGCAGTGCAGCCGCTCCCAGGTCTCGTCGTCCTCGACGCCCTCGGCGACCACGGTCAGGCCCAGCGAGTGGGCGAGCTCCACCGAGCAGCGGACCACCGCCGCGTCGTGGTCGTCGGCGACCATCCGGGAGACGAAGGAGCGGTCGATCTTCAGCTCGCCGACCGGCAGGCTGCGCAGCCGCACCAGCGAGGAGTGCCCGGTGCCGAAGTCGTCCAGGGACATCCCGACGCCGTAGCCGCGCAGCTCGGCCAGGGTGTCGGCGGCCCGCCGGGAGTCGTCCAGCAGCAGCCGCTCGGTGATCTCCAGCTGGAGCGCGTGGGCCGGCACCTGGTGGCGCACGAGGTGGCCGGCGACCCGCTGGGCGAAGCCGGGGTTGAGCACGTCGCGCGGCGAGACGTTGACCGCGACCTGCACCTGGAGGCCCTGGTCGCGCCAGTACGCGAGCTGGCCGACGGCCGCCTCCAGCACGTAGTCGGTGAGCCGGGGCATCAGGCCGCTGGACTCGGCGAGCCCGACGAACTCGTCCGGCGGGACCTTCCCCTGGCCGGGGCGCTCCCAGCGCAGCAGCGCCTCCAGGCCGACCACCCGGCCGTCGAAGGCCACCTTCGGCTGGTAGTGCAGCTGCACCTCGCCGGTCTCCAGTGCCCGGCGCAGGTCCCCCAACAGCCCGATCCGGTACGGCGTGTCGGCGTCCTGGGTCTCGTCGTACTGGGCGACGCCGCAGTGTCCGCGCTGGGCGTGGCCCATCGCGACGTCGGCCCGGCGCAGCAGGGCCTCGGCGTCCTGGGCGTGCTGCGGGTAGACGCAGACGCCGCCGCTGGCCTCCAGGACGAGCAGCAGCCCGTCCAGCCGGATCGGGGCGGCCAGTTCGGCGATCAGCGCCTTGGCGACCCGCTCCAGGCTGTCCGGGCAGTTGATGCCGGGCAGCAGGACTGCGAACTCGTCGCCGCCCATCCGGGCCACCATCGGGCGGCCTCGGCGGTAGTGCCGGGGCAGGCCGGCGAAGACGTCGTCGATGGACTCCCGGGTGGCGCTGCCGGCCGGTCCGCCGGAGCGCAGGGCCCGGTGCAGCCGGCGGGCGATGTGAACCAGCAGCCGGTCACCGGCCGTATGACCCAGTGTGTCGTTGAGTGATCGGAAGCGATCGAGATCGAGCAGGATGAGACCGACGCTGTAGCCCTGACCACACTCCGCGATCGCCTCCTGGGCGGCCAACAGCAGGGCCTGACGGTTGGGCAGATCCGTCAGCGGGTCGGTCAGTTGGTCGCGGGCGCGGTCCCGGGCGATCCGCCAGGCCGCCACCAGCACCGCCAGGGGCACGGCGAACAGCGGCAGCAACTCGGGTTCGTACCGGTAGACCAGGACGGCCAGCGGGATGAGCGGCGCGGCTCCGGCCAGCAGCACGCCGAGCAGCAGGACCGCACCCGCCACCCCCTGCGGCGGGCGTGTGGGCGCACCGCCGGTCGTACGATCCATAAGCCCTGTCCTCCGTCGGGCCCGCCCCGTCGGGCCGCCTTACGGTGAGGCACCGTGCCGGTACCGACAGCTGCCGGGCATGGAGCGACCCCGCGGAACACCGGCCCAGCCGGTGCCCCCACCCCTGCTGACACTCTGTTGCGCTCCAGGGTATGCCGGGGTCCACCCGGTGGGCAGACTTTCGGACAACCGGAAACGCGCCACCGCTCCCGGGTGCCGCACAGTGACACAATGCCCGCTTTCACTGTGCGGCACCCGGTGACGTTGCATCAGGACGATAACAACACCGATCCGGTCACCGACCGCTCGGGTCCGCTCCGGGTCAGTCCTCGACGGGCTCCTTCTTCGCCTCCTCGGCCCCCTCCGGCTCCGGAAGCCCCAGGTGGGCACGGGCGGCGGACGGCCCGTCGGCGAGCAGGACGGCGAACCCGGCGTCGTCCAGGACCGGCAGGCCGAGCTGAACAGCCTTGTCGTACTTGGACCCAGGGTTGTCACCAGCGACCACAAAATCGGTCTTTTTCGAAACCGAACCGGTCACTTTCGCTCCGCGCGAGGTCAGCGCCTCCTTGGCACCGTCCCGGGTGTGGCCGGCCAGCGTGCCGGTCACCACCACGGTCAGGCCCTCCAGCGGGCGCTCCGCCTCCTCCTCGTCCGCGAACTCCTCGGTGAAGCGGACGCCGTCCGCCTCCCAGTTCCGGAGGATCTCCCGGTGCCACTCCTCCGCGTACCACTCCCGGATCGAGCGGGCGATGGTCGGGCCGACCCCCTCGACGGCCGCCAGCTGCTCCTCGCTCGCCTCGAAGATCTTCGTCAGATCGCGGAACTCCCGGGCCAGCGCCTGCGCGGCGACCGGACCGACGTGCCGGATCGACAGCCCGTTGACGAACCGCCACAGCGGCCGCCCCTTCGCCGCGTCCAGGTTGTCGATCAGGGCCTGGAGCGACTTCTTCGGCTCGCCCTTGGTGGTGGCGAAGAAGAAGACCTCCTTCTCCTTGCCCGTCCTGTCGTCCAGCTTCGGCATGCCGGTCTTCGGGTCCCGGACCAGAACCTTGATCGGCAGCAGCTTCTCCCGCGTCAGCCGGAAGATGTCGGCCTCGTTCCGCACCGGCGCCTCGGCCGGCTCCAGCGGCTGGGTCAGCGCGGTGGCCGCGACGTAGCCCAGCCCCTCCACGTCCAGGCACTGCCGCCCGCCGAGGAAGGCGATCCGCTCCCGGATCTGGGCCGGGCAGCGCTCCGCGTTCGGGCAGCGCAGGTCGATGTCGCCCTCGGCCATCGGCCGCAGCTCGCTGTCGCACTCCGGACAGTGCGAGGGCATCACGAAGGCCTGCTCGGTGCCGTCCCGCAGGTCGTAGACCGGGCCGAGGATCTCCGGGATGACGTCGCCGGCCTTGCGCAGCACGATCGTGTCGCCGAGCAGCACGTCCTTGGCCTTGACGACCTCCTGGTTGTGCAGCGTCGCGTACTGCACCATCGAGCCGGCCACCTTCACCGGCTCGGCCAGCACCGCGTACGGGGTGGCCCGGCCGGTGCGGCCGATGCCGACCTTGATCTCGGCCAGCTTCCCGGTGACCTCCTCCGGCGGGTACTTCCAGGCGATCGCCCAGCGCGGGGACTTGGAGGTGGCGCCGAGCCGGCCCTGCAGGGCGATCTCGTCCACCTTCACCACGACGCCGTCGATCTCGTGCTCGACCGAGTGCCGCTGCTCGCCGAAGTGCTCGATGAAGGCCCGCACCTCGGCGAGCGTCTTCACCACCTGGTTGTGACGGGCGGTGGGCAGGCCCCAGTCGTGCAGCAGCCGGTAGGCGTGCGACTGGTTGTCGATGTCGAAGCCCACCCGGGCGCCGATGCCGTGCACCACCATGTGCAGCGGGCGGGAGGCGGTGACGTGCGGGTCCTTCTGGCGCAGCGAACCGGCGGCGGCGTTGCGGGGGTTCATGAACAGCCGGATCAGCGCCCGGGGCCGCTTGCCCTCCTTGGCGCGCTCCTCGTTCTCCTGCCGGCGGCGTTCGTTCTCCTCCGCGAAGGAGGCGTTGAGCGCGTCGAACTCCTCGGTCGGGAAGTAGACCTCGCCGCGGATCTCCACCAGCTCCGGGATGTTCTCGCCCTTGAGCCGGTGCGGGATCTCCTTGATGGTGCGGACGTTGGGGGTGATGTCCTCGCCGACCCGGCCGTCGCCGCGCGTCGCCGCCTGCACCAACTGGCCGTTCTCGTAGGTGAGGTTGACGGCCAGGCCGTCCACCTTGAGCTCGCACAGGTAGTGGTAGTCGATGCCCTGCAGCTCGGTGGCGACCCGCTCGGCCCAGGCGGACAGCTCCTCGTCGTCCATCGCGTTGTCCAGGCTGAGCAGCCGCTCGCGGTGCTCGACCTCGGCGAACAGCCCGGTGGCCGCGCCGCCGACCTTCTGGGTCGGCGAGTCCGGGGTGACCAGGGCCGGGTGCTCGGCCTCGATCCCCTCCAGCTCCCGCATCAGGGCGTCGAACTCGGCGTCGCTGACGACCGGCGCGTCCTGCTCGTAGTACCGGGCCCGGTGGTCGGTGATCTCCTGCGCCAGCTCGGCGTGCCGCCCGCGCACCTCCGCCGGGACGTCCTCCCAGCCCTCGACAGCCGTCACCGCAAGCCCTCCTGCACTCTCATTCCGGGTTGTCCACCAGGCTCTGTGCCGCCCGCGCCGCGGACGACAGCGCCCTGCGCGCGTACGCCGGGGACGCCCCGGCCAGCCCGCAGGTCGGTGTCACCAGCACGCGGCGGCCCAGCAGCTCCGGGGCGAACCCGAGCCTGCGCCACAAGGTCCTGACACCCTGGACACTACCGGCAGGGTCGGACACCGCCTGGTCAGTGGCGGGGACGACACCGGCGAGGATCGTCGTGCCGCCCTCCACGGCCTCGCCGAGGTCGTCGTCCTGGCGCTCGGTGAGGAGCGAGAAGTCGAGGGAGATCCCGGCCACCCCGGCGCGGCGCAGCAGCGGAACCGGGACGTCCGGCGCGCAGCTGTGCACCACCACGGGCGCGTCGAGGTTCCGGATCACCTCGCGCAGCACCTCCTCGGCGACCTGCCGGTCGACGGCGCGCAGCCGCTGGAAGCCGCTGGCGGTCTTCACCGACCCGGCCAGGACGGCGGGCAGCGAGGGCTCGTCCAGCTGCAGCACGACCTCGGCGCCGGGCACCCGCCTGCGGACGTCCGCGAGGTGGCGGCGCAGGCCCTCGGTGAGCGAGCCGGCGATGTCGCGGCACGCGCCGGGGTCGGCGAGCGCCTTCTCGCCGTGCTTGAGCTCGATGTTCGCCGCCAGCGTCCAGGGGCCGACGGCCTGGACCTTGAGCGCCCCCTGGTGGCCCTGGGTGAACTCCTCCAGCGCGTCCAGGTCCTCGCCGAGCCAGGAGTGGGCGCGCCGGGTGTCCCGGCCCGGACGGTCGGTGAACCGCCAGCCGCTCGGCTCGGTCTGCGCGAACAGTTCGACCAGCAGGCCGGCGCCGCGCCCGATCATGTCGGCGCCCGGCCCGCGGGCGGGCAGCTCGGGCAGGAACGGCAGGTGCTCCAGTGCCCCGGTGGAGGTCTTGGCGGCCTCCCGGGCGTCGGTGCCGGGCAGCGAACCGACGCCGGTGGCGGCGCCGCGCAGGTCGGGGAAGGTGTGTGGGGTGCTCACCCGCCCGAGCCTACTCAGCCGGACGGCCCCGGTGCCGGGCGCGGGGCTCGGTACCGGGGCCGTCGGGCACGCGGAGGCCGGGTCGGCATCCGGTGCGCGCACGGAAAGTCGGACCGGCCGACCTCCCGTGCGGCGCGCTACCGCCCGGGGCGGACGGTGATGTCGGTGATCTCCGCGTCCCGGGACGCGTCGAGGGCGGCGAGGATCGCCCTGGCGACGGACGCGGGCTCGATCCAGCGGCCGGCGTCGTACTCCTTGCCCTCCTGCTGGTGCACCTTCACCTGCATCGCGGTGGCGGTGCGGCCCGGGTAGACGGAGGTGACCCGGACGCCGTTGGCGTGCTCCTCGTGGCGCAGCGCGTCGGCGAGCGCCTTGAGGCCGTGCTTGCTGGCCGCGTACGCCGACCACTCGGCGTGGGCGTTGAGGCCCGCGCCGGAGTTCACGAAGAGCACATGGCCCTTGACCAGCCGGATCGACGGCAGCAGCAGGCGGGTCAGCTCGGCGGGGGCGATGAGGTTGACGTTCAGCGTCTCCTGCCAGGCCTTGGGGGTCAGGTCGCCGACCGGGCCGAGCTCGACCGTGCCCGCGACGTGCAGGAGGGAGTCCAGCTCGACCGGCAGCTGCTGGTGGCCGAAGGCCCAGGACAGCTTGCCCGGATCGCCCAGGTCCCCGACGAGGGTGCGGGCCCCGGGGAAGCGCTCGCGCAGTTCGGCGGCCCGACGGGCGTCGCGGGCCAGCAGCCAGAGCTCGTCCCCGCGCTCGGCGAGTCGCTCGGCGAGTACGGCGCCGATGCCGGAGCCGGCGCCAGTGATCAGATGTGCAGCCATGGTCGTGATCCAATCAGGCCTTGAGCTGGGCGAAAACCTCGGCGGGCGTGTCCGCGAAGGTGATCAGCTCGGCGAGCGGGCGCGGCAGGAAGCCCTCGGCGTCCATCCGCTCCATCTGGGTGCGCAGGCCCGTGTAGAAGCCCTCGGTGTCCAGGACCACCACCGGCTTGTCGAACATCCCGTGCTTCTTGAGCTCCAGCACCTCGGTGACCTCGTCCAGGGTGCCCAGCCCGCCCACCAGCACGACGATCGCGTCCGCCCGCGAGGCCAGCTCGGCCTTGCGCTCCGGCAGGTCGGCCGTCCACACCAGCTCGTCGGCGCCGACGTACGCCTTGTGCCGCAGCATCTCGACCATCACGCCGACGAGCCTGCCGCCCGCCGCCTTCACCTCGTCGGCGAGCAGCCCCATCAGCCCGGCGTTCGAGCCGCCCCACACCAGCGTGTGCCCGCCCTCCCCCAGGAGCCGGGCGAACTCCGCGGCGGGGGCGGAGTAGCGGTCGTCGAGCGAGTACGCGGAGCAGAAGACAGAGATATTCATAGTGTCGTCCGGTCTATCACGCCCCGCGGCAGGACTTCACCGGGGATTCCCCGCCGGGGATTCCTCGCCGGGGATTCCCCGCCGGGCGCGGGGCGGGCTCAGGCGGTGGCGGCCGGGCGCTCGGTGGTGGCGATGGTGGCGGAGCCGACGACACGGGTGCCGTCGTAGACGACCACGGCCTGGCCGGGGGCGATGCCCCGCACCGGGGTGTCCAGTTCCACCCGCAGCTCGCCGTCGACGACCGCGGCGCTCACCGGCACCTCCTCGCCGTGGGCGCGCAGCTGGGCGGTGTAGCGGCCGTCCGCGAGGGGCTCGGTGCCGCACCAGCGGGGGCGGATGGCGGTCAGCCCGGTCACGTCGAGGCCCTCGACCGGTCCGACCGTGACGGTGTTGTTCACCGGGGAGATGTCCAGCACGTAGCGCGGCTTGCCGTCGGCCGCCGGCCGGCCGATCCGCAGGCCCTTGCGCTGGCCGATGGTGAAGCCGTACGCGCCGTCGTGCTCGCCGAGCTTGGTGCCGTCGACGTCGAGGATGTCGCCGGTGGCGGTGCCGAGGTGCTGGGCCAGGAAGCCCTGGGTGTCGCCGTCGGCGATGAAGCAGATGTCGTGGCTGTCGGGCTTCTTGGCGACGGCCAGGCCGCGGCGCTCGGCCTCGGCCCGGATCTCCTCCTTGGTGGTGTCACCGAGCGGGAAGAGCGAGTGGGCGAGCTGGTCGGCGTCGAGCACGCCGAGGACGTAGGACTGGTCCTTGGCGCCGTCCACGGCCCGGTGCAGCTCGCGCGAGCCGTCCGGCAGGTCGACGATCCGGGCGTAGTGGCCGGTGCAGACGGCGTCGAAGCCGAGCGCGATCGCCTTGTCCAGCAGCGCCGCGAACTTGATCTTCTCGTTGCAGCGCAGGCACGGGTTGGGCGTGCGCCCGGCCGCGTACTCGGCGACGAAGTCGTCGATGACGTCCTCGCGGAAGCGCTCGGCGAGGTCCCAGACGTAGAAGGGGATGCCGATCACGTCGGCCGCCCGCCAGGCGTCCCGGGAGTCCTCGATGGTGCAGCAGCCGCGCGCGCCGGTCCGGAAGGACTGCGGGTTGGCGGAGAGCGCCAGGTGGACGCCGGTCACCTCGTGCCCCGCTTCGACGGCGCGGGCGGCGGCGACGGCGGAGTCGACTCCGCCGGACATCGCCGCGAGCACGCGCAGACGGCCGGTGGACGGAGTGGTCGGGGCACCCGGGAAGTCAGTCATGATGGCAACAAGGGTACGGGGTGGCCCGCCTGTTCCCGGAGCCGAGATCAGCGCCGCACGGACGCCAGCCCCGCGTTGCGCGCCCGCTCGACGACCGGCCCGATGGCCTTCCCCAGCGCCGTGACGTCCTCCGGCACCGAGGTGTGCCCGAGCGAGAACCGCAGTGAGGCGCGCGCCAGCAGCGGGTCGACGCCCATCGCGAGCAGCACGTGGCTGGGCTGCGGCACCCCGGCCGAGCAGGCGGAGCCCGTCGAGCACTCGATGCCCTGGGCGTCCAGCAGCATCAGCAGCGCGTCGCCCTCGCAGCCGGGGAAGGAGAAGTGCGCGTTGGCGGGCAGCCGGCCCTCGGCCGACGGGTCGCCGTTGAGGATCGCGTCCGGTACGGCGGCCAGCACCGACGCCACCAGTTCGTCCCGCAGCGCGCCGAGCGTGACCGCGTGCTCGGCCCGCCGCTCGACGGCGAGCGCCGCGGCGGCCGCGAAGCCGGCCGAGCCGGGGGCGTCGAGGGTGCCGGAGCGCACGTCGCGTTCCTGCCCGCCGCCGTGCAGCAGCGGTACGGGCGCGGCGCCCCGGGAGAGCAGCAGGGCGCCGATGCCGAACGGGCCGCCGATCTTGTGCCCGGTGACGGTGAGCGCGGTGAGGCCGGACTCGGCGAAGGAGACCGGGACCTGACCGAGCGCCTGCACGGCGTCGGCGTGCACCGGGATGCCGTACTCGGCCGCCACGGCGGTCAGTTCGCGCACCGGCTGGACGGTGCCGACCTCGTTGTTGGCCCACATCACGGTGACCAGCGCCACCGACGCCGGGTCGCGTTCGATCGCCGACCGCAGCGCCTCGGGGTGCACCCGGCCGTACCCGTCCACCGGCAGGTACTCGACCTCGGCGCCCTCGTGCTCGGAGAGCCAGTGCACCGCGTCCAGCACCGCGTGGTGCTCGACCGGGCTGCACAGCACCCGGGTGCGGGCCGGGTCGGCGTCCCGGCGGGCCCAGTACAGGCCCTTGACCGCCAGGTTGTCGGATTCGGTGCCGCCGCCGGTGAGCACGATCTCGCTGGGGCGGGCGCCCAGCGAATCGGCCAGCGATTCCCGGGACTCCTCGACCACCCGGCGGGCCCGGCGGCCGGCCGCGTGCAGGGCCGAGGCGTTGCCGACCACCCCCAGGTGCGCCGTCATCGCGGCGATCGCCTCGGGCAGCATCGGCGTGGTCGCCGCATGGTCCAGGTATGGCATAACCATCCGATTGTAGAGCGCGGCACCGCAGGGGGTTCCGGGCCGGGGCGGTTCCAGCCACGCACGGCCCGCACCGGCCGGCACCGGCCCGCACCGGCCCGGACGCACCGCGGACGAACCACGGGTGCGCCGCACCGCGGACGCACCACTTCCGGACGGCCGCGTCCGGCAGTGGTTTGTACCACTGAGCCACCCAGCGGTTAGCCTGACGCCATCAGTCAGCCGGATCCACGGGAAACGCCATGTCGCAGTCGGTCGACCGCGCGCTGACCCTGCTCGACGCACTCGGCGACGCGCCGCTCTCGCTGGAGCAGGCCGCCAGCAGCCTCGGGGTGCACAAGTCCACCGCCCTGCGGCTGCTGCGCACCCTGGAGGAGCACGGCTTCGCCCGCCGCCAGCCGGACCTGCGCTACCGGCTGGGCGGCCGGGTGCTCTCGCTGGCCCACCGCGCGCTGGAGGACTTCGACGTCCGGCAGGTCGCCGCGCCGTACCTGGCCGCGCTCAACGCCCGCTGCGGCTACACCGTCCGGCTGGCCGTGCTGCACGACGGCGAGGTGCTCTACCTGGACGAGGTGGCCGGGTTGCCGGGCGCCGAGCCGTCCCGGATCGGGCGCCGGGCCCCGGTGGACGGGACGGCGGTCGGCCGGGTGCTGCTCGCCGGGCTGTCGGCGGACGGCGTCCCCGAGGAGCCCGAGCTGGCGGCGGTGCGCCGCCGGGGCTGGGCGGCCGAGTCCTGCGAGCACCGGGAGCCGGTGACCTGCGTGGCCGCGCCGGTCGCGGGCAGCGGCGGACGGACGGTCGCGGCCTGCGCGCTGAGCGCCCCGGCGAGCGAGGTGCCGCCCGGCGAACTGGCCCGGATGGTGCCGGAACTGCTCTGCACGGCCGAGGCGATCTCGCTCGCGTACGGCGGCTCGCCTACTCCTCGCTGGTGCGAGAACCGTTGCGGTGCCAGGCCCGCGGGGCACGCCAGCCGTACTTCAGCGCGAGCATCCGCAGCCCGAAGGCGGTGAGCGCGGCCGCGGTTCCGGTGATGCCGGTGAGGCGGTCCGCGCCGATCAGCAGCGCGACCAGGGTGGCGCCGACCAGGGCGGGGACGGCGTAGATCTCCCGGTCCCAGCGCAGCAGCGAGGGGATCTCCCCGGCCAGCACGTCGCGGATCACGCCGCCGCCGGCCGCGGTCACCATGCCGAGCGCGATCGCCGCGACCGCGCCGAGCCCGAAGTCGTGGGCCTTGGCGGTGCCGGTCACGCAGAACAGCCCGAGCCCGAGCGCGTCCAGGGTCTGCACGGCCCGGTTGATCCGCTCGACCTCCGGGTGCAGGAAGAACACCACCAGCGCGGCGCCCAGCGGGGTCACGAAGTAGCCGAGGTTGGTGAACGCGGCGACCGGGGTGGCGCCGATCACCAGGTCGCGCATCACGCCACCGCCGAGGGCGGTGACCTCGGCCAGCACACAGATCCCGAAGATGTCCATGTTCTTGCGGACGGCGAGCAGGCCCCCGGAGAGGGCGAAGACGAAGATGCCGACGAGGTCCAGCGACTGCTGCACGTCGGTCGGGAAGAGCTGGGATGTCACCGTCCATGTGTACCCGATTCGCGCGGGTGTTCCGGCGAACGTCCGTGCTCCGGATACGAACGCACCGCCGGAGCGGCGGCGAACCCCTTGCGCGCCGCGGGGCCGAACCGGTTCGGCTAGCCTCCGCCTGTGAAGCTCGCGAAGCCCGGGTCAGCCCCGAAGCCGCCGCCGGAGCCGTCGAAGTCGCCGAAGTCCTCGAAGTCCTCGAAGTCCTCGAAGTCGCCGGGCTCCCCCGCCTCCGCCCGGCTCGGCTGGCTCGACGCGCTGCGCGGCATCGCCGCCCTCGCCGTCGCCATGCACCACTTCGGGCTGCTCGGCAAGATCCCGCACGCGGGCGGGGTGCCGCGCCACCTGGATCTCGGCTTCTTCGGCGTGATGCTGTTCTTCCTGGTCAGCGGGTACATCATCCCGGCCTCGCTGGAACGCCGGGGCGACGTCCGGGCGTTCTGGACGGGGCGGCTCTTCCGCATCTACCCCGCGGTGGCCGTCACGGTGGTGGCGAGTCTGCTGGTGCTGCCCCGCAGCGGCCAGATCGTCCAGAGCTTCCCCTTCGACCACCCGGTGCTGTCGCTCGCCGCCAACGGCCTGCTGCTCCAGGACCTGCTGGGGGTGCCCAGCACCATCGGGGTGATGTGGTCGCTCACCTACGAGATGGTCTTCTACTACTTCGTGTGCGCCCTGTTCGTGCGGGGGTGGCACCGGCACAGCGCGCCGATCGCGGTCGGCTTCGCGTCCGTCGCCCTGGTGCTCGGCACCTGGCTGCCGATCGGCGGGATCTCGGTGGACCTGGCGGCCACCGGGCGCCTGGTGGCGGCGGCCGGGATCGTGGTGCTGATGGCGGCGGCCTGCATCGCCACCGCCCGCCCGGACCTGACCCGTTGGGGCGCGCTGCTGCTCGGCGGCCTGGGCCTGGTCCTGATCACGGTGAACAGCCGGACCACCGGCTTCGAGACCATGCTGATCTTCGCGACCATGTTCGCCGGCACCGTGCTGTACCGGCTGGAGCACGGCCTGCTCGACCGGCTCCCGGCCCTGCTCTGCTGCGGCTTCGTGATCGTCACCGGCGTCACGGTCGGCTACCTGTACAACCGCGACACGGCGCTCTGGCACACCTGGACGCCCTCGTGGGAGTCCTTCTCGTCCGCCTACCTGGCCGCCTGGGCCCTGTTCGCGGCCGCCATGCTGCTGCGCCGCCGCCGCTTCCCGCGCTGGCTCGGCGGGCTCGGCACGATCAGCTTCTCGGTCTACCTGCTGCACGGCCCGCTGATGTACTTCCTCGGCTGGAAGCTGCGGAACCACCCGCCGATCGTCGGGCCGAAGGGGCAGGCCGCGCTCACCCTCGGCTACCTGGCGGCGGTCGTGGTGCTCTCCTGGCTGTCGTACCGGCTGGTCGAGATCCCGTTCCAGAACCTGGGCCGCAGGGCGGTCCGGGCGCTGGACCGCCGCTTCCCGGCCCCCGCCCCGACGCCGCTCGCCGCGGCCGCCCCGGGTCCGCGCGTGCCGGAGCCGGAGCCGGCTGCCGGCGTCTGAGGCGCGGACCGCCAAGAGGCCGCCCGTCCCCGGAAGTCCGGGGGCGGGCGGCCTCCTGCGTACGTGCGAGGGCCTCAGGCCGTGGCGCCGGCCGACGCCTTCTCCGGAGCGTTCTCCGGGAAGTGGCAGGCCACCTGGTGCCCGGTCGCCAGCACCGTCAGCGGCGGCTCCTGGCTCGCGCACACGTCCTGCGCCTTCCAGCACCGGGTGCGGAAGCGGCAGCCGCTGGGCGGGTTGATCGGCGAGGGGACGTCGCCCTTGAGCAGGATGCGCTCGCGGCCCGCGCGCTGGCGGCGGCGCGGGTCGGGGACGGGCACGGCGGACATCAGCGCGTTGGTGTACGGGTGCATCGGGCTGCGGTAGAGCGAGTCCCGGTCGGCGATCTCCACGATCTTGCCGAGGTACATCACCGCGACCCGGTCCGAGACGTGCCGGACCACCGAGAGGTCGTGCGCGATGATCAGGTAGGTCAGCCCGAGTTCCTGCTGGAGGTCGTCCAGCAGGTTGACCACCTGCGCCTGGATCGAGACGTCCAGCGCGGAGACCGGCTCGTCCGCGACGATCATCTTCGGCTTCAGCGCGAGTGCCCGGGCGATGCCGATGCGCTGGCGCTGGCCGCCGGAGAACTCGTGCGGGTAGCGGTTGTAGTGCTCGGGGCTGAGCCCGCACAGTTCCAGCAGTTCCTGGACGGCCTTCTTGAGCCCGCCCTCCGGCACCGCGTTCTGGAGCCTGAAGGGCGCGCCGACGATGGTGCCGACGGTGTGCCGGGGGTTCAGCGAGGAGTACGGGTCCTGGAAGATCATCTGGATGTCGCGGCGCAGCGGCCGCATCGCCCCGACGCCCAGGTGGGTGATGTCGGTGCCCTCGAACTCGATGGTCCCGCCGGTCGGTTCGTCGAGCCGGGTGACCAGTCGGCCCATGGTCGACTTGCCGCAGCCGGACTCGCCCACGACGCCCAGGGTCTCGCCGGCGTTGACCGTGAAGTCGATGCCGTCGACGGCCCGCACCGCGCCGGTCTGGCGCCGCAGCAGCCCGCCGCGGATCGGGAAGTGCCGGGTCAGGCCGGCCACCTTCAGCAGCGGCTCGCGGCCGGGGGCGGGTGCCGGCGACGGGATCGTTGCCGCCTGAGTGTCCGTCATCGGTTCTCTCCAGAAAGGTGGTACGAGGCCGGGCTCACAGCCGGGGCGCGATCTCTTCGGCGAAGATGCGGTGCCGCTCGTCGGCCGCCAGGTGGCAGGCCGCGAAGTGCCCGGGCGCGGCCTCGGCCAGCACCGGAAGCTCGCCGGTGGAGCGCCCGCCGGTCAGGTCGGCGTACGGGCAGCGCGGGTGGAAGGCGCAGCCGGACGGCACGTTGATCAGGCTGGGCGGGGTGCCCTTGACCGGCACCAGCCGGTCCTGGAGTTCCCGGTCCAGCCGCGGCATCGACCCCAGCAGGCCCCAGGTGTAGGGGTGTTCGGGCGCGTCGAAGAGGGTCTCGGCCGGGCCGCGCTCGACGCACTTGCCGCCGTACATGACCAGGATGTCGTCGGCCAGCTCGGCGACCACCCCGAGGTCGTGGGTGATGATGATGACGGCGGAGCCGAACTCCTCCTGGAGGTCGCGGATGAGGTCCAGGATCTGCGCCTGGACGGTGACGTCCAGGGCGGTGGTGGGCTCGTCGGCGATCAGCAGCGAGGGGTCGTTGACCAGCGCCATGGCGATCATGGCGCGCTGGCGCATGCCGCCGGAGAACTGGTGCGGGTAGTCGTCCACCCGGCGGTCGGGCTGCGGGATGCCGACCCGGTCGAGCATCTCGATCGCCCGGGCCCTGGCCTGCTTCTTGGAGGCCTGGGGGTGGTGCACCCGGTACGCCTCGACGATCTGCTGCCCCACCGTGTAGTAGGGGTGCATCGCGGTCAGCGGGTCCTGGAAGATCATCGCCATGTCGCGGCCGCGCAGTTGGCGCACCCGGTCCGGGCCGGCCGCGATCAGGTCCTCGCCGTTCAGCCGGATCTCGCCGCTGATCCGGGCCCGCTTGGAGCGGTGCAGGCCCATGATGCCCAGCGAGGTGACGGACTTGCCGGAGCCGGACTCGCCGACGATGCCGAGGGTGCGCCCCTTGTGGAGGTCGAAGCTGACCCCGTCCACCGAGCGGACCAGGCCGTCGTCGGTGTCGAAGTGGATCCGCAGGTCGCGGACCGAGAGGAAGGGGTCGCCCGACGGGGTCTGCGCGGCGTCCGCCGGGGACTTCTGGAGGTCGGTCACGAGAGCCTCACCCGGGGGTCGACGAGGGCGTACAGGAGGTCGACCACGAGGTTGCAGACGACGATGAAGAAGGCGGCGAGCAGGGTGACGCCGAGGATCTTGGGCAGGTCGTTGTCGGAGATCGCCTGGACGGCGAACTGGCCGACGCCCTGGAGCGAGAAGACCTGCTCGGTGATCAGCGCGCCGCCGAGCAGCAGCCCGAGGTCCATGCCGAAGATCGTGACGATCGGGGTGAGCGCGGCGCGCAGCCCGTGCCGGGTGACGACCTTGCGCTCGACCAGGCCCTTGGCCCGGGCGGTGCGGATGTAGTCCTCGCTCATGGTCTCCAGCATTCCGGCGCGGGTGAGCCGGGCGTAGAGCGCGGAGTAGAGGAAGGCCAGCGAGATCCAGGGCAGGATCAGGTTGCGGGCCCACATCAGCGGGTTGTCGGTGAGGTTCACGTACTGCAGGTTGTCCAGGATCGGCCACTCGTAGCTGAACAGCGTGAGCAGCAGCGCGCCGGTGAAGAAGACCGGCAGCGAGACGCCGGCGAGCGCGACGCCCATGGAGAGCCGGTCGAAGATCGAGCGCGGCTTGAGCGCGGAGACGACGCCGGTGGCGACGCCGGAGACCAGCCAGAGCACCGCCGCACCGGCGGCGAGCGACATGGTGACCGGGATCCGCTTGGTCAGCTCGGGCCAGACCTCCAGGTGGTTCTTGAAGGAGTAGCCGAAGCAGGGCACGTGACAGGTGGCCGGTTCCGGGCCGAACGTGTACTCGGCGCCGCTGACCAGCCCCTTGAGGAAGTGCCAGTACTGGGTGTACAGCGGCTGGTCGAAGCCGAGGTTCTGCTTGACCGCGGCGATCGCCTCGGGCGACGGGTTCTTCCCGATGTACTGGGCGGCCAGTTGGTCGGCCGTCTCTCCGGCGAGTCGCGGGAGCAGGAAGAAGATCGCGAAGGTGACCACGCTGACGACCAGCAGCAAAATCGCCGCCGCGATGATCCTGCGGATGATGTAGGCAAACACAGTTGGGCGGCTCCGGCGGCCCGCCGCCGTCCGGGATCTTCCGGACGGCGGCGGGCGCCGCTGCCTTCACCTGCCTTCAGGGATGCGGAGCCAGGCTCTTACTTGGTGGAGCCGATGTTCAGGTAGTCGTACTCACCCGAGAACGCCGAGGTGGAGACCAGGTTGGTGGCGTTGTCCGGGCGGTACAGGAAGACCTTGAAGTAGGTCAGCGGGACGTAGACCGCCTGCTCCATGACCTTCTTGTCGACGTCGCCGTAGATCTTCTCGCGGGCGCCCTTGTCGGGGTTGATCGCGGCGTCGTCGATCAGCTTGTTGACGGCGGAGTCGTTCAGCTGGGCCAGGTTGTTGTTGCCGGACGGCTTGATGGTGCGGCCGTCGACGATCTGCTGGAGGAAGCCGTAGCCGGTCGGCCAGTCGGCGCCCCACTGCATCATCATCAGGCCGATGTTGTGCTCGGCCGCGAACTGCGGGGACCCGGCGGCGTCCTGCAGGTACTTGCCCTGCGGGTACTGCTGGATCTCGGCGTTGATGCCGACCTTCTTCAGCGCGGCCTGGATCGAGGTGGCCGCGGCGACCTCGGTGGCGCGCTCGGTGCGGGCCGACAGGACGGTGTTGATGCCGCCCTCCTTGCCGCAGGCCTTGAGGGCTTCCTTGGCCTTGGCCTCGTCGCCCTTGTTGTCCTTGGTCTCGTACAGGTTGAAGTCCTGGTGGCCCGCGATGTCCGGCGGGAGGACCGTGTTGGCGATCTGGCCGCGGATCGGGCCGCCGAGCGCGGTCTGCACCGAGACCTTGTCGATCGCGTACTGGACGGCCTTGCGGCACTCGACGTTGTCGAACGGCGCGAGCTTGGAGTTGATCGCCATGTACACCAGACGGCCGCCGTAGGCGTTGTCGGTGCTGGCCTTCAGCTTCGGGTTCTGCAGGATCTGCGCCTGGGTCTGCGGGTCGACGCCGCCGCCCACCAGGTCGACCTGGGCGTTGCCGGCCAGCAGGTCCTTGTCGATGGTGGCCTGGTCGATGTTGAACTTGAGCACGATCTTGTCCGCGAGCTGCTTGCGGATCGGGTCGGTGCTCTTGTCCCAGTTGGTGTTCGGCACCAGGACGGCCTGCTTGCCGTCCTCGTAGGACTCGAACTTGTAGGAGCCCGAGGACGCGATCTTCTTCACGTACTCCGCACCGGTGTCCTTGGCCTGCGGGACGGGCACGGTCTCCGGGGCGCTGACCAGGTAGTCGAAGTCGGCGAAGGGGTGCTGCAGGTGGAAGACGATCGTGGTGTCGTCGGGCGTCTCGATCGAGTTGAGGCCGCCCTCCTTGTCCTTGTACGGACCCGCGTACGGCGTGGCGTTGTCGACCAGCAGGTCGTGGAAGTACACCGGGCCGTTGGAGTTCACGTCCAGCGCGTAGTTCGAGCGCTCGATGGCGTACTTGACGTCCTTCGAGGAGATCGGGGTGCCGTCGTCGTACTTCAGGCCCTTGCGGAGCTTGTACGTCCAGGTCAGGCCGTCCGCGCTCTGCTGGCCCATCGACTCGGCGAGGTCCGGGACGAGCTTGTTGCCCTCCTCGCCCGGCGCCGGGTTGAAGGTGGTCAGCGGCCGGCCGTACAGACGCGAGAAGTTGTAGATGTACGCGTAGTACGTGTTGCCCGGGTCGAGCGAGTCGGGGGTGCCCTTCATCTCGTAGGTCACCGTCCCGCCCTTCTTGTCCGAGGCGTTGACGATGCCCTTGGTGGCCGCGTTGGCACCGGAGCCGCCCTCGGCGGAGCCGGAGGCCGTGGAGGACCCTCCGTTCTTCGACGAACTGGTGCAACCGGTCACGACCAGGACCGCGGCGGCAGCCGCCGCGGTCAGGGCGACGGTACGGGACCTACGCATGGGTGAGATCAACCCCTTGAGGATGTGGAGGAGGGATTCTGACGCACCGTCGAGTGACGGGTGGTCCGAGTGACGCAGGGTCAGTTGTTCTTGGGGTCGAGGGCGTCGCGCAGCCCGTCGCCGAGCAGGTTGAAGGCGAGCACGGTGACGAAGATCGCCAGACCGGGGACCACCATGTACTGGGGGTCCACCTGGTAGTACCGGATCGCGTCCTGGAGCATCCCGCCCCAGGAGGCCTGCGGGGGCTGGATGCCGACGCCGAGGAAGCTCAGCCCGGCCTCGAAGAGGATGTTGGTCGGGATCAGCAGGGTCGAGTAGACCAGGATCGGACCGACCAGGTTGGGCAGCAGTTCCTTGAACAGGATGAACGGTCCGCGCGCGCCGAGGCTGCGGGCCGCGTGGACGAACTCCCGCTCGCGCAGCGACAGCGTCTGGCCGCGCACGATCCGGCCCATGTAGGGCCAGTTGAAGAAGCCGATCACGAAGATCAGCACCAGCATGTGCAGCGGCAGGCCGTGCAGGCCGAACGCGCCGCCCTGGAGCGAGGTCGAGATCGCGATGGCGAAGAGCAGCAGCGGGAACGCCAGGAAGACGTCCATCACCCGGCTGATCAGGGTGTCCACCCAGCCGCCGTAGTAGCCGGCCATGATGCCGAGCACGGTGCCGATGGTGTTGGACAGCAGGGTCGCGCCGAAGGCGACCAGCAGGGAGACCCAGGAGCCCTCGATGACGCGGGTGAGCAGGTCACGGCCCTGGAGGGGGTCGACGCCGAGCGGGTGGTCCCAGCTCATGCCGCCCCAGTCGCCGAACGGCAGACCGCCGAGGTCGGCGTCCAGCAGGTCCTGGTGGAGGGCGTCCGGGTCGAGCCCGAACATCGACTCGATCGGCTTGGCGAGCACGGCGAGCAGGATCAGCAGGATCACCACGACGCCGCCGGCGACGGCGGCCTTGTCCCGCTTGAAGCGGGTCCAGGCGATCTGGCCGAGGGAGCGGCCCTCGATCTTCTTGGCCGGGCTTGCGGTGGCGGGTGCCTCCGGATCGTTCCCGGCGGTGGTCACGGTTGCGGTCATGGTCAGTTGGTCCCCTCGCCGACGGTGGCCGGCCCACGGGTGCCGGTCGCCGGCTTCGGCGGTGCGGCTGCGGACGTGCGGAGGTGCTTAGGAGGAGCGGGTGTTGACGGCAGTGCGTCGTGCACAGGCACTGCCACCACGCGGGATGGGCGTCGCGTGGGCGGACTGTCGGCGTGCGCGCTCGCCCTTGTGGGGTTCAAGCACGCGCGGTGCGTTGCGCAGAACTCTCTGCCATCCGAACTGGCTTGCGCCAGCCCTGCCAACCGACAGATGCCCAACTGTGATCTGCGTGCATGCACCTCCCCGGTCTTCGGCATATACCTCTTCACATGGCTGTAACTGCCATGTCAAGATGACCGGAGCACACATCCGGAAATTCGTCCGGAAAGCATCGAAGCCGACTTGATGGACAATCAAGTCGGCTTCGGGGAATGAGTTTTGGGAATCAGCGCCCGGGGTAGCCGGGCCACGGCCGCTGCGGCGGCTGCTGCTGCCAGCCCTGCGCCGGCGGCTGGGTGCCGTACCCGTAACCCGGCATCGACTGCCCCGGGTACGGCGGCGGGGGCACCGGCGGGTACGGACCGGTCGGCGGGCGGCCCGCCTCCCGGTCGAAGAACGGCCGCGCGTTGGCGCGCATCCACAGCGCCACCGGGTCGTACTCGTCCGACATCGCCACCGTGGACACCGCGAGCCCCTCCGGGGCCACCGCGATCGCACGCTGCATCAGCGCCCGCACCGCCTCCACCGCCGGCGGCGAACTCTCGTACAGGTCGAGGCCGATGGCCAGGTACGGCTCCCCCACCGCGGGCTGCACCCAGGCCCGGCGCAGGGCCCGCACCGCGCGCACCTCGGCGGCCTGCCGCTCCAGCAGCGCGAAGAACGACTGGGCGTTCAGCTGCGGCTCGCTCAGCTTCAACGGCCCGGCCGGCAGCCGGTCCAGGCCCGCGGCGACCCGCCGCAGGTCCGCCCACGGCACGCCGACGCCGCCGCCGGGCGCGTGCGGGTTGAGCCACAGGCCCCAGCGGGTGCGGTAGAGCGAGGCCGCGATCTCCCGGCCGGAGATGACCTCGTGGGCCCGCGCCCAGCCGGAGGCGGTCAGCTGCTCGGACGAGGTGACGGCCGGCGCGTAGCCGTGGCCGCTGATCTCCATGTTCCCGTACTGGGCGTCCGGGCTGCCCGGCGTGCCGTGCCACAGCAGCATCCAGACCTGGCCGTCCGCCAGCGCGTGCAGCAGCCGCTCGTACGCGTCGTAGCGCTCCGGCGCGACGTCGCGCAGGGCGCGCTCCAACGCGCCGGGATCAGCTCCCGGGCGCCCGGCCGGTGCCTGGCCCCAGGGCCCCGGCACACCGCCCGCTCCCGTTCCCGCACTCATGCGCCCACCTCGCCGCGCCTCTTTCCCTCAACCCGCCGGCCCGTCGGCCGTCTGCACGCACCCTATGGCGCTGCACCGGCCACCGCCACGGCGACGTGCCTTTGATACGAACCCCGCTCAGCCCCGCGAATAGAACGGCAGTACCCGGGTGAGCAGCCACTCGACCACCGGGTCGTCGGCGAGGTCGAGCAGTACGAGGTGGACGCCGCCGGGCAGCGGCGCGGTTCCCAGCGCTCGGCCGAGCGCGTCGTTCACCGCGGCCGGATCGGCCGGTGCCGCCGGGTCCAGCTGGACGCCCACGAACATCACGGTCGGCTCGCCCTCGATGCTGGCCAGCGCCCTGCGGGCGGTCAACACTCCCGGCATTGCCGACAGTTCGCCCCGGCAGGCGGCCAGGAAGTGCTCCGGGTCCTCGCCCGGCACCGGCTCGCGCAGCGCCACCCGGCCGCCGGTCGGCGCCGTGGCGTCGTCAGCGGCCTCCCAGCGGTCCCCGCGCGGACCGCGGCGCAGCTCGGCGACCCCCTGCGGCGGCACCGGGATGCCCACGGCCGCGTCCGGGTTCACCGCGATGCCCACGCCCAGCGGCAGCCCGCGGGCGAACTCCCACACCGGCGCCACCGCGAAGGCCATCCCCGGCGCCTGCTGGAGGAACACCTCCTGCGAGGAGAACACCGGCACGTACGGATCGCCGCCCAGCTCGACGGTCGGCAGGTCCAGCGCCTGCCCCTGCGGATCGGCCCCGGCCGGCAGCGGCACCCACACCTGGCTGCGCGCCAGCACCTCGATCACCCTCGGCGTCGCGCCCGGGTCGCCCAGGGCCGCGGTCAGCACCTGCTCCAGCTCGTTGGCCGGCCAGGAACCGCCCGCCGGCGCCTCCTGCGGTCCGCCCCACTCCTGCTGCTGCTCCACCGGGTACCCCATGCGCCGCCGATCCCGCCCTCTGCCGCTCGGCCGCCCTCTGCTGCGCCGACGCGCAGCAGTCTAGGGCCCCCGGGGCCTCCCCTTTAGGGCTCGTGTTCGGGTGCCGCGCGGGCCCCGGTCCCGGGTGCCGTCCCGGGCCCGCGCCCGGGTGCCGCGCGGTGTGACCGGGTCCCCTCTCCCCTCGCCGTCCGGGACGTGCCATGATGTGCCCGTCCGACGGCATGCGCCGCGGGCCCCCACAACTCCATACCGGCCGCTCGAACCCGCGCGGGAGAGCCCGGAGTGCCGTTCAGGCACAGCCGGCGCCGAAGGAGCAAGTCCTCCCCGGAATCTCTCAGGCACCCCTACCGCACGGGTTAGGCACATCTGGAAAGCGGCGCCCGGCCCTGTCGTGCGCCCACCCACGGTGCAAGCCGTCATGCTGTCCCCCAAGCTGGAAACAGCTGCGGGCGGTGGGCGGTGAAGCTCTCAGGTTCGACGACAGATGGGGAGACCCACGCCGCCGCATGCCCGCGCGCAGGGTCGAACCCGAGCGGGTCCGGTCCGGCGCGTGCACCCCTGAGTGCCCCGACCGAGGAGTTCCTGGCCATGTCGTCCCTCCGCCTGACCGCGCTCGACGCGCTGCACCGCGCCCTCGGCGCGACCATGACCGACTTCGCCGGCTGGGACATGCCGCTGCGCTACGGCAGCGAGCGCGAGGAGCACCTCGCGGTCCGCACCCAGGCCGGCCTGTTCGACCTCTCGCACATGGGCGAGATCACCGTCACCGGCCCGCAGGCGGGCGAGATGCTGGACCACGCGCTGGTCGGCTTCGTCTCCGCGCTGGGCGTGCTGCGCGCCCGCTACACCATGATCTGCGCCGAGGACGGCGGCATCCTGGACGACCTGATCGTCTACCGCCTGCGCGAGGACGCCTTCCTGGTCGTCGCCAACGCCTCCAACGCCCAGCTGGTCCTCGACGAGCTGATCGCCCGCGCCAAGGGCTTCGACGCCGTCGTCACCGACGACCGCGACACCTACGCGCTGATCGCCGTCCAGGGCCCGGAGGCCACCGGCATCCTGGCGAAGACCACCGACGCCGACCTGCCCGGCCTGAAGTACTACGCGATCCTCCCGGCCCGGGTGGCCGACCGCGACGTGCTGCTCGCCCGCACCGGCTACACCGGCGAGGACGGCTTCGAGATCTTCTGCCGGCCGGCCGACGCCGAGCCGGTCTGGCAGGCGCTGACCGCCGCGGGCGAGGGCCACGGCCTGATCGCGTGCGGCCTGTCCTGCCGCGACACGCTGCGCCTGGAGGCCGGCATGCCGCTGTACGGGCACGAGCTGTCCACCGACCTCACCCCGTTCGACGCCGGCCTGGGCCGGGTCGTCCGCTTCGACAAGACCACCAACGAGGGCGCCTTCATCGGCCGCAAGGCGCTGGAGCAGGCCGCCGCCGCGGCCGAGACCAACCCGCCGAAGGTGCTGGTCGGCCTGGTCTCCGAGGGCAAGCGGGTGCCGCGCGCCGAGTACACCGTGGTCTCCACCGAGGGCGAGCCGATCGGCCGTATCACCTCGGGCGCGCCGTCCCCGACCCTGGGCAAGCCGATCGCGATGGCCTACGTCGACGCCGCCCACGCCGTCCCCGGCACCACCGTCGCGGTGGACGTGCGCGGCAAGCACGAGCCCGTCCAGGTCGTGGCGCTGCCGTTCTACAAGCGCGCCCGCTGAGCCTTCGCCGAGGCCCCCGTTTTTCCGTTTGCGCACGTCGCGGCCGTCCGCGCGGCGGCCCGCTTCGTCGTACCCGCTTCCCATCCTGGAGAATGACGCCATGAGCAACCCCCAGCACCTGCAGTACACCAAGGAGCACGAGTGGCTGACCGCGGCCGCGGACGGTGTCTCCACGGTCGGCATCACGGAGCACGCCGCCACCGCCCTCGGTGACATCGTCTACGTGCAGCTGCCCGAGGTCGGCGAGACCGTGACCGCCGGCGAGACCTGTGGCGAGCTGGAGTCCACCAAGTCGGTCAGCGACCTGTACTCCCCGGTGACCGGCGAGGTCACCGAGATCAACCAGGACGTCATCGACGACCCGGCCTCCGTGAACGCGGACCCGTTCGGGAACGCCTGGCTGTTCAAGGTGCGCGTCGAGGCCACCGACGAGCTGCTCAGCGCCGACGAGTACGACGCGCTCATCAACCCCCAGGGCTGAGCCACCCGACGGGACGGGCCGCGCACGGCGGTCCGCCCCGCCCCGGCCCCTTTCCCTCCTCCTCCCGGGAAGACCACACCATGACGGTTCTCAACCAGTCCCTGCACGCCCTCGACCCGGAGATCGCCGCCGCGGTCGACGCCGAGCTGCACCGCCAGCAGACCACCCTGGAGATGATCGCCTCCGAGAACTTCGCCCCGGTGGCGGTCATGGAGGCCCAGGGCTCGGTGCTGACCAACAAGTACGCGGAGGGCTACCCCGGCCGCCGCTACTACGGCGGCTGCGAGCACGTCGACGTGGTCGAGCAGATCGCGATCGACCGCATCAAGGCACTGTTCGGCGCCGAGCACGCCAACGTCCAGCCGCACTCCGGCGCGCAGGCCAACGCCGCCGCGATGTTCGCGCTGATCCAGCCGGGTGACACCATCCTGGGCCTGAGCCTGGCCCACGGCGGTCACCTGACCCACGGCATGAAGATCAACTTCTCCGGCAAGCTCTACAACGTGGCCGCCTACCACGTGGACGAGAAGACCGGCCAGGTCGACATGGCCGAGGTCGAGCGCCTCGCCAAGGAGCACCAGCCGAAGCTGATCATCGCCGGCTGGTCGGCCTACCCGCGCCAGCTCGACTTCGCCGCGTTCCGCCGGATCGCCGACGAGGTCGGCGCGCTGCTCATGGTGGACATGGCGCACTTCGCCGGTCTGGTGGCCGCCGGGCTGCACCCGAACCCGGTGCCGTACGCGGACGTGGTCACCACCACCACCCACAAGACCCTGGGCGGCCCGCGCGGCGGCGTCATCCTGTCCAAGGCCGAGTACGCCAAGAAGATCAACTCCGCGGTCTTCCCCGGCCAGCAGGGCGGCCCGCTGGAGCACGTGATCGCCGGCAAGGCGGTCGCCTTCAAGGTCGCGGCCTCGGAGGAGTTCAAGGAGCGCCAGCAGCGCACCCTGGACGGCGCCCGCATCCTCGCCGAGCGCCTGCTCCAGGCCGACGTGGCCGAGGCCGGCGCCAGCGTGCTCTCCGGTGGCACCGACGTCCACCTGGTCCTGGTCGACCTGCGCAACAGCCAGCTCGACGGCCAGCAGGCCGAGGACCGCCTGCACGAGGTCGGCATCACCGTCAACCGCAACGCGATCCCGAACGACCCGCGCCCGCCGATGGTCACCTCGGGCCTGCGCATCGGCACCCCGGCCCTGGCCACCCGCGGCTTCCAGGCCGAGGACTTCCGCGAGGTCGCCGACATCATCGCCGAGGCGCTCAAGCCCGCCTTCGACGAGACCGTCGCCACCGCGCTCAAGGCCCGGGTCAGCGCCCTGGCCGACAAGTACCCGCTGTACCCGAACCTCTGATCACTCCGGTGATCGTTCGGGCGGGGTGACCGGCCTCACCCCTCCGGCGTACCTGGCACCCCGGGGCACCGCGCACACTGGACAGTGCGCGCGGTGCCCCGTCCCGTGTCGGCCCCTCCCTGCCCGCAAGTCCTTCCACGAGACCAGACAAGGACGTCCCCCGTGGCCATCAGCGTCTTCGACCTCTTCTCCATCGGCATCGGCCCGTCGAGCTCCCACACCGTGGGCCCGATGCGCGCCGCCCGGATGTTCGCCCGCCGACTGCGCTCCGAAGGCCTCCTGGACGGGGTGACGGCGGTGCGCGCCGAGCTGTACGGCTCGCTCGGCGCCACCGGCCACGGCCACGGCACCCCGAAGGCCGTCCTGCTGGGCCTGGAGAACGCCTCGCCCCGCACCGTCGACGTCGACCAGGCCGACAAGGACGTCGAACGGATCATCGCCGAGAAGCGGATCAACCTGGTCGGCGAGCACACCATCGACTTCGACCCGGACACCCAGCTGGTCCTGCACCGCCGCCGCTCGCTGCCGTACCACGCCAACGGCATGACCCTGTGGGCGTACGCGGCGGACGGCTCGACCCTGCTGGAGAAGACCTACTACTCGGTCGGCGGCGGCTTCGTGGTGGACGAGGACGCGATCGGCGCGGACCGGGTCAAGCCCGACGACACCGCGCTGAAGTACCCCTTCCGCACCGGTGACGAGCTGCTGCGGCTCAGCCGGGAGACCGGCCTGTCGATCTCCGGCCTGATGCTGGAGAACGAGAAGGCCTGGCGCAGCGAGGAGGAGATCCGGACCGGTCTGCTGGAGATCTGGTCCGTGATGCAGGAGTGCGTGCGGGCCGGCATGTCCCGCGAGGGCATCCTGCCGGGCGGGCTGAAGGTCCGCCGCCGGGCCGCGTCCGGCGCCCGTGCGCTGCGCGCCGAGGGCATCGGGCCGGCCAACGCGATGGAGTGGGTGACCCTCTACGCGATGGCCGTCAACGAGGAGAACGCCTCCGGGCGCCGGGTGGTCACCGCGCCGACCAACGGCGCCGCCGGGATCATCCCGGCCGTCCTGCACTACTACCTGAACTTCATCCCGGGCGCCGACGACGACGGCATCGTCCGCTTCCTGCTCGCGGCCGGCGCCATCGGCATGCTCTTCAAGGAGAACGCCTCCATCTCCGGCGCCGAGGTCGGCTGCCAGGGAGAGGTCGGCTCCGCCTGCTCGATGGCCGCGGGCGGCCTCGCCGAGGTCCTCGGCGGCACCCCCGAGCAGGTCGAGAACGCCGCCGAGATCGGCATCGAGCACAACCTCGGCCTCACCTGCGACCCGGTCGGCGGCCTGGTCCAGATCCCCTGCATCGAGCGCAACGGCATGGCGTCCGTCAAGGCCGTCACCGCGGCCCGGATGGCCCTGCGCGGCGACGGACGGCACCACGTCTCGCTGGACAAGGCGATCAAGACGATGAAGGAGACCGGGGCCGACATGAAGATCAAGTACAAGGAGACCTCGCGCGGCGGCCTCGCCGTGAACGTCATCGAGTGCTGATCACCCGCTGATCCCGGCAGCCTGACGGCCCCCGGCGGAGTCCTGCTCCGCCGGGGGCCGCTTCGCGTGCCTCGTACGCCTCAGGCCTTCGTCTCGGTCCGGGCTTCGGACTTCGTCTCCGCCCGGGCATCGGCCGGGGCATCGGTCCGGGCTTCGGCCTTCGTCTCCGCCCGGGCTTCGGCCGGGGCATCGGCCGGGGCATCGGTCCGGGTTCCGGCTCCGGCCGGCCGCGGGGCCCGGCTCGGGCGGACCAGGCAGGCGAAGGCCGTCGCCGCGGCCGCCAGCAGGACCCCGCCCACGACCGTGCCGTGCAGGCCGCCGGTGACCGCCGCCCCGACGGCGTCGCGGACCTCCGCCGGGAGGCCGTCGAGGGAGGCCGGGGTCAGCCCGCCGCCGGTGAGCCGGCCGGCCTCGGCGGACCCGAGGCGCTCCGTGAGGGAGTCCGTGAGCCGCGCCGTGTAGACCGCGCCGAGCGCCGCCATGCCGAGCGAGCCGCCGATGCTCCGCAGCAGCGTGACCACGCCCATCGCCGCGCCCATGTCCCGGGGCGGCACGGCCCCCATCGAGGTCAGCAGGGTGCTCTGCATCACCAGGCCGAGGCCGATCCCGGCGACGGCCGTGAGGGCCGAGGCCAGGGCGATCGGGGTGTCGGTGCGCAGGAGCAGCAGCAGTGCGGCGCCGACCAGGGTGAGCGCGCCGCCCAGCAGCGGGTAGCGCCGCTCGCCGCCCGGCCGGCCCATCAGCCGCGCCGTCACCAGCTGGGTGCCCATCATGCCGAGCATCAGCGGCAGCAGGAGCAGGCCGCCGGCGGTGGGTGAGGCGCCCCGGGCCAGTTGCAGGTAGAGCGGCAGGTAGCCGACCAGGGCGATCATCACCGCGCCGGCGAGGAAGCCGAGCACCTGCGCCACCGTGAAGTTGCGGTCGCGGAACAGCGCGGGCGGGATCAGCGGCCCGGGGGCGCGCAGTTCGGTCCGGACGAACCAGCCCAGCGCGACCAGCGCGACGAGCGCCGTGCCGAGGAGCACCGGGGAGGTCCAGGAGTAGGCGGCGCCGCCCCAGCTGCTGACCAGGGTGAGCGCGAGGATGCCGGTGGTCAGCAGGACGACCCCGGCCCGGTCGAACGGGGCGCGCACCCGCTCGGTCCGCAGCCGTACCCCGACGCCGACCGCGAGCAGCGCGACCAGCCCGACCGGCAGGTTGACGTAGAAGGCCCAGCGCCAGCTCAGCCGTTCGGTGAGGAAGCCGCCGAGCAGCGGTCCGCCGACGAAGGCGATCGGCATCAGCACTCCGACCACCGACTGCACCCGCGCCCGGTCGGAGGCGGGGACGAGCACCCCGATCACCGAGAGCGCGCCGACCATCAGCCCGCCCGCGCCGATCCCCTGGAGGCCCCGGAAGGCGATCAACTGCCCCATGTCCTGGGCGAGTCCGGCCAGCACCGAGCCCGCCAGGAACACCACCACCGCCCACTGGTAGGCGCCCTTGCGCCCGTACAGGTCGCCGAGCCGACCCCAGAGCGGGGTGGCCGCGGCGGAGGTCAGCAGGTAGGCGGTGACCGCCCAGGAGAGGTGCTCCAGTCCGCCGAGGTCGCCGACGACGGTCGGCAGCGCGGTGCCGATGATCTGCCCGTCGAGGGCCGAGAGGAAGATGCCGAGCATCAGCCCGATGACACCGAGCAACGGCGGCTTGGGCCGCTCCTCGGCCTGGCCCTCGGCCTGCCTCTCGGACTGCCTCTCGGCCCGGCCCTCCGCCCGGCCCTCCGCCTGCTCCTCGACCGGTTCCGTGGCCATGGTGTCCGCCCCCGCCCCGGCTCAGGCCGCGAACGGGCGGGCCCGGCGGGCGTCCCGCAGCGCCTGGGCCCACCAGACGAGCTGGTCGAGCATGGTCTTGGCGGCGGCGTCGGCGGCCGGGTCGATCGCCTTGCCGTCGGCGTCGAAGCACTGGCCGGCGCCGTGGAAGCTCACCGTGTTGCGGATCGTCGCGGCGTTCAGCTCGGCCAGTACCACCCGGAGCTGCTCGACGGCCCGCAGGCCCCCGGACAGGCCGCCGTACGAGACGAAGGCGACCGGCTTGCCGTGCCACTGCCGGTTGTGCCAGTCGATGGCGTTCTTCAGCGGAGCCGGGAAGCTGTGGTTGTACTCGGGCGTGACGATCACGAAGGCGTCGGCCGCTTCCAGTCGGGGCGACACGGCGGCCAGCAACTCGGCGTCGCCCGGCGGAAGTTCGCCGCCGAAGGACGGGAAGGTGGTGGGCAGCGGGGTCTCCACCAGGTCGATCCGGTCGGCGGTCAGGTCGCCGTGGGCCTCGAGGTGGCCGAGCAGCCAGTCGGTGACCACCGGGCCGAAGCGGCCCTCGCGGGTGCTGCCGACGAGGACGGCGACCTTCAGGTGCCGCTCCTTCAGGTGCTGCTCCGTCAGGCTCTGCTCCGTGGACATGGGAATCCCCCTCCGGGACGAATGCTGTGTACGGCGTATCTGTCGGATACAACGTACACATCAGCGTGTACGCCGTCTACTGTGGATACGCCGTACACGCGAGGTGCTACGGTGGGCCCGACCCCAGTCGGAAGGAGCCCGCCCCGTGCCCGCTCAACAGGCCCCAGCCGGGGACACCCCCGCCGGCGACGACAGGCCCCCGGTCTCACTCTGGGAGCGCCTGGCCCGCCCGGCCCCCGCACCGCGCACCACCCTGACCCCGCAGCGGATCGCCGAGGCCGCCGTCGCCGTCGCCGACGCCGAGGGCCTGGAGGCCGTCACCATGCGCCGACTGGCCGCCGAACTCGGCGTCGCCCCGATGGCCGCCTACCGGTACGTCTCCGGCAAGGACGAGCTCATCGAGCTGATGGTCGACTTCGTCTACGGCCGGCTCCCGCTGGGCACCCCCGCCGAGGGCTGGCGGGACACCATGCGCGCCCTGGCCCTCAACCTGCGGGCCATGCACCTGGCCCACCCGTGGACCGTCCGGGCGGCCACCCCGTTCTCCCTCAGCCCCCACCAACTCGCCGTCCCCGAGCACGCGTTCGCCGCCCTGGCCGAACACGGCCTGGACGCCGACACCACCATGGCGGTGTTCCGCACCGTCACCGGCTACGTCCACGGCTCGGTCACCACCGAGGTCACCCTGAACGCCCTGCGCCGCGAGCGCGGCTGGTCCGACGGCGACCAGACCCGGGCCGGCCTCGCCCCCCGGATGAGCTGGCTGATGGACACCGGCCGCTACCCCAACTACCAGCGCTACCTCCACACGGCCACCCGCAAGGACGACCCCGACTGGCAGTTCGAGACCGGCCTCGACTGCGTCCTCGACGGCATCGCCGCCCACTTCGCCCTCTGACCGGCCCGCGTCGGAGGCCGGCCGGGCCGGTGCCCTACTCCCCGGCCTCCAGCCGCGCGGCGACAGCACCCAGCCGCCCCATCGCACGGGCCACGCCCAGGCCGTCCATGTAGTCCCGGACGTGCACCAGCAGCCCGTCCCGGGCCCGCATCACCAGCAGGCCCGGCACGGTGAACGGCTCGCCGGTGCCGGCGTGCGTCCCGACCACCTGCTGCTCGACGGTGAGCACCTCCGGATCGGCGCCCGGGTGGACGGCCACCTCCCGGATCTCCCGCGGCCGCGCCGCACTCGGGCCCCAGATCGCGCGGTACCCGGCCCGGATCTCCTCCCGTCCCCGGTACCGCTCGGGCACCCCGGGGAACAGGAACGGGAACTCGTGCACCCCGTCCTCCGCGTAGAGGTCGGCCAGGGCGTCCGCGTCCAGGTCGAGCATCGCCCGCCGGTAGCGGGCGAGCAGGTCGAGCGGGCCGGTGGCGTTGTCGGGCATGACGGGAATCCCCTCGTACGGCACGGAAGTCGGCGGCCTCGATCGGGCCCGCCGCCCGCAAGCCCAACAGACGGGACCACCGACGGCAACCGGGTTCCGCGAACTCGCCGCCGCCGCACGGGAAGTCGGCCCGGCCGACTTCCCGCGCAGGGGCGGCCGCCCTACCGCCGGGCGGGGAGCGCCAGGAAGGCCAGGCCGGCGGCGAGGACGGCGAGTCCGCACCAGGAGAGCGCCGGCAGGCGCTCGCCCAGGGCGGCCACGCCGAGCACCGCCGCGACGGCCGGTTCGGCGAGGGTCAGGGTGGTGGCGGTCTGGGCGCTGGTGTGCCGCAGGCCGTGGCCGAACAGCCAGTACGCGAGGAAGGTGGTGACCACCGCGAGGTGCAGCACCACGCCCGCCCCGCGCGCCGAGGCGAGCCACTCCAGGTCACCCGCGAGCAGCACCGGCAGCACGATCAGTGCGCCACCGCCGAACATCGCGCCCATCACCCCGCCCGAGGGGTGCCCGGCCGTGATCAGCCGCCCGCCGATCAGCGAGTACCCGGCGTACGAGAGCCCCGAGAGCGCCGCCAGCAGCACCCCCAGCGGGTCCACCGCACCGCCGCCCCCGGCGAGTTCGGGGCCCAGCACCAGGAGCGCGCAGCCGAGCACGGCCAGCGCCGTGGCCCCGGCCCACCGCCCGCCCGGCCGCCCCTGCCGGGTGAGCCAGCCGAGCAGCCCGGTGAACACCGGCGCGCTGCCGAGCGCGATCACGGTGGCCACCGCCACGCCCGTACGGCCCACCGCCGGGTAGAAGGTGACCGGATACCCGGCCACCGCGACCGCGCCGGCGGCGAGCAGCCACCGTTCGCGCGGCCCGCACACCCGGGGCAGCGCGCGGGCGGCGCGGTCGGTGAGGAGCAGCAGCAGCCCGCCGAGCACCAGCCCGGCGGCCCCGATCCCCGCCGCCGGGGCCCCGCCGGGCGCCAGCGAACTGGCCGTCCCGGTGGTGCCCCAGAGGACGGCGGCGATCAGGATCGGCCCCGCGCCACCGCGCGGGCGGGTGCGGCGGGGAGCCGTGGGAAGGGAACGGGCGGGCGAGGACAAACGATTCGGCACAGTCGTGGACTTCCGTCGTCGAAAACCGTCGGGGGAACTGGTTCCGAGAACGGGCGCACGCCGTCGGCCCACGGCGGCCGCCATCGGGCCGGGCCGGGGTCGCGGGGGGTCAGGCCACCGAAGCGCGCGCCCGATCAGGCGCTGAGCGGTGGCAGCACGACGTGCCAGTACAGGTTCACGGGCCCGATGCTATCCGCCCGCGCAGGAACCCGCGTAGGAAGTCGACGGGCCCGACTTCCTGCGCGGCCGCTACCGGAACAGGCCGGGCCGGAACGGGCCGGGGGCGCAGGCGCCCCACCCGCCCCCAGGACGCCGCCCCGCCCCTCCCGGGGGCGCGTCGCCCCACGCGTGCACCGACTGCCGGCCCGGGCCGCGACGTCCGGACGTAGCGGACCGTTCATCCACCCCTACGCTGAGTACCGACCCGTCGACACATGCCGGAAGGACCCGCCCGTGCGCCGCTCCCGCCTCGCGTTGTCCCTGGTCCTGACCACCGTGGTCGCCTCCGGCCTGGTCGCCGTCGACACCGTTCAGGACGAGCCGTACCTGTCCGTCAGCCTGCCGGTGCTCCGCGACCCGCAGGCCCAGCAGCTGCTCCACCGCATGACGGACCCGGTGCAGGACTGGGTGGAGTCCGGGGATCCGGCGGCCGTCGGCTATGCCGGGACGGTGATCGACCCGGCGAACCAGCACGCCGACATCTACTGGAAGGGCGAGGCCCCGGCCGAGGTCCGTTCCCTGCTCGACGCGAACGCCGCGAGCGCCGGCCCCGGCTACACCGTCGACGTCCACCGGAGCCCGTACTCCCGCGCCGAGATGCGCGCCGCGATCGACCGGTTCACCGCCGCCGTGGCGCGCGACGCGTGGACGTCGATCGGCCCGCAGGAGGACGGCACCGCCATCGCGATCACGTACGCGCGGGCGAAGGCGAAGCAGCTGACCGGCGGTGACACGGCCGTGCAGGCGTACTCCCGGCAGGCCGCCGAGATCGCCGGGATGCCGGTGACGGCCGGCGTCGAGGAGACCCCGGTCGCGCTGTCCGGCAGCCGGCACTCCGACAGCGCGCCGCACTACGCGGGTGCCGAGGTGAGCACCGGAAAGGCGTCGTTCTGCTCGACGGCGTTCAGCGGCTGGAAGGGCGGGACGAAGGTGGTACTGACCGCCGCGCACTGCGGCGGCGGCCGGTACTACAACGGCACCGGGAGCTACATCGGCGACCTGTCCTCGGTCGGGGACGGCCTGGACGTCGGCATGATCGCGATCAGCGGGAGCGGCGGCGGCCGGTTCTACGACGGCGCCTGGTCGGACAGGGGCGGCTCGTCCCGGCACACCTACGGGGCCGGGCGGAACAACGTCGGGGACCTGATCTGCCTCAGCGGTGCCCAGTCGGGGTGGAAGTGCGACGTGCAGATCAAGCGGGTCGACGTGGAGACGACGAACGACGAGGGCACGAGGATCAAGCCGGTGGACGTCGCGGAGTCGAAGGGCGGCGACCGCCGGGCGATCGCCGCGAAGGGCGACAGCGGCGGCCCGGCACTGGCGAACCCGTCCGGCCCGAACGGCGACATGGAGGCCCGCGGCGTGATCGTGGCCGCCCGGTCGGAGGTCGGCTGCCCGGCCGGCTCCACGGCGCACCCGACGACCTGCTACGCGCAGGTGATGTACGTGCCGATGACCCCGGTGGTGAACCGGATGGGCTTCTCGATCTCCTGACCCCGGGCTGTCGTCCATGGGCCGCGCAGCGTGAGAAGTCGGCCGGGCCGACTTCCTGCGCGGCGGACCTCAGGTAGCGGGGCCGGGCTCGAAGGCGACGGAAACGGGCGAGGGCCCCGGGCGTGAACGCCGGGGCTCCTCGATCGGCACTGCTCACGGTCATCGCACGGCCGGGTGCGGGGATCCGATCGGCCAGCGCGGGCCGGTGTCCGGGGCGCCCTGCCACGCCCACTGGGAGTCGGGGGTGACGGTGATGCCGTAGTCGTACAGCTCGGGACGCCCCAGGTCCTCCCACTGGGACCAGGCGGCCAGCAGTTCGTCGCCGAGGCGGCGCGGCCCGCCCTGGAGGAGCAGCGGCCGACCATCCGTGCCCGGGCGGATCTCGGCCCATGAGCGGTCCCCGTCGTGGACCAGGGCGGCCGGCCCGTCCGCGCGCTGTTCGGTGAACAGCACGGCCTCCGGGACGGCGACGCGCAGCGCGAACCGGAGGTGCCAGTCCTCCAGGCCGGCCGGGTCGCGGTCCAGTGCCCGGCGGGTCTCGGGTTCGGCGTCGCCACGCACCTGCGCGTACGCGGCGGGGCCGGTGCCCGGCTGGGCCGGGCCGGTCCGGTCGCCCATGAACTGGGCCAGGCCGTGGACCCAGCCGTGGGCGGCGGCACCGTCGTCGGCGACGGTCAGGGCGACGTACCCCAGCCGGCCCCAGGGGTAGACGATCCGTCCGCCCGGCCGGACCGCCGCCACCCAGGACCAGGGGACGGTCTCGACGGCGTAGGCGGCGTGGAGGCGGTCGACCGGACCGCCGCCCGGCACCCCGCCGCCGGTACCGTCCCCTGCCGCCGCCTCGACGTCGAGCCCGGCGTCCGCGAGCCTGGCCCGGGCGAACGCGGCCAGGTGCTCGTCGACCTCGGTGGTGACCACCCGGCCCGGCCCGGCCCGCCAGGCGGACAGCGCCGCAGTCCAGCCCTGCCCGGTGCCGATGTCCCACACCCGGTGCCCCGGCTCCACCCGGAGGCTGTCCAGCATGTCCGCCACCACGGAGGGTGCGGACAGCGACGACGACGGGAGGCCGCCGGTGAGCTGGGTGACGGCTGGCGCATCGACGCCGGAGTACAGCTCGGCGGCCCACCTGTCCCGGTCCTCCGCGCGGTCGATCGGCACGTAGGACCGGCCGTCCCACCGCCACAACCGGTCCGGCGCGAACCGGTCGCGCGGCAGCACGGCGAAGGCGTCGCGCAGCCACGGCGAGCCGGCCGGCCACGCGCCGCACCGCTCCATCTCGGTGTGCAGGCCTGCCCGGTGCCCGGTCAAGCCCCCGTCGTCGCTCGTCATCACTTCTTGTGCTTGCCGTTGCTCGGCGGCGGAACTTCGACCTTGCTGTCGCTGTTGTTCGGCGGCGGCGTTCCCTGCCCGGGGTCCGGCGGTTGCTTCTCGTGCTCACCCATCGCAGCGTCCCTTCGGTCGGGTCCAACGGTCGGTGACCAATCTGGCGCGGCACCGCACCAGCCGGTAGTGGCGTGCGGGAGCGGCTGGGGGCGCGTGCGCGCGTGTGTCCCGCCGGACGCCGCGAGGAACACCCGGGCCGTCAGGTGGCCTTCGCCCTGTTCGGAGAGCATCATCATGGTTCGCTCTGGATGCAGGCTTGGTTGCCGACGGCCCCACTGGGAATGCGGCTGCCACCGGAGGCGTCGGCGCCCGGAAATCCCCGGCGGGCCTTCCGGGCGCTGCCGTAGGATCCGGCCCCGTGCAGAGTGACGATACGACCGCTTCCGGGAGTGCCCAGGGGGCCGAGAAGCCCAGCGGCCTCCGGGCGATCTGGGCGAACACCCTGGAGCCGGTGGCTCCGCTGCCCTGGCACCGGCGGGTACCGCGCAAGGCTCTGATCGCGGGGGTCGTGGTCGTCGGCCTGTTCGCCGCGCTGACCGTCGCGGCGGTGACCGGGGCCGGCGCCCCGACACGGCACCGGATCGTGCTCGCGGACCGGATCGGCGACCAGGTGCGGCTCCCGGACGAGGGCAGCACCCTGGCCCTGCGCGCCGACTACGAGCGGCGGATGACGGCCCTGCGGCCGTACCGGGAGCTGACGGTGGCCGGCTACGGCGCCGCCGGGTCGACCAGGACCACGCTGATCGTGATCGGGCTGACCGGCAGCTACCCGGACGTCCGGCGGGAGCTGGACAAGTACTTCGGCAGGCTGACGATGAGCGACCCGTCGGGTGAGACGGTGGTCGACCGCCAGGACTACCCGGTCGGCCCTCTCGGCGGCGCGCTGGACTGCGCGGTGCTCGACCTCCCGGCCGCGTTCCAGACCACCTGCGCCTGGGCGGACGGCAACACCGTCGGCATCGTCGTCGACGAGACGGGCGCCAGTGAGCCCGAGGAACTGGCCCGGCGCACGCTGGACATCCGGGCCGCCGTCGAGGTCGAGGCGAAGAAATGACCGACGGCCCGGCCGGAACTGTCGGACACGCCTTGGGGTCGCCGGAATGAAACCCGACCTTGTGGACCCGGCAACGGTCACCACGGAGATGGCCGTGCAGATTCGCACGTGGCGAGTCGACGAGGAGTTCAGCTGGCGCGCCGTGGCCCGGGCCGCCACCGACCTGTGGGGCTCCGAGTACGGCAGCAACCAGATCTACGGCAGGGACCTCTGCGCGGCCGCCGCGAAGGTGCTGGGCGAAGACCCCGACGGGGAACCGTGGAACTGACCCGGGGGGGGTGAGCACAGAAAGTCGGGCGGGCCGACTTCCTGTGCGGGCGGCGAACCTTGTGGTCAGTCCCGGGCCGGCGGCGGGGACCACAGGCCCAACCACTGGTCGGCGCCGAAGGCCTCGAAGCGCTCCACCTCGGTGAAGCCCAGCTTCGCCGCGAGGCGCATCGAGGGGAGGTTCGCGGTCTGGGTGGCGAGCACCACCGGCTCGCCGGGGAGCACGCCGGCGAACCAGTCGAGTGCCGCCGCACATGCCTCGGCAGCGTAGCCGCGCCCCCACGCCCGCGGCAGGAACAGGTAGCCGAGTTCGGCCCTCTCGCCGACCCGGCCGACGCGCCCCGCCTCCTTGCGCAGCAGGACCTGGCCGATCGTCTCCCCGTCGAGATCGACCGCGAGGACGCCGGGGCTCCTGCTGGGAACCCCGGGCATCTCGCGCTCGATCTCGTCACGCGGCCGGGCCCCACCGAGGTAGGTGTTCACCTCCGGCGAGGCCAGCAGCTCGATGAACGCCGCACGGTCCCGGACCTCGGGCTCGCGGAGCACGAGCCGCTCGGTCCTGATCGGGGCGGACGGCGGCCAGGGAAGGGGGCGCACGGTGGTCTCCTGATCCTCTCGGGCGGCGACTTCCGGCGCCGTCGAAGATCAGGACGCGCTCCGGCGCGACGCCAGTTGCGTGCGCCCGGAGGACGGGCTCAGCCGTGCGGGTTGGCCGGGGTGGGGAGGGCCAGTTCGCACCAGACGGTCTTGCCGATGTAGCCCTCACCGCGCAGGTGGGCACCCCAGGAGGTGGAGAGGGAGGCGACGAGTCCGAGGCCACGGCCCGACTCGTCGTCGAGGGTCGCGTGGCGCAGGGTCGGGAGGTTGGCGTTCGCATCGGAGACCTCGATGCGGAGGAGGGAGTCGGTGGGGAGGAGGACGCGGACGCCGATCATCCGGTCGCGCTGGGAGCGGGCGTGACGGCAGGCGTTGGTGACGAGTTCGCTGAGGAGGACGAGCCCGGTCTCGGCGGAGTCGACGGGCACCTCCCACTCGAAGGCCTGCCGGATGAAACGGATCCGGGCACGGCCGGCGCTGCGAGGGAGGCGGGGGAACATCCACTCGACGACATCGACGGGGTGAGTGAGCATCAGAGTCCTTGGGGGGGCGTACGGACGGCTTCACTCGGGAGAGCTGAGTTCGGCCATTTCACCCTTCAAGCGTCGGCAGCCGGGCATAGCCTCAGCAGTAACGCGATATGTACAGCGACAGCTTGAACCGCCCTGTGACCAGGGCAGGAAGGAGCACGGGGGCCGTGAGCACGCCGAAGGAGAACCCGATGTCGTGGAAGTACTGCGGCGATCAGCTCAAGCGGTGGCGTGCGAAGGCGGGCGTGACCCGGGAGCAGCTGAGCAAGGCGGCCTGCTACGACATCGAGAGCGTGCGGTCGATGGAAGCGGGGAGGCGGCGGCCGTCGCTCAAGCTGCTTCAGGCGGCGGATGAACTCTGCGACGCGAAGGGGATGCTGCTGGGAGCGGCGGACTATCTGGCGCCGGAGAAGTTCCCCTCCTACTCGCAGGGCTACACGGATGCAGAGAGCGTGGCGATCGCGATCCAGTGGTTCGAAGGGCTACTCATCCCCGGACTGCTCCAGACCGAAGAGTACGCCCGAGAGCTACTGAGCCACAGTTGCCCTCCCCTGGACGACGAAACCGTCGATGCACGAGTGGCGGCGCGACTCCAGCGCCAGGAAAGGCTGAATCGCTCGATGACTGTGATGTTCAGCTTCGTCGTCTACGAAGCCGCACTACGGTCAATGGTCGGCGGACGAGCATGCATGAAGCGGCAGCTCCATCACCTGCTGGAGGTCGGCAAGTTGCGTAATGTGTCAGTACAGGTGCTTCCTGTCGGACGCGGCGCTTACCAGGGACTCGGCGGCTCTCTGATCCTGCTGGAGTCCCCCGAGCACGAACACTTCGCTTACATCGAGGGGCAAGAAACCGGGGTTCTGTACGCGGACCCGGACAAGGTAAGCGTCCTGAACCGCCGCCATGGCATGATCAGCCAGCAGGCACTCGGTGCCGAGGACTCAGCGGACTTCATCAGAAAGGTAGCGGAGGAGCTTTGAGCGACCACGAGTGGTTCAAGTCCAGCTACAGCAACGATCAAGGCGGCGCATGCGTCGAAGTCGCCCCCTCCCCCACCACCATCCACGTCCGCGACTCCAAGGACAAGGCCGGTCCGACCCTCGCCTTCTCCCCCGCCGCCTGGTCCGCCTTCGTTGCCTTCGCGGCCGAAGCTCAAGCGGCACGAGCCGAGTGACCCTTTAATGGAACGGTGAGGTAATAACCTCCCCAACCACCGTCGCACACAGCACATATGACTTATCGTCATCGCTTCGCCACAGCCGGTTCCCCCGTGTAGCGTGCGCACCAACGAAACAACCCCCGCCGGTGTTACCAGCACCGAACGGGGGTCTGACCGGCACGATCGATCGGACTCGATCCTGTGGCTACCCACGACTGTACCGCCATGGCCGCACCCGGGTACGGCAAGCAGTCCGCCCCCGAGCAACTTCCCCGCTCCGCGCGCGACTTCGCCGACCTTCCGGCGCGCGAGGCGTACCTCGCCTCGCTCATCGACCACCTCCCCGACGGCGCCGCCATGGACGCGAAGACCCTCGCCGTCCTCCAGCCCCACTACGGGCAGATGGCCTGCCGTTCGGCCCTCACCAGGCTCTCCGCCGCAGGTCACCTGCGTCGCGTCCGCGAGCGGGTCGGCGACCGGCAGTGCCGCTGGGTGTTCCGCACCTACTTCTCCCGCACTCCCCGCTCGGACGGCTGGTGGGCGCGCTTCCTCGCCACCGGGGAGACGTCAATGCCCGCCGCGCCCGATCCCCCTGTCGAGCGAACGCGCAACCGCACCTCCCCCGCCTCGGCCGCGTACGCCGCCCTCGCCGGCCTCGGCCTGGTCGACCACCGCCTCGCCCTCTCCGCCGCCGACTGCGCCGCGCTCGAACCGCTGGCCGCCGAGTGGCTGGACCGAGGGGCCACCATCCCGCTCTTCACCGCCGCGCTCACCGCGAGCCTGCCGCCGGACATCCACAGTCCGGCGGGCTTCACCCGGCGCCGCCTGATCGACAAGCTGCCCCCGGACCGCCAACCCGAGGAGCGGCCCCGCCAACCGGTCCGCGTCTCCGAGTGCACCGACTGCCGGACCCCCTGCCGACCGCAGGTCCTCCTCGGCGGCCTCTGCCGCGCCTGCCGCAGCGGCAGTGGAACCGCGACCCCACCGCCCCGCTCCGGCGGCCTCTCCCCGACCGCCGTCCGCGCGCACGCCGCGCGAGCCCGCCAAGCCATGGTCACATCGCCGCGATCGTGAATATTCACAGGCAATGGCGTTAACCTATGCAAAATCCAAAGGTGAACTAGGTAACAAGCCTTGCATTCCAAGACGCCTGGTTTGCCCGCATGCTGAGATCCGTGCGATAGTCGAAGCAGCCCAACGGCGGGCGACACCGCACGCCGCCCTGGGCCGATGACTTCGGCGGGCCCGACCTGGCACTGCCGACGCCCATCGCGCGGCACGCACCCCCTTGGCCGGCGCGATGACCTGCAAGGGCCCCCGCCCGCCGGACCACGGCGAATCCGGGGGCCTTGCGTGTTTTCCGGGGAAGCCATTCGCGCCACCCGGACCCCAGAGCCGCGCGGACCCCAGAGCCACCCGGGCCCCTGAGCGGCCCGCCCCGACCCTCAGGGCCGCTCGCGCACCTTCAGCTCGAACCAGACGCCCTTGCCCCGCGGCAGCAGGTCCGCCCCCCAGCGGTCGGCGAGGTCGTCGACGATCTTCAGCCCCCGCCCCCGCTCGTTCACCGGCCTGGCCTCGGCGAGGATCATGCAGGGCAGCGCCCGGGAGGAGTCCCGGACCTCGATCCGGAGCCAGCCGGGCTTGCGGCTGACGTGCAGGCCGATGGTGCGCCCGGCCGCGTGCCGCACCGCGTTGGCGACCAGCTCGCTGGTGAGCAACTCCCCGGCCTCCAGGTGCTGGTGGAGCTCCCAGGACTCCAGGACGGAGAGCACCAGTCTGCGGGCCACCGGGCCGGACTCCGGCCGGGACGGCAGCCGCACCTCGTTGGGCGCCGACTGGTCGCACAGTCTGCCGGAGTACAGCTCCTCCAGCTCCTCGGAGGTGAGCCGTTCCAGCGCCGAGAGCCCGCCGCCCTGGACGTCGATCCAGGAAACCTCGGCCACCGCGCCGACCCCGGGAACCGATGACTGATCTGCTTCGCCCCAACCCGCCATGCGGACCATCATTGCGGAACGCAAGCAGCCGCGTACGGACAATGAGCAAACGATCTCCGCGAGTCGGCATATGCCGGAAGCAAGAAGGGGTCACCCGGGCCGACTTCCGTCAATCCCGGGTTGACCCCTCACGCGCCTCAGCAGCCGGTCACCAGTTGCTCCACGGCATGTTCCAACCGCTCAGCCCGTTCGCCGGGTCGAGCGTCTCCTTCCGGATCGAGTTCTTCACGACCATCACGTCGCCGACCAGCGAGCCGTCGTAGAACTTGCCCATGGAGGTGTTGGCGCCGCCGCCCTCGACGTCCTTGAGGCCCACGCAGCCGTGGCTGACGTTGTCCTCGCCGAAGGTGCTGCTGCTGCTCCAGTAGTTGCCGTGCACGTACGTGCCGGAGTCGGTGAGCCGCATCGAGTGCGGGACCTGGAGGTCGTACGGCGCGCCGGTCATCCCGGGCAGGGTGCTGGACTGCATCCGCACCACGCCCTCCTTGGACATGACCACCATCGTGCCGTTCCAGGTGGGGTGTTCGGGTGCTCCGGCGCTGATGTCGATGTCGCTCGACGCACCGTCCCGTACGACCGTCATCTTGTGTGCCGCGGCGTCAACCGTCGAAACCTGGGACCGCCCGATCGTGAAGGGCTCGTCCCGGTCCGCGCCGTACACCCCCGGGGCGATCTCGACGCTCTTGAGCCGGTAGTGCACGACCACCTTGGTCCCGGGCGCCCAGTACTGCTCCGGGCGGAAGTCCAGCCGACGGTCGTTGAACCAGTGGCCCTTGACCACGGTGCCGTTGTCGGTCTGGAAGGTGATGCCCCGCAGGACCTCGTCCTTGTTCTTGACGTCCTTGCCGAAGTTCACCGAGACGATCATGCCGACGCCGTACGTGGCGTCGTTGTCCACGTTGTCGGAGGCCTTGACGAGCGCCGTCGGCGTCAGCGTGGTGAAGCTGCTGTCCGCCGTGGCGACCGCGCCGTTCGCGTCCGCGGCCATCGCGCTGACCTGGTAGGCGGTGCCCACCTCCAGGCCGGCCGTGGGCGTCCAGGAGGCGCCGTCGGCGGAGATGGTGCCGGGGACCTCCTTTCCGGCCTTGTCGCTCACCTTGACGGTGGTGAGCCTGCCCCCGGTCGCGCCGATCCTGAGCGCGTTCGGCGCCACGTCCACCGAACCGGCCTTGGGCTCGATGCTCACGGCGGCCGTGGAGACCTTCGGCACCGCGCTGGTGGGCGCCGCCGCGGGCGCCGTCGCCGCGGGCGTGGCAGCGGCCGCGCCGGCCCCCAGATCGGCCTTGGCCGCGCTGCCCCCCGTACCCCCGCCGCCCCCGCCGCAGGCCGCCGTCAGCGTCATCGCCCCGCCGACCAGACCGACCGCCACCACTCTGCGTATCGACCTCAACGTCGATTCCCTCCCTCAGAAGATCCGAGAAACTCCCCGTGGACCCGACGGACCCGACCGGTTGCACGCATCCGGCCACCGGAAAGGTTGCGCCACGCGTGGGGCTCGTCGCCCCGGAAACCGCGGCGGCCCGACCCCAACGGGTGAGGATCGGGCCGCGCGGCGAAGGACTCGCCGGAGGGCCCGGGTATCCGGGCCCTCCGGCGGGTAGGGCCTACCAGTTGGCCCAGTCCACGTTCCAGCCGCCCAGCCCGTTGGAGGGCGCGACGGTCTTCTCCTTGGTGTTCACGACCTTGATCGGGTCGCCGATCATCGAGTCGTTGAAGAACTTGCCCGCGACCGAGCTGTCGCTGCCGCCCTTCACGTCCTGCATCGACACGCAGCCGTGGCTCGCGTTGGTCTTGCCGAACGGGCTGGCCCAGTAGTTGCCGTGCACGAAGGTGCCGGAGGTGGTCAGCCGCATCGCGTGCGGCACGTCCTGGATGTCGTACTCGCCGCCGAGACCGACGGTCTGCGAGTTCATCCGGGTGACCTTCTCCTTGGACATGACCACCATCGTCCCGCCCCAGGACGGCGTGGCGTCCGCGCCCAGGGTGACCGGCAGGGTGGCGCTCTGGCCGTCCCGCTCGACGGTCATCTGGTGCGACTTGGCGTCCGCGGTGGAGATCATCGACCGGCCGATGGTGAACGGCTCGTCCTTGTCCACGTCGCCGTAGATGCCGGGCGCGACCTCGACGTTCTTCAGCCGGTACTTGACGGTCACCTTGGTGCCCGGCGCCCAGTACTGCTCCGGGCGGAAGTCCACCCGGCGGTCGCCGAACCAGTGGCCCTTGACCACGGTGCCGTTGCTGGACTCGATGCTGATGCCCTTGACGACGGCGTCCTTGTTCTTGACGTCCTTGTTGAAGTTCACCGAGACGATCATGCCGACGCCGTAGGTGGCGCCGTCGCTGATGTTGTCGTTGGTGGCGATCTTCTTGTCCGGCGTCAGGGTGGTGAACGAGGTGGTGGACGCGGCCACCAGGCCCTCGCCGTCCTTCGCCTGCGCGTTCACCTTGTACGCCATGCCGACCGCGAGCGCCCCCGCGGGCTTCCAGCCGGCACCGTCCGGGGTGATCGCCCCCTCGACCGGCTTGCCGTCCTTGTCGGTCACCTCGACCGTGGTGAGCTTGCCGTTGGAGACGGACACCTGGAGCCCGTTCGGCGGAACGTCCTGGGCACCGTCCTTCGGCTCGACGGCGAGCACCGCGGCCGAGGGCTTCGGCGTGGCCGACCCGCCCCCGTCCGCCGCGGCCGACGCCGAGGCCCCACCGCCGGCCGCCGAACCGCCCGAACCACCCGAACCGCTGCCCTTGTCGTCATTGCAGGCGGCGGTGAGCAGCAGCACCCCTCCCATGACCAGCGCCATCGCACTCCTGCGCCCGTAGCGGTTGGTGGTGCGTATCGCTGCGCCGGCCGTCTTACCCGTCTTCACGGTTTCTCCCCTCCCGGTATTCACTCACTTGACGCGCTGAGTGCCCCCATGAGTTGCACCGTCCGGCCGATCTTTCCGGCCGGACCCCGGACGCGCCGGAGCAGGATAACTAAGCCTTCCGAGTGAAAGCTGAGGGGAGTCGGGTTGACGGCGTGTGAAGCAGCCGTGAAGTCGGGACGGAACGGGACGGAAGCCCCCTCGGGCCCCTGGACGGCCCTTACGGCACGGACGCCACGGCCGGAACGGACGGCGTGAACGACGGCACGGCCGGAACGGACACCAGGGCCGACGGCCCGGCCGGCCCGGACACCGCGGCCGACGGAAGCCCGGCCGACGGAACCCCGGACTCGGCCGCCCCCACCGACGCCGCCTGCGGCAGCGCGCTCCCCGCCACCCACTGCTCCCACGGCACGTTCCAGCCGTTGAGCCCGTTCTGCGGCGGCACGAAGTCCCCGGACGAGGCCGTCACCTCCAGCACGTCCCCCGGGATGGTGTGCTCGAACAGCCAGCCCGCCGGGGAGTCCTTGCTCGCCCCGCCCTTGGCGTCGGCCAGCCCGATGCAGCCGTGGCTGGTGTTGGCGGCGCCGAACACCCTCTGGTCCGCCCAGTAGTTGCCGTGCACGAAGGTGCCGGAGGTGGTGAGCCGCATGGCGTGCGGGACGTCCTTGATGTCGTACTCGTCGCCCATGCCGACGGTCTGCGAGTCCATCCGGGTCACCTTGTACTTCTCCGACACCACCATCACGCCCCGGTAGGTGGAGTGGTCCCGGCTGCCGCCGGAGACCTTGAGCACCCGGACCACCGGGCCGCCCTGGCCGGCCCGGACGGTCAGGGTGTGGGCGTCCAGGTCGACGGTGGAGACCTGCGCCCGGCCGACGGTGAAGTGCAGGTCCCGGCTCTGGGTGCCGAACTCCCCCGGCGCTCCCTGCACGTCCTTGAGCCGCAGCGCCACCGTGACCCTGGTGCCGGCCGCCCAGTACTGCTGCGGGCGGAAGTCCAGCCGCTGGCCGCCGAACCAGTGCGCGGCCACCGGCACCGGCGGGTCGGCGGCGACCTGGACGGCCTTCTCCACCGCCGCCCGGTCGGTGATCGGACGGCTGAAGCGCAGCGAGACCGGCATGCCGACGCCGACCGTGGAGCCGTCCTCCGGGGTGAAGAAGGCCACGAAGGTGTGCGCCCGGGCGACGGTCGTGAACGCCGAGTGCTGGGCCGCCTTCTGGCCCTGGTCGTCCTCTGCGACGGAGTCCAGGGTGAACGCGGTGCCGAGCGGCAGCGGGCCGTCCGGCGCCCAGCCGGTGCCGTCCGGGGCGATCGTGCCGGGCACCTCGGTGCCCTTGGCGTCGGCCAGCCGGACGGAGACCAGCCGGCCCTGCGCGGCGTTCACCCGGACGGCGCCCTCCGGCTGCACGTCCTGCGCGCCGTCGGCCGGCGTCACGGTGAGCACCGCCCGGGACGGCGCCGCCGGCGCGGTGCGCCCACCGGCCGCGGCCGCGTCCCCGTCCGGCGCGGCCGTGGAGCCACCGCCGCCGCAACCCGTCAGGACGGCCAGGCAGCAGGCCACCGCCGCCGCGCCCCGCGCCCACACCCGTCCTCGGCGCCGCATCCCGGGGCCCTCCCACTGTTCGCGTCCGACGCCGGGAACAACGAGGCGCATCGACGCGGGGACACGCCGATCGCTCCGGAATCCCCCCGTTCCGTCAACCCGCCACCCTGGCCGCCATCCGCCGGTAAGCCCCCGTTCAACGGCTTCCGATCTGCGCAATCCGGGAAGGAGAAGGTGAACGGGGTCCGGGACACCCCGCCCAGGGAGGGTGCGGCCATGGCGTCAGGGCAGGAGCTGGAAGCCGGGGTACGGCCGGTCGGCGGTCCGCACCGCACCGCCGAACCGCCCTGGCCCGGCAGCTGGCAGCCGCTCGGCGCCCGCTGCCGCACCGACCGGCGCGGCCGCCGGGGCACCAACTTCGCGCTCTGGGCGGCCGGCGCCGAGGCCGTCGAGCTGTGCCTGTTCGACGAGGACGGCCGGGAGAGCCGGCACCACCTCACCGAGCAGGACGTCCAGGTCTGGCACGGCTTCCTCCCCGGCGTGCGCCCCGGCACCCGCTACGGCTTCCGCGTGCACGGCCGCTGGGACCCGTGGACCGGCGCCCGCTGGAACCCGGCCAAGCTGCTGCTCGACCCGTACGCCCGTGCCGTGGACGGCTGTTACACCTCGCACGACGCCGTCTGCTCCGCCGTCCGCAACTGGCCCGAGGCGGACGTCGCCGACACCGTCCGGGACAACCGCGACTCCGCGCCGTACGTGCCCAGATCCGTGGTCGTCCACGACGACGACGACTGGTCCGACGACCACCGCCCGAGGACCCCGTGGGCCGAGACGGTGCTCTACGAACTGCACGTGCGCGGCTTCACCATGCGCCACCCCGAGGTCCCGCCGCAGCTGCGCGGCACCTACGCCGGCCTCGCCCACCCCGCCGCCGTCGCCCACCTCACCCGCCTCGGGGTGACCGCCGTCGAGCTGCTGCCGGTGCACCAGCACGCCAGCGAGGACCACCTGCAGGCCCGCGGACTGGTCAACTACTGGGGCTACAACACGATCGGCTACTTCGCCCCGCACGCCGGCTACTCCGCCTCCGGCTCCCGCGGCGGCCAGGTCGGCGAGTTCAAGCGGATGGTCCGCGCCCTGCACGCCGCCGGGATCGAGGTGATCCTGGACGTGGTGTTCAACCACACCGCCGAGGGCGGCGCACTCGGCCCGGCGCTCTCGCTGCGCGGCATCGACAACGCCGCCTACTACCGCCTCCCGCCCAACCGCCCCCGCGGCTACGCCGACTACACCGGCTGCGGCAACACCCTGGACACCCGCCGCCCCCAGGTGATCCGGCTGATCACCGACTCGCTGCGCTACTGGGTCGCCGAGATGGGCGTGGACGGCTTCCGCTTCGACCTGGCCGCCGCGCTGGCCCGCGGCGGCCCGAACGGCGGCGACGCCGTCGACATGGACCACCCCTTCCTCGCCGCCGTCGCCCAGGACCCCCTGCTCAGCCGGGTGAAGCTGATCGCCGAGCCCTGGGACGTGGGCCCGGGCGGCTACCAGGTCGGCGGCTTCCCCTCGCTGTGGGCCGAGTGGAACGACAAGTACCGCGACACCGTCCGGGACTTCTGGCGCGGCGCCCGCCCGGACGTGCGCGAGCTCGGCTACCGCCTCTCCGGCTCCTCCGACCTCTACCAGCGGGCCGGCCGCCGCCCGGGCGCCTCGGTCAACTACGTGACGGCGCACGACGGTTTCACCCTGCGCGACCTGGTCTCCTACGACCGCAAGCACAACGAGGCCAACGGCGAGGACAACCGGGACGGCACCGAGGACAACCGCTCCTGGAACCACGGCGCCGAGGGCGAGACCGCCGACCCGGCGGTCAACTCCCTGCGCCTGCGCCAGCTGCGCAACCTGACGGCCACCCTGCTGCTCTCCGCCGGCGTCCCGATGATCACCGCCGGCGACGAGCTGGGCCGCACCCAGGGCGGCAACAACAACGCCTACTGCCAGGACAACGAGGTCGGCTGGCTGGACTGGTCGCTGCTGGAGCAGCCCGGCTGGCAGGAGCTGTGCGAACTCACCGCCCGGCTGGTCCGGCTGCGCCGGGCCCACCCGGTGCTGCGCCGCCGGGCGTTCTTCTCCGGCCGCGCCACCGCCCCCGGCGGCCGGCCCGACCTCGTCTGGTTCACCCCGCGGGGCACCGAGATGACCGAGGCCGACTGGTTCGCGCCGACCGCCTGCCTCGGCATGCTGCTCTGCGGCACCGCGCTGTCCGAACGGGACGAGGCCGGGCTGCCGCTCAGCGACGACAGCTTCCTGCTGCTGCTCAACGCGGGCCACGAACCGGTGGTGTTCACCCTGCCCGACGAGCCCCGCGCGGCGCCGGCCGCCGGGCGGGAGGCGATGACCGGTCGGGAGACGGCGGCCGGGCGGGAGACGGCGGCCGGCTGGGAGACGGTGGTCGACACCGCCGCGGGCCCGGACGGACCGTGCCCGCGCGGCGCCGTCGTGCTCGGCGGACGCTCGCTGCGGCTGCTGCGCGCGCCCGCCGTCTGAGGGCTTGGGCTCAGCCGCGGGCGTGCCCGAGCTCGACGTTCTCCAGCACCCCGATCGCGTCCGGCACCAGCACCGCCGCCGAGTAGTAGGTGCTGACCAGGTAGGAGGCGATCGCCTTCTCGTCGATGCCCATGAACCGCACGTTCAGGCCCGGCTCCAGCTCGTCCGGGATGCCGACCTGGGTGAGGCCGACCACGCCCTGGTTGTCCTCGCCGACGCGCATCGCGATGAACGCGGTGGTCTGCTGGTCGGACACCGGGATCTTGTTGCACGGGAAGATCGGCACCCCGCGCCAGGTCGGCCGCTGCTTGCCGAGGACGTCGACGGTGGACGGGTAGACGCCGGCCCGGTTGCACTCCCGCTCGAAGGCCGCGATCGCCCGCGGGTGGGCGAACAGGTAGTCGGTGTCACGGCGCATGCTCAGCAGCTCGTCCAGGTCGTCCGGGGTGGGCGCCCCGGCGCGGGTCTGGATCCGCTGGTCGAAGTCGGCGTTGCCGAGCAGGCCGAACTCCGGGTTGTTGATGATCTCGTGCTCCTGCCGCTCCCGCAGGGCCTCGACGGTCAGCCGCAGCTGCTCCTCGGTCTGGTTCATCGGCTGGTTGTAGAGGTCCGCGACCCGGGTGTGCACCTTGAGCACGGTCTGCGCGACGCTCAGCTCGTACTCGCGCGGCTTCAGCTCGTAGTCCACGAAGGCGCCGGGCAGCTCGTACTCGCCCCGGTGGCCGGCCGAGAGGTCGATCCTCGCCTCGCCGTGCTCGTTCTGCGCCTGCGCGACGTCGGCGGCGAAGCCCAGCAGCTGCTCGCGCAGCGGCTCGGAGCGGCCGATCAGCTCCTGGAGCACCGGCCAGGACAGCGTCATCGCGACCCCGGAGGTGTTCGCCCGCACGGTGTACGGCCAGGTGCCGCCGCCCTCGGTGATCGCCTCGTCGCCGAGGTGGTCGCCGTCCGCGAGCGAGCCGAGCACGGTCTGCTCGCCGTACTTGCCGGTGCCGATCCGGTCCACCTTGCCGTGCGCGATCAGGAACACCTCCTCGATCGGCTCCCCCTCCCGCACCAGCACGTCGCCCTGCGCGAAGTCCCGCTGCACGAACCGGCGGGCCATCTCGGCCAGCACCTCCTCGTCCTCGAAACCGCGCAGCGCCGGAACCTCGGCCAGCGAGGGGGCGATCACCGTCACCGCGGAGCCGGTCTTCGCGAAGCTCACCCGGCCCTGCCCGGGGGCGAAGCTCAGCCGCCGGTTGACCCGGTAGGTGCCCGCGCTGACCTGCACCCACGGCAGCATCCTCAGCAGCCAGCGGGAGGTGATCTCCTGCATCTGCGGCTTCGACTTGGTCGTCGTCGCCAGGTTCCGCGCCGCGGTCGTGCTGAGGCTGAGCTGGGCCCGTACCTGCACGATTGCGGAGCCGGGCCCCGGGGTGGGTTCGGTTTCGACCGTCATGTGTGCACTCCTGTCACTCGCGCATCAAAAGGCATCCGTCAGGAGGTGTCATCGGCCGATCAGCAGGGCGCTCGCAAGAGGCGCACGGCGCACTCCTCCCCGCACGAACGGCTGCGCGCGCCCCCCGTCCTTGGCGCCCAACCCGGCCATTCGGGTGGCCGGTTCTCGGCGGGCCGCACCGACAGGCGCGAAAAACCGGATGAGAAGTGACGGGCTCTGTGCCTACCCTCACCGCGATGGCCGAGAACAGGCAGGACCACGACAACCCGCCCCAGGGAAGCCCCCGAACCGACGGCCCCGGGGAGCCCGGCAGAACCGGCGAACCCGACGGAACCGGCCGGACCGGGACCGGGCCGCGGCACTCCGCGGTCCGCTCCCTGCTGCGCCTGTGGCCGTACGCCCGCGCCGTCCGCGGCCGGCTGGCCGTCTCGGTGACGGCCGCGACGCTCGCCATGCTGAGCACCCTCGCCGTCCCGGTGGTCCTCGGCCGGATCGTGGACGGCCCGGTCGCCGAGCGCGACCTCGCCGGCCTCTGGCCCCTGGTCGGCCTGCTGCTGATCCTCGGCCTGGTCGAGTCGGCGCTGTTCTACACCCGCCGGGTGGTGCTGGCCCGCCCGCTGGCCGGGCTGGAGACGGCGATGCGCGGGGACCTCTTCGCCAAGCTCCAGCGGCTGCCGGTCTCCTTCCACGACCGCTGGGGCTCCGGCCAGTTGCTCTCCCGGGCCACCGCCGACATGTACACCATGCGGCTGTTCCTGGCCTTCCCGCTGGTCTTCCTGATCGTCAACTCGGTGATGTTCCTGGCCGGCACGGTACTGATGTTCACCCAGGACTGGCGGCTCGCCCTGATCGCCCTGATCCCGGTCGTCCCGCTGTTCGTGGTCACCCGGCGGTTCGAGACCGGCTACTCCGGCGCCACCCGGCGCGCCCAGGACCAGAACGGGGACCTCGCCACCGTGGTCGAGGAGTCCGTCCTCGGCATCCGCATCCTCAAGGCCTTCGGCCGCCACCGCTCGATGGCCGAGCGCTTCCGCGCCCAGTCCCAGGAGCTGCGCCGCACCGAGCTGCGCAAGGCGCACCTGCTCGCCAACCTGTGGGCGATCACCGTCGGCCTGCCGGAGATCGCGCTGGGCTGCGCCCTCGCCGTCGGCGCCTACCTGGTGGCGAACGACGGCCTGAGCGCCGGCACCCTGGTCGCCTTCCTCTCCACCGCGCTCGCGCTGCGCTGGCCCGTCGAGTCGCTCGGCTGGCTGCTCGCCTACGGCAACGACGCGGCCACCGCCACCGACCGCTTCTTCGAAGTGATGGACGAGCCGGAGACCCCGGACCCGGGCACCGCCGCCGAACTCGCCGCCGCGGACGGCATCCGCTTCACCGGCGTCCGCTTCCGCTACCCCGACGCCCCCGGGGACAGCCCCGACCTGCTGGCCGGCATCGACCTGCACGTCCGCAGCGGCGAGACGATGGCCCTGGTCGGCGCCACCGGCAGCGGCAAGACCACGCTCACCGCCCTGCTCCCCCGGCTGTACGACGCCACCGCCGGCACCATCACGCTGGACGGCCGGGACGTCCGCGAGCTGCCCCGGCAGCGGCTGCGCGAACTCGTCGCGGTCGCCTTCGAGGAGCCCACCCTGTTCTCCGCCACCGTCCGGGAGAACGTCCTGATGGGCGCCCCGGGCGCCGGCGAGGAGCAGCTGCGCACCGCCCTCGCCACCGCCCAGGCCGGCTTCGTCGAGAAGCTCCCGCAGGGCCCGGACACCGAGGTCGGCGAGCAGGGGCTGAGCCTGTCCGGCGGCCAGCGCCAGCGCCTCGCGCTGGCCCGCGCGGTGGTCGGCGACCCGGCCTTCCTGGTGCTGGACGACCCGCTCTCCGCCCTGGACGTGCACACCGAGGCCCTGGTCGAGCGGGCGCTGCGCGAGGTCCTCGGCACCACCACCGCCCTGGTCGTCGCCCACCGCCCCAGCACCGTGCTGCTCGCCGACCGGGTCGCGGTGCTGGCCGACGGCCGGATCGCGGCCGTCGGCACCCACCAGGAGCTGCTGCGCGACTGCGCGCACTACCGAGAACTGATGTCGGGCGAGGCCGCCCCGGTGCCCGAGGGCTCCCTCGCGTCGAATGGAGGGCACGCATGACCACCACCGCCGAACCCGTCCGGACCGGGCCCGCCGAGCCGGCCGAGGAGGAGCTGCCCGCGCCTCCCGCCGACGAGGAGGACATCCCCGTCCCGCCGGGTGCTCCCCGGGCGCTGCTGCGCTCGCTGCTCGGCCCGCACCGGGCCCGGATCACCATCGCGATGGTGATCATCCTGGTCCAGCAGGCCGCGCTCCAGTCCGGGCCGCTGCTGGTCGCGGTGGCGATGGACCGCGGCATCCCGGCGCTGCGCGAGCACGACTCCGGCCCGCTGATCGCGGTGGTCGCGGCCTACCTGTTCTGCGCGCTGCTCAGCCCGGTGCTGCAGTGGGCCTTCATCAAGATCAGCGCCCGGGTCAACCAGGACATCGTGCTGGAGCTGCGCGGCCGGATCTTCCGGCACGCCCAGCGGCTCAGCCTGGACTTCCACGAGCGCTACACCTCGGGCCGGATCATCTCCCGCGCCACCAGCGACATCGACGCGCTGCGCGAGCTGCTCTCCGAGGGCCTGCAGGAACTGCTGACGGTCTTCCTGTCGGTCTGCTACATCTCGGTGCTGCTGCTGGTGCTGGACTGGCGGCTCGGCCTGGTCTCGCTGGCGGCCTTCCTGCCGCTGGCCCTGATCGCCCGCTCCTTCCGTCACCGCTCGCGCCGGGTCTACCGGCGCTCGCGCACCTCGGCGGCCTCGCTGATCGTCCGCTTCACCGAGACCATGAACGGCATCCGTCCGGTGCAGGCCTTCCGCCGCGAGAAGGCCAACGACGCCGCCTTCGCCGTGGTCAACCAGCAGTCCGCCACCGCGACGGCGGACGGCCTGCTGGAGATCGCCCGCTACGTCGGCCTCTCCCGCGCCACCGCCAACCTGTGGACCACCGGCGTGGTGCTGCTCGGCGCCTACCTGGTCGTGGACGACGCGCTGGAGCTGGGCGTGCTCACCGCCTTCGCGCTCTACCTGCGCCGGCTCTTCGACCCGATCGACCAGCTGGCGATGTTCCTGAACAGCTACCAGTCGGCCGCCGCCGCCCTGGAGAAGATCTCCGGCCTGCTCGCCCACGAGCCGACCGTCGCCGAGCCGGCCGAGCCCGTCGAGCTGCCCCGGGCCGACGGCAAGGGCCGGGCGGTGGCCTTCGAGGGCACCCGCTTCGCCTACCGGACCGGCAAGGAGGTGCTGCCGCCCTTCGACCTGTCGATCCCGGCCGGGCAGACGGTGGCGGTGGTCGGCGCGACCGGCGCGGGCAAGTCGACGGTCGCCAAGCTGCTGGCCCGCTTCTACGACCCGACCGACGGCCGGATCCGGCTGGACGGCGTGGAGCTGCGCGACCTGGCCACCCCCGAGCTGCGGCGCGGGGTGGTGATGGTCACCCAGGAGTCCTTCCTGTTCTCCGGCACCGTCGCCGAGAACATCGCGATCGGCCGCCCCGGCGCCACCCGCGCGGAGGTCGAGCAGGCCGCCCGCGACATCGGCGCGTACGGGTTCATCGCCGCCCTGCCGGACGGCTTCGACACCGACGTGCGCAAGCGCGGCGGCCGGATCTCGGCCGGCCAGCGCCAGCTGGTGGCCTTCGCCCGCGCCCTGCTGGCCGACCCGGCGGTGCTGATCCTGGACGAGGCGACCAGCTCGCTGGACGTCCCCGGGGAGCAGGCCGTGCAGCGGGCGATGCGCACCGTGCTGGCCGGCCGGACGGCGGTGATCATCGCCCACCGGCTCTCCACCGTGGAGATCGCCGACCGTGTCCTGGTGATGGATCAGGGCCGGATCGTGGAAGATGGCTCCCCACAGGAGCTGATCGACGGCTCCGGCCGTTTCGCCGCCCTCCACCGGGCCTGGCGGGACAGCCTGGTCTAGGGCCCTCCGGGCCCCCATGAATGTGCCCGCCCGGGTGCGCCGTCACGCACCCGGCCGGGCCTCCCCACTTCCCGACCGGACCTACGGGCCCGGCCGCGGCCGCGGTTCACGGCCGCCCCGCGGGCCGCCGCCGTCCCCGCCGGGACGCACGGCAGCCGCCCGCGGGGTCAGCGCAGCAGTCCGGCGTCCATCCCGGCCGACTCGGCCGGCAGGGCGACCAGCCCCAGCTCGGCCGGCGAGGCCAGCCGGGGGTGCGCGGGCAGCACCCGGACGGTGTAGCCGAACGGGCCGGTCCGGCACAGCTCCAACGAGCCCTCGTACCGGGTGCGGCCGTCCAGGTCCGGACCGCCGACCGGCTTGAGGGCGAGCAGGCAGGCGTCCGAGATCCGGTCCCGTTCGTCCACCCGGCCGGAGACCGCCTGCACCTCGACGTCGCCCGGTTCCAGCGTCCCGAGCGCGACCTGCACCCGCAGCGCCAGCGAGCTGCCCAGCTCCTGCGCCTCGGCCGGGCAGTCCGCCTCGACGTGCTCGACCCGGACGGCCGGCCACGCCTCCCGGACCTTCGCCTTCCAGACCGCCAGCTCGCGCGCGCCCGTGAACCGCCCGGTCGCGTGCTGCCCCGCCAGCTCCCGCTGGGCCTGCGCCGCCGGGGCGTACAGCCGTTCGACGTACTCCCGGACCATCCGCCCGGCCAGCACCTTGGGCCCGAGGGTGACCAGGGTGTGCCGGACCATGGCGATCCACTGCTGCGGCAGCCCGTCGGCGTCCCGGTCGTAGAACCGGGCGGCGACCTGGTTCTCGATCAGGTCGTAGAGCGCGGCCGCCTCGATGTCGTCGCGCCGCTCGGCCTCGCCGCTGTCCGGGTCGAGCGCCCCGCCGCTCTCGTCGGCGGTGGGGATCGCCCAGCCGTTGCGGCCGTCGAACCACTCGTCCCACCAGCCGTCCAGGACGGACAGGTTGAGGCAGCCGTTGAGCGCGGCCTTCATCCCGGAGGTGCCGCAGGCCTCCAGCGGGCGCAGCGGGTTGTTCAGCCAGACGTCGCAGCCCGGGTAGAGGCGCTGGGCCATCGCCATGTCGTAGTCCGGCAGGAAGACGATCCGGTGCCGCACCGCCGGGTCGTCGGCGAAGGCGACCATCTGCTGGATCAGCCGCTTGCCGCCGTCGTCGGCCGGGTGGGCCTTGCCGGCGACGACGATCTGCACCGGCCGGGTGGGGTGCAGCAGCAGTCCGCGCAGCCGCTCCGGGTCGCGCAGCATCAGGGTGAGCCGCTTGTACGAGGGCACCCGGCGGGCGAAGCCGATGGTGAGCACGTCGGGGTCGAGCACCGAGGAGACCCAGCCGAGCTCGGCCGCGCCGGCCCCGCGCCGGCGCCAGGAGTCGTGCAGCCGGCGGCGGGCCTCCTCCACCAGCTGGGCCCGCAGGGTGCGCCGCAGCTCCCAGACCTCGGTGTTGCCGATGCGTTCCAGTCCGCTCCAGCGCCGGGTCTCGCCGGTGGTCATCGCCTCCTCGGCGCGCTCGGCGCCGAGTTCGGCGGCGCCGAGCCGGACCACCGCCGGGTCGATCCAGGTGGCGGCGTGCACGCCGTTGGTGACCGAGGTGATCGGCACCTCCGCGGGGTCGAAGCCGGGCCACAGGCCGTTGAACATCGAGCGGCTGACCTCGCCGTGCAGGGTGGAGACCCCGTTGGCGCGCTGGGCGAGCCGCAGGCCCATGGCGGCCATGTTGAAGAGCTTCGGGTCCCCGTCGGGCCAGCTCTCGGCGCCGAGCGCGAGCACCTGGTCGACCGGTACGCCCGGCAGCGTGGCGTCGCCGCCGAAGTGGCGGGCGACCAGCTCGCGGTCGAAGCGGTCGATGCCGGCCGGGACGGGCGTGTGGGTGGTGAAGAGGGTGCCGGCCCGGACGGCCTCCAGGGCGGCGGCGAAGTCGAGGCCGGCCCGGCCGTCGGCGATCAGTTCGCGGATGCGTTCGACGCCGAGGAAGCCGGCGTGGCCCTCGTTGGTGTGGAAGACGTCGGGGGCGGGGTGCCCGGTGAGCCGGCAGTAGGTGCGCACGGCCCGGACGCCGCCGATGCCGAGCAGCATCTCCTGGAGCAGCCGGTGCTCGCTGCCGCCGCCGTACAGCCGGTCGGTGACGTCCCGCTCGGCCGGCGAGTTGGCCTCGATGTCGGAGTCGAGCAGCAGCAGCGGGACCCGCCCGACCTGGGCCTTCCAGATGTGGGCGGCCAGGGTGCGGCCGCCGGGCAGGGCGAGGTCGACCCGGCCGGGGGTGCCGTCGGCCTCCCGCAGCAGGCTGACCGCGAGTTCGTCCGGATCGAGCAGCGGATAGCGCTCCTGCTGCCAGCCGTCCCGGCTCAGGGACTGCCGGAAGTAGCCGTGCCGGTAGAACAGGCCGACGCCGACGACCGGCACGCCGAGGTCGCTGGCGGCCTTGAGGTGGTCGCCGGCCAGGATGCCGAGTCCGCCGGAGTACTGGGGCAGCGCGGCGGCGATGCCGTACTCGGGCGAGAAGTAGGCGATCGCGGCGGGCAGCGGGGCGGCGTCGGACTGCTGTTGGTTCTGGTACCAGCGGGGGCCGGTGAGGTACTCGCGCAGGTCGTCGGCGAGGTCGCCGAGTCTGCGCAGGAAGCGCCGGTCCGTGGCGAGTGCGGCCAGTCGGGCGGCCGGGACGTCCCCGAGCAGCCGTACCGGGTCCTCGCCGGTCGCGGCCCAGACCTCCGGGTCCACGGACCGGAAGAGGTCCCTGGTCTCGGGGTGCCAGGACCAGCGCAGGTTGAGGGCCAGCTCGTGCAACGGCTGGAGTTGTTCGGGCAGGACGGTGCGGACGGTGAATCTGCGGATTGCCTTCACGGCGTGAAGCGTAGCCTCGGCGGTCGGCCCGACAGTGCGTCAAGTGGGCTATTGGGCATCCGTTCGGGCTATTGATGAGATCGCATTCGGCGCATTGGTCTGCACGAGGGGCGCGCGAGGCGCACATTTCGGGGGCCCGCGCTACCAATACGTGAACTCTTCGGTACGACTCCATTTCCGGGGGCCCGTCCACCCGGGAGAAGGCCCGAAACTACTGTCGTACCGCTGCAAAAACCTTGTCGCCGGTGCGAGGATGACCGAAGGTCGTTGGTGCTGTGGGGAGAGCGACGACGGGTGGCGTCCCCCGCGAAGCAGCACGTCCGAATCCTTTTCGCGTTGGCCGTTCCCGTCCTTCTTAGCCCATTCGGCGCTCACCGCGCACGGACGCGTGTCCTGACGCCCGGCCCGCTCGTTCACGGGTGGACCGGGTCGGCCGGGGCGTGGCCCGCGCAGGCGTGCGCCGGGACGTACACGGGCTCCGGGGCGTCCCACCACCGGCTCGGCGGGCGCCGGGCAGGTTGCCGGGAACAGCGGCGCGGGCAGGCTCCGGTGGCACGTCCTCCCCACCCAGCAGTCCTCCGGTACTCCCCCGGCCCGACCCCGGCCCGCGGGGAGCTGCCGCCGATCTCGGGCAGGAGCTTGGCATGCACGGCGACACGCGGGACCAGTCCACACCGGTGGCCGAAGGCCTCGACGCAGCGGTCGCGGAATCCGCCGGACGGATGGATTCTGACACTCGGACAGATCCGGCGATGCCGGCGCCGAGGGCGTCCGGGGCGGTCGGTGGCGGATCCTCCGAAGCCCAGCCCCCCGCGGCACAGCCCTCCGCGACCCGACACCCCGGGAGCGAGGAGGACCGGACCGCGGCGCCCCGCCGGCGCACCACCACGCGCCGCACCACCGCCACCGCGTCGGCCACCACCCCGAAGGCCGGCACCGGGGCCGATCCCGCGCCGCGCCGCCGGACGGCCGCGGCCAAGGCGCCCGCCGAACCGGCGACCGCCCGCCGGACCGCGGCCGAACCCGCCGGGAGGACCGTCGGCAAGGCCGCCGCCAAGCCCTCCACCAAGCCCTCCGCCAAGCCCTCCGCCCGCAAGACGACAGAGAGCGACACCGTGATCGGCCGCATCCCCGTCCTGGACGTCAGTCCCCTCGTCGACGCCGGCCGCCGCCCGGCCAAGGCCGTCGTCGGCGAGACCTTCCCGGTCACCGCGACCGTCTTCCGCGAGGGCCACGACGCCGTCAACGCCAACGTGGTGCTGCGCGACCCGCGCGGCCGCAGCGGCCCGTGGACGCCGATGCGCGAACTGGCCGAGGGCACCGACCGCTGGGGCGCGTACGTCACCCCGACCGCGCCCGGGCGCTGGTCGTACCTGGTGGAGGCGTGGAGCGACCCGGTCGCCACCTGGCGCAGGACCGCCGCGGTGAAGCTGCCCGCCGGGATCGACACCGCGCTGGTCCTGGAGGAGGGCGCCCGGCTGCTGGAGCGGGCCGCGGCCGGGGTGCCCAAGAAGGAGGGCCGCGCCGACGTGCTGGCCGCCGCCGACGCGCTGCGCGACCCGACCCTGCCGCCGCTGTCCCGGCTGGCCGCCGCGCTCGCCCCCGAGGTGCTCGACGTGCTGGTCCGCCACCCGCTGCGCGAGCTGCTCAGCGCCTCCCGCCCGCTGCCGCTCCAGGTGGACCGCGAACGCGCGCTGTTCGGCTCCTGGTACGAGTTCTTCCCCCGCTCGGAGGGCGCCGTGGTGGACCCGGCCGGCGTCGAGCCGCCGCGCCCGGGCAACCTGCGCACCGCCGCCGAGCGGCTGCCGGCCGTCGCCGCGATGGGCTTCGACGTGGTCTACCTGCCGCCGGTCCACCCGATCGGCCGAGCCTTCCGCAAGGGGCCGGAGAACACCCTGACGGCCGGTCCGCACGACGTCGGCTCGCCCTGGGCGATCGGCTCCCCCGAGGGCGGCCACGACGCGGTCCACCCGGACCTCGGCACCATCGAGGACTTCGACCACTTCGTCGCCGAGGCCCGGGCGCTGCACCTGGAGGTGGCGCTGGACTTCGCCCTCCAGTGCTCCCCCGACCACCCCTGGGTGAACAAGCACCCGGAATGGTTCAGCCACCGCGCGGACGGCACCATCGCGTACGCCGAGAATCCGCCGAAGAAGTACCAGGACATCTTTCCGGTCAACTTCGACCAGGACATGGACGGAATCGTCAAGGAAACCATCCGGATCCTCCGGTTCTGGATGTCCCACGGCATCCGGATCTTCCGGGTCGACAACCCGCACACCAAACCGGTGGCGTTCTGGGAGAACGTGCTCGCCGACGTCGCCCGGACCGACCCCGACGTCGTGTTCCTGGCGGAGGCCTTCACCCGCCCGGCGATGATGCACACCCTGGCGAAGATCGGATTCCACCAGTCGTACACGTACTTCACCTGGCGCACCACCAAACCGGAACTCACCGAGTACCTCACCGAACTCACCGGTGACGCCGCCGCCTACATGCGGCCCAACTTCTTCGCCAACACCCCGGACATCCTGCACGCGTACCTCCAGCACGGCGGCCGGGCCGCCTTCGCGGTCCGCGCGGTGCTCGCCGCCACCCTCTCCCCCAGCTACGGCGTCTACGCCGGCTACGAGCTGTACGAGGACGAGCCGGCCCACCCGGGCTCCGAGGAGTACCTGCACTCGGAGAAGTACGAACTGCGCCCGCGCGACTGGAGCCGCACCGACACCCTGGCCCCGCTGCTGACCGTGCTGAACCGGCTGCGCCGCCGCCACCCCGCCCTCCAGCAGCTGCGCGACCTGCGCTTCCACCCCACCGACAACGACCAGGTGCTCGCCTACTCCAAGACCGCGACCACCCCCGAGGGGCTCACCGACCAGGTCATCACCGTGGTGAACCTCGACCCGCACCACGTCCAGGAGGCCACCGTCACGCTGGACGGCGACGGCCCGTACGCGGTGCACGACGAGCTCACCGGCGCCGTCTTCACCTGGGGCCGGCACAACTACGTCCGGCTCGATCCCTCAGCCGAGCCGGCTCACCTCCTCACGGTTCGGAGGAACCCAGCGTGACAGTGAACGAGCCCGTCCCCGACACCTTCCCCGAGACCTCGAAGAAGACGCTCGACCCCGACTGGTTCAAGCGTGCGGTCTTCTACGAGGTGCTGGTGCGGTCCTTCCAGGACAGCAACGGCGACGGGGTCGGGGACCTCAAGGGGCTCACGGCCAAGCTCGACTACCTCCAGTGGCTCGGGATCGACTGCCTCTGGCTCCCCCCGTTCTTCGCCTCGCCCCTGCGCGACGGCGGGTACGACGTGTCCGACTACACCTCGGTGCTGCCGGAGTTCGGCGACCTCGCCGACTTCATGGAGTTCGTCGACGCCGCCCACGCCCGCGGCATGCGCATCGTCATCGACTTCGTCATGAACCACACCAGCGACCAGCACCCGTGGTTCCAGGCCTCCCGGACGGACCCGGACGGGCCGTACGGCGACTTCTACATGTGGGCCGACGACGACAAGCAGTACCCGGACGCCCGGATCATCTTCGTCGACACCGAGACGTCCAACTGGACCTACGACCCCGTCCGCAAGCAGTACTTCTGGCACCGCTTCTTCTCGCACCAGCCGGATCTCAACTACGACAACCCCCGGGTCCAGGACGAGATGATCGCCGGGCTGCGGTTCTGGCTCGACCTCGGCATCGACGGCTTCCGGCTGGACGCGGTGCCGTACCTGTTCGCCCGCGAGGGCACCAACTGCGAGAACCTGCCGGAGACCCACGAGTTCCTCCAACGGGTCCGCAAGGAGATCGACGCCAACTACCCGGACACCGTGCTGCTCGCCGAGGCGAACCAGTGGCCGGAGGACGTCGTCGACTACTTCGGCGACTTCGCCTCCGGCGGCGACGAGTGCCACATGGCGTTCCACTTCCCGGTGATGCCGCGGATCTTCATGGCGGTGCGCCGGGAGTCCCGCTACCCGGTGTCGGAGATCCTCGCCAAGACCCCGCAGATCCCCGGCGGCTGCCAGTGGGGGATCTTCCTGCGCAACCACGACGAGCTGACCCTGGAGATGGTCACCGACGAGGAGCGCGACTACATGTACGCGGAGTACGCCAAGGACCCGCGGATGCGCGCCAACGTGGGCATCCGCCGCCGGCTCGCCCCGCTGCTGGAGAACGACCGCAACCAGATCGAGCTGTTCACCGCCCTGCTGCTCTCCCTGCCCGGCTCCCCGGTGCTCTACTACGGGGACGAGATCGGCATGGGCGACAACATCTGGCTCGGCGACCGGGACGGCGTGCGCACCCCGATGCAGTGGACCCCGGACCGCAACGCGGGTTTCTCCTCCGCCGACCCGGGCAGGCTCAGTCTGCCGCCCATCATGGACCCGGTGTACGGCTATCAGGTGACCAACGTCGAGGCGCAGCAGAGCAGTTCGAGTTCGCTGCTGCACTGGACGCGTCGCATGATCGAGATCCGCAAGCTCAATCCGGCGTTCGGCCTCGGCAGCTACGCCGAACTGCCCTCCAGCAACCCCGCCGTACTGGCCTTCGTGCGCGAGCACGAGGGGGACCTGGTCATGTGCGTGAACAACTTCTCGCGGTTCGCGCAGCCGACCGAGCTGGACCTGCGGCAGTACGGCGGGCGGTATCCGGTCGAGCTGATCGGCGGGGTGCGCTTCCCGTCGATCGGCGAGTGGCCCTACCTGCTCACCCTGGCCGGGCACGGCTTCTACTGGTTCCAGCTCCGGCAGCCCCCGCGCCTGAGCGGGACCAGGCGATCGAAGTAACGATCCGCCGCACGCCGCACACCAGCGTGAACAGCACCATCAGACCCTCCGGGGGCGCGAGTTGAACCCCGCGCCCCCGGAGTTCTCTGCACCACCGCGTACGGAGAACAGCCCAACGGCCACCCACACGAAGGCGTGACACCCGAGCCGTGCTCGCGTGCCGCGACCGCCGCGCCGCCGCAATCCGGAAGACTGACGGACCCGGCCACGACCCGTCGGGCAGTCCGCGTGCTTCCGGGGAAAGGGAGCCATGTCCGAAACCTCCCGTTCTCAAGCCCACCTCCAGGACGGCGCCCCCGCCGGTTCCGCCGCCGCGGCGGGCACCCGGGGCGCCGGGGTCCGGAGAACCGCCCTGGGCGTCAGCGAACTCGTCCAGGCGGCCCTGCCGCTGATCGCGGCGTGGCTGCCCACCCAGCGCTGGTACGCCGGCAAGGGGCGGCCCATCACCGGCCTCACCCCGGTGGTCGGCACCCCGCTGCAGGTCGGCGACCCGGCCCTGCTCCACCTGTTGCTACGGGTCGAGCACGCCACCACGGCCGGCGCCCCGCACGGCGACATCTACCAACTGCTGCTCGGCATCCGCTCCGGCGGGCTCGGGGACATCGGGCCCGGCGCCGTGCTCGGCCGGCTCAGCCAGGGCCCGTACGACGGCGCGACCCTCTACGACGCGGTGCACGACCCGGAACTCACCGGGCGGCTGCTGGAACACCTGGCCACCGGCGACCGCTTCGGCGCGCTGTCCTTCCGCCGCACCCCCGGCTCGGGGCTGCCCGCCAACCTCCCCGGCCGCGCCTCCACCGCCGAGCAGTCCAACAGCTCGGTCATCTACGGCACCTCGTACATCCTCAAGCTGTTCCGCCGCATCCACCCCGGCACCAACCCCGACCTCGAACTCTCGCTCGCGCTCTCCCGGGCCGGGTCCACCCGCATCCCCCGGGTCGCCGCCTGGTTCGAGAGCCGGATGGAACGCGCCGAGCCCGCCACCCTCGGACTGCTGCAGCGCTACCTGCCGGACGCCGAGGACGGCTGGGAACTGGCCCTCGACCAGGTCGGCCGGCTCAAGGGCGACCGGTCCCCGGGCAACTTCGCCATCGAGGCGCACCGGCTCGGCCGGGCCACCGCCGAGGTGCACCGGGTGCTGGCCCGCTCGATGCCGGTCGCCCGGCTCGACCGCACCCAGACCGGACGCCTGGCCGGCGCGATGGCCGACCGGCTGGACAGCGCCGTGGCCGCCGTCCCCGGGCTGCTGCGCTTCCGGGCCGCGCTGCGCGCCGCCTTCCAGCAGCTCGCCGACGCCCACCCGGACGGTCTGCCGGTCCAGCGCATCCACGGCGACCTGCACCTCGGACAGGCGATGCGCACCCCGCACGGCTGGGTGCTGCTGGACTTCGAGGGCGAGCCGGCCAAGTCCGTCAACGAGCGCCGCGAACCGCAGCCGGCCCTGCGCGACGTCGCCGCGATGCTGCGCTCCTTCGACTACGCGGCCGCCCACCTGCTGGCCGGCGGCCCGGTCGACCCGGAGCTGGCCCACCTGGCCGCCGCCTGGGCCCAGCGCAACCGCACCGCCTACTGCGCCGGCTACACCGCCGGCGGCGGCGCCGACCCGGCCGCCTCGCCGGAGCTGATGCGCGCGCTGGAGATCGACAAGGCGGTGTACGAGGTGGTGTACGAGGCCCGGCACCGGCCGAGCTGGCTGCCGATCCCGCTGGCCGCGATCAACCGGCTGGCCCTGTCCGTCTGACCCCTCGCTTCCTGTACCGCCCGCAGGAGTTCGCCCACCCCCGTCGCAGGAGGACCCCGCCGTGACGCCGATCGACCCGACCGGCCGCCCCACCCGCACCGTACCGGCCACCTTCCTGGCCGGACCGCTCCCAGCCGAAGGGCGGGCGGCCGAAGGGCGCGCCGGCCACGACCGCGAAGCGCGCCGGGCGACCGAGGAGGAGGACGCCGGGACCGCCTCCGAGCCTCCGCCCACCCCCCGGCCCGCCCCCCGGTCCGGCGCCGGAGAACCCCGGGAGGCCGGACGCCCGGCCCCCTCCGGGGCGCTGCGGCTGCCCGAGGCACCGTTGCCGCCGTCCGAGGTGGACCGGCTGGTCGGCGGGCAGCACCACGACCCGCACGCCCTGCTCGGCGCACACCCGGTGCTCGGCGGCACGGCGATCCGGGTGCTGCGCCCGTTCGCCGAACGGGTGGTCGTGGAGACCACCCAGGGCCCGGCCGAACTCACCCACCAGCAGGGCGGACTGTTCACCGGCCTGGTGGCCGGCGGCGATCCGCCGGACTACACCCTGCTGGTGACGTACCCCGACGGCGAGCCGCTGCGCCAGCACGACGGCTACCGCACCCCGCCCACCCTCGGCGAACTCGACCTGCACCTGATCTCCGAGGGCCGGCACGAACAGCTGTGGCGGGCGCTCGGCTCGCACGTGCGCACCGTCGACGGGGTGGCCGGCACCGCCTTCGCGGTCTGGGCGCCGAACGCCGCCGGGGTGCGGCTGATCGGCGACTTCAACCACTGGAACGGCACCGGGCACCCGATGCGCTCGCTCGGCTCGTCCGGGATCTGGGAGCTGTTCGTCCCCGGCCTGGCCGAGGGCGCCACCTACAAGTACGAGGTGCACACCCGGCAGGGCTGGGTGCTGGACAAGGCCGACCCGCTCGCCCGGGCCGCCCAGTGCCCGCCCGGCACCGCCTCGGTGGTCACCTCCTCCGACCACACGTGGCAGGACGGCGAGTGGATGGCCCGCCGGGCCCGCTCCGCGCACCACCGGGCACCGATGTCGGTGTACGAGCTGCACCTGCCGTCCTGGCGCCCGGACCTCACCACCTACCGCGCCATCGCCGAGGAACTGCCGCGCTACCTCAAGGAGTTGAACTTCACCCACGTGGAGTTCATGCCGGTGATGGAGCACCCCTTCGGCGGCTCCTGGGGCTACCAGGTGTCCGGCTACTACGCCCCCACCGCCCGGCTCGGCGGCCCCGACGACTTCCGCCACCTGGTGGACACCCTGCACCGGCACGGCATCGGCGTGATCGTCGACTGGGTGCCCGCGCACTTCCCCAAGGACGACTTCGCGCTCGCCCGCTTCGACGGCGAGCCGCTGTACGAGCCGGCCGACCCGCTGCGCGCCGAGCACCCGGACTGGGGGACGCTGGAGTTCGACTACGGCCGCAAGGAGGTGCGCAACTTCCTGGTCGCCAACGCGGTGTACTGGTGCGAGGAGTTCCACATCGACGGCCTGCGGGTGGACGCCGTCGCCTCGATGCTCTACCTCGACTACTCCCGGGAGGGCGGCGACTGGACGCCCAACCAGTACGGCGGCCGGGAGAACCTCGACGCGGCCTCCTTCCTCCAGGAGATGAACGCCACCGTCTACCGCCGCTGCCCGGGCGTGATCACCATCGCCGAGGAGTCCACCGCCTGGGACGGGGTCACCCGGCCCACCGACGCCGGCGGCCTCGGCTTCGGGCTGAAGTGGAACATGGGCTGGATGCACGACTCGCTGGTCTACATCTCCAAGGAGCCGGTGCACCGCAAGTACCACCACAACGAGATCACCTTCTCGATGGTGTACGCCTACTCGGAGAACTACGTCCTGCCGATCTCCCACGACGAGGTGGTGCACGGCAAGCAGGCGCTGGTCTCCAAGATGCCCGGTGACTGGTGGCAGCAGCGCGCCAACCACCGCGCCTACCTCGGCTTCATGTGGTCCCACCCGGGCAAGCAACTGCTGTTCATGGGGCAGGAGTTCGCCCAGGGCGCGGAGTGGGACCACGAGCAGGGCCCGCAGTGGTGGGTGCTCGACGAGCAGTGGCCGGCCCACCGGGACCACCTCGGGGTGCGCCGGCTGGTCGGCGACCTCAACCGGTGCTACCTCGACACCCCGGCGCTGTGGGAGCTGGACACCGTCCCGGACGGCTTCCGCTGGCTCGACGGCGGCGCCGCCGAGGACAACCTGCTCTCCTTCGTCCGGTACGCGGCCGACGGCACGCCGCTGGTCGCGGTCTGCAACTTCTCGCCGGTCGTCCGGCACGGGCACCGGGTCGGCCTGCCCCGGCTGGCGGGCCGCGAGCAGCTCTGGGAGGAGGCACTGAACACCGACGCCGAGGAGTACGGCGGCAGCGGCGTCGGCAACTCCCACCCGGTCAAGGCCGAGCCGGTGGAGTGGGACGGCCAGCCCCGCTCCGCCGAACTGGTCCTCCCCCCGCTCTCCACCGTCTGGCTCCGCCCCGCCCGCTGAGCGCCGCGCGGCCGGGGGCCGCGCACGACGAGGCCCCGGGTGCCCGCCCCACCGGGCGGGCACCCGGGAGGGACCTCCGCCCCTTGCCCGAACCCCGCCGTTCTGCTCGCGGACGGCCGTTCGGGGTGCGAAGGTATGGTCGATATGACCACTTTCCGAGACGACGGGACGGAGACACCCACGTGGCGCGCAGCGTGTACGTGACCGGTATCGACCGGGGGGACGGCCGCCAGGCGGTCGAACTCGGGGTCATGGAACTGCTCACCCGCCAGGTGGACCGGGTCGGGGTGTTCCGCCCACTGGTGCACGCCGCCGCGCCCGGGCGGCCGGGCTCCGACCACGTGGTCGAGCTGCTGCACGGCCGCTACCGGATCGACCTGCCGAGCACCGAGCTGTACGGCCTCACCTACGAGGAGGCCGCCGCGCTCCAGGCCGCCATGGGACAGGACGAGCTGGTCTCCGTCCTGGTCGACCGCTTCCACGCGCTGGAGCGGCGCTGCCAGGCCGTGCTGGTGCTCGGCACCGACTTCTCCGACACCAGCATCCCGGACGAACTGGCCTTCAACGCCCGCCTGGCCAACGAGTTCGGCGCCGCCGTGCTGCCCGTGGTCGGCGGGCACGGCGCGGACGCCGAGACGGTCATCGCCGAGGTCCGCAACGCCCACCGGGCGTACACCGACCTCGGCTGCCAGACCCTCGCGATGATCGCCAACCGGGTCTCCCCCGGCGCCGAGCAGCGGATCCGGAGCACCCTCACCGAGAAGCTGCCGATCCCCGCCTACGTCATCCCGGAGGAGCCGGCCCTGGCCGCGCCCACCGTCGCCCAGCTGGTCGAGGCGACCGGCGCCGAGGTGCTGATCGGGGACGCCGCCGGCCTCGCCCGGGACGTGCGCGGCTACGTCTTCGGCGGCGCCATGCTGCCGACCTTCCTGGAAGCGCTGACCGAAGGCGCGCTGGTGGTCACCCCCGGGGACCGCGCCGACCTGGTGATCGGCTCGCTGGCCGCGCACGCCGCCGGCGCCCCGCCGATCGCCGGCGTACTGCTGACGCTCGGCCAGCACCCCGGCCCCAACGTGATGGCACTGGCCGCCCGGCTCGCCCCCGGCACCCCGGTCGCCGTCGTCCCCGAGGGCAGCTGGCCCACCGCCGCCCATCTGACCCACCTGGAGGGCAAGCTCACCCCGGCCAGCCCCCGGAAGGCCGAGATCGCCCTCGGCCTCTTCGAACTGCACGTCGACACCGCCGAGTTGACCAACCTGATCGAGGTCGGCCGGTCCGACCGGGTCACCCCGATGATGTTCGAGCACGAGCTGCTGGAGCGCGCCCGCGGCGCCCGCCGGCACGTCGTCCTGCCCGAGGGCACCGAGGAGCGGGTGCTGCGCGCCGCCGAGATCCTGCTGCGCCGCAACATCTGCGACCTCACCCTGCTCGGCGACGTGGACGCCGTCCGCCGCAAGGCCTCGGCCCTGAGCATCGCCCTCCCCGACGCGGGCACGGCTCCCGGTCACCAGGCCGGGGGGAACCCGGCCGCCGACCGGGCCCAGGTGCGGATCGTCGACCCGGCCACCAGCCCGCTGCGCCGCCAGTTCGCCGAGCTGTACGCGAAGCTGCGCGCCCACAAGGGGATGACCGTCGAGCTGGCGCTGGACGTCGTCACCGACGTCTCGTACTTCGGCACCCTGATGGTCCAGGAGGGCATCGCGGACGGCATGGTCTCCGGCGCGGCGCACTCCACCGCCGCCACCATCCGGCCCGCCTTCGAGGTGATCAAGACCTCGCCGGGCGCCTCGATCGTCTCCTCGGTCTTCTTCATGTGCCTGGCCGACCGGGTGCTGGTGTACGGCGACTGCGCCGTCAACCCGGACCCGGACGCCCAGCAGCTGGCCGACATCGCCATCCAATCGGCCGCCACCGCCGCCCAGTTCGGGGTGGAGCCGCGGGTCGCGATGCTCTCGTACTCGACCGGCACCTCCGGCTCCGGCGCCGACGTCGACAAGGTCCGCAAGGCCACCGAGCTGGTCCGCGAGCTGCGGCCGGACATCCTGGTCGAGGGCCCGATCCAGTACGACGCGGCGGTGGACGCCCACGTCGCGGCCACCAAGCTGCCGGGCTCCCCGGTCGCCGGGCGGGCCACCGTGCTGATCTTCCCGGACCTCAACACGGGCAACAACACGTACAAGGCGGTCCAGCGTTCGGCCGGCGCGGTCGCGGTCGGGCCGGTGCTCCAGGGGCTGCGCAAGCCCGTCAACGACCTCTCCCGCGGGGCGCTGGTGCAGGACATCGTCAACACCGTCGCGATCACCGCCATCCAGTCCCAGGACAGCAAGGAGCCCGTCGCATGAGCGAGCGCAGCGAGCGAGTCATCGGTAGGTGCGTGTTTCGCGAAGCGACCGCCGAGCGCTGCGAGGTGGCCGCATGAGTGGAGGCACCCGCGTTCTCGTGCTGAACGCCGGCTCCTCGTCGGTGAAGTACCAGCTGATCGACATGCTGGACGGGGCCAAGCTGGCCGCCGGGCTGGTCGAGCGGATCGGTGAGACCGGCGGGCGGCTGGTGCACACCCCGCGCGGCGGCGAGGCGCGCGAGACCGTCCAGGTCTTCCCGGACCACGCCGGCGCGCTCAAGGCCGTCGCCGAGGAGCTGTCCGCCGACGGCCTCGGGCTGGACTCCCCCGAGCTGGCCGCGATCGGCCACCGGGTGGTGCACGGCGGCCTGCGGTTCACCGAGCCGACCGTGATCACCGACGACGTGCTCCGGGAGATCCGCCGGCTGATCCCGGTCGCCCCGCTGCACAACCCGGCCAACATCACCGGCATCGAGGTGGCCCGCGCGCTGCGCCCCGACCTCCCCCAGGTGGCCGTCTTCGACACCGCCTTCCACGCCTCGATGCCCGAGTACTCGGCCCGGTACGCGATCGACAAGGCCGTCGCCGACCGGCACCGGGTGCGCCGCTACGGCTTCCACGGCACCTCGCACCAGTACGTCTCGCGGGCCACCGCGCGGCTGCTCGGCAAGGACCCGGCCGAGGTCAACGTGATCGTGCTGCACCTGGGCAACGGCGCCTCCGCCTCGGCGGTCGCCGGCGGCCGCTGCGTGGACACCTCGATGGGCCTGACCCCGCTGGAGGGCCTGGTCATGGGCACCCGCTCGGGCGACATCGACGCCGGCGTGGTGTTCCACCTGCACCGGGTCGGCGGCCTCTCGGTGGACGAGATCGACGACCTGCTCAACCGCCGCAGCGGCCTGCGCGGGCTGTGCGGCGAGAACGACATGCGCGGGATCATGCGCCGGGCCGACGAGGGGGACGCGGACGCGAAGCTGGCCTTCGACTCGTACGTCCACCGGCTGCGCAAGTACATCGGCGGCTACTACGCGGTGCTCGGCCGGGTGGACGCGATCGCGTTCACCGCCGGCGTCGGGGAGAACGCGGCGCCGGTGCGCGCGGCGGCCACCGCGGGACTGGAGGAACTGGGCATCGCCGTCGACCCGGAGCTGAACTCGGTGCGGTCCGGCGAGGCCCGGATCATCTCGCCCGAGTACGGCCGGGTGGCGGTCGCCGTGGTGCCCACCGACGAGGAGCTGGAGATCGCCCGACAGGCCTTCGCCCTGGTGCACCGGGAACGCCGGGAGTCCGAGGACTGACACGGAACCGTCTCACTCCTCGGAACTTTTCGTCGGCGATTCCTCCCGGTGCGTGCCGAATGCACCTATAACACGAACGGATAGACTGATCCATATGCGCCGAGCGAAAATTGTCTGCACCCTGGGTCCGGCGACGGACTCCTACGAACAGCTGAAGGCCATCGTCGAGGCGGGCATGAACGTCGCCCGACTGAACATGAGCCACGGCAACCACGCGGACCACGAGGAGCGGTACCGCAAGGTCCGCCAGGTCTCGGAGGACACCGGCAAGGCCATCGGCGTCCTGGCCGACCTCCAGGGTCCGAAGATCCGTCTGGCGACCTTCGCCAACGGCCCGGTGACCGTCGACAACGGCGACGAGTTCACCATCACCACCGAGGACGTCCCCGGTGACCAGCACATCTGCGGCACCACCTACAAGGGCCTGCCCGGCGACGTGAAGCCCGGCGACCCGATCCTGATCAACGACGGCGTCATCGCCCTGGAGGTCGTCAGCGTCGACGGCCCGCGGGTGAGGACCGTGGTGGTCGAGGGCGGCGTGCTCTCGAACAACAAGGGCATCAACCTGCCCGGCGCGGCCGTGAACGTGCCCGCCCTGTCCGAGAAGGACAAGGACGACCTGCGCTTCGCGCTGCGCCTGGGCGTCGACATGATCGCCCTGTCCTTCGTCCGCAACGCGGACGACGTCAAGGACGTCCACGAGGTCATGGACGAGGTCGGCATCCGGGTGCCGGTCATCGCCAAGATCGAGAAGCCGCAGGCCGTCGAGGCCATGGAGGAGATCGTCCTCGCCTTCGACGCCATCATGGTCGCCCGCGGCGACCTGGCCGTGGAGTACCCGCTGGAGCGGGTGCCGCTGGTCCAGAAGCAGCTGGTCACCCTGGCCCGCCGCAACGCCAAGCCGGTCATCGTCGCCACCCAGATGATGGAGTCGATGATCCACGCCTCGCGCCCGACCCGCGCCGAGGTCTCCGACGTCGCCAACGCCATCCTGGACGGCGCCGACGCGGTCATGCTGTCCGCCGAGTCGAGCGTCGGCAAGTACCCGGTCGAGACCGTCCGCACCATGAGCCGGATCTGCGAGAAGGCCGAGGAGGAGCTGCTCTCCCAGGGCCTCCAGCCGCTCAACCCGGGCCGCAAGCCGCGCACCCAGGGCGGCTCGGTCGCCCGCGCCGCGTGCGAGCTGGGCGACTTCCTGGACGGCAGGGCGCTGGTCGCCTTCACCAAGTCCGGTGACACCGCCCGCCGGCTGTCCCGCTACCGCTCGCCGATCCCGGTGATCGCCTTCACCCCGGACACCGCCACCCGCAACCAGCTCTCGCTGAGCTGGGGCGTCGAGGCGTACGTGACGGAGCAGGTGGCCACCACGGACGCGATGGTCGCGCAGGTCGACCGGGAGCTGCTGAAGCTGGGCCGGCTCGGCGAGGGCGACACCGTCATCGTCACCGCCGGTGTCCCGGTCGGCATCCCCGGCACCACCAACATGGTGCAGGTGCACCACCTCGGCACCCGGAGCGAGTGACCGCCCGCCCGACCCGAACGCCCGTGGGGCGGTCCTCCTTCCGGAGGGCCGCCCCACGGGCCTTGCGGCGCACGCCGCTCGTCGCCCTCGCCGCCCGTCGCCGCTACTTGTCGCTGTAGGGGGCGTCGTCGTTGAACATGCGCATCCCGGGGATCCGCAGGGTGCCGCCGAACTGACCGGCCTGCTTGGCGGTGACGCCGGTCAGCTCCAGGTCCAGCGGGATCGGGATGGCGCCGATCAGGTCGTACAGCCAGCGCGGCAGGGTGTCCGGGGTGAGGGTGATCTCGCCCAGGTCGATCAGGATCGGCAGGCCGAGCACCTTGGAGAGGTGGCCGGACAGCCGCTCCACGTACATGGTGACCGGGCCCTTGCGCATCGTCGAGGTGGACCCCGGGGCGCCCTGGACGTGGAAGGTGACGCCGTTGCCCTCCAGGGTGGACATGTCGAGGTTGTCGATGTCCACGCTGTCGACCACGAACTTCAGGACGCGCTTGCTGCCGGTCGGGGTCTTCACGTCGTAGACGCCGTGGAAGGCCGCGCCGTGCAGGGCGAGCCGGCTGGTCTTCAGGGTCCAGTTCTGCTCCGGGACGACGTGCCCGGGGGCGGGCGCGCCGGCGGTCAGGGACCGGGCGTCCACATCGCAGTTGGGGTTCTCGGTGGGCGCGGCGGACGGGCTGCCGGAGGCGCCGGCGGAGGGCGTCGCCGAGGCGTCCGCGGACGGCGTCGTGGAGGGCTTCGGCCTGCCGCTCGCCTTGCCGCTCGGCGCGGCGGTGGGCGTGGCGGTGGGCGAGGGCTCGTCGTCGGCCGGCCGGGTCGCGGGCGGCTCGGCCTGCGGGGCGGCGGCCCGGGCCTGCGGCTGGGCGGGCTGGGCCGGGGCGCCCGTGCTCGGGGCGGGTGCGGTCGGGGCCGTCGGAGCGGTCGGGGCGGTCGGCGCCGTGGTGGCCGCCGGTGTGGTGGCCGGCGTCGGGCCCGGCGCGGAGTTCGGGTTCAGCAGGTGGCTGATGCCGCCGACCAGGTCGTCGATCAGGCCGGTCCGGACCGCCGTGCCGGTGTCGGCGGAACCGGCGACGGCGGAACCGGCGACGGCGGAACCGGCGACGGACGGCTGGGCGGTGGCGGCCGACGGCTTGACCGGCGAGGTGGGCTGCTGGGCGGGCACGGTGGTCGGCACCTGGGTCGGCACCGAGCCGGGGTCGGTCGAGGGACCGGCCGGGGGCGCCGTGGTCGGGGCCTGGCTCGGCGCGGTGGACGGGCCCGGCGGCGGCTCCGGCAGCTCGCTCTTGGGCACCGGCGTCTCGATCGGCGCGACGTCCGGCACGGTGGCCGGAGCGGTGCCGCAGGGCTTGCCCGCCGCGGACTCGGCGACCGCCGGGCTGGGCGTGTAGGCCGCGGCCATCAGCAGCGCGGTCGGCACCGCCGCCATCGCCAGCGCCCGGCCTCTCAGCCGGACCCGTGCGGGCGTGCGCGGGGCCGCGTGCCGGCCGGAGCGCTGCGCGGGAACGGTCGTACCGTTGTCGGCTTGCTCGGCCGGCCCGGTCACCGCGCCTCCTCCTGGTCCACGGCACCGGCCTGCTTCGGGACGGCGGTTCCGGCGACGGGTTCGGCGGCCGCGGGAACGGCCGCGGGGACAGCCGCGGCAGCGGTCCGGGTCTCGGCGATCGGCTCGGCGTTCGACTCGGCGTTCGGCTCGGCGTTCGGCTCGGCGTCCGGCTCGGTGGCGACGCTCTGCGCGACGGCGCTCCCGGCCGCCGCGTCCCCGGCGCCGCTCTCGGCCCGGCGCCGGCGCCGGCCCTTGGCGGCCTTTCCGGCCTCGGCCTCCGGCAGCGGGGCCCAGGAGACCATCAGCCCGCCGCCGATCAGGCCCGGCAGCAGGGCCAGCCCGAAGCCCCCCAGGTTGGAGACCGGGATCGAGACCAGCGTCAGCAGGGTGGTGGCGATACCGGCGAAGACCCGCACGGCCGGCTGGAACCACGCGGTCAGTCCGAGCACCACCAGCAGCACGCCGATGATCAGTGACCCGGCACCCGCCGTGGTGGCCATGGCCACCGTCATGCCGCCCAGCGAGAGCTTGGCGTACGGGAAGTACATGATCGGGACGCCGGCGATCATGGCCAGCAGACCGCCGTAGTACGGCCGCGTCCGGCGGAACGTACGGAACACCCGGCGCAGCCACTGGGCGGGGTTCTCGTGCTCGGCGGGCCGGTAGGAGGCAAGGGCGCTGGACACGGTGCAGCTCCTCGATGGTGTGAACGAGGGGATGGACGAGACACGGGATCCGGGGACGGCGCACGCACCGTCCCCGGTCCCGCAGGTGCCGTGGCGGGCGGACCGGGCCCGGTCCGCCGCCGTCAGCGGCTTAGTAGCACTCGCCGGAACCGTCGGTGTGCAGCGCGAGCTTCAGGCCCTGGAGCTTGAAGGTGCCGGCCGAGGTGGCCCAGGCGGTCTGCTGCACGTTGTACAGGTCGGCCTTCTCGGCGGCCTGGGCGAAGCCGGTCTGCCCGGACGGCAGGCCGCCGAGCTTGGACTGCCAGCCCTGGGTGGCCGAGCCCTTGAGGGTCGAGGCGTCCTGGCCGATGTTGATGTTGGTGAACTCGGCGTCGGCGTTCAGCTGGTCGAGGTCGATCAGCAGGTTCTTGGCGTAGACCTGCTTGTTGACGTCGTCGCTGTTGCCGGCCTCCAGGCGCAGGACGATCTTGGGCAGCTTCCACGGCAGGTGGGGGATGACGTTGGGGTCGGTCACCACCGACTGGCAGAGGCCCTTGATGGTGGCCTCGTCGAAGGCCGAGACGGCGACCGGGTGCGGAGTGCCGTTCGTCTCCGCGTCGATCGAGCCGAACTGGGCGAAGTTCTTGCCGTGCAGCTCCGGCGTGGTGACCTTGAAGCTCTGGCCGGACACGCTGAACGAAGCCGCCAGCGCGTTGTTGGCGATCGAGATGCCGACCATCGCGGTGGCCGCGACGCTCGGCACCATCACCAGGGCGAAGCGCTTCCAGCGGGTCTTGCCGTAGGTCTGGGACATGCGAGTCCTCCTTCTAGGACGTACATCTCCGGCTCCCCGGCGGTGCGTCCCGCACCGGTGGGGGCCTGGGATGGGAGAGAGCTACGTCCTCGGTAGCGGAGAGCGCCTTGGGCGTCGTCGGACGCGGGAGCGACCCGCGTGCAGCGGGCGTCCCGTCCGAGCACCGGCCGACCTTGCGGGGCGGCGGGCAGGACCGACGACATCGGCGATCACCCCCGAGCGACAACCAGCGACCGCGCAGGGCCGCGCGGCCGGTCGAAGGACAGGAACCGCCGTGGGACCGCGGATACCCCCCTGCCCTCCCTCCCGCCGGCCGGGGCCGGCGGATCACCCGGTGGGGATCCCGCGCTCCGCGTGGCCGACCGGGGTCGGCGGAGGTGGAGTCTGGGACCGGGCGTGGCCGATCGTGCTTGAATCCAGGGCGAAGCACAAGAGGTTCCTTACTGACGGGTAATGCAACATCAGGTGACGTTGATCATGAAATCGACCCGAGCCGCACCCTGTGTGACGCCTTGAAGGAATCGTGATGGCGAAATCCGCCGGAAACACCAGCGAAACACCCGCGGGTGGTCACACATGGTGACCACCCGCGGGTGAAATCAAGATTTGGTAAACCTCTGTTCGGTTGACCGGATTGTCGCCAAATCCCCAGCGACACCGCAGGTCATCCGCCGTGCCAGACGGCGGGCCTGATCCGGACTCAGAACAGCACGCGCGCCAGCGCCGTACGGGCCGCGACGACCCGCGGGTCCTCCACGCCGATCACCTCGAACAGCTCCAGCAGGCGCAGCCGGGCGGCGTCCCGGTCCTCACCGGCCGTCCGCCCGACGGTGGTCACCAAACGCCCGAAGGCGTCCTCGACGTGACCGCCGACCAGGTCCAGGTCGGCCGCCTTGAGCTGGGCCTCGACGTCCTTCGGGTCGGCGGCGGCGGCCGCCCGGACGGCCTGGAGGTCCAGGCCCTCGATCCGCTTCAGCAGCTCGGCCTGGGCCAGGCCCAGCTTGGCCTCGGTGTTGCCCGGCTGCTCGATCAGCACGTTCTGGTACGCCCGGATGGCACCGCCCAGGTCACCGGAGTCCAGCGCGTCGTGCGCGGCGGACAGCGCCGGGTCCTCGGGACGCTGCGGCGCGGCGGCCTCGGCCCCGCCCGGGACGGCCGCGCCGCCGGCCACGCCGAAGCGCTGCTCGGCGACCAGGATCAGCTGGTCCAGGATCTTGCGGATGTTGGCGGCGCTCTCCGCGCCCTGGAACAGCGGCACCAGCTGGCCGGCCACCACGGCCATCACGGCCGGGATGCCCTGGATGCCGAACTGCTGGGAGAGCAGCTGGTTGGCGTCCACGTCGATCTTGGCGAGCACGAAGCGGCCGGCGTACTCCTCGGCCAGGTCCTCCAGGATCGGGCTCAGCTGCTTGCAGGGCCCGCACCACTCGGCCCAGAAGTCGATGACGACCGGCACCTCGGTGGAGCGCTGGACGACCTCGGTCTCGAAGGTGTCCTCGGTGACGTCGATGACGAGCTGGTGGGCGGACTGGGCGGGGGCGGCTCCGGCCGAATCGGCGGCGGCCGCCTGTCGGGCCCGCTCGGCCCGGGCCTGCTCGGCCTTCTGGGCGGCTTCGCCGGCCGCCTTCACTGCGGCGAGGTCGACCGCGCCGCGCAGGGCGGAGCTGTTGAGACGCGAATTCCGTGGCTGCATGGCACCATCCTCCCCCGTCCGCGCTGCTCGCGGGCACCATCCTCCGGAAAGTCGCCCCGCGCGGACCGCGCGGCGCGGAATTCCGGGCGCGGTGCCGCTCCCCCGGTAGCCTGGACCGTTCGGCGCGGATCCCCACCCGCGCCCGCGCCGCTCCCGTCCCACGGGACGCGGCGCCTGGTTGTCACTGCTTTCGCTACGAGTCGTAGCGTAACTGGAGCCGGTGCCCCGCCCGCAAGCCCCACCGGCGGTTCGGGGACGTGACCTGCCCCACTTTCCCGGGCCGCCCCGCTGCCCGAACGGGCGAACAGTCGCTACCGTTACCAACCCCACCCAAGTTACTTACCAGTAAAGCGCGAGGAGGCCCGGTGCCGGCCGCCCAGCCCCCAGCGAGCCCGGACAGCGTGGAGCGCGCCGAGCCCACGGCCCGGACCTGCCCCGACCCGGCCGGCGCGGCCCCCCACCGGGCCGCCGCCACCCCGGAACCCGCGGGCGCCGCCCGGGCCAAGGGCCGCCCCCGCAGCGCCGCCGCCGACCGCGCGATCCTCGACGCCACCCGCGAGGCGCTGGCCGAACTCGGCTGGGGCGGACTGACCATGGGCCACGTGGCGAGCCGCGCCGGGGTCGCCAAGACCACCCTCTACCGCCGCTGGCCGTCCAAGAACGAGCTCGTGGTGGACGCCGTCGCCACCCTCTTCGACGACCTGGTGATGCCCGACCTCGGCAGCCTGCGGGCCGACATCGAGGCCGTGGTGGCCCAGTTCGCCGATCTGCTGGCCCGCCCGGAGACCCAGGCCGCGCTGCTCGCGCTGTTCGCCGAGGGGACCCGCGACCGCCAGCTGCGGCGCCGGATCCGCGAGTCCATCGTGGATCCGCAGAAGCGGCTGGTCCGCCAGGGCCGGGCGGCCGCCCAGGCACGCGGAGAACTCGGGGCGGACTGCGACGCCGACTCGGCCCGCGAGGAGGTCGACATCATCTTCGACACCATCGCCGGCACCGTCGAGCACCGCGTCCTGGTCAGCGGCGAGCCGATCACCCCGGAGTGGACCCGCCGCTTCACCGACCTGCTGCTCGGACCGCTGCTCGCCGGCTGAGCGCACGGCGGAGCCGCCGTACGGGATCCCGGTCCCGTACGGCGGCTCCGCTCCGGCCGCGGCCTCGGCCTCAGAACATCGCGTTCTCCTGGTACGTCCCCCACTCCTGCCGCAGCGCGTTGCAGATCTCGCCCAGCGTCGCCTCGGCGCGCACCGCGTCCAGCATCGGCGGGATCATCGACTCGCCCGAGCGGGCCGCCGCCAGCATGGCGTCCAGCCCGGCGCGGACGGCCGCCTCGTCCCGGGCCGCCTTGCGCTCGCCCAGCGCCCGGACCTGCTCGCGCTCGACCTCGTGGCTGACCCGCAGGATCTCCAGCTCGGGGGTGACGCTGCGCGGGTGGCAGTTGACGCCGACCACGCGCTTGTCGCCCTTCTCCACCGACTGCTGGTACTGGAAGGCCGCCTCGGCGATCTCCCCGGTGAACCAGCCCTCCTCGATGCCGCGCAGGATGCCGGAGGTGATCGGGCCGATCTCGTGGTCCTCGCGGCCCTTGTCGAGGATCCGCTGGAAGATCGCCTCGGCCTGTTGCTCGATCCGGTCGGTCAGCGCCTCGACGTACCAGGAACCGCCCAGCGGGTCGGCCACGTTGGCGACGCCGGTCTCCTCCATCAGCACCTGCTGGGTGCGCAGGGCGATCTCGGCGGCCTGCTCGGAGGGCAGCGCCAGGGTCTCGTCCAGGGCGTTGGTGTGCAGCGAGTTGGTGCCGCCGAGCACCGCGGCCAGTGCCTCCACGGCGGTGCGGACCACGTTGTTGTACGGCTGCTGCGCGGTCAGCGAGACGCCGGCGGTCTGGGTGTGGAAGCGCAGCCACTGCGCCTTGTCGGTCTTGGCACCGAAGCGGTCGCGCATCCAGCGGGCCCAGATCCGGCGCGCGGCGCGGAACTTGGCGATCTCCTCGAAGAAGTCCAGGTGCGCGTCGAAGAAGAAGGACAGGCCGGGCGCGAAGACGTCCACGTCCAGGCCGCGGGACAGGCCCAGCTCGACGTAGCCGAAGCCGTCCGCGAGGGTGTACGCCAGCTCCTGCGCGGCCGTCGCCCCGGCCTCGCGGATGTGGTAGCCGGAGACCGACAGCGGCTTGTACGCGGGGATGCCCTCGGCGCAGTAGGCCATCAGGTCGCCGATCAGGCGCAGGTGCGGCTCGGGGGCGAAGAGCCACTCCTTCTGCGCGATGTACTCCTTGAAGATGTCCGTCTGGAGGGTGCCGTTGAGCACCGCCGGGTCCACGCCCTGGCGCTCGGCGGCGACCAGGTACATGCAGAAGACCGGCACGGCCGGGCCGCTGATCGTCATCGAGGTGGTGACCTCGCCGAGCGGGATGCCGTCGAACAGCACCTCCATGTCGGCGGCCGAGTCGATGGCCACGCCGCAGTGGCCGACCTCGCCGAGCGACTTCGGGTCGTCCGAGTCGTAGCCCATCAGGGTGGGCATGTCGAAGGCGACCGAGAGGCCGCCGCCGCCGGCGTCCAGGATCATCCGGTAGCGCTCGTTGGTCTGCTGGGCGTTGCCGAAGCCGGCGAACTGGCGGATGGTCCAGGTGCGGCCCCGGTAGCCGGTCGGGTGCAGGCCGCGGGTGTACGGATACTCGCCCGGCCAGCCGATCCGCTCGAAGCCCTCGTGGGCCTGCCCGGCGGGCGGGCCGTAGACCGGCTCGACCTCGTCACCGGAGAGGGTGGTGAAGTCCGCGTCCCGCTTGCGGGCCTTGTCGTACCGCTGCTGCCAACGCTGCCGGCCGCGCTCGATCTCCTCGGCGTCCATGACCCCGAACTCCGCTCCGTACGGCCGCCACGGCGACGGGCGGCACAACTAGTAGGACGTCCTAACAATTTACTCGGACGTCCTAGTACTTGTCGATGGACGACCGCCCGCACGGCCCGGAATCCACTCCGAAGGCCCACGAAACGCCGAGAGCGCCCCTCCCCCTTGATCGGGGAGGGGCGCTCTCGGCGGCGCGGGCGGCGGGGCTCAGACCCCGGCCGGCTGGCGGGCGGCGCCGCCCGCCGGGAGCTTCTCGGCGGCCTCGCGGGCCACCTTGCGCTCGAAGACGAAGGAGAGGAAGGGGATGCAGCCCGCCGCCAGGGTCAGCACCAGCCGGCCCATCGGCCACTTCAGCTTCTGCCCGAGCAGGAAGGTCACCACGAAGTACCCGATGTAGAGGTAGCCGTGCAGCATCGCGACGTACGTGGTCACGTCCTCGGCCGCGCCGAAGCCGTACTTCGCGACCATGAAGCCGCAGAACACCAGCAGCGCCACACCGGTCGCAACGGCCAGGGCCCGGTACCAGCCCAGCAGGGGGGTCGCCTTCATGATCTTCCTCGCGTCGCTCGGCGGCATCGGCCGGTACGCCCGGATCCGCGCACCGCTCCAACGAGGGTAGCCGCCCTCACGCCGTCCCCTTCGCAGCCCCCTCGCCCGGATCGGTGAAGTCGCCGGCGGCCACCCTCAGCGGCCTGAGCAGATCGAAGACCTGGCGGCACTGCTCCTCGCCGTACTCCTCCAGCCCGAACTCCATCGCCATCAGCCGCCCGGTCGCCTCCTCGACCACCTCGCGGCCGCGCCCGGTGATCGTGGCCAGCACGCCGCGGCCGTCCAGCGGATTGGGCCGGCGGGCGACCAGACCGGCCCGCTCCAGGCGGTCGACGGTGTTGGTGACGCTGGTCGGGTGGACCATGAGCCGCTCGCCGATCTTGGAGAGCGAGAGCTCGCCGGTCCGGCTGAAGGTCAGCAGCACCAGGGCCTCGTAGCGGGCGAAGGTCAGCCCGTACGGCTTGAGCACCGCGTCCACCCGGGAGAGCAGGATCTGGTGGGCGCGCATGACCGAGGTGATCGCCGCCATCGAGGGGACTGCGCCCCAGCGGCGGGTCCACAGCTCGTCGGCGCGGGCGATCGGGTCGAAGTCGAGAGCGAGGGGCTTGGCCACCTCCTTACCGTACCGGCGGACGGGACGCGTGTTACCAGGCGTCCTGATGGTGGACAAGCGCAACACGTGGCGGGAACCCGCCAATCGGACGGCCAGGTCCATACCAGGACATTGCGTCGATGTGAACGCGCGACAACGGGCTCCCGGCGCACCGGGGTTGACCCCCGATCGGCCCGGCGCCGTGCCACCAGGCCTCGGTTCGGACAGCAACCCGCTGCGAGGCCGGGCGATTCACCCCTTTCGTCCGCCCGTTCACATTCCCCGGCCGTGGCGGGACTTGGCCAATTCATGAGCAAGACCTGTCATTTGATTTGCTCGATTGTCATGCTTTCGGCCAACCCCGTTCGGTAGCCACCACCCCCACCCACCGGTGGCACAGCCGCTCCGACCGCACGGGGACCTGCACGTCAGCGCTCGTTCCGCCCCTCAGGTGCCGGCCCGGCCCCCCGGAACGCCGCGCGACCGCGTCCGTTCGCGGTTTCCCGGAAGGACTCGTTCGTGAAGCGAAAGCTCGCCGCAGTCGCCGTACTCTCCGCCACCGCCCTGATCACCGGCGTCGTCCAGGTGAGCGCCGTGGCCGTCGCGGACCCCGCCCCGCAGTCCCAGGGCGCGCAGCAGCGTGCCGACCTGATCGCCCTGGCGAACGGCCAGGCCGGCAAGGTGGCGCACGCCCTGGCCCTGGGCGGCCAGGAGCAACTGGTGGCCAAGGACGCCGTGGTGGACGCCGACGGCACCCGCCACCTGCGCTACGAGCGCACCCTGGCCGGCCTCCCGGTCCTGGGCGGGGACCTGGTGGTGCACCAGAAGGCCGACGGCTCGACCACCTCCGTGGACAAGGCGACCGGCGCGACCCTCGCGGTGCCGAGCCTCACCCCGCAGATCCCCGCCGACCAGGCCGCCGCCCAGGCGACCGGCGCCGTGCAGTCCACCGTGGGCATCGCCGCCGACGAGGACGAGTCCCCGCTGACCGAGGTCCACCAGGCCGGCAAGGCCGAACTGGTCGTCTGGGCCGCCGACGGCAGCCCGCGCCTGGCCTACCGCACCACGGTCGAGGGCCTGCGTGCCGACGGCACCCCGAGCCGCCAGCTGCTGGTCACCGACGCGGCGAGCGGCCAGGTGCTCTCCAGCCACGAGCAGGTCCGGACCGCCTCCGGCACCGGCAAGGGCGTCTTCGTCGGCACCGTCCCGCTGACCACCACCCAGAGCGGTTCGAGCTACCAGCTCAAGGACGCGAGCCGCGGCGGGCAGGCCACCTACACCCTGAAGGGCAAGACCTCCGGCTCCGGCACCCTGGTCGCCAAGACCACCAACAGCTTCGGCAACGGCCTGGCCTCCAACGCGGAGTCCGCCGCGGTCGACGCCCAGTACGGCGCCGCGGCGACCTGGGACTTCTACAAGAACACCTTCGGCCGCAACGGCATCAAGAACAACGGCGTCGGCGCCGCGAGCCGGGTCCACTACGGCTCCAACTACGTCAACGCGTTCTGGGACGACTCCTGCTTCTGCATGACCTACGGCGACGGCACGAGCAACACCCACCCGCTGACCGAGCTGGACGTGGCCGGCCACGAGATGAGCCACGGCGTCACCTCCGCCACCGCCAACCTCAACTACTCGGGCGAGTCCGGCGGCCTCAACGAGGCCACCTCGGACATCTTCGGCACCATGGTCGAGTTCTACGCCAACCTGCCCGCCGACAAGCCGGACTACCTCATCGGCGAGCTGATCAACATCAACGGCGACGGCACCCCGCTGCGCTACATGGACAAGCCGTCCAAGGACGGTGCCTCGGCCGACTACTGGTCCTCCACCGTCGGCAACAAGGACGTCCACTACTCGTCCGGCGTCGCCAACCACTTCTTCTACCTGCTGTCCGAGGGCAGCGGCGCCAAGACGATCAACGGCGTCAGCTACAACAGCCCGACCTCCAACGGCTCGACCCTCGCCGGCATCGGCCGGGACAAGGCCGCGCAGATCTGGTACCGCGCGCTGACCACCTACTTCACCTCCACCACCAACTACGCGGGCGCCCGCACCGGCACCCTCAAGGCCGCCGCCGACCTGTACGGCGCGAGCAGCGCCGAGTACAGCGCCGTCGCCGCCACCTGGAGCGCCGTCAACGTCAACTGACGCACCGCACAGGCGCACCGGACGCCCGGGACCTCCATGGGGAGGGCCCGGGCGTCCGGCCGTTGCGGAGGGCTGTCAAGGCCGGGCGGCTGGCGGAGTCCCGCCAGGGGGACGAACCGCCGAAACCGGGCAGCGGGCGGCAACCGAACCATCCGTACCGGGATTGGCGGTTCCTGGCCAATCCCCGGAGGCACCCTGTCCATCCCTGCCAACGATTGTCATGCTTCTGACCAAGTCCCGTCCGACCCTCCGCCGCCCCCACCCACACCCGGCGGAGCGTCAGGAACCGCACGGGACCGGCACGTCCGCGCCCTACCGCCCCAAGGCGCCAACCCCGGCGCCCCGGTACGCGGCGCACCCGCACGCACCCGCGGGTCTCGTGGAAGGAACCCCCGCACGTGAAGCGAAAGCTGACTGTCGGAGCCGTACTCTCCGCCACCGCCCTGCTGGCCGGCGTCATCCAGATCGCCGCCGCCCCCGCCCAGGCCGCCGCCCCCTCGCCGGCCCAGCAGCAGTCCGCGCTGCTGGCGCTGGCCTCCGGGCAGAGCGCCCCGGTCGCCCAGGCCCTCGCCCTCGGCGGCCAGGAGAAGCTGGTGCCCAAGGACGTCGTGGTGGACAAGGACGGCACCCGCCACCTGCGGTACGACCGGACCTACGCGGGCCTGCCGGTCATCGGCGGCGACCTGGTCGTCCACCAGAAGGCCGACGGCTCGGTGAAGTCCGTCGACCAGGCCTTCGCCGGCCGGCTGTCGGTGCCCAGCCTCACCCCGGGCCTCGCCGCGCCGCAGGCCGCCGAGGCGGCCACCGCCGCGGTGCGGGCGACCGTCGGCATCACCGCCGACGCGGACGAGGCGGCGCTCAGCCGGGTCGACGGCGCCGGCGCTCCCGAGCTGATCGTCTGGGCCGCCGACGGCACCCCGCGCCTGGCCCACCGCACGGTGGTCTCGGGCCAGCGCTCGGACGGCACCCCGAGCCGCCAGGAAGTGATCACCGACGCCGCCACCGGCCAGGTGCTCGCCAGCGACGAGAAGGTGCAGACCGCCACCGGCACCGGCAAGGGCGTCAACGTCGGCACCGTCACGCTGACCACCACCCAGAGCGGTTCGAACTACCAGCTCAAGGACGCCTCCCGGGGCAACCAGTCCACCACCGACCTGAAGGGCGGCACCTCGGGCAGCGGAACGCTCTTCAGCAACACCACCAACAGCTTCGGCAACGGCACGCCCTCCAACCGCGAGTCCGCCGCGGTCGACGCCCAGTACGGCGCCGCGGCGACCTGGGACTACTACAAGAACACCTTCGGCCGCAACGGCATCAAGAACAACGGCGTCGGCGCCGCGAGCCGCGTCCACTACAGCACCAACTACGTCAACGCGTTCTGGGACGACTCCTGCTTCTGCATGACCTACGGCGACGGCGCGAGCAACACCCACCCGCTGACCGCCATCGACGTCTCCGGCCACGAGATGAGCCACGGCGTCACCTCCGCCACCGCCGGCCTGATCTACTCCGGCGAGTCCGGCGGCCTCAACGAGGCCACCTCGGACATCTTCGGCACCATGGTCGAGTGGTCCGCCAACCTCCCGGCCGACCCGCCGGACTACCTCATCGGCGAGAAGCTCAACATCAACGGCAACGGCACCCCGCTGCGCTACATGGACAAGCCCTCCAAGGACGGCGCCTCGGCCGACAACTGGTCCTCCACCGTCGGCAACAAGGACGTCCACTACTCCTCGGGCGTCGCCAACCACTTCTTCTTCCTGCTCGCCGAGGGCAGCGGGGCGAAGGTCATCAACGGGGTCAGCTACAACAGCCCGACGTCCAACGGCTCGACGGTGACCGGCATCGGCCGGACCAAGGCGGCCGCGATCTGGTACCGCGCCCTGACCGTCTACATGACCTCCACCACCAACTACAAGGCCGCCCGCACCGCGACCCTGAAGGCCGCCACCGACCTGTACGGCGCGAGCAGCACCGAGTACAACACGGTCGCCGCGGCCTGGAGCGCGGTGAACGTCAACTAGGGCGTGCCCGGCACGCCCCGACCGGCCCCGGCGCGAACCGCCGGCAGGACCGGCCCGAGCCACCCCCGGTAAGAAGCGGCGACAGGCTGCCGCGGCCCTTTGGGAGAGGAGGCCGCGGCAGCCTGTCGACCGTCCACGATGACGCCGGGGCTCAGGCGGTGGCGGGCTTCGGCTCGCCCCGCTCCTCGCGGGCGAGCATCCGCTCGGCGAAGAAGCCGCCGGTGGGCAGCACCGCGAGCACGAACATCAGGACGCCGCGCTTGGCGTCCCACTTCTGCGCCTGCCAGGCCTGGATCCAGAAGACCGCGTAGAGGATGAACAGGACGCCGTGGACCATGCCCATCACCGGGACGGCGTCGAACGAGGTGGTCCGCTTCAGCACCGAGCAGATCAGCAGCAGGATGAAGGAGACCCCTTCGGGGCCGGAGACCAGGCGCAGGCGGTGGACGGCGCTGCTGTTCACGATGGATACCTCAATACGGGGGTCGGCGGCGCGGGCGCGCTTGTGAAGCAACTCACAAGCATTCCGGCCATTATCGCCGAGCACACGTACGGACCCCCGGCCGGGGGTGGCCACCGTGCCCGATCTCACAGCGCCCGCCCGCCCTGTCACAGCTGTGTGCCGGAACGCCTCCGGGCGCGACCGCCCGTCACCGGGAACCCCTATCCTGCTGCCCGCGCGCCCACCGATCCGGGCGCCGACGCATCGCACACGGGGGTAGTCGCCACATGCTCAAGCTCGACTGGGACCGCAGGACCTGCGCCAGGCGCGGTCACACCACCTACGCGCCGACGGAACCCGAACTGGCCTCCCGGCTGCACGCCTCCACCGCCCTCGGCGACGCCTGGCGCTGCCTGCGCTGCGGCGACTTCGCGCTGGGCGACCCGCACGGCTCCGGCCCGGCCGAGGACGCGCCGCTGGTGCCGCGCGGCAAGGCGCTGCGGGACCTGTTCATCCTGCGCTTCCTGGCCGTCGAACGGGTGCTGCGCGGGCTGCTGATCATCGTCGTCGCCTGGGCCGTGTGGAAGTTCTCCAACAGCCAGGACGCGGTGCACCGGGTGTTCGACGAGAACCTCACGGTCTTCAGGCCGGTCACCGACCACTTCCACTGGGACCTCGAACACGCCCCGATCGTCGAGACCATCCGCAAGACCTTCGACTTCAAGAAGAGCACCCTGCTGATCGTCGCGGGCGCCCTGATCGCCTACGCGGTGATCGAGATCGTCGAAGCGGTCGGCCTGTGGCTGAACAAGCGCTGGGCCGAGTACCTGACGGTGGTCGCCACCGCGGCCTTCCTCCCCCTGGAGGGCTACGAGCTGAGCCACCACGTCAGCGCGCTCAAGGTCTGCACCCTGGTGCTGAACATCGCGGCGGTCCTCTGGATCATGCTCTCCAAGCGCCTGTTCGGACTGCGCGGCGGCGTGGTGGCCTTCGAGGCGGAGCGCCACTCGGCCTCGCTGCTGGAGGTCGAGCAGGCGGCCGGCACCGTTCCGCGCCCCGGACAGGGGGCGCACGCCCGAGCCTGAGCGGGGCGCGCGCCCCGGCCTGACCGGCGCGTTTGTCGCAGGCCGGTACCAGTTGGCCCGCGCACCCTCCCCGGACCACGGCCGCAGCGGCTAGATTGCGGCCGTGGCACAGTTCAGACTCCAGGGATCGCGCGTGCTCGCCGTCGAATTGGGCGGGGACGCCGTCAAGGCGCGAAACGGTTCGATGGTCGCCTACACCGGGCAGATGGCCTTCAAGAAACTGACCGGCGGCGGGGACGGCCTGCGCGGCATGGTCACCCGCCGGCTGACCGGCGAGAAGATGACGGTCATGGAGGTGAAGGGACAGGGCACCTGCTACTTCGCCGACAAGGCCACCGAGATCAATCTGGTCCGGCTGAACGGCGAGACGCTGTACGTCGAATCGGACAACCTGCTCTGCACCGAGTCGACCCTGCACACCGGCACCAGCTTCACCGGGCTCAACGGCATGTCCTCCGGCAACGGCCTGTTCACCACCAAGGTGGAGGGCCACGGCTGGGCGGCGGTCACCTCCAACGGGCCGGCCGTCATCCTGCGGGTCGACAAGAGCATGCCGCTGCGGGTGGACCCGGGCGCGTACGTCGCGCACACCGGCACCCTGCAGCGCAGCCTGAAGTCGGGCGCGGGCTGGACGACGATCATCGGCGAGGGCGGCGGCGAGGCCGTCCAGATCGAGTTCACCGGCGAGGGCCTGGTGTACGTCCAGCCCTCCGAGAAGGTCACCATCGGGGGCGACGTCTGATGGGCTTCACGAAGATCAACGGCAAGATGGTCGAGGCCCAGGTCCTACCCGGGCAGCGGCTGTTCAGCCAGCGCGGCGCGATGCTCGCGTACAGCGGCGACGTCCGCTTCACGCCGAACATCACCGGCGGGCAGGGCGGCGTGATGTCAATGATCGGCCGCCGGGTGGCCAACGAGGACACCCCGCTGATGACCGTCGAGGGCCAGGGCCGGGTGATGTTCGGCCACGGCGGCCACCACGTCCACGTGATCGACCTGTTCGGCGACACCCTCTACGTCGAGGCGGACCGGCTGCTCGCCTTCGAGGGCACGCTGCGGCAGTCCACCATGTTCATGGGCTCGCAGGGCGGGGTGATGGGCATGGTCCGCGGCCAGGTCACCGGGCAGGGCCTGTTCACCACCAAGCTGGAGGGCCAGGGCGCGGTCGCGGTGATGGCCCACGGCGGCGTCTTCGAGCTGCCGATCGTCCCCGGCCAGTCGGTGCACGTCGACCCCCAGGCGTACGTGGCGCACCGCGGCGACGTGCGCAACAAGCTGTCCACGGCGCTGGGCTGGCGCGACATGATCGGCCGCGGCTCGGGCGAGGCGTTCCAGCTGGAACTGTCCGGGCAGGGCGCGGTGTACGTCCAGGCGAGCGAGGAGAAGCTCTGATGTCCCACCCGCCGCAGCCCCCGTACGGCTCCCCGCACAACCAGCCGACCCAGCCCGGCTTCGCGGTCCCGCCGCCCCCGCCGAACTACGGCCCGTCGCAGGGCTACCCGCCGCCCCCGCCCGGCGGCTACCCCCCGCCGCCGCAGCAGCCGTACGGCCAGCAGGCCCCGCCGCCGTACCAGCAGCCGCACCAGCAGCAACAGCCGTACGCCCAGGAGCAGTTCGGCGGACCGGTGGCCCCGCTGCCGACCGGCCACGGCGGCACCGGACCGGTGGTGTGGGACGCCCACAGCCTGCCGGCCGGCGACAACGTCAACCCGTACGCCTTCTCGGTCGACCTGAACGGCTCGTACTTCCTCCAGAAGGGCAAGATGGTCGCCTACTACGGCGACATCACCTTCAAGGGCGTCGGCGCCGGGGCGATCGACCGGATGCTCGGGCAGCACTTCAACTCGCCGATGCACGCGGCGGACTGGGTGGTCGCCGAGGGCCGGGGCAAGCTGCTGCTGGCCGACCGGGCGTTCGACCTCAACTCGTACGACCTGGACGAGGGCAACCTGACCGTCCGCTCCGGCAACCTGCTGGCCTTCGACCCGACGCTGCGGCTCAAGCAGTCGATCATCCCGGGCTTCCTGACCCTGATCGGCACCGGCCGCTTCGTCGCCGCCTCCAACGGGCCGGTGCACTTCGTCGAGCCGCCGATCCGGGTCGACCCGCAGGCGCTGGTCGGCTGGGCGGACTGCCCGGCGCCGTGCCACCACTACGACCACGACTACATGCACGGGCTGATCGGCGGCCTGCGCCGGCTGACCGGCTTCGGCGGGGCCTCCGGCGAGGAGCACCAGTTCGAGTTCATCGGCGCCGGCCAGGTGCTGCTGCAATCGAGTGAAAAACTCCTGGCCGAGCGGTCGGTCGGCGCGGTCGGTGCCGAGGCGGGCGTGCCGATGGGCGGCGTGCCGTCCCAGCCGGGCACGGCCGGGCACGGCGGCGGGAATCCCAACATCCCCGGGCTCGGTAACCTGGGCGACCTCGGCCGACGTTTCGGTCTGTAAACTTGTACAAGATTGAACTAAATCGGCTATGCTGGGGAGCATGGATACGCACACGATCGACACTGCGGACACCCCTCCGCCGCAGCCCGAGGAGGAGACTCCCTGGCTGACCGCCAGGGAGCAGCGGATGTGGCGCGCCCATCTGGAGGTCGCCAAGCTGCTGGACTACCAGCTCAGCCGCGAACTCCAGCCGCACAACCTCGCGATCAACGACTACGAGATCCTGGTGGTGCTCTCGGAGGCGCCGGACCGCCGGATGCGGATGACCGACCTCGCGACCGCCACCCTCCAGTCGAAGAGCCGTCTCTCCCACCAGATCACCCGGATGGAGAACGCCGGCCTGGTCCTGCGCCAGGAGTGCCCCGGCGACCGCCGCGGCCTCTACGCCCACCTCACCGAACACGGCTGGGAGACCATGCAGCGGGTCGCCCCGGACCACGTGCGCAGCGTCCGCGCCCACTTCATCGACCGCTTCACCCCGGAGCAGCTCGACGACATGTACCAGGCCCTCGCCCCCATCGCCGAACACCTCCGCGGCCTGCGCGGCAAGCCGTAGCGCCGCCCCGCACCACCCCGCCCCGCCACGACCACCGTCGCGGCGGGGCGGACCGCGTCTCAGCTCGCGGTCAGGCCGGCGACCAGTTCGTCGGCCGCGCCGTACGGGTCCAGCGCGCCCTCGGCCACCCGTTCGGCCAGGACGGCCAGCCGCCGGTCCCCGCGCAGGTCGCCGATCCGGGCGCGCAGTTCGGCCAGGGCGATCGCCTCGATCTCCTCGGCGGCCCGGCGGCGGCGCCGCGCGGCGAGCTCGCCGTGCTCCTCCAGCCAGGCCCGGTGCTTCTCCAGCGCCTCGACCACCTCGTCCACGCCCTCGCCGCGGGCCGCGACGGTCTTGACGATCGGCGGACGCCAGTCCCCCGGCTCCCGGGCCTCGCCGAGGCCCAGCATGTGGTTGAGCTCCCGGGCGGTGGCGTCGGCGCCGTCCCGGTCGGCCTTGTTGACCACGAAGACGTCGCCGATCTCCAGGATCCCGGCCTTGGCGGCCTGGATGCCGTCACCCATCCCGGGGGCCAGCAGCACCACGGTGGTGTCGGCCTGGGCGGCGACCTCGACCTCGGACTGGCCCACCCCGACGGTCTCCACCAGGATCACCTCGCAGCCGGCCGCGTCCAGCACCCGCAGCGCCTGCGGCGCCGCCCAGGAGAGCCCGCCGAGGTGGCCGCGGGTGGCCATCGAGCGGATGAACACCTCCGGGTCGGTGGCGTGGTCCTGCATCCGGACCCGGTCGCCCAGCAGCGCGCCGCCGGAGAACGGCGAGGACGGGTCGACGGCCAGCACCCCGACCCGCTTGCCGAGCCGCCGGTAGGCGGAGACCAGCGCCGAGGTGGAGGTGGACTTGCCGACCCCCGGCGAGCCGGTCAGGCCCACCGTGTACGCCCGCCCGGTGTGCGGCGCGAGCGCGGCCATCGCCTCCCGCAGCTGCGGCGCGGCGTTCTCGACCAGCGTGATCAGCCGGGCGACCGCCCGCGGCCGGCCCTCCCGGGCCTGCTCGACCAGCGTGGCGACATCGATCATCAGGAGCTCCTAGCGCAATGCCGTCGAATGCCGAAAGGGGCTGCGGACCGCCACTCGCGGTCCGCAGCCCTGGAGCGATCGGCCGGTCAGGCCTTCGGGACGCGCACGATCAGCGCGTCGCCCTGGCCGCCGCCACCGCACAGCGCGGCCGCGCCGACCCCGCCGCCGCGGCGCTGCAGCTCCAGCGCCAGGGTCAGCACCACGCGGGCGCCGGACATCCCGATCGGGTGGCCGAGCGCGATGGCGCCGCCGTTGACGTTGACGATGTCGGAGGAGACGCCCAGGTCCTTCATGGACTGGTGGGCGACGGCCGCGAAGGCCTCGTTGATCTCGATCAGGTCGAGGTCGGCGACCTCCAGGCCCTCCTTGGCCAGCGCGTGCTTGATCGCGTTGGACGGCTGCGACTGGAGCGAGTTGTCCGGGCCGGCCACGTTGCCGTGGGCGCCGATCTCGGCGATCCAGGTCAGGCCCAGCTCCTCGGCCTTGGCCTTGCTCATCACGACCACGGCGGCGGCGCCGTCGGAGATCTGCGAGGAGGTGCCGGCGGTGATCGTGCCGTCCTTGGCGAAGGCCGGGCGCAGCTTGGCCAGGCCCTCGACGGTGGTGTCCGCGCGGATGCCCTCGTCCTGGCTGAACAGCACCGGCTCGCCCTTGCGCTGCGGGATGGCGACCGGGGTGATCTCGGCGTCGAAGACCCCGTCGGCCTGCGCCTTGGCGGCCCGCTGGTGGGAGGCGGCGGCGATCTCGTCCTGCACCTCGCGCGGGATGCCCAGGCGGGTGTTGTGCTTCTCGGTGGACTCGCCCATCGGGATGTTCTCGTAGGCGTCGGTGAGGCCGTCGTGGGCCATCGCGTCGAGCATCGCGATCGCGCCGTACTTGAAGCCCTCGCGGGACTTCGGCAGCAGGTGCGGGGCGTTGGTCATCGACTCCTGGCCGCCGGCCACCACGATGTCGAACTCCCCGGCGCGGATCAGCTGGTCGGCCAGCGCGATGGCGTCGAGGCCGGAGAGGCAGACCTTGTTGATGGTCAGCGCCGGGACGTTCATCGGGATGCCGGCCTTGACGGCGGCCTGGCGGGCCGGGATCTGGCCCGCGCCGGCCTGGAGCACCTGGCCCATGATCACGTACTGGACCTGCTCGCCGGTGATCCCGGCCCGCTCCAGAGCGGCCTTGATCGCGACGCCGCCGAGGTCGGCGCCGGAGAAGCCCTTGAGGGAGCCCAGCAGGCGGCCCATCGGGGTCCGCGCACCGGCAACGATCACAGAGGTGGTGTTGGTCATGGGACGGGCCCCTTCGCACGTCGTGGCCAGGTGAGGATGCGCTCAATGTACTGACCTGTTACCCGCCCGTCACCGGAGCGACGGTGTGATCGAGCGCACTGGCACCCTCCAGTCAACACCGTGCCGACCCGCTCCGGGTGAACCGCCCGCCGTGTGAGCAGGCTCGCACGCCCGGTACTGGCGTACGGCGCGGGCCATGCGCTGCACTTGATGCACCTTTCCCACCGCCCTTCCCCACCCCGGAGGCCGTCGTGCTGACCCGCATCGACCACATCGGCATCGCCTGCCGAGACCTCGACAAGACGGTCGAGTTCTACCGCGCCACCTACGGCTTCGAGGTCTTCCACTCCGAGGTCAACGAGGAGCAGGGCGTCCGCGAGGCCATGCTCAGGATCAACGGCACCGACGACGGCGGCGCCTCCTACCTCCAGCTGCTGGAGCCCACCCGGCCCGACTCCACCGTGGCCAAGTGGCTGGAGAAGAACGGCGAGGGCGTGCACCACATCGCCTTCGGCACCGCCGACGTGGACGGCGACTCCGAGGCCATCCGGGACAAGGGCGTCCGGGTCCTCTACGACCAGCCGCGGATCGGCTCGATGGGGTCGCGGATCACCTTCCTCCACCCCAAGGACTGCGGGGGCGTCCTGACCGAGCTGGTGACCTCCGCGCAGCAGGGCCACGACGAGCACTGATCCCCTCCCGGCCGGCCCCGGGGCGGGCCCCGCCCCGGCGGCGACCGACGGCCCGTCGGTCATGACCCGTCAGTAACCTGGCGGGAAGAGCCGGAAAACACCCCTGCGGCCATTCCCCCGCAGTGCGCTCCCACTACAATGCCCAGGTGCGCGACGGCTCCGGGGGACGGAGGCGACGGGCACGGCCGAAGACAGGCCCGTCCGCCCTCCGGTGGTCGGCCCGTCGCAAGGGGAGTCCATTACGCGGGCACGGCTGAACAGTCGCAAGACGGATCTGTCACCATTCTCCACAAGGCAAGAGTTCGCCCAGGAGTCCACTCGGACGGGGGAACGCGGCATCCCCGCGCTCCCGCGCCCCGGACTCCGACGACCGCGGCGGGCGGCCCCGACATGGCGGGGAGCCGTCCACCGGCTGCGGATGCAAGGACCAGTCGGACCGGCGCCCGGGATACCGGAGCCCGGCCCCGGCCCGGTCGAGGACGCGACCAGGAGATGGATGGGACCGCGGAGTGCGGGGCAACGACCGCTACGAGGCTGACGATCACCTCTCCCAGTTCGAGGCCGAGATGGGTCGGACTCGGAAGGAGCGGGACAAGGCAGTCGAGCATGCCGAGGACCTCGCCTACCAGGTGGAGGTACTGCGGGCGAAACTGCACGAGTCCCGCCGCATGCTCGCCCAGCCGCGCGCCTTCGACGCCGTCTCCGGCCAGGCCGAGCAGATGCTCCGCACCGCCGAGATGCAGGCCCAGCAGCTGCGCGCCGACGCCGAGCGCCAGCTGCGCGACTCCCAGGCCGCCACCCAGCGGATCATGGCCGAGGCCGCCGAGCGCACCGCCCGGCTGGAGGCCGACCTGGCCGCTCGCCGCCGCCAGCTGGAGGACGAGCTCACCGAACTGCGCCGCTCCGCCGAGCAGCACGTCAACGGCTGGGCCGAGCAGACCCGGGCCGGCTCCGAGCAGGAGGCCCAGCGGCTGCTCCAGGAGGCCCGCGCCGAGGCCGAGCGGATGGTCGCCGCCGCCCGTGCGGAGGCCGTCGCCCTCTCCGATCACGCCCGCGCCCGGACCGCCGCCGACGTGGACGCCGCCCGCGGTGAGGCCCAGGCCGCCGCCGAGGCCGCCCTGCAGCGGGCCCAGAACGACGCCGAGCGCCTGCTGCGCGCCGCCTCCGAGCAGGCCCAGCAGGCCGGCGCCCAGGCCGCCGCCGACGTGGACGCCGCCCGGGGCGAGGCCCAGCAGCAGCTGGCCGCCGCACACGCCGCCGCCGAGGGCCAGCTGGCCGGCGCCCAGGCCGAGATCGGCCGGCTCAAGGCGCAGGCCGCCGCCGAGCAGGCCCGGGCCGAGCAGCAGCTCGCCGCGGCCAAGGCCGAGATAGAGCGGCTGCGCGCCGAGGTGATCGCCGAGGCGGAGCGCACCCGCTACGAGGTCACCGAGCTGCGCGCCCAGGCCGAGCAGGCCGCCGAACAGCTCCAGGCCGACGCCGAGGCCGCCGCCGAACGCAGGGTCGCCGACGGCGAGGCCGCGAACGAGCAGCGCTCGCAGACCGCCCGGGCCGAGGTGGCCCGGATGGTCGCCCAGGCCACCAAGGAGGCCTCGGCGATCCGCGCCGAGGCCGAGGCCGTCCGCGACGAGGCCGCCACCAAGCAGGCCGAGGCCGACGCCGCCAAGGCCGCCGCGGCGGAGGAGAGCGAGCGGCTGCGCGCCACCGCCGAGTCGGTGGCCACCGAGCTGAAGGCCGAGGCCGAGGCGGCGATCGCCGAACTGCGGGCCCAGGCCGAACGGGACGTCGCCGAGCTGCGGGCCCAGGCCGAGGCCGACGCCCAGCGGCTGCGCGGCGAGGCCGAGGAGGCGGGCCGGGCGGCCGGCGCCAAGGACGCCACCGTCCACCTCGCCAAGGCCGCCAAGACCGCCGAGGAGGTGCTCGGCCGGGCCGACCAGGACGCCGAGAACGCCCGCGGCGAGGCCGCTGCCGAGGCCGAGCGGATCCGCGCGGAGGCCGCCGCCGAGGCGCAGCGGCTGCGCGAGCAGGCCCAGGCCGCCGTCGAGCAGGCCCAGAACGCCGCTCTGGACGACGCCGCCGCGATCCGCGAGCGGATCGAGCAGATGCAGGACGAGGCGGCCCGGCTGCGGGCCGAGGCCGAGGAGCTGCGCGCCCAGGCCGCCGCCGAGGCCGACCGGGTGCGCGGCGAGGCCCGCCGCCAGGCCGTGGTCCAGATCGAGGAGTCGGCGAAGAACGCCGAGGAGCTGCTCAGCAAGGCCAAGGCCGACGCGGACGAGCTGCGCGCGGGTGCCGCCGGGGAGATCGAGCGGCTGCGCGAGCAGGCCCAGGAGCAGGCCGCCGAGACCCAGGGCCGGGCCGAGCAGACCCTGACCCGGGCCCGCGCCGAGGCCGGGAAGATCACCGAGGCGGCCGAGCAGCAGGGCCAGGACGCGCTCGCCGCCGCCAAGGCCGCGGCCGCCGAGAACCGGGCCGCGGCCGAGCGCGAGACCGCCGAACTCCGCCGCGAGGCAACCGAGTTCGACCAGCAGGTGCGCGCCGGGGCGACGGCCGCGGCACAGGCCCTGACCACCGAGGCGCAGGCCGAGGCGGCCTCCGTCCGGGACGCCGCGGTGGCCGACGCCGAGCGGGTGCGCACGGAGGCCGACACCGAGGCCGCCCGGGCCCGGGCCGAGGCCGAGGCCGCCGCCGACGCGCTGCGCGAGGAGAGCCGGCGCGAGCGGGAGGAGGCGGCCGAGGGGCTGCGGCGCGAGCGCGAGGAGACCTCCGAGCACCTGGACGCCGCCGAGGCCGCCCGCGAACAGGCCGAGCAGGCCGCCGCGGAACTGCGGGCCCTG
>NZ_JBICVH010000012.1:0-99051 GCF_043198905.1 Kitasatospora sp. NPDC048715 | reverse complement strand
CCTGGCCCAGCAGGAGACCACCCAGCAGCGCGAGACCGCCGAGGCCTACGCCGACCGCGTCCGCACCGAGGCCGAACAGCACGCCACCGACCTCACCGAACGCACCGCGGCCGAGACCGCGGAGGTCCGCGAGGCGGCCGACCAGCACGTCGCCGAGGTCCGCGAGGCCGCCGAGCAGTACTCCACCGAGGTCCGCGAGCAGGCCGACGCCTACGCCGACGAGCAGCGCACCACCGCCGACACCTACGCCGCGCAGACCCGGACGGAGGCCGAGCAGGCCGCCGCGGAGCTCCGGGCCCTGGCCCAGCAGGAGACCACCCAGCAGCGCGAGACCGCCGAGGCCTACGCCGACCGCGTCCGCACCGAGGCCGAACAGCACGCCACCGACCTCACCAAGCGCACCGCGGCCGAGACCGCCGAGGTCCGCGAGGCGGCCGACCAGCACGTCGCCGAGGTCCGCGAGGCGGCCGACCAGCACGCGGCCCAGGTCCGCGAGGCCGCCGAGCAGCACTCCACCGAGGTCCGCGAGCAGGCCGACGCCTACGCCGACGAGCAGCGCACCACCGCCGACACCTACGCCGCCGACGTCCGCGAGCAGGCCGACACCTTCGCCGCCGAGCAGCGCACCGCCGCCGAGGAGGCGCTGGAGCGCGCCGAGGCCACCGCCGAGCAGCGCCGCGCCGAGGCCGCCAAGGACGCCAAGGCCACCCGCGAGAAGGCCGCCGCCGAGCTGGCCCTGGCCAACGAGCAGGCCTCGACCGTCCGGGCCGAGGCCGGCCGCGAGCTGTCCGAGGCCCGCGCCACCGCCGACGGCATCCGGGCCGAGGCCACCGCCGAGCTGGAGCAGGCCAAGGCCGACCGCGCCGAGCTGATCTCCGCCGCCAAGGCCGAGGGCGCCGAGCTGGTGGCCGTCGCCGAGGAGGAGGCCGCCGAGGTCCGCCAGGCGGTGGCGGGCATGCACGAGGCAGCCGCCGAGCAGATCGCCGCGCTCAGGGCCGCCGCCGGGCAGGAGGCCGCCGAGGTCCGCGAGGCCGCCGAGCAGGACGCCACCGAGCTGCGCGTCCTCGCCGAGCGGGAGACCGCCGAGCAGCGGGAGCTGGCCGAGCGGGAGACCACCGAGCTGCGCGTCCTCGCCGAGCGGGAGACCGCCGAGCAGCGGGAGCTGGCCGAGCGGGAGACCACCGAGCTGCGGGAGTCCGCCGACGCGTACGCCGCCGAGCTGCGCGGCCTGGTGGAGCGCGAGAGCGCCGAGCAGCGCGAGCTCGTCGACCGCGAGACCGCCGACCTGCGGGCCCGTACGGAGGCCGAGACCACCGCCCTGCGCGAGCAGACCGAGCTGGAGCTGGCCGCCGAGCGGGAGGCCACCGAGAACGAGCTCGGCCGGCAGCGCGCCGAGGCCCTGGCCTACGACGAGCAGCTGCGCGCGGACGCCGAGGCCGAGCTGCGCGCCGCCCAGGAGGCCGCCGAGCAGCTGCGGGCCGACGCCGGGGCGCAGGCCGCCCGGACGGTGGCCGAGGCCGAGGCCCAGGGTGCCCGCGGCATCGCCGACGCCGAGGAGCTGGCCGCCGGTCTGCGGGCCGAGGCCGAGGAGTACGCCCTCGCCACCCGCACCCTGGCCGACGAGTACGACTCCGCCACCCACTCCCGCGCCGACGACTACGACGCCAGGACCCGGGAGGCCGCCGAGCAGTTCGACAGGGCCACCCGCGAGCACGCCCAGTCCGTCCTGGAGAAGGCCTTCGCGGACGCCGAGGCGCTCGGCGAGGACGCCCAGACCACCGCGCTGGCGACCACCGCCGCCGCGGAGGAGCAGGCGGACGCGATGGTCGCCGCCGCCCGCAAGGAGGCCGGCCGGCTGGTCGCCGCCGGCGAGGCGGCCGGTCAGGCCGAGGTCGAGAAGGGCCGTTCCGACGCGGACGCCCTGCTCGCCGAGGCCCGCCGGGACGCGACGGCGATCCGCGAGCGCGCCGAGGAGCTGCGCGAGCGCACCGACGCCGAGGTCGAGGCCCTGCACGAGCGCGCCCGCAAGGAGAACGCGGCGGCCATGAAGTCGGCCGGCGAGCGGGTGGACGCGCTGGTGACGGCCGCCCAGGAGCAGCTGACCGAGGCCGAGGAGCAGGCGGTGGCCACCGTCGCCGAGGCCGAGGACCGCGCGGCGGCGCTGGTCGCGGCGGCCGAGGACCGCGCGAGCGAGCTGACCTCGGAGGCGTCCGCGGAGGCCAGCAAGGTCCGGCTGTCGGCCGTCCGCAAGGCGGAGGGCCTGCTGAAGGAGGCGGAGACCAAGCTCGCCAACTCCACGGACCGCGCCGAGTCGCTCATCGAGAAGGCCGAGGCGAAGCTGCGGTCGTCCGAGAGCGAGGCCGAGGAGCGGCTGGACCGGGCCTCCACCGAGGCGGAGAAGCGGCTGCGGGACGCCGACGAGGCCGCGGACGAGCAGATCGAACTGGCGAAGGCGGAGGCCGAGCGGCTGCTCGCCGAGGCGACGGCCGAGGCGAAGCGGGTCACCGACGAGGGCCGGCGCGAGCTGGACGAGCTGGTGCGCCGCCGCAAGGACATCAACACCGAGATCTCCAGGGTCCAGGACGTGCTGTCCGCCCTGGAGGCGTTCGAGGCGCCGGCGCCGGTCGCCCAGGCCAACGGGGGAAGCAGCACCAAGAAGGACGGGGGCGCCAAGGCCGGTGCCGGAGTTGGCTCCCCCCGGTCGGGTGGCAATCGCTCCAAGAGCGCACCACCCGATTGAGCGGACATTGGCGGTCATTGTCCGTGAGAGAACGGCATATCGCCGTCGACACTCCGGTACCGTGTCAGGATTCCCTCAACCACCTCAGCGGTTTGACGACAGGAAGCCCAGAACCCCATGAGCGACAGTCACTCCCCTCACGGCTTCGACCTGGTGCGCCGTGGGTACGAGCGCGCCCAGGTCGACGAGCGGATCACCAAGCTGGTGGCCGACCGTGACAGTGCCTTGACCCGGATCAGTGCGCTGGAGAAGCGCATCGAGGAGCTCCACCTGGAGACCCAGTCCGCCCAGGCGGCGGTCGTGGAGCAGGAGCCCTCCTACGCCGGTCTCGGCGCCCGGGTCGAGAAGATCCTGCGACTCGCCGAGGAGGAGGCCAAGGACCTGCGCGACGAGGCGCACCGCGCCGCCGAGCAGCACCGCGAGCTGGCCGAGGCCGCCGCCCAGCAGGTCCGCTCCGAGGCCGAGAACTACGCCAAGGACCGCAAGGCCAAGGCGGAGGACGAGGGGATGCGGATCGTCGACAAGTCCAAGAGCGACGCCGCCCAGCTGCGCGCCGAGGCCAACAAGGACGCCCAGAACAAGCGCGAGGAGGCGGACGCCCTCTTCGAGGACACCCGCACCAAGGCCGCCCAGGCCGCGCTGGAGTTCGAGACCAACCTGGCCAAGCGCCGCGAGCAGTCCGAGCGGGACCTGGCCGCCCGTCAGGCCAAGGCCGAGAAGCGCCTGGCCGAGATCGAGCACCGGGCGGAGCAGCTGCGCCTGGAGGCCGAGAAGCTGCGCACCGACGCCGAGCGCCGCGCCCGCCAGACCGTCGAGACGGCCCAGCGCCAGTCCGAGGACATCGTGGCCGACGCCAACGCCAAGGCGGACCGCATCCGCAGCGAATCCGAGCGCGAGCTGGCGGCCCTCACCAACCGCCGCGACAGCATCAACGCCCAGCTGACCAACGTCCGCGAGATGCTGGCGACGCTGACCGGCGCGGCCGTGGCCGCCGCCTCGCTGCCGACCGACGACACCCTGGGCGTGCCCGCCCAGCAGTCGCGCTGACGCACGCAGGCCCCAGCGGCACCGCAGGCCCTCACCCGCCCGGGTGAGGGCCTGTCGGCTTTCGCGCCGTCATCGTCCCGGGCGCTTCCGGCCCGGTCGGGCGCGGGTCCTCACCTCGGGTAGGCGCCGTCCGGCCGCTGGTAGCCGCTGCTGAGCTGGTTGCCCTCGTCGTCGGAGACGGTGCCGAACCAGGAGGTGCACCAGACCGACACCGAGTCCGGCCAGTACTGCACCTCGAAGGGGTGCCCGGGCCCGTAGTCGCCGTACGAGGTGACGATGAAGGTCTCCCCCGGGCGCATCCAGTAGTCCTCGCCGAGCGGTTCCAGCGTGAGCTCGACCAGGCCCTCGCCCCGGTTGGTCACGGGCATCCGGCCGGTGACCTCCAGGGCGGAGAAGTCCCAGGCCGCCGCGTCCTGGCTCTCCTGGCTCATCCGGCGGCCACCCGGGCGAGCAGGGTGCGCACGACGGCGTCGAAGGCCTCGGGCGCCTCCAGGGCGCTCAGGTGGCCCACCCCGGGCAGGACGGTCAGCTCGGCGTCCGGCCGGGCCCGCAGCATCGGCTCGGCCTCCTCGGGCGCCACCAGGGCGTCCTGGGCGCCCGCCACGACGGAGACCGGCACCCGCAGGGCGGCCAGGACGTCCAGGGCGTCCGGGCGGGCCGCCATGGCCCGCTGGGCCCAGGCGACGGCGGCCGGCGGCGCGGCGGCGACCATCGCCTGCACCCGCTCCACCAGGTGCTGCGAGTCGGGCCCGAGCTGCCCGGCCGCAACCTGCTCGTCGAGCAGCAGCCGCACGCTGTCCCGCGCGGTGACGGCGGCGGCGATCCGCTCCCGGTTGGCCCGTACCGCGTCGGTGTCGGCGGTGGCCCGGGTGTTGGCCAGCAGCAGGCCGGCCAGCCGGTCGGGGTGGCGGCGGGCGAAGGCCAGCGCCACGTAGCCGCCCATGGAGAGCCCGGCGACCACCGCGCGCTCGATCCCGGCCGCGTCCAGCAGCAGCGCGAGGTCGTCCGCGACCGGGTCCAGCGAGGGCTCGTCGGCGCCCAGCACAGTGCCGCCGAACCCCCGCTGGTCGGGGGCGAGCACGCGCGCTTCGTCCCCGGTCAGGCCGGGCAGCGTGTCCAGTTGGGACGACCACATCGAGGCGTTCAACGGAAAGGCGTGCAGCAGCACGAGTGGTGTTCCGGTACCGCTCTCGCGGACCGACACTGCGGAGGGGAGCTGGGTCATGCGTCCAACCTATTCCGGCACGCCCGGCGGGCCCACTCAGCGGGCCGCGATACCCCCTTTGTCCTAGCCTGGCAAGGAAGTGAGGGAGCGCGAATGATCGAGTTGCACGACCTGACAAAACGTTACGGCAAGACGCTCGCGGTGGACCGGCTCAGCTTCCAGGTCCCCCGGGGCGTGGTGACCGGCTTCCTCGGCCCGAACGGCGCCGGCAAGTCCACCACCATGCGCATGATCCTCGACCTCGACCGCCCGACCGCCGGCCGGGTGACCATCGACGGCAGACGGTACGGCCAGCTCAGCGAGCCGCTCAAGTACATCGGCGCGCTCCTGGAGGCCAAGGCCGTCCACCCCGGCCGCACCGCCCGCGACCACCTGCTCTGGCTCGCCCAGAGCAACCGCATCCCCGTGCGCCGGGTGGACGAGGTGCTCGCCCTGGTCGGCCTCACCCCGGTCGCCCGCAAGCGGGCCCGCGGCTTCTCGCTCGGCATGGGCCAGCGCCTGGGCATCGCCTCCGCCCTGCTCGGCGACCCGGAGATCGTCATGTTCGACGAGCCGGTCAACGGCCTGGACCCGGAGGGCATCCTCTGGATCCGCAACCTGATGAAACGCCTCGCCACCGAGGGCCGGACGGTCTTCGTCTCCTCCCACCTGATGAGCGAGATGGCCGTCACCGCCGACCACCTGGTGGTCATCGGCCGCGGCCGGCTGCTCGCCGACCTGCCGATGCCGGAGTTCATCCGGCGCAACTCCCGCTCCGCCGTACGGCTGCGCACCCCGGAGCCCGAGCGGCTGCTCGACGTGCTGGCCGAGGCCGGCCTGCGGCCCGAGCCGGGCCCGGACGGCTCCCACGAAGTGGTCAACGGGGACATCGCGCGGCTCGGCGAGCTGTTCGCCGGGCACGGCGTGGTGCTGCACGAGCTCAGCCCGCAGCAGGCCTCGCTGGAGGAGGCCTTCATGCAGATGACGGCCGACTCGGTGGAGTACCACGCGGGCGACGGACCGGGCCGGGACGCGGCCGGCGCGCCCACCGAGTGGGGCGCCGGCTGGAAGGCGGACGGCGCCCGGCCGACCACCACCGCACGGCAGGAGGAGAACTGAGATGGCGTCCTTCCCGGCGATCCTGCGCTCCGAGTGGACGAAGATCCGCAGCGTCCGCTCGACGGTCTGGACGCTCGCGCTGACCTTCGTCGTCACGGTCGGCATCGGCGCGCTGCTGTCCCTGCTCACCAACAACAACTTCACCGAGTTCCGCCGCGACGACCTGTCCCCGTTCGACGCCACCGGGACGTCCTTCTCCGGCATCATGCTCGGCGAGCTGGCGATCATCGTCTTCGGCGTGCTGGCGATCGGCAACGAGTACAGCAGCGGCATGATCCGGGTCACCCTGGCCGCCGTCCCGCAGCGCGCCACCCTGCTCACCGGCAAGGCGGCGGTGCTCGGCGCCCTCGCCCTCGCGGTCTCGCTGGTGACGGCCTTCGTCACCTTCTTCGTCGGCCAGTCGCTGCTCGGCACGCACTCCACCACGATCGGCGAGCCCAACGTGCTGCGGGCGGTGTTCGGGGCCGCGCTGTACCTGACGATGCTCTGCCTGTTCTCGGCCGGCGTCACCACGATGCTGCACAACCAGACGCTCGCGCTCGGCGTGCTGGTGCCGTTCTTCTTCCTGCTCTCGCCGATCCTCTCGGCGGTGCCGAAGGTCAAGACCCTGGCCCACTACTTCCCCGACTACGCGGGCTCGCGGATGCTGCTGGTGTACGAGCAGCACGGCCAGCCGTACGGGCCGTGGACCGGCTTCCTGATCTGCCTCGCCTGGACGGCCGCGGCGCTGGTCGGCGGTGCGCTGGTGCTCAAGAAGCGCGACGCCTAGCGGGACCCGGCCGGACCCGTCAGTACCGCGGAGCGCCGCGGCCTCGCAGGACGTTGGAGGCCCGGCGCTCCCGCGCTCCCCAGCAGGCGCGGTGCCAGTGCCGCCGGTCGTCCACTCCCGCGCCGTACTGCGGCCAGGCCACCACGTGGCCCACCCCCGGCGGGATCTCCTGGTCGCAGCCCGGGCAGCGGTAGAACCGACCCGCCGTCCCGGCGACCGTCTGAACCACCCAGTCCTCGCCCTGGTAGCTCTCGGTGCGGCGCAGCGAACCGCCGACCGGGGCGGTCGGCTCTGCGCTCTCGTGCGGGGCGGCGCTCTTGATCCGGTTGCGGCGCGGCGACACGGCGGACTCCCTCTCCTCCTGGGCTCTGGATCGTTCCAGCCTACGGCCGGGCGGGCCCCCCGCACGGCCACTACCACGGCTCCGTCCGGCACTTCGGTGTTTTTGCCGAGATCCACCCGATCATCGGGGAAATCGGGAGTTCCGCGTGCCATTGGCACATGACATCGGATACCCACAGGGGGAGAAGGCGGGGCCCGCAGACCCTGCGCGCACCCGAGGAGGCCCAACGATGAGCAAGACCAGCGCCCGCGCCGAGAGCGGCCGGCCCCTCGGGGTCCGGCCGGTCGCCCCCGGTCCGACGCTGACGTCCGTCCCCCCGGTCACGGCCGTCGTGGGCCGGCCGCTGCCGGCGCCCCAGCGGGCGGGCGCGCTGCCGCCGTCCACCGGTCCGGTGCGGGTCGGCCTGTTCCTGCTGTCCGCGCAGTTCCCCGGGCAGAGCCACGGCGAGGCGCTGGAACGCACCGTCGAATCCGCCGTCGAGGCCGAACGCGCCGGGCTGGACAGCGTCTGGCTGGCCGAGCACCACTTCGTGCCGTACGGGGTCTGCCCGGACGCCGCCACGCTCGCCGCGATGCTGCTCGGCCGCACCCGCCGGATCGGCGTCGGCACGGCGGTCAGCGTGCTCTCCACCCGCCACCCGGTGGGGCTCGGCGAGCAGGCCGCGCTGCTGCACCTCACCTCCGGCGGACGGTTCACGCTCGGGGTGGGCCGCGGCGGGCCGTGGATCGACCTGGACGTGTTCGGCGGCGGCGTGGACGCCTTCGAGAAGGGCTTCCCGGAGCGGCTGGACCTGCTGCTGCGCTGGCTGCGCGGCTCCCGGGTGGGCGCGGACGGCCCGCAGTTCGCCTTCCCCGAGGTCGCCGTGGTGCCGCGGGCCACCGAACCGGTGCGGCGGCCGGGCCTGAGCAGCTGGCTGGGCCTCGGCGGGCGGACCGGCCCGGTGCGCTTCCCGCGCCAGCGCCGGGACGACGAGGGCCTCGGCGAGGAGCTCACCGCCTCCGGACGGCCGGTGGCCGGGCCGCCCGTGGTGGTCGCCTGCACCTCGCCGGGCGGGGTGCGGCTGGCCGCCGAGCGCGGCCTGCCGATGCTGCTCGGCATGCACTCCGGGGACGACGACAAGCTGCGGATGCTGGAGCTGTACCGGACCGCCTGGCTGGCCGCCGGGCGCGGCGAGGAGCAGCTGCGCCGGATCGGCCGGCAGCACGTCGCGGCCGGGGTGGCCCAGGTCGACGACCGCGCCGCGGCGGCCCGGTCCACGCTGCTGAACGCGATGCCCGGCTGGTTCGAGTACGGGCTCGGCGCCCACCGCACCGTGGACGGCCGCGAGCGCAAGATGCGCGATCCGCGCCAGTACACCGAGCTGCTCTGCGACCTGCACGCGGTGGGCACCCCGCGGCAGTGCGCCGACCGGCTGCTGGCCACCGCCGAACGCACCGGCATCCGGCGCTTCGCCCTGCTCGCCGAGGGCAGCGGCGACCAGGAGGCGACCCTGCACAACATCGCCCGGCTCGGCTCGGAGGTGCTGCCGCAGCTGGGCTAGACGTGCCCGGCGGAGGACAGGCCCGGCGGGGGGACGTACCGGACGGGGGACGTGCCGGGCGGGGGGACGTGCCCGGGCCGCCGCCCCTCCCCCCGCACCGGGGGACGGGGGCGGCCGGCGCCGCAGCGGGTTGCGGCGGGGTCAGCAGTCCCGCAGTTCCTCGGACTGGTTGAGCAGCTGCTCCCGGACCGAGGTGAAGCGGTCGTACCGCGCCTCGTTGGCGTCCGACGGCAGGAACACCGCGACCCGGTGACAGTTCTGGAAGGCCAGCCGAACCCCGAAGTGGCGCTGGAGAGCGCCCCGGATGGCGTCGCTGGCGAGCGCGCGCAGCAGCTGGCCGCGGGCCTGCTCGCTGGGCGGCGGCACCTGGTTGTCGGCGAAGTCGGTGCCGTCGACCTTCGCCTGGGCGACCAGCGAGCTGATCAGGTCCCAGGCGTAGGGCAAAGAGACGCGGACGCAGTCGACGAATTCCCGCTCGTCGACCTCGCCCCGCTCGGCCTTCTCCAGCAGGGCCGGTGAGACGTCGAGCGACATGGATTCTCCTCTCGCGGTCCACCCGCGCGGCGCCCGGGTGGTCGTGCGTAGGTCAAGCTCACAGTGAGGGTGGCGGATTCGCATGGGGTGTCCGGAACACCGAGGGACAGGGGTTTCCGGCACCTTCGCGACAGCGGCGGCACCACGGGACGTGACGCCCTGGATACCGAACGCGCTCAGAACAGCGTGGCAGTCAACGGCGCGGCAGGCCGGTCATTCCTGCGGATTGCTTCGGAAATATGTTGCGGTGCACCGGATTGGCCGGATCCCGTCGGATCGTTCATCTGAAGTCTCCATCCCCGTTGACAGCGATCCCGCGAGCGTGCCGTCACACACCGTAGCGACTTGAGGGTGGGGGCGCCAGACCTCGACGGGGCGGTGGCGGGAGCGCAGGACCTCCATGTTGGCCGGGTTCGCGCTTTCTTCACCCAGCCGTCGCGGAATCGCATCAACTGGCCCCGGTGGGCTAGCGTGGTCGACCGTGCGTCTCGTAATTGCCCGCTGCTCAGTCGACTATGCCGGTCGGCTCTCCGCCCATCTGCCCTCCGCCACCAGGCTGATCCTGGTCAAGGCCGACGGCAGCGTCAGCATCCACGCCGACGACCGCGCCTACAAGCCGCTCAACTGGATGTCCCCGCCGTGCGCCCTCAAGGAGGCCGACGGGGTCTGGACGGTGGAGAACAAGGCCGGCGAGAAGCTCATCATCACGCTGGAGGAGGTGCTGCACGACTCGTCCCACGAGCTCGGGGTCGACCCCGGCCTGATCAAGGACGGCGTGGAGGCACACCTCCAGGAGCTGCTCGCGGACCGGATGGAGGTGCTCGGTGCCGGCTGGTCGCTGATCCGCCGCGAGTACCCCACCGCGATCGGCCCGGTCGACATCCTCTGCCGCGACGCCGACGGCGCCACGGTGGCCGTCGAGATCAAGCGCCGCGGTGAGATCGACGGCGTCGAACAGCTCACCCGCTACCTCGAACTCCTCAACCGGGACCCGCTGCTGGCCCCGGTCAAGGGCATCTTCGCCGCGCAGGAGATCAAGCCGCAGGCCCGCGTCCTGGCCACCGACCGCGGTATCGGCTGCGTGGTGCTGGACTACGACGAGCTGCGCGGCATCGACGACGACAAGCTCAAGCTGTTCTGACCGCTCAGGACGGACTGGACGACGGGCTGGACGTGCCGGTCGGACCGGCCGAGCCGCTCGGCGACGAGCTCGGTTTGGCGGTCGTGGTGGACGGCTCCGGCGACGGCGAGGTGCCGGTGCCGCCGCCGGGCTGAGTGCCGCCTCCGCCGGTGCCGCCCGCGCCCGGACCGCCGGGGTTCGGCCCCGGCGGCTGCTGGCCCGGTACGGGCGGCTGCTGCGGGGCCTGCGACCCGCCCGCCCCCGGCGAGGAGCTCGGCCTCCTCGTCGGCGAGGCGCTCGGCGAGTGCGAGGCACTGGCGCTCGCGGACGGCGCCGGGCTGCTCCCCTGCGTCGGCGCACCGCCCGGTCCGGCACCGGCCGTCGTCGGCCCGGCACTGCCGGACTGCTGCGGGAACGGCGGGTCCTGGGTGCCGCCGCCGTCCAGCCGACCGTTGTTGTGCGGGTCCTTCCCCCTGACCTCCTCCGGCCCGCTGAAGCTCATCGCCACCGCCGCGCCGAGGACCCCCAGGGTCAGCACCGCGGTGGAGACCACCGCCACCCGCCGGCGCCTGCTGGACTTCAGGCGGGCCGGCACCCGGGCCGCGATCTTGCGGATCACCGGGGCGCGGCCGGGCGCCGCGACGGGCGCGGCGGCCGGCAGCTGCCGGCCCTCGGCGCGCAGCAGGTCGAGCATCCGGCGTGCGGCGGCCACCCCGCGCTGCTCGCCCGCGGTGGCCCGCAGGGTGAGCGCGGTCTCCAGTTCGGCGACGGCCCGGGAGGGCTGCCGGACGCAGATCGCGTGCACGCCCGCCTCGTGGTGGAACCAGGCCTGGTCGACCGCCGAACCGGTGCGGCGGGCCGCCTCCAGACCGAGCTGGAGCACCCGCTCCCAGGCGCCCCAGCGCAGCGACAGCGCCAGCGCGGGCGCCGCCGCCCGGGCGAGCCGGACCACCGCGTCGTGCCGTCCGGCGGTGCGGTCGGCGAGCAGCACGCCGACCATCACCTCGGCCTCGGCGGCGACCTGTTCCAGCGTCACCGAGCTGTGCCCCACCCACCAGGCGAAGTGCTGGGCGGCCCCGTCGACGGAGCCCCGGGCGGGCCAGTGCGGGAGGAGCAGGTCGAGCGCGCCGGCGGTCAGCCGGTGGTGCCCGCCGATGGACACCGCCAGTCCGGCGTCGGCGAGTTCGGCGAGGGCGGCCTCGCCCTGCCCGACGTCGATCAGCGCCGGCAGGTGCGGCGCGGTGGGGCATTCGCCGCCGAGCGCGACGGCGAGCCGCAGCACGGCCTGCGCGGGCTCGCTCAGCCCCTCGGCGAGCCGGACCGCGGGCGAGGCGGTCTCCGCCACCGAGGGCAGCGGGACGGTGAGCCGCAGCGCGTTCTCCCGGATCGCCGGGTCCTCGTCCTGGACGGGCTCGTCGACGGCCCCGAAGACGTCCATCCGGTCGTCCTCGGCGGCCACCAGCGCGTCCACCGAGACGTCCCGCTGGCGCAGCAGCGCGGCGGCCTGGACGAAGCGCAGCGGCAGGCCCTCGGACTCGAACCAGAGGTCCACCGCCCAGGCCTTCTCGGTGACGTCCAGCGGCCGTCCGGCCAGCCGGGCGGTGAGGGCCAGGCAGGCGGAGCGGGAGAGTCCGGCCACCAGGTGGTCCTGGAGCCGGGAGCCGGGGGGCAGCGGCGGGCCGTCCGGGGCGGCGGAGATCAGGAAGGCGCAGCCGGGGGCGGCGGCGAGCAGTTCCTCCAGCTCGGCACCGGAGGGCTCGGCGGCGTCGATCACCACGATCGCGCCGACCTCGGCGAGGTGGAAGGCCAACTGCCCGGGGTCGGGGCGGTATCCGGGGGCGTGGTGGGTGGCCGCGAAGAGGTCCTGGAGCAGGTCGGCGCCGGTCCGGCGGTGGCCGCAGAGCTGCACCACGCCGTCGGGGGCGAGGTCGGCGGCGGCCTCGGCGACGGCCGACAGCAGCGCGCTGCGGCCCGAGCCGGCCTGGCCGACCAGGCGTATCGAGCGGCCCTCGGCGAGCAGGGCGAGCAGTTCGGCGGTGTCGGTCTCGCGGTCGAGCATCGGCAGATCGGCGGGCCCGGCGCCGAGCGCGAGCGGGCCGACCGCGCGGCCGACGCCGCCGACCGGACCGCGGGCGGGCTCGCTGCGTCCGGTCCGGCGCGGACGGGGCCGCCACTCCTCGGGACAGGTCCTGGCCTCGGAGCCGTCCGGGGCGCCGACGCCCACCAGCAGGGCGCCGGAGACCAGTTCGCCGCCGCGGGTGCGAACGGCCTCCTGCCGGAACTCCCCGGATGGCTGTGCCACGTTCTGCTCCGCATCGTGCTCGGCCGTCGGCGCCCCGCGCCGCCCGGCTGACGTCCCGGTGGCGGCCGCGGCCGGGCTGGAGGCAGCCCCGGCGGCCGTCTTCTGACGGGCAGACTCTTGCACATCCGGCCCCGGCCGTGCAGAGCGGTCCGTGGCCGACGGCCGGTCCGCGGCGCTGACCAGGGGCGTTGCGCGGACGGACCGGGGGTGCGCAGGCGCACGGTCCCGGCGCGCGGCGCGGTGGGGGCCGTGGGGCCGCGGGAGCTAGAGAGCGAACCCGTGCGCCTCGGCGGCGCCGTCGACGGCCAGGATGCGGTGCAGCTTGGTGGCCACCAGCAGCCGCTGCAGCTGGGCCGGGACGGAGCGCAGCACCAGCCGGCGGCCGATCCGGCCGGCCCGCCGGTGGGTGCCCATGATCACGCCGAGCCCGGTGGCGTCCCAGAACTCCAGCCGGCCGAGGTCGAGTACGAGGTCGCCGAGGCCGCCGTCCACGGCCTGGTGCAGCCGGGCCCGCGCGTCGGCGGCGGTGCGCACGTCGAGGCGGCCTTCGATGGCCAGCGCCGTGTGGTCGCCGGTGATGCGCATGCTCTCCTCCTTCGCCTGGACGGCCTGGTGCGGGGCGGGTCCGCCCCGGCCGTGCCGGGAGCGGGAGCGGGGGGTGCATACGGGCGGGCCGAAGCCCCACACCCGGACCCGGGCGGAATGCCGGGTTCCCTCATCTGACGGTGAACCGGCTCCGCAGGTTGCTGGTTTTGGCCAGATCTGAAGCAACTTCACCCGTCCGAGGGAATATACGCAGGTCGGCCCCACACCTACGCTCGATTACCGCCCAAATCACCCGTCTGCGGCACCCGGCGTGAGGAAACTCACCCGGCCCTGCGGGGCGGGCCGTACGATGCTCCGATCGCACGGCCCGGCCGGTCGTTCAGCCCCGCCGGCTCACTTGCCCTCGTACGGGTAGAAGCCGCGGCCGCTCTTGCGGCCCAGGTCACCGGCGGTGACCATGCGCGCCATGATCTCCGGCGCGGCGAACTTCTCGTCCTGGGTCTCGGTGTAGATGTTGCGGGCGGCGTGCAGCAGGATGTCCACGCCGGTCAGGTCGGCGGTCTGGAGCGGGCCCATCGCGTGGCCGAAACCGAGCCGGCAGGCGGTGTCGATGTCCTCGGCGGTGGCCACGCCCGACTCGTACAGGCTGGCGGCCTCGACGACCAGCGCGGTGATCAGGCGGGTGGTCACGAAGCCGGCCACGTCGCGGTTGACCACCACGACCTCCTTGCCGACGCCCTCGGCGTAGGCGCGGGCGGTGGCCAGCGTCTCGTCGCTGGTCTTGTAGCCGCGGACCAGCTCGACCAGCTTCATCATCGGGACGGGCGAGAAGAAGTGGACGCCGACGACCGACTCCGGGCGCCCGGTGGCGGCGGCGATCCGGGTGATCGGGATGGCGGAGGTGTTGGAGGCCAGGACGGCGCCGTCCTTGGCGAGCTTGTCGAGCTCGCGGAAGACGGCCTCCTTGACCTCCAGCTGCTCGAACACGGCCTCGACCACGATGTCGGCCTCGGCGACGGCGCCCAGGTCGGTGGTGGTGGTGATCCGGCCCAGCGCGGCCTCGGCGTCCTCGGCGCTCAGCCTGCCCTTGGCGACGAACTTCTCGTAGGAGGCGCGGATGCCGGCCAGGCCCCGCTGGAGCGCCTCCTCGGTGACGTCCCGCAGCACCACCGGGTGACCGGCCTGCGCGGACACCTGGGCGATGCCGGCGCCCATCAGGCCGGCACCGATCACGGCGATCTGCTTGCTGGACGCATTGCTCATGGCTGGGTCTCCCGATGCCGTCGCCGCCCCGCGGGCGGGCCCTGAAGGCGGCTCAGGGCAGGGGTCGCCGCCAGAGAGCCGCATCGCTCGTTTTTCCGGGACTCTAATGCCCAAATCCCCCGCGCAATAGCAATCGGGAGTGTGATCTGCAACCGACGTGAAACAGGTGATCAGACGGTCAGTCCGAGGTCCTGCGCCAGGATCGCCGCCTGCACCCGGCTGCGCAGCCGCAGCTTCGCCAGGATCCGGCTGACGTGCGTCTTGGTGGTCGCCTCCGCCATCTCCAGCCGGGCCGCGATCTCCCCGTTGGACATCCCGGCCCCGATGCAGGCCAGCACCTCCCGCTCGCGGCCGGTCAGCGTCCCCACCGCGGCCCGGGCCTCCGGTCCGACCGGCCGCTCGGGGCGGGCGAAGGCCCCGATCAGCCGTTTGGTCACCGAGGGCGCCAGCATCCCGTCCCCGCGCGCCACCGTGCGGATGCCCTCGATCAGGGTGTCCGCCTCCAGGTCCTTGAGCAGGAACCCGGACGCGCCGGCCCGCAGTGCGCCGTAGACGTACTCGTCCAGGTCGAAGGTGGTCAGCACGAGCACCTGGCCGGCCCCGGCGGCGACCACCTCGCGGGTCGCCGAGACGCCGTCCAGCCGGGGCATCTGCACGTCCATCAGCACCACGTCCGGCCGCAGCTCCAGGGCCAGCCGGACGGCCTCCTCGCCGTCCGCGGCCTGCCCGACCACCTCGAACTCCGGCTCGGCGCGCAGGATCATCACCAGCGCCGCGCGTACCGCCGCCTGGTCCTCCGCCACCAGCACCCGGATCGTCATGCCCGCCCCTCGTTCCCCCGGGCGCGCGGCAGCACCGCGCGCACGCTCCAGTACCCGCCCTTCGGCCCGGCCTCGAAGCTGCCGCCGAGCAGCCCGGCCCGTTCCGCCATGCCCACCAACCCGGCCCGGGCACCGGGCAGTTCACGGCCCGGACCGCCCCGGTACGGGCTGTCGACCGAGATCCGCAGTTCCTCCGGCGCGAACTCCAGCCGCAGGCTGACCAGTCCGGGCCCGGCGTGCTTGAGGGCGTTGGTCAGCGACTCCTGGACGATCCGGTACGCGGCCAGCCCGACCGGCACCGGCACCTCCCCGCGCTCGCCGCGCTCGTCCAGCGCGAAGTCCAGCCCGACGTCCCGGCCGGCCGCCCGGGCCTTGGCCAGCAGGGCGTCCACCGCGGCCAGGTCGGGGGCCGCGTACGACTCGTCCACCTCTCCCCCGCCGCTGTCCCGGAGCAGTCCGATCATGCGACGCATTTCGGCCAATCCCTGGACGCTGTTCTCCCGGATCACCGCCAGCACCTCCACCAGGGGATCGTCCTGGGGCAGGTTCCGGCGCCGGGCCACCGACTGCGCACCGGTGGCGTGGATCGCGATCGCCGACAGGTGGTTGGCCACCACGTCGTGCAACTCCCTTGCCATCCGGGCTCGTTCGGCGCCGATCGCCTCCCGCCGGTCCATCTCCGAGAGCAGCGCGGTCTGTTCCGCGCGCAGCCGCTCGGCCTCCGCCTCCTGCCGGTGCTTGCGCACCACGTCGCCGCTCCACACCGGGCCCAGGAAGACCAGTGTGCTGACCACGACGATCAGCAGCGCGAGCGAGGTGCCGCCGTAGACCGCCGCCAGGGTGGACAGCGCCAGCACCGTGGCCCCGCCGGACAGGTGCAGCACCCGGGACATCCGCGGGGTGCCGTAGATCACCGCCGCGTACAGCAGGTCGGTGTACATGATCAGCGTGGCCACCAGGTTGCCGGCGAACACGCTCGCCGCGAAGGCCAGCCCGCCGAGCGACACCGCGAGCACCGGCCTGGTCCGCCGGACCAGCTCCAGCCCGGCCATCACCAGCAGCGTCGGCACCACCGCCCACGGCGGCACCCGGTCGGCCCGGTCGTACACCCCGAAGGCGATCAGCACCGCACCGCCGAGCAGCCCGGCGAGGGCGATCAGCTGGTCCTGTCGGCGCGGGGGGAGCGCGGGGAACGGGAGGGGCACGTCCCCATCACATCATCCCCGGCGGCCGGCCCGGCTCCGGTCCACGAAGGAGCCCGCTACATCGAAAGGTGCAGGCCGGACCGGCACCGCGCGACGACGACAGCGGCACGCCCCCCGCACGAGGCTGGAAGCACCACCGAAACGCCCGGGAGCAGAACGTGATCGTCACCCTCATCGTCGCGGCCGAGATCTCCTTCTGGATCCTGCTCAGCCTCGGGCTGACCGCCCGCTACCTCCTCCGGTGGCGCCGCACCAGCACCGCGCTGCTGGTCGGCCTGCCGGTGGTGGACCTCACCCTGTACGCCCTCACCGTCCTCGACCTGCGCGGCGGCGCCACCGCGAGCTGGACGCACGCCCTGGCCGCGAGCTACGCGGGCTTCTCGATCGGCTACGGCCCCTCGCTGGTCCGCTGGGCCGACCGGCACTTCCTGCACCGCTTCGCCGGCGGCCCCAAGCCGCTGCCCTCGCCCAAGTACGGGCCGGAGCGGACCAGGTACGAGTGGCAGATCGCCGGCCGGACCGTCGTGTCCGCCGCGGTCACGCTGAGCCTGATCACCCTGCTCGTCCCGCTCTCCGCGGGCTCCGCCCACTTCGGCACCTTCCTCCAGTGGTACCTCAAGCTGGGCATCGCCGCCGTGGTCAACGTGATCGTGGCCGGCTGCTACTCGCTCTGGCCCAAGCAGCCGCCGGCCGGCGTGGTGGTCGAGGACGGCCGGGTGGTCACCGGGAAGACCCTCGCCGGCAGCGCCCCCGACCGCACCCCGGCCGACCGGCCCTGAGCCGCCGAAGCCCCGTCCTCGGACTCCCACGGGGGAGCAGTCGGAGGACGGGGCTTCGGCATGTTCCTAGCGGTTCTCGCCCGGGACCCAGAGCACGTCCCCGCGCTCCTTGTTGGCCACCCGGGCCAGGATGAACAGCAGGTCGGACAGCCGGTTGAGGTACTTCGCGGTCAGCGGGTTGACGCTGTCGCCGTGCTCCGCGATCGCCGACCAGGTCGAGCGCTCGGCCCGCCGCACCACCGTGCAGGCCAGGTGCAGGTGGGCCGCCCCGGGCGTACCGCCGGGCAGGATGAAGCTGCGCAGCTTCTCCACCCGCGCCAGGTACTCGTCGCAGTCCGTCTCCAGCCGGTCGATGTAGGACTGCAGCACCCGCAGCGGCGGGTACTTCGGGTCCTCCACCACCGGGGTGGACAGGTCGGCGCCGACGTCGAACAGGTCGTTCTGGACCCGGACGAGCACCGCCGTCATGTCCTGCGGCAGCTCACCGACGGCGAGGGCCACGCCGATCGCGGCGTTGGCCTCGTTGGCGTCCGCGTACGCGACCAGTCTCGGATCGGTCTTGCTGGTCCGGCTCATGTCGCCGAGCGCGGTGGTGCCGTCATCGCCGGTACGGGTGTAGATGCGCGTCAGATTGACCATGCGGCCAGAGTAGCCGCCGGGTTAGGCGCCGTTAACCCCGCCTCGGAAGCCCCCGGGCGTGTCGGCGGGCCGCTGCGCGACATCGACCCTCCCCCGGCCTCCGGTCGGGGGCACCCCCGTCCGGGAGTCCCGTCGCTACGCGACGTTGACCCTCTGGCCGGGCGGGGCGGCCTCCAGCCAGGCCAGGAAGCCGGTCAGCGCGTCCTCGCTCATCGCCAGCTCCAGCGGCGAACCGTTGTGCAGGCAGCGCAGCACCACCGAGCCGGACAGCAGCGCCAGCTCCTCCTGGCCCTCCGGGTAGCGCCGGCCGAGCACCTCGATCTCCCGGCGCGGCAGCACCTTGCGCGGGCGCGGGGCGTACGAGAAGACCCGGAACCACTCGATCGAGTCACCGCTGTACCGGCCGATACCAAAAACCCACCCCTTGCCGTCGGTCGGGGGGACCGGGGCTGAGGTGGGTTTGCCGTTCTCGTCGAGGTCGGGCTGCGTCGAGGCGTCGGCCGGCATTTTGAGCCGGTAACTGCAGTCGAAGGTGCCGCCGACCCGCTGGATCAGGCGGCGCCGGACGGCGAAGGCCATCAGCCCGATCACACCCAGGGCCACGACCGCCGCACACACCACAAGCGCGAGGACCATGCTCACCCACCTCCTCGCTACCCGCGTTCCCCGTAGCGGTCGTATCAAGCGACCGCGCTGACCTACCAACTACGACGACAGTCCCGGGGTCACGCTCACGCGTCCCCGGGACCGTCGGTCGACCCCGCCAAGCCGGGGTCCGGCGCACTCAGACGTGGGCCTTGAGGCCGCGCGCCGCGAACAGACGGACCTCGGCGCGCCGCTCGGCGTGCTCGTCCAGGTCCGACTTGGCCTTCTCCAGTGCGCGCTCGGCACGCGCGACATCGATCTCGTCCGCCAGCTCGGCGATCTCCGCGAGCAGAGACAGCTTGTTGTCGGCGAAGGAGATGAAGCCGCCGTGCACCGCGGCGATCACGGTGCCGCCGTCCACCGTGCGGATGGTGACCGGACCGGTCTCCAGCACGCTCAGCACCGGGGTGTGGCCCGGCATGATGCCGGTGTCACCGGAGGCCGTACGGGCGACGACGATGGTGGCCGCACCGGACCACACCTTGCGGTCGGCTGCGACCAGCTCGACGTGCAGCTCAGCCAACGTGGGCTCCTAGGCTCATGCAACGCCCGATTACTCGGGAGTTTCGGTAAGAATAACGGCCCCGCGCCTCCGGCATGAAACCGGCGGCACGGATTTGACCGGAATCACAGCCGATGTGCCGCGAGGGGTGGTCCCCAGGCTCGGGGGCCACCCCTCACGGTCACGCACAGCTGCTACCGGCCGCGATTACTTCTTCGCCAGCTCGGCGGCGTTCTTCTCGAGGTCCTCGATGCCACCGCACATGAAGAAGGCCTGCTCCGGAACGGAGTCGTACTTGCCGTCCGCGATCGAGTTGAAGGCCTCGATCGTCTCGGACAGCGGCACGGTCGAACCCTCGACACCGGTGAACTGCTTCGCCACGTAGGTGTTCTGCGAGAGGAAGCGCTCGATGCGGCGGGCACGGTGAACCGTGACCTTGTCCTCCTCGGACAGCTCGTCGATACCGAGGATCGCGATGATGTCCTGGAGGTCCTTGTACTTCTGCAGGATCCCCTTGATACGGATGGCCGTGTCGTAGTGGGTCTGCGCGATGTACCGCGGGTCGAGGATGCGGGACGTGGAGTCCAGCGGGTCGACGGCCGGGTAGATGCCCTTCTCCGAGATCGGGCGCGACAGAACGGTCGTCGCGTCCAGGTGGGCGAAGGTGGTGGCCGGCGCCGGGTCGGTCAGGTCGTCCGCGGGGACGTAGATCGCCTGCATCGAGGTGATCGAGTGACCGCGGGTCGAGGTGATGCGCTCCTGCAGGAGGCCCATCTCGTCGGCCAGGTTCGGCTGGTAGCCCACCGCGGAGGGCATGCGGCCGAGCAGGGTCGACACCTCGGAACCGGCCTGGGTGAACCGGAAGATGTTGTCGATGAAGAGGAGCACGTCCTGCTTCTCGACGTCACGGAAGTACTCCGCCATGGTCAGCGCGGACAGCGCGACGCGCAGACGGGTGCCCGGCGGCTCGTCCATCTGGCCGAAGACCAGCGCGGTCTTGTCCAGAACGCCCGAGTCGACCATCTCGTCGATGAGGTCGTTGCCCTCACGGGTGCGCTCGCCGACACCGGCGAACACCGACACACCACCGAAGTTCTCGGCGACGCGGTAGATCATCTCCTGGATCAGAACGGTCTTGCCGACACCGGCACCACCGAACAGACCGATCTTGCCACCCGTGACGTACGGGGTGAGCAGGTCGATGACCTTGATGCCGGTCTCGAACATCTCGGTCTTGGACTCGAGGTCCTTGAACTCCGGGGCCTTGCGGTGGATCGGCCACCGGACCTGGACCTGCGACTCGAACTCGTCCTTGTCGACGTTCAGCACGTCACCGAGGGCGTTGAACACCTTGCCCTTGGTGATCTGGCCGACCGGGACGGAGATCGCCGCACCGGTGTCGGAGACCTGCGAACCACGGACCAGGCCGTCGGTCGGCTGCATCGAGATGCCGCGGACCATGCCGTCGCCGAGGTGCTGGGCGACCTCGAGGGTCAGGGTCTTCTTGCCCGTGCCGTCGGGGTTGTCCACCTCGACGTGCAGGGCGTTGTACATGTCCGGAATCGCGTCGACGGGGAACTCCACGTCGACGACCGGGCCGATGACCCGCGCGACGCGGCCCGTCGCCGTGGTCGGCTCAACAGTGGTGGTCATACTCATTCGCTCCCGCGGCTAGCGTCGGCGAGGGCGTTGGCACCGCCGACGATCTCGCTGATTTCCTGGGTGATCTCGGCCTGACGGGCCGAGTTGGCAAGCCGCGTGAGCGACTTGATGAGCTCGCCGGCGTTGTCCGTCGCGCTCTTCATCGCGCGGCGGCGGGCGGCGTGCTCGGAAGCGGCCGACTGCAGCAGCGCGTTGTAGATCCGGCTCTCGACGTACCGCGGCAGCAGGGCGTCCAGGACGCCCTCCGCCGACGGCTCGAAGTCGTACAGCGGGAAGATCTCCGACTTGGCCGGCGTCTGGTCGCTGAGCTGGACCTCGTCCAGCTTCAGCGGCAGCAGCCGCGCCTCGACCGCGTTCTGCGTCAGCATCGACACGAACTCGGTGGAGACCAGGTGGAGTTCGTCCACACCGCCGGTCTCGGCCGTGAAGGCCTCGATCAGGTCGGCCGCCACGGTCTTCGCGTCACCGTACGTCGGCTTGTCCGAGAATCCCGTCCACGAGCCCTCGATCGCCAGACCGCGGAACGTGTAGTACGAGACGCCCTTGCGGCCGATGATGTACGCCACCACGTCCTTGCCCTCGGACCGCAGGCGCTCGGCGAGCACCAGCGAAGCCTTGATGGCGTTGGTCGAGTAGCCGCCGGCCAGGCCGCGGTCCGCCGTGATCAGCAGGACCGCCGCGCGCTTGGCGTTCGGGTTCTCGGTGGTGAGCGGGTGCTTGGCGTTGGACCGGGTGGCCACCGCCGTCACCGCCCGGGTGAGCTCATCGGCGTACGGAGTGGAGGCGGCCACCGCGCGCTGCGCCTTGACGATGCGCGACGCGGAGATCATCTCCATCGCCTTGGTGATCTTCTTCGTCGCGGTGACAGAGCGGATCCGGCGCTTGTAGACCCGAAGCTGTGCTCCCATGGGTCGTTACGTCCTTTCCCTCGCTACCGGACTCAGGCCTGCTCGGAGAGCAGCTTGCCGTCAGCGGTCTGGTAACCCTGCTTGAAGGCCTCGATCGCGCTGGTCAGCGCGTCGACGGTGCCGTCGGCCAGCAGACCGGTCTCGACGATGCCGGCGAGCAGGTCCTTGTGCTGCAGGCGCACGTGGTCCAGGAACTCGCGCTCGAAGCGGCGGATCTCGGCGACCGGGACGTCGTCCAGCTTGCCGTTGGTGCCGGCCCAGATGGAGACGACCTGCTCCTCGACCGGGAACGGCTGGTACTGGCCCTGCTTCAGCAGCTCGACCATGCGCGCACCGCGCTCCAGCTGGGCCTTGGAGGCCGCGTCCAGGTCGGAACCGAAGGCGGCGAAGGCCTCCAGCTCACGGTACTGGGCGAGGTCCAGACGCAGGCGGCCGGCGACCGAGCGCATGGCCTTGATCTGGGCGGAGCCACCGACGCGGGAGACCGAGATACCGACGTTCACGGCCGGGCGGATGCCGGCGTTGAACAGGTCGGACTCCAGGAAGCACTGGCCGTCGGTGATGGAGATGACGTTGGTCGGGATGTACGCCGAGACGTCGTTGGCCTTGGTCTCGATGATCGGCAGACCGGTCATCGAGCCGCCGCCCAGGGCGTCGTTCAGCTTCGCGCAGCGCTCCAGCAGGCGGGAGTGCAGGTAGAAGACGTCGCCCGGGTAGGCCTCGCGGCCCGGCGGGCGGCGCAGCAGCAGGGAGACGGAACGGTAGGCCTCGGCCTGCTTCGACAGGTCGTCGAAGATGATCAGGACGTGCTTGCCGTCGTACATCCACTCCTGGCCGATGGCCGAACCGGTGTACGGGGCGAGGTACTTGAAGCCGGCCGGGTCGGAGGCGGGAGCGGCCACGATGGTGGTGTACTCCAGCGCGCCGGCCTCCTCCAGGGCGCCGCGGACGGACGCGATGGTGGAGCCCTTCTGGCCCACGGCGACGTAGATGCAGCGGACCTGCTTCTCCGGGTCGCCCGAGCGCCAGTTGTCGCGCTGGTTGATGATCGTGTCGACGGCCACCGCGGTCTTGCCGGTCTGGCGGTCACCGATGATCAGCTGGCGCTGGCCGCGGCCGATCGGGGTCATCGCGTCGATGGCCTTGATGCCGGTCTGCAGCGGCTGCTTGACCGACTTGCGGGCCATGACGCCGGGGGCCTGCAGCTCAAGGGCGCGGCGACCGGTGGCGGCGATGTCGCCCAGGCCGTCGATCGGGTTGCCCAGCGGGTCCACGACGCGGCCGAGGTAGCCGTCGCCGACCGGAACCGAGAGGACCTCGCCGGTGCGGCGCACGGTCTGGCCCTCTTCGATGCCGCCGAACTCACCGAGGACGACGACACCGATCTCGCGGGTGTCGAGGTTCAGCGCGAGGCCGAGCGTGCCGTCCTCGAACTTCAGCAGCTCGTTCGCCATGACCGAGGGCAGGCCCTCGACATGCGCGATGCCGTCCGCCGCGTCAGTGACCGTGCCGACCTCTTCCACAGAAGCGGCGTCCGGCTGGTACGACTGGACAAAGTCGGCCAGCGCGTCCCGGATCTCCTCCGGACGGATCGTAAGCTCCGCCATCAGGCTTCCCTGCTCTCCTAGTTTGCGATCCTCGGCCCGCCATTGAGGGCCGCAAGTATTCGACTCTCGGCCGGGTCTTCCGAACCGGCCGTACGATGTGCCGGCTCCTTGGGGAGCCGGTTTCCCGACCGAGGGTCGGATGTGCTGCTTCGGTGCTCAGCCTTCGAGCGACTGGCGAGCGCCTTCGAGGCGGCTCGACACGGTGCCGTTGATGATCTCGTCGCCGATCTGCACCTGGACGCCACCGACGACCTCGGGGTCGACGTCGATGTTCAGGTGGACCTGGCGGCCGTACATCCGGCCCAGAGCACCGGACAGGCGCTCCTTCTGGGTGTCCGACAGCGGCACCGCGGTGGTGACCAGGGCCACCACGCGGCCGCGGCGTGCGGCGGCGAGCTTCGAGTAGGACTCGAGGCCCTGCTCCAGGCTACGGCCACGCGGCGCGTTGACGAGGGCGGTGACCAGCCGGACGGTGCCGGCGTTGGCGCGGCCGCCGAGCAGCTTCTTGATCAGCTCGGCCTTCGCGACGGCTCCGGCCTTCGGCTCGGTCAGCGCGGCGCGCAGCTCGTGCGCGCCGCTCACCACCCGGCCGAAGCGGAAGAGCTCGTCCTCGACGTCGTCCAGGACGCCGGCCTTGTCCGCGGCGATGATCTCCGCGTACGCGGAGAGCTGCTCGGTCGCGTCCACCAGGTCGCGCGAGCCCGACCAGCGGGAGCGGACCAGGCCGGAGACCAGGTCGACGGCCTCGCCGGAGACCTGACCGGTCAGCAGCGAGGTGACCAGCTGGGCCTTGTCCTGGCCGGACCGGGACGGGTCCGTCAGGACTCGGCGCAGCGACACCTCACGGTCCAGCACGGCCGTGACGGCGGTGAGCTCCTCGGCGAGCTTGGCCGCGTCCACCGAGGTGGAGTCGGTCAGGCTCTCCAGGTTCTGCCGGCCGGCAGCGAGGGCCTCACGGCTGGCGCCGATCACTTGGCCGCACCCTGAGCAACGGCGGCCTTGGCCTCCAGCTCGTCCAGGAAGCGGTCGATGACGCCGCTCTGCCGGGCGTGGTCCTCCAGGGACTCGCCCACGATGCGGGACGCCAGCTGGGTGGCCAGCGAGCCCACGTCCTGACGCAGGGCGGCAGTGGCCTGCTTCTTGTCCGCCTCGATCTGGGCGTGACCGGCGGCGACGATGGCCTCGCGCTGGCGCTGGCCCTCCTCGCGCATCTCGGCGAGCTGGGCGGCACCCTGCTCGCGAGCCTGCTCGACGATGCGGGCAGCCTCGTGGCGCGCCTCGGCGAGCTCGGCGCGGTACTGCTCAAGCAGGGCCTGGGCCTCCACCTGAGCGGCCTCGGCGCGCTCCATGCCGCCCTCGATCGCGTCCCGGCGCTCCGACAGCACCTTCTCGATGCTGGGGAGGAGCTTCTTGCCAAGGATGCCGAAGACGATGAAGAAGCAGAGCAGGCCGATGATGATCTCGGGCCATGCGGGCAGAAGGGGGTTCATGATCTCCCCCTCCTCCGCGAGGTGAGCCGCGATGCTCATATCTGGACCTTCCTCGAAGGGTCTACGGCGGGGATTACTTGGGGCCCTGGCCGAAGACGAACGGCATGACGATGCCGATGAGGGCGAGCGCCTCGGTCAGCGCGAAGCCGATGAACATGTTGGAACGGATCAGGCCGGCGGCCTCGGGCTGACGGGCCATCGCCTGGACGCCGTTGCCGAAGATCAGACCGACGCCGATGCCGGGGCCGATCGCGGCGAGGCCGTAGCCGATCGAAGCGACGGAACCGTAGACGCCGACCTCAGCGAGCATGCTCATTGCAATGTGTCCTTTGCGGGGATGGTGTACCGGTGGTGATTGGCCACCGGGCGTTCCGGGGGTGGTTCAGGAGGGCCGAGGGCCCAGGCTCAGTGCGCCTCTTCCAGGGCACCGGCGATGTAGCTGCTGGCCAGCATCACGAAGATGTAGGCCTGCAGGAACTGGACCAGCAGCTCGAAGGCGGTCAGGCCGACGGCGACGACGAACGAGGCCGAGCCGTACAGCGCGCCCAGGGAGGGGCTGAGCAGGTACCAGGAGGCGACGGAGAACATCACGACCAGCAGGTGGCCGGCGAACATGTTCGCGAAGGCTCGGACCGCGAGCGTGAACGGGCGCACGAAGATGTTCGAGAAGAACTCGATCGGCACCAGGATGAACATGACCCAGCCGGGGATGCCCGAGGGCCAGCAGAGGTTCTTGAGACCGCCGACGAAGCCGTGCTTCTTGAAGGTCAGCGTCATGTAGGTGATCCACACGACCGCCGCGAGGCCGGCCGGGAACGCGATCGCCGCCGTCACGGGGAACTGTGCGAACGGGATGATCGACATGATGTTCATCAACCAGATGAAGAAGAACATCGAGACCAGCATCGGGACGTACTTCTCGCCCTTTTTGCCGATCGTCTCCAGGACGATGGAGCGCTTGACGAAGTCGTAGCCGATCTCACCGACCAGCTGCAGCTTGCCGGGGACCAGGCGCGGCTTGGCGAAGGAGGCCCAGAAGAACACGACGACCAGGAGCGCGACGATGATCGACAGCAGCATCGGCTTGTTGAAGTCGACGCTGCCGATCGAGAAGATCGGCTCGAACTGGAACTCGTTCAGACCCGGGGCCGGGAAGCCACAGCCAGCGTCCCCGAAGTGGCAACTGCCTGAGGCGAGGGACGTGAGTTCAGCACTCACCGCGGACTCCTTCGTCGTGACGCATGGATACGGCAACCTCGGTGTGTCGGCGTGGCCTGCGGCCACGGAACGGCACTGGAACTTGATGGGTTTCTCGCCGACCCCGCGCGCCGGCGCACTGCACCACAGCGGGATCATCGAAGAATGCGCGGATCCGGGGGGCGATCCGTCCGCTGTCCGGACAGACCTGGCCTCTTCCCGTACTCCGTTGTTGCGACGGACGATAGCAGCCCGTCAGCGCGGCATAAACACCGCCCCCCTCATTGGGGGGACAGCTGGGCCTCGTCACTGTTGACGCCCCTTGTCGGAGGGCTTGTCGCCCTTCTTTTCGGAGGCGTCGGGGTCGACGTAGAAGGTCTTGGCCTTGAGCGCACCACGCACCTGGAAGCCCGTCCAGATCAGGGCGCAGCCGAGCAGGGTGAAGGCGAAGGCCTGCCGGTTGAAGAGATCGGTGTTCTTGAAGACCGCGAGCACGATGCCGACCAGCAGGATCTGCGTGGTGTACACCAGCAGCGCCGCGGCCATCATGATCTGCGGGTTCGACCTGGTCAGCCGGTCGAGCGCGAACTGGCCGGAGGCGAAGAAGGCCATCACGAGCAGCGCGCCGAAGAGGGCGCCGAGCAGGCCCTTCCCCCCGGCGACGGCGAAGGAGATCGCCATGGCGATGATCCCGGCGGCCGCAGTGGGAATCGCGGCGCCTCGGAGGATCCGGGCGTCGGTGGACGGCATGTCGGCAGCTCCGGCGGCATGTCGATGTGGCGGGGGACGGGCACAGCGGTGGCGGGTGACACCGGACCGAGGCATCGCCGCGGGCCGCCCATCGGAACGGCGGGCCCGGTGAGGGAGACCGACAGGGACGGAAGTCATCCACCTGTCAGGTCTTTCGGCGTGTTCTCGGTACTCGTGAACGGTATCACAAACTATTTGATGAGAGCTTTACCATGAATATGTGGCACCTGTCACACCAACGGCGCAACGGATCCGCCATTCGAGTGAACGCCATCCGATGGACCCTCAACTCCCTTGTCAGTGGCGACCGGTGGCCTTGTGGTGGGGGCCGACCGCGGTGGAGCCCACGCCCGAGTCCCGGCCGGCTTCACCGAGGAGTTGCTTGTCCTTCGCCGACAGTTCGGCCATCGGACCGCTCTGCTGCCGACGGTAGCGCGGGGGGACGAACGACTGCACCGCCCGCGGGGCGCGCGGCCGGAACCGCGGGGTGAGCAGCACCACCAGGCCGACCAGGCAGAGCCCGGCGAGCGTCAGGACGACGGTGCGGCCGGTGTTGGTCACCGAGAAGGCCACCGAACCGAAGGCGATCAGCGCGGCCCAGAAGTACATGATCAGTACGGCGCGGCTGTGCGAGTGACCCACCTGGAGCAGCCGGTGGTGGAGGTGGCGCTTGTCCGCGGCGAACGGGGACTGGCCGGCCCAGGTGCGGCGCACCACCGCGAGCAGCAGGTCGGCCAGCGGCAGCGCGATGACCGTCAGCGGCAGCAGCAGCGGGATGTAGATCGGCACCAGGGCGTGCACGGCGGCGGTCTGCGAACCGGTCTCGTTGCTGATCAGGTCCGGGTCGACCCGGCCGGTGATCGAGATCGCGGCGACGGCCAGCATCAGGCCCAGCATCATCGAGCCGGAGTCGCCCATGAAGATCCGCGCGGGGTGCATGTTGTGCGCCAGGAAGCCCAGGCACATGCCGATCAGCAGCACGCTGAACAGCACGGCGGGGGCCGCGTCGGTGATCGTGTAGCCGTACCAGAGCCGGTAGCTGTACAGGAAGAAGGCCATCGCGGCGATGCAGACCATGCCGCCGGCCAGGCCGTCCAGGCCGTCGATGAAGTTCACCGCGTTCACCATGACGACGACCAGGGTGACCGAGATGACCATGCCCTGGGTCGGACTGACCGCGACCGGGCCGACACCGGGCACCGGGAGGGTGATCACCGTGACGCCCTGCCAGACCATCACGCCGGCGGCGATCATCTGGCCGCCGAGCTTCACCAGCGCGTCCACGCCCCACTTGTCGTCGAGGACCCCGAGCAGGAACATGATCCCGGCGCCGGACAGCAGCGCGCGGATGTCGGTGCCCTGGGAGAACACCTTGCTCAGGTTGTCGAGCTGGGAGGCGACCAGGATGCCCGCGCACAGTCCGCCGAACATCGCGATGCCGCCGAGCCGCGGCGTGGGCTCGCGGTGCACGTCGCGGGCGCGCACCGGCGGCATGGCGCCGGCCGCTATGGCGAACTTCCGGACCGGGCCGGTCAGCAGGTAGGTGACGGCGGCGGTGCAGAACAGCACCAGCAGATACTCACGCACCACTGGCCTCCTGCATCACTGTCGAACGGGGAAGTACCGAAGGTACTCCCCTGCCTTCCCGGGGTTCGAGGTGCGTCGCCACGGCACACACCTTATTGAGTCGGACGCCGGGACCGTGCATCGCGGTTCGCCCTCCCGGGTAGGAGATCCGGATACCCGCGGAGAACCTCCGTCAGCCACGGTCGGCGAAGGCCAGCGCCAGCTCCCGGACCCGCGCCACGGCGGGGGCGACCGCGCCCCCGTCGAGCACCCGGGCGATCAGCCCGGCGATCTCCGTCAGCTCGGCCTCCCCCATCCCCTGGCTGGTCACCGTGCCCGTGCCCAGCCGGATGCCGGAGGCCTCGGCGGCCGGCGCCGGGTCGTACGGCAGCGCGCACTTGCCGAGCAGCAGCCCGGCCGCCGCGCAGCGCCGCTCGGCCTCCGCTCCGGTCACCCCGAGCGGGCTCACGTCGGCGGTCACCAGATGGGTGTCGGTGCCGCCCGTCAGCGGGCGCATCCCGGCCTCCGCGAGCCCGCCGGCGAGCGCCCGGGCCCCGGACACCGCCCGCTGCGCGTACGCCCGGTACGCGGGCCCGGAGGCCTCCGCGAGGGCCACCGCCTTGCCGGCCACCTCGTTCATCGCCGCGCCGCCCTGGCTGAACGGGAACACCGCCCGGTCGATCCGCTCGGCCAGCTGCGCGGTGCACAGCAGCAGCCCGCCGCGCGGACCGCGCAGGAGCTTGTGGGTGGCCGCCACGGTGACGTCCGCGTACGGCACCGGGGAGGGCGCCACCCCGGCCGCGATCAGCCCGGTGGTCTGCGCGGCGGAGGCGATCAGATAGGCGTCCACCTCGTCGGCGATCTCCCGGAACGCCGCCCAGTCCGGGTGCCGGGGGTGCGAGATCGAGCCCGCCACGATGGCCTTGGGGCGGTGCTCCCGGGCCAGGTCGCGGACCTGGTCGAGGTCGATCAGCCCGTCGCTCTCGCGCACGCCGTAGCCGGTGAAGGCGAACCAGCGCCCGGAGAAGTTGGCGCGCGAGCCGCAGCTGAGGTGGCCGCCGTGCTCCAGCGACATCGCCAGCACTCCGTCGCCGGGCCGCAGCAGTGCCGCGTACGCCGCCAGCATCGCCGAAGTCGCCGACCGCGGCTGGACGTTGGCGTGCGGGGCGGCGAACAGCTCACGGGCCCGGTCGATCGCCAGCAGCTCGGCGGCGTCCGCCAGCGCGCAGCCGGTGTGGTGCCGGCGGCCCGGGTAGCCCTCGGCGTACTTGTCGATCAGCGGGCCGGTGAGCGCCGCCAGGACGGCGGGGGTGGTCAGGTTCTCCCCCGCCAGCAGCTGGATCGTTTCGGCGCGCCGCTCGGCCTCCGCGGCCAGCAGGTCGGCCAGCTGGGGATCGGCCCGGTGCAGCGCCTCGGACACCCAGGGGCGCCCGGTCGTCGTGGTGGGGTCGGTCGCGGCATCGGTGACGGTCATGGCGGGGCTCCCGGGCGCTGCGGGGACTGTGTCACCCAGCGTAGGACCGCCGACCGCGCCCGGCCCGCCGAACCACGGCCGGACGGCCCCATTCAGCGCCTCGGCGCCCGCCCGCGGGCCGTCGGCACGGCGCGGGGACGTCAGCGCGGCGCGGGGACGCCGGTGAGCGCGGTGACCACCGGGTCGACCGCGTGGAATATCTCCTCGCCGCAGTTGCGGAACATGCCGATCGGCGCCCCGTACGGGTCGTCCAGCTCGTCCGACTCCGGCGTGGCGGCCAGCAGCCAGCCGCGCAGCGCGGCGGCCGCCCGGACCAGCGCGCGGGCCCGCTCGGTGACGTCGGCGCCGCGCCGGGGATCCGGCAGGGTGCCCGGGTCTATCGTCCGCACCAGGCGGGTGAACTCCTTCAGCGTGAAGGTGCGCAGCCCCGCCTCGTGACCCATCGAGATCACCTGGGCGCGGTGGTCCAGCGTCGCGGTGAGCACCAGATCGGCCTCGACCACGTGCTCGTCCAGCAGCTCGCGGCCGGTGAAGCCCCCGCTGTCGGCGCCGTACTCGTCGAGCACGGTCGCGGCGTGGTCCTCCATCGGCGCGCCCTCGTGGCCCCAGGTGCCGGCGCTCTCGACCAGGATCCGCCCGGCCACCCGGGGGCTCAGCCGGGTGTCCAGCTCACGCCGGGTCAGCCGCTCGGCGATCGGCGAGCGGCAGATGTTCCCGGTGCAGACGAACAGGATCCGGAAGTGGTCCAGCGGCCTGGGGCCCACGCTCAGGTACGGCGCTATGCCCGGCCCGGCGTGGAGCGAGGCGGTGGGCGTCAACTGCCGGCCTCCAGGTCGGGGACGACCTCCCTCAGCTGCTCGACACTGATCGCGCCGGCCCGCAGCAGGACCGGGACCTTGCCGGTGACGTCGACGATCGACGAGGTGGCGGAGTCCTCGGCCGCCCCGCCGTCCAGGTAGACCGAGATCGCGTCGCCGAGCTGGGCCTGGGCCTCGTCGCAGGTCAGCGGGGGCGTCCCGCCGATCCGGTTGGCGCTGGAGACGGCCAGCGGGCCGGTGGCGTTCAGCAGCTCGATGGCGACCGGGTGCAGCGGCATCCGGACCGCGACGGTGCCGCGGGTGTCGCCGAGGTCCCAGCGCAGCGAGGGCTGGTGCCGGGCGACCAGGGTGAGCCCGCCGGGCCAGAAGGCGTCGACCAGCTCCCAGGCCTGCTCGGAGAAGTCGGTGACCAGGCCGTGCAGGGTGGTCGGCGAGCCGACCAGCACCGGCGAGGGCGTGTTGCGGCCGCGGCCCCGGGCGGCCATCAGCTCGGCGACGGCCTCCGGGGAGAAGGCGTCCGCACCGACCCCGTACAGGGTGTCGGTGGGCAGCACGACGAGTTCGCCGCGGCGGACGGCCGAGGCGGCCTCGCGCAGACCGGTGGCGCGGTCCCCGGCATCGGCACAGTCGTAGCGGCGGCTCATCGGTGCGGTCCCCTTCCGGAGTGGCTCATGGCAGTCACTACGGCCGCCACTGTGGTCACAGCGCGGCCTTGCGCGCTGTCGTACAGCGCTTGGTGTTCACGACCCGACCCTCCGGGCGGTCGTACTGCGCCCGACTGTTCACGACCCGACCCTCCGGGCGGTCGTACTGGGCCCGATTCTTCACGACCCGACCCTCCGGGCGGTCGTACTGCGCCCGACTGTTCACGACCCGACCCTCCGGGCGGTCGTGAAGCGCGGCCGGTTGTTCAGGTCGCGGTGGTCGGCGGTGTCCGTCCAGCCGTGTTCCTCGTTGAAGATCCACGGCACCTGGCCGCCCTGCTGGTCGGCGTGCTCGATGACCACCGCGCCGCCCGGGCGCAGCAGTCGGGCCGCGACCCGCTCGATGCCGCGGATGGTGTCCAGGCCGTCCTCGCCGGAGAACAGCGACATCTGCGGGTCGTGGTCGCGGGCCTCCGGCGCGACGTACTCCCACTCGGTGAGCGGGATGTACGGCGGGTTGGAGATGACCAGGTCGAAGCGGCCGTCCCAGGAGCGGTCGTCCTCGAAGGCCCTGGTGGCGTCACCGGCGTGCAGGGTGACCCGGGCGCGGTCCGGGCTGGCCTCGATGTTGCGCCGGGTGTACTCCAGCGCGCCCTCGTCCAGTTCGAAGGCGTGCACGGTCGAGCGCGGCAGTTCCTGGGCCAGGGCGAGGGCGATCGCGCCGGAGCCGGAGCACAGGTCCACCACCAGCGGCTCGGCCACGTCCATGTCGCGCACCGCGTCTATCGCCCACTCGACGACCGTCTCGGTCTCCGGCCGGGGCACGAACACCCCGGGGCCGACCTCCAGTTCGAGGTAGCGGAAGAACGCCCGCCCGGTGATGTGCTGGAGCGGCTCGCGCGCCTCGCGGCGGGAGACGGCCTCCCAGTAGCGGGCGTCGAAGTCGGCGTCCTTCACCGTGTGCAGCTGGCTGCGCTTGACGTTGTGGACGTAGGCGGCGAGCTCCTCCGCGTCGAAGCGCGGCGACGGCACGCCGGCCGCGGCCAACCGCTGGGTGGCCTGGGCCACCTCGGCGAGCAGCAGGTTCATCCGTACGACCTCTTGTTTCTCCGGCTCCGGGCGAAACGCGGGCTGGGGCGCGCCGGTCTCAGTTCTCTTGGGCCGCGGCGAGCTTGGCCGCCGCGTCCTTGTCGACGCAGGACTGGATCACCGCGTTCAGGTCGCCGTCCAGGACCTGGTCCAGGTTGTACGCCTTGAATCCGGTGCGGTGGTCCGAGATGCGGTTCTCGGGGTAGTTGTACGTGCGGATCCGCTCGGAGCGGTCCACGGTGCGGACCTGGCTGCGGCGCGCGTCCGAGGCCTCCCGCTCGGCCTCCTCCTGCGCGGCGGCCAGCAGCCGCGAACGCAGGATGCGCATCGCCTGCTCCTTGTTCTGGAGCTGGCTCTTCTCGTTCTGGCAGGACGCCACGATACCGGTCGGCAGGTGGGTGATCCGGACCGCGGAGTCGGTGGTGTTGACCGACTGGCCGCCGGGGCCGGAGGAGCGGTAGACGTCGATCCGCAGGTCGTTGGCGACGATCTCGACCTCGACCTCCTCCGCCTCGGGGGTGACCAGCACGCCCGCCGCGGAGGTGTGGATGCGGCCCTGCGACTCGGTGGCGGGGACGCGCTGCACGCGGTGCACGCCGCCCTCGTACTTCAGCCGGGCCCAGACGCCCTGGCCGGGCTCGGTGCTGCCCTTGGTCTTCACGGCCACCGAGACGTCCTTGTAGCCGCCGAGGTCGGACTCGTTGGAGTCGATGAGCTCGGTCTTCCAGCCGACCCGCTCCGCGAAGCGCAGGTACATCCGGAGCAGGTCGCCGGCGAACAGCGCGGACTCCTCGCCGCCCTCGCCCGCCTTGATCTCCAGGATGACGTCCTTGTCGTCGCTCGGGTCGCGCGGCACCAGCAGCAGCCGCAGCTCCTCGGTGAGCTCGTCCCGGCGTGCCTCGGAGTCCTTCACCTCGGCGAGGAACTCCGGGTCCTCGGCGGCGAGTTCACGCGCGGCCTCGATGTCCTCGCCGGCCTGCCGCCACTGCCGGTAGACCCGGGTGATCGGGGTCAGCTCGGCGTACCGCTTGGCCAGCTTGCGGGCGTTGTTCTGGTCGGCGTGGACGGACGGGTCGGCCAGCCTCGTTTCGAGGTCGGCGTGCTCGACGAGGAGCTCTTCGACTGCCTCGAACATGGGGTGGCCTTCTTCCCGGGGACTCGGAAACGTGTGGGGGGTGGGGAACTCGCGGGGGGACGCGAACGGCGCCGGCCCCCAGCGCCCCCGACAACGAGTACGGGGGCACCGGGAACCGGCGCCGAGGGAGCGCTAGGCCTTCGCGCTGTGCTGCTTGCCGAAGCGGGCCTCGAAGCGGGCCACGCGGCCACCGGTGTCGAGGATCTTCTGCTTGCCGGTGTAGAACGGGTGGCACTGCGAGCAGACCTCGGCGCGGATCTCGCCACTGGTCTCGGTCGAGCGGGTGGTGAACTCGGCACCGCAGGTGCAGGTCACACGGGTGACCACGTACTCGGGGTGAACGTTGGGCTTCAAGGGGTTCTCCTAGGTTTCGGGAGGGCACCGGGTCGGCGGCTGGAGCGCCGCACGTGAACCGGGACCGACGGACCAGTCTGCCAGGACCGGCCGCATCTTCCCAAACCGGGTCGCGTTCCGGGATATTCCGGGCGCCCCTCAGTGTGCCGTTCCGGCCTTCGGGGTGGCCTTCGGGGTGGCCTTCCCGGTGCCCCGCGCGGCCGTCGAGGGGGCCGCCGAGGGGGTGGCCGTGGGAGCCGCCTGGGCGGGGTTCTCCGGCTGCGCGGAGACGACCGCCGACGGGAACGCCTGGTCGGCCTTGAGCGCCCCCCAGACCTGCCCGGCCTGCGGCTGCTGCTCGACCACCCGGTTCGGGTCGCCGGGGGCCGTCTCCACCGGCAGGGTGACCATGCTCAGCTGGTCCGGGCCTATCCCCTTGAGCTCCTGGGCGAGCCCGACCAGCGAGTTCACCGAGCCGAGCGCGGAATCGGTGGTGATGCTCCTGGTCACGGTGTCGCCGATCGACCACAGCTTGACCGGGTTGGTGAGCATCCCGTTCCCCCCGACCTGCTGCAGCAGCGACTTCACCATCTGCTTCTGGAGCTCGATCCGGCCGAGGTCGCTGCCGTCGCCGACGCCGTGCCGGGTGCGCACGAAGGCCAGTGCCTGCCGGCCGTCCAGGTGGTGCTCGCCGGGCGGCAGGTCGAGCCCGCTGTCCTTGTCGTGGATGGCCACCGCGGTGGTCACGGTGGCCCCGCCCATCGCGTCCACGACCCTGGCGAAGCCGGCGAAGTCGATCTGCAGGTAGTGGTCCATCCGCAGCCCGGTGAGCTGCTCGGTGGTCTTGACGGCGCAGACCGCTCCGCCGCTCTCGAAGGCGCTGTTGTACATCGCGCGCTTGGCGCCGGGCACGGTCCGGCCGCTCGGGTCGGCGCAGTCGGGGCGGGTGACCAGGGTGTCGCGCGGGATCGAGACGACCTGGGCGCGGGAGTGGTCCTGGTTGATGTGCACCACCATCGCGGTGTCCGAGCGGGCGGTGTCGCCGGTGTCCCCGCCCGCGATCGAGCCGTTGTCCCCGCCGCGCGAGTCGGAGCCGAGCACCAGGATGTTGAAGGAGCCGTCGGTGGCGGCCGGCGGCCGGGCGTCGCCGAGCCGGGCGTCGATGTCGACGCTCTTGATGTTGCCGTTGAGTCTGAACCAGGCGAAGAGGGCCGCGCCGGCGCCGAGGACGACGAGCGCGACGAACGCGCAGGCGGCCGTCCGCAGGACTCTGCGGCGGCGCCCTGGAACCCTCTTGTGTTCGGCCATACGGTCCAGAGTAAATCGGACAACATGATCCAAACGCCCTCAAGTTGTCCCGACTCTGGAACAAACCGGGCCGGACGCACGGAACCCCGGACCGCTCGCGCGATCCGGGGTTCCGTGCTCGGACAACCGTCCGGCTACGGTCAGTCGTTGGAGCCGGGGGTGGTCTTGGCGATCTGCATCAGGAACTCGGCGTTGCTCTTGGTCTGCTTCATCTTGTCCAGGAGCAGCTCGATCGCCTGCTGCGAGTCGAGCGCGTGCAGCACCCGGCGCAGCTTCCAGACGATGGCCAACTCCTCGCTGCCGAGCAGGATCTCCTCCTTGCGGGTGCTGGAGGCGTCCACGTCGACGGCCGGGAAGATGCGCTTGTCCGAGAGCTTCCGGTCGAGCTTGAGCTCCATGTTGCCGGTGCCCTTGAACTCCTCGAAGATCACCTCGTCCATGCGCGAGCCGGTCTCGACCAGCGCGGTGGCCAGGATGGTCAGCGAGCCGCCGTTCTCGATGTTGCGCGCGGCACCGAAGAACTTCTTCGGCGGGTACAGCGCGGTCGAGTCGACACCACCGGACAGGATGCGGCCGGAGGCCGGCGCGGCCAGGTTGTAGGCGCGGCCGAGACGGGTGATCGAGTCCAGCAGGATGACCACGTCGTGGCCCAGCTCGACCAGGCGCTTGGCGCGTTCGATGGCCAGCTCGGCGACGGTGGTGTGGTCCTCGGCCGGGCGGTCGAAGGTCGAGGAGATGACCTCGCCCTTCACCGACCGCTGCATGTCGGTGACCTCTTCCGGACGCTCGTCGACCAGGACGACCATCAGGTGGCACTCGGGGTTGTTGTGGGTGATCGCGTTGGCGACCGCCTGGAGCACCATGGTCTTGCCGGTCTTCGGCGGCGCGACGATCAGACCGCGCTGGCCCTTGCCGATCGGCGACACCAGGTCGATGATCCGGGTGGTCAGCACGCCCGGGTCGGTCTCCAGGCGCAGCCGCTCCTGCGGGTAGAGCGGGGTGAGCTTGTTGAACTCGGGGCGGCCGCGGCCGCTCTCCGGGTCCATGCCGTTGACGGAGTCCAGCCGCACCATGGCGTTGAACTTCTCGCGGCGCTCGCCGTCCTTGGGCTGGCGCACCGCGCCGGTGATGGCGTCGCCCTTGCGCAGGCCGTTCTTGCGGACCTGGGCGAGCGAGACGTAGACGTCGTTCTGGCCCGGCAGGTAGCCGGAGGTGCGCACGAACGCGTAGTTGTCGAGGATGTCGAGGATGCCCGCGACCGGGATCAGGACGTCGTCCTCGCCGATCTGCGGCTCGGCGGGGCCGGCCTCGAAGCCCTCGCGGCCGCGACGGCCACGGCGGTCGCGGTAGCGCCCGCGCCGGCCACGGCGGCCGTCGCCGAACTCGTCGTCGTCGTAGCCGCCCTGCTGGACCTGCGGCTGCTGGACCTGCTGGGTCTGGCGGCCCTGCTGCTCGGCCTGGCCGCCCTGCTGCTGGCCGCCGCCCTGCTGGGACTGGCGGTCGGTGCGGTCGGTGCGCTCGCGGCGGTTGCGGCGGTCGCGGCGCGACTCGCGGCCGTCGGCGTCCTGGGCCTCGCCGGCCTCCTGGCGCTCGGTGCGCTCGGTGCGCTCGGGGCGGTCGGGGCGGTCGCCGCCCTCGCGGCGCTCGCGCCGCTCACGGCGGTCGCGACGGCTCTCGCGGCCGTCCTCACGGCCCTCGAAGCCGCGGGTCTCGGCCGGGCGGGCCTCGGCCTGCTTCGGCTCGGCGACCGCGACGGTGGCGGCCTCGGCCGGGGCCTCCGCGACCGGGGCGGTGGGCGCGCCGGCGGCCGAGGTGGCCCGGCGGCGGGTGCGCTCGGTACGGGCGGGCGCGGCGGTCTCGGCGGCGGCCTGGACCGGGATCTCGATCTGGGCCTGCGGCTCGGCGGCGGCCGGAGCCTCGGCCGTCTTGGCGGCGGCCTTGGTGCGGCGGGCCGGCTTCTCGGCCGGGGCCTCGGCGTCCGCCTTGGCGGCGGTGCGCTTGGCGGCCGGGGCGGTGCCACCGGCGGCGAGCAGCGGGTCCCCGCCGCTCTTCTCCTTGATGGTCTCGATCAGCTGGCTCTTGCGCATGCGTCCGGTACCGGTGATGCCAAGGTCCGCGGCGAGCTTCTGCAGCTCGGCCAGGACCATGCCGTCCAGGCCCGCGGCGGCGCTGCGGCGGCGCCGGGCCGGGGCAGCGGGGGCGGCGGCTGCGTCCGACGCCTCGGCGTCCGGGCGCGCGCCCATCAGATCGGTGGAGTCGCTCACTAAGGGTCCTTCCCTGGAGCGGACGTCGGCCTGTCTGGCTCGGCGACCGGTTGTGCTGTCCTGACCAACGCTCGACTGCGTCGGTCCGAGGCGGTGATCCCTCGAATGGCGGGAGCCCGTCGAGGGAGAGCTACGTACGAGGTGCGGTGCTTGAAGCACGGTGGTGCTGAGTGGCGCGTGGGCCGGTCGTGTGTCGACCTCCCCTGAGGGCGTAACCCCCACGCTCCCTGCGAATCCCGGGCCCCCGTCGCGTGACGGTGGCCCGCGCTCCGCCCGTCCTGGCCTCAAGGTGGGAGGCCGCGGGTGGGAGTCAGGTGCCGTCACGGCTTCGGGATGCGGCCGCGTGTCGCGCAGGCAGGCTGCGTACGCGCTGCGGTGGGCTCCCGGAGAATCGTCGCCCCGTGCATCGCCGGGACTCCACTGCCGTGGAGTGCTGGGATCGGGACGCGGCGCACCTAGCCCCGGAGGGCACCTGGTGCAGCAATGAGGTTAACACTACCGACCCCCTCAGACATTCCCCAGCCTTGCGCTTGCCAATCGTGTCCGCCGGACCCGGCTCGGCAGGGTGCCGGCGCCGGGTCCCGAGCGGCCCGTTCGGGCTGCTCAGACGTCCAGCGGGAGCACGACGGCCCCGGTGCGGTCGACGTCCAGCCGGTGCGCGGCGAACGCCGGGTCGCCGCCGTGGCCGTGGTGCCCGGCGAAGGAGAGCACCTTGTCGGCGCCCGCCTCGTCGGTCAGCGCCAGGACGGTCGGGCCGGCCCCGGAGATGACCGCGGGGACGCCCTCGGCGCGCAGCGCGCCGACCAGGGCGGCGCTGTCCGGCATCGCGGAGGCGCGGTAGTCCTGGTGCAGCCGGTCCTCGGTGGCGGCGAGGAGCAGCTCGGGGCGCCTGGTCAGCGCCTCCACCAGCAGTGCGGAGCGGCCGGCGTTGACGGCCGCGTCGGCCAGCGGGACGGTCCTCGGCAGCAGTCCGCGCGCGGTCTCGGTGAGCACTTCGCCGGCCGGCACGAACACCACCGGGACGACCTGCTCGGACGGCTCCAGCGCGACCGCCTTGGCCGACTCCTCGTCGGTCCAGGCGATGGTGAAGTTGCCGCGCAGGCAGGCCGCGACGTTGTCCGGGTGGCCCTCCAGCTCGGAGGCGAGGGCCAGCAGCGCGTCGTCGTCCAGCGCGGACGGGCCGCCGATGGTCACCGCGCGGGCGGCCACGATGCCGGCGCAGATGGCGGCCGAGGAGGAGCCGAGGCCGCGGCCGTGCGGTATCCGGTTGGCGCAGACCACTTCGAGGCCCCGCGGCTGGCCGCCGAGCCGGTCGAAGGCGGCGCGCATCGAGCGGACCAGCAGGTGGCGCTCGTCGCGCGGCAACGTGTCGGAGCCCTCACCGGCGATGTCGACGGAGAGGCCGGAGTCGGCGACCCGGACGACGACGTCGTCGTACAGACCCAGCGCGAGCCCGAAGGCGTCGAAGCCCGGGCCGAGGTTGGCGCTGGTCGCGGGAACCCTGACCCGGACGGCGGCGGCACGGAACGCAGGACCGGCCATGCGGTGGACTCTCCTGGGGAAATCGGGCGGCGCGGAGCGCGTCGTCGGTGCGAGGGCGGGGAACGGACCGCGGCCCCTCGGGGGGCGGGCGGTCGCGACGGTCGGCGCGGCCCGGACCCGCCGGGCCCGGGGCATGTGCCACACGGCCGAGGCCAGAGTATCGAAGAGAGGTTCCCCAGCGGTACACCCCGTGGGCCTTCGATCTGGTGTGTTGCCGGTTCTGGCCGGAATGCACACCCCCCTCCGTCAAAGGGAGGGGTGGAAACGGATCGCAATGCGCAGCCCAATTGACACAAAAGTGTCAGTCGGGAACTCCGACGGGCCGACCCCCGAAAGGGTCGGCCCGTCGACGTGCCGGCGCCCGTTACCGGTCGAGCAGTCCGAGGCTGCGGGCGGCCGCCTCCGGGTCGATCGGGACGATCTGCGGCTGCGGCGCGCCGGCCACCGCCCAGTCCGGGTCCTTCAGGCCGTTGCCGGTCACGGTGCAGACGATCCGCTGGCCCGGGTCGACCAGGCCAGCCTCCGCCTTGGCCAGCAGACCGGCCACCGAGGCGGCCGAGGCCGGCTCCACGAAGACGCCCTCCTGCGAGGCCAACAGCCGGTAGGCGGACAGGATCTGACGGTCCGTCACCTTGTCGATGAGGCCGCCGGACTCGTCCCGCGCGGCGAGCGCGAAGTCCCAGGAGGCCGGGTTGCCGATCCGGATCGCGGTGGCGATGGTCTGCGGCTTGAGCACCGGCGCGCCGTCCACGATCGGGGCCGAGCCGGAGGCCTGGAAGCCCCACATCCGCGGGGTGCGGGTGGCGAGGCCGTCCGCGGCGTACTCGCGGTAGCCCTTCCAGTACGCGGTGATGTTGCCCGCGTTGCCGACCGGCAGGACGTGGATGTCCGGGGCGTCGCCGAGCATGTCGACGATCTCGAAGGCCGCGGTCTTCTGGCCCTCGATCCGCACCGGGTTGACCGAGTTGACCAGCGCCACCGGGTACTTCTCGGACAGTTCGCGCGCGAGGGTGAGACAGTCGTCGAAGTTCCCGTCGACCTGCAGGATCCTGGCGCCGTGCACCAGCGCCTGGCCCATCTTCCCGAGGGCGATCTTGCCCTGCGGGACGAGCACCGCGGAGACCATCCCGGCCCGCACCGCGTACGCGGCGGCGGAGGCCGAGGTGTTGCCGGTGGACGCGCAGATGACCGCCTGCGCGCCCTCCTCCTTGGCCTTGGAGATGGCCATCGTCATCCCGCGGTCCTTGAAGGAACCGGTCGGGTTGGCGCCCTCGACCTTGAGGTAGACCTCGCAGCCCGTGCGCTCGGAGAGCACCTGGGCGGGGACCAGGGGCGTGCCGCCCTCCAGCAGGGTGACCACCGGGGTGGCCGCGGTGACCGGCAGGCGGTCCCGGTACTCCTCGATCAGGCCGCGCCACTGGTGGGTGTGCGCGCCTCGGACGACGTTCTCGGCAACGGCGTTCATGGCTGGTTCCTTATTCCCCTTCGACCCTCATGATGCTGGCCACGTCCCGCACGCTGTCCAGCGCGCGGAGCTTGTCGACCGTCGCCGACAGCGCGGCGTCGGTGGCACGGTGGGTGACCACGACGAGCGAGGCGTCGCCGTCGCGGCCCTGCTGGCGCACGGTGTCGATGGAGACGCCGTGCTCGGCGAAGACGGACGCGACCTGCGCGAGCACGCCCGCGCGGTCGTCCACGTCCAGGCTGACGTGGTAGCGGGTGACGACCTCGTCCATCGGCTTGGCCGGCAGCCGGGTGTACACCGAGTCACCGGGACCGGTGGCGCCGGCCAGCTTGTTGCGGCAGACCGCGACCAGGTCGCCGAGCACCGCGGACGCGGTCGGCGAACCGCCCGCGCCCGGGCCGTAGAACATCAGCCGGCCGGCCGCCTCGGCCTCGACGAACACCGCGTTGTACGCCTCGCGGACGGAGGCCAGCGGGTGCGACAGCGGGATCATCGCCGGGTGGACGCGCGCGGTGACGGACTCGCCGTCCGCGGCCCGCTCGCAGATCGCGAGCAGCTTGACCACGCAGCCCATCTCCTTGGCGGAGGCGATGTCGGCCGCGGTCACCTCGGTGATGCCCTCGCGGTAGACGTCCGCCGCGGTGACCTTGGTGTGGAAGGCGATGCCGGCCAGGATCGCGGCCTTGGCGGCGGCGTCGAAGCCCTCGACGTCGGCCGTCGGGTCCGCCTCGGCGTAGCCCAGCGCGGTGGCCTCCTCCAGTGCCTCCGAGTAACCGGCGCCGGTGGTGTCCATCTTGTCGAGGATGAAGTTGGTGGTGCCGTTGACGATGCCCAGCACCCGGTTGACCTTGTCGCCCGCGAGGGACTCGCGCAGCGGACGCAGCAGCGGGATCGCGCCCGCCACCGCGGCCTCGTAGTACAGGTCCACCCCGGCCCCGGCGGCCGCGGCGTGCAGCTCGGTGCCGTCCTTGGCGAGCAGCGCCTTGTTGGCGCTGACCACCGAGGCGCCCTGCCCGAAGGCGGACAGGATCAGCGATTTGGACGGCTCGATGCCGCCCACCACCTCGACCACCACGTCGATGTCGCCCCGGTTGACCAGGGCCTCGGCGTCGGTGGTGATCAGGTGCTCGGGGACGCCCGGGCGGGTCCGCCCGGCGCGGCGGACCGCGATCCCGGCCAGCTCGACCGGAGCACCGATGCGAGCGGCGAGGTCGTCGGCCGTCGTCGTCATGATGCGCGCCACCTCGGAGCCCACCACACCACAACCCAGCAACGCCACCTTCAGCGGGCGCGTACGCATCATCCGACTCCGCTCTGCATTCATCAGCTTCGGTAATTTCCGGCGGGTTTTCCTGGACCGCCGGGAACTTCGGTCCGTACCAGTCTCCGGGACTTTCCGTACGGATCTACGGTCGTTCCATGATCTGAGACAAGGATTTCGTCATCCGATATCCAGACGCAGGAGATCCTCCTCCGTCTCGCGCCGGACGATCACCCGCGCCGCACCGTCCTTGACGGCGAGCACGGGGGGCTTGAGGGCGTGGTTGTAATTGCTCGCCATCGAACGGCAGTAGGCGCCGGTGGCGGGCACCGCGATCAGGTCGCCGGCGGCCAGGTCGGCCGGCAGGAAGGCGTCCCGGACGACGATGTCGCCGGACTCGCAGTGCTTGCCGACCACCCGCACCAGCATCGGCTCGGCGTCGCTGGTGCGCGACACCAGGGCCACCGAATACTCGGCGTCGTACAGCGCGGTGCGGATGTTGTCGGACATCCCGCCGTCCACGCTGACGTAGGTGCGCAGGCCCTCCAGCGGCTTGACGGTGCCGACCTCGTACAGCGTGAACGCCGTCGGGCCCACGATCGCCCGGCCCGGCTCCACGCTCAGCCGGGGGGTGTCCAGGTTCGCGGCGGCGCACTCGCGGCGGACGATGTCGGCCAGCGCGGCCGCGATCTCGGCCGGCTCGCGCGGGTCGTCCTCGCTGGTGTACGCGATGCCGAGGCCGCCGCCGAGGTCGATCTCGGGCAGCTCGACGCCGTGCTCGTCGCGGATCCCGGCCAGCAGGCCGACCACCCGGCGGGCGGCCACCTCGAAGCCGGCCATGTCGAAGATCTGCGAGCCGATGTGCGAGTGGATGCCGCGCAGCTCCAGGCTGTCGTGGCCGAGCACCCGGCGCACCGCCTCGGCGGCCGCGCCCCCGGTGAGGGACAGGCCGAACTTCTGGTCCTCGTGCGCGGTGGCGATGAACTCGTGGGTGTGCGCCTCGACGCCGACGGTGATCCGGATCAGCACCTGCTGGCGCACGCCCCGGCGGGCGGCGATCGCGGCCAGGCGCTCGATCTCGTCGTAGGAGTCGACCACGATGTGCCCGACGCCGGTCCTCACCGCGTGTTCGAGCTCGTCCGCCGACTTGTTGTTGCCGTGCAGCGCGATCCGCCGCGGCGGCATCCCGGCGGCCAGCGCGACCGCCAGCTCGCCCGCGCTGCACACGTCGAGGTTGAGGCCCTCCTCGTGCAGCCAGCGCACGACGGCCTTGGAGAGGAACGCCTTGCCGGCGTAGTAGACGTCCGCCTCGGTGCCGAAGGCGTCCCGCCAGGCGCGCGCCCGGGAGCGGAAGTCCTCCTCGTCCAGCACGTAGGCGGGGGTGCCGAACTCGGCCGCCAGCCGCTTGACGTCGACGCCGCCGACGGTGGCCACGCCCTCGGCGTCGCGGGCGACGGTGCGCGACCAGACCTTGGGGTCGAGCGCGTTCAGGTCGGCGGGCGGGGCCTGGTAGTGCCCCTCGGGCAGGACGTCGCCGTGGCGGGGGCCTGCCGGGTGTGCGGAGCGGCTCATCTTCGTAGATCCTTCGAGACCTATGGCGAGGGGCGGCGACGGTCCCCGTTGACCGTCAGCCGCCCCCGCTGTGCGCTTGGGGGTGGTGCCTACATCCGCTCGGGCGCCGTCACGCCCAGGAGCGTGAGGCCGTTGGCGAGCACGGTGCGCGTCGCCTCGACCAGCCAGAGGCGGGCGCGGTGCGTGTCGTTGAGCTCCTCGTCGCCCTTGGGCAGGAACATGCAGTTCTCGTACAGGCGGTGGTATTTGCCCGCGAGCTTCTCCAGGTACACGGCGACCCGGTGCGGCTCGCGCAGCTCGCCGGCCGTGGCCAGCACCCGCGGGAACTCCGCGAGGTGGCCGAGCACGTCGGACTCCCACTCGGTGGCGAGCAGCTCGGGCTTGAACTGCTCGACCGTGCCCTTGTCCACGCCCAGCTCGGCGGCCTTGCGCGCCACGCCGCACATCCGGGTGTGCGCGTACTGGACGTAGAAGACCGGGTTCTCGTTGGTCTGGCTGGTCAGCAGGTTGATGTCCAGCGTGATCGTCGAGTCCGTGGAGGAGCGCGCCAGGGTGTAGCGGGCGGCGTCCACGCCGATCCACTCGACCACGTCGTCGATCGTGATGATGTTGCCGGCCCGCTTGGACATGCGGACCTCTTCGCCGTCGCGAAGCATCTTCACGAACTGGCCGATCTTCACCTCGATGTTGCGGTTCATGTCGTCGCCCGCGCAGGCCGAGATGGCCTTGAGGCGGTTGACGTACCCGTGGTGGTCGGCGCCCAGCATGTAGAGCGCGACCTCGGCGCCGCGGTCCCGCTTGGACAGGTAGTACGCGGCGTCGGCGGCGAAGTAGGTCTTGTCGCCGTCGGCCTTGATCAGGACGCGGTCCTTGTCGTCACCGAAGTCGGTGGTGCGCAGGAAGACCGCGCCGTCCTGCTCGAAGACGTGGCCCTGCTCGCGCAGCCGGTCGATGGCCTTCTCGACCGCGCCGGAGTCGTGCAGCGTCTTCTCCGAGAACCACACGTCGAAGTGGGTGCCGAACTCGTCCATCGAGCGCTGGATCTCGGACACCATGAGCTTGAGGCCCTCGGTGCGGAAGACCTGCAGCTGCTCGTCCTCGGGCAGGTCGAGCACGCCCGGGACCGCGTCGGTGAGCGCCTTGGCGATGTCGACGATGTACTCGCCGACGTACCCGCCCTCGGGCACCTCGCGGCCGTTCGCGGCGGCCTGCAGCGAGGCGGCGAACTTGGTGATCTGCACACCGGCGTCGTTGAGGTAGTACTCGGTGGTGACGTCGGCGCCGGAGGCCCGCAGCACGCGCGCCAGCGAGTCGCCGACGGCGGCCCAGCGGACGCCGCCGATGTGGATCGGGCCGGTCGGGTTGGCGGAGACGAACTCCAGGTTGATCTTCAGGCCGCCGAGGGCGTCGTTGCGGCCGTAGGCCTCGCCCGCCTCGACGATGGTGCGCGCCAGCGCACCGGCGGTGGCGGTGTCCAGGGTGATGTTCAGGAAGCCCGGACCGGCGATGTCGACCTTGGCGACGCCGGTGATCCCTCGCAGTCGCTCGACCAGCAGCTCGGCAATGGCTCGCGGCGGCTTGCCGGCCGCCTTGGCGAGCTGGAGGGCCACGTTCGTCGCGTAGTCGCCGTGGTCCCGGTTCTTGGGCCGGTCGACCGTCACGTGCTCGGGCACGGCGACGGCCAGCTCGCCCGCCTCGACGGCGGAGCTCACTGCGGCCTGGATTGCCTGGGAAAGGTCTGCGGGGGTCACGACGCCAAGCGTAGGCGAGACGGGGTGCCCGCCCGCCACTCGGTTTACCGGTTGAGACGCCGGAGTGCCGTCGTTACGGGGTCTCAGCCGCGCTCGGTGCGCTCTGTTCGCTCAGGGCGAACTGCGGCGGCGGCTTCACCGGCCCTGTCGCCGGCCTGCTCGCCGTCCTCTGCGCCGCCCTGCTCGCCGAGCGGCCCGCCGGGGTGCCCGGTGAGCCGCATCAGGCGTCGCACCAGGGCCACCAGGTCGGCCGGATCGAAGGGCTTGCCGAGGTAGCCGTCCACCCCGACCGTCTCCCCCAGGTCGAGGTCCGCCGGGGTGCAGGCGCTCACGATCGCGATCGGCAGCCGGCTGGTGTCCGGGGTGGCGCGCAGCCGGGCCGCCGTCCGCAGGCCGTCCAGCCGCGGCATCACCACGTCCAGCGTCACCACGTCCGGCTGCACCCGGCGGATGACCTCCAGGCACTCGGCGCCGTCGGCGGCGGTCACCACCTCGAAGCCTTCGAGCTCCAGGTTGACCCTGATCAGCTGGCGGATCACCTCGCTGTCGTCCACCACGAGGACCCGCCCGGACACTCCCGACACCTCACCGAGGGTATCGGCGGCCCCGCCGCCCCGTCCGGCCTTTGGGCACTTCCGCTCCCCCGCCCGCCGGGGCCGCCGCGACGATCTTCGGGGAAACCCGTGCACGGGCCGCGTCCGAAGCCTGGTAGTGTTCTCCACGTCGGAAGCGCGAGCGACCGACAGGCCAACAGGCCCCCGTAGCTCAGGGGATAGAGCACCGCCCTCCGGAGGCGGGTGCGTAGGTTCGAATCCTACCGGGGGCACTCACGCAGTGATTGCGAGAGTGTAACCAGGGCCCAGATCAGTGGAGTTGATCCACGATCTGGGCCTTTGTCGTGTTCCGGGCCGGACCGGACCGGACCGGGCCCGGCGCGGAACCGGGCCCGACGGGCTCAGGAGGCGGCCGCCTCCGCCCGGGCGTACAGGTCCGCGATGGTGTGGTCGAAGTAGGCGCTGTAGGAGACGTCGTCGGTGTCGCCGCCCTGCTGGTAGCCGCCGATCGCGCCGATCACGTCACCGGTGGCGGTGTTGATCCAGGGGCCGCCGCTGGTGCCGGACGGGTAGGCCGGGCAGTGCACCACCCGCTGGTAGGCGCTCTGCTGCCCGGTGGCGTTGGTGCACAGCAGGGGCGTCTCGGAGTCGGCGGGGTAGCCGTAGAGCCGGACGGTGGCGTCGAACGGCTCGTCGGCGCCCAGCCGGTTGCCGCCGACCACGTCCTCGACGTTGCGGCCGTTGCTGGGGGCCGTCTCCAGGATCGCGAAGTCCTCGTCCACGTCGCCCTTCTGGGCCCAGCCGGCGGTGGTGTGGATCGCGGTCACCTGCCAGGTGCCGTACGGGGCGGAGCCGTCGCGGTAGCCGGGGGCGAAGGTGACGCCGTCGGTGCTGCTGAGGCAGTGCGCGGCGGTCAGCAGCAGGTTGGCGGTGGCGCTGTGCAGCACGCTGGCGGTGCAGAAGTGGTTGCCGGCCGCCAACGCGCCGCCGAACAGCGCGCCGACGGTCCCGGCTTCACGGTCGCCGGCCGGGGCCGGGCCGGTGGTGCCGAGGGCGACGTCGGAGGCGGCGGGAGCGGCGGAGGTGGCGGCCGCGGTGGAGGGGTCGACCGGCGGCGGGGCGGCGGTCGGGGTCGCGGGCGCGGGCGTGGAGGACGCGGGGGCCGCGACCTGGGTGGCCGCCGCCGGATCGGTGGCCGGGGCGGGCACGGTGGCGGCACGGGTGCTGCGGGCCGCCTTCCCGGCGGCCGTCGCGTCCGACAGGTCCAGCCCGTGCGTCCCGCTCAGCAGGGCGGCGACCGCCACCGCGGACAGCACGGTGAACAGGGACGGGGCCAGGAGTCTGCGGCGGCGCGACCTCTGGCGGCTGTGCTTGCCCATGCCTGTTTCTCCTGCCGGGGCGATCGGGGGCGGCGTTCGGTCAACGACTATGCCGCCTCAGCCTGGTAGGGGCGTGACCGGCTCCTTGGAGCTCGATGAGAAACCCGCCACCCGGCCGCACCCCCCGGCGTCACGGGCCGGCGAGCACCGCATCCAGTTCGGCGGCTCCGACGAAGGCGGTGTGCGTCCCGGCGGCGGTGCAGGCGAAGGCCCCGGCCACCGTACCGGCCCGGGCGCAGTCCAGCGGCGAACGGCCCTGGAACCAGGCGTACAGGAAGCCCGACACGAAGGCGTCCCCGGCGCCGTTGCTGTCCACCACCGGGCGGCCCGGGTCGACGGCCGGCAGGTGGCGGGGCGCGGGGTCGTCCCGGGTGAGCAGGTGGCAGCCCCCGGCACCGGCGGTGGCGACGACCACCCGCGCGCGCCCCTCGGCGAGGATCGCGCGCATCACCTCCTCGTGCCGGCCGGGGCAGCCGGCCGCGGAGAGGAAGACCAGGTCGGAGCCGAGCGCGTACGCACGGCGGTACGGGTCGACGCCGTCCCAGTCGTGCAGGTCGGTGGAGGTGGTGCGGCCGAGGCGGTGGAGGTCGCCGTACATGTCCCGGTTGACGCCGGTGATGGACAGGTGGACGTGCCGGCTGCGCTCGGCGTACGGCAGGTAGAGGTCGCGCGGCAGCCGCAGGTCGGCGGGGTGGCGGGCGTCGAAGAAGGAGAACCGGCGGCCGGCCGCGTCCACCAGGTTGACCCCGCGCGGGGTGCCGTGCGGGCTCACCAGGTGCGCGAAGTGCAGGCCGTGGCGCGCGTAGTGGGCGCGGATCAGGTCGCCCTGGGCGTCGTCGCCGAGGAAGTCGATGAACGCGGTGCGCAGGCCGAGGTGGTGGGCGCCGAGGGCGACGCCGTTGCCGGTGTGGCCGACGTAGTCCCGCACCGGTTCGACGAGCTGCGAGTCGCCGGGCGGGATCTCCAGCCGCTCGACCCGGACGATGGTGTCCACGCCGGCGCCGCCGACGACGAGCAGGTCGAACTCGGGCTGCGCGGCTCCGGGCGGCACGTTCTCGGACAGCACGGCGGCGCCTCCTTGATCCCTGGACGGTGGCCAGGAGTCAAGCAGGCGCCGGAGGTTGACTGCAAGACCTTGCTGCAAATTTCAATCGATCGACGGCCGCTCCGCTCCGGTCTCCGCCCCGGCCTCCGCCCGCCCCTCGCCCGCGGGGCGGACGTTGGCCCTGACATCGGCCGCGGCCGCCGCCCGCAGGCCCGTCGGACGACCGTCCCCGGCCGGTACGGCCGCAGCCGGCGCCTCCGCCCCGGAGGCGCCGCCCTCGACGGCGGTGGCCTCACCGGGCGCCGGCCGGTGGTTGATCATCAGCACCGCGACCAGCGCGGCCGCCAGCAGGACGCCCATCGCCACCCAGGTCGCGACCACGTAGCCGTGCACCGCGCCCTCGGCCCGCACCGCCGGGTCGGAGGCGATCCGGGTGGCCAGGAAGCTCGCGGTGGCACTCGCCGCGATCGTGTTCAGCAGCGCCGTGCCGACCGAGCCGCCCACCTGCTGGGCCGAGTTGATGGTGGCCGAGGCCGCGCCGGTCTCGTTCGGGGCGACCCCGAGGGTGGCCAGGCTCATCGCCGGCATGAACACCAGGCCCATGCCGAAGCCGAGGAGCAGCTCGGCGGGCAGCACCATGCCGGCCCACGCGCTGTCCACCCGCATCTGGGTCAGCCAGGCCATCCCGGCCGCGGCGAGCAGCAGCCCCGGGCCGATCAGGTTCCGGGACGGCACCCTGGTCATCAACCGGGCCGCGACGCCCGTCGAACTCAGCACGATGGCGGCCGTCATGGGCAGGAAGGACAGGCCGGACATGATCGGCGAGAAGTGCTTGATGGCCTGCAGGTAGTAGGTCAGGAACAGGAACAGGCCGAACATGCCGACCATCGCCAGGCCCACCGAGAGCGCGCCGCCACCGCGGTTGCGGTCGGCGACGATGTGCAGCGGCAGCAGCGGGTGCGCGGTGCGCCGTTCGACCAGCACGAAGGCCGCGAGCAGCGCCACGCCCAGGACCAGCGAGCCGATCACCAGGCCGTCGCCCCAGCCCCGGCTCACGGCCTCGGAGGTGCCGTAGACGATCGCCAGCAGGCCGCCGCAGCCGAGCAGTGCCCCGGGCAGGTCCAGCGGCATCCGGCGGCCCTTCCCGACGTGGTCGCGCTTCAGCACGTTGAACGCCGCGAAGGCGGTGACGACGGCGATCGGCACGTTGACGAACAGGCACCAGCGCCAGTTCAGGTACTCGGTCAGCAGCCCGCCGGCGATGAAGCCGATCGCGGAGCCGCCGCCGGCGATCGCACCGAAGATGCCGAAGGCCGTACTGCGTTCCCGCGGATCGGAGAAGGTGGTGGAGAGCAGCCCCAGCGCGGAGGGCGCGAGCAGGGCGCCGAACGCCCCCTGGAGGGCACGGGCGCCGAAGAGCATGGCCGGCCCGACCGCCGCGCCGCCGAGGGCGGAGGCGAGGGCGAAGCCCAGCAGGCCGACGGTGAAGACGCGCTTGCGGCCGAAGAGGTCGCCCAGCCGGCCGCCGAGCAGCAGCAGACCGCCGAAGGCGAGCGTGTAGGCGGTGATCACCCACTGCCGGTCGGCGTCCGAGATGCCCAGGTCCCGCTGGGCGGACGGCAGTGCGATGTTCACGATGGTGATGTCGAGCACGATCATGAGCTGGGCGGTGGCGATGACGGCCAGCGCCCACCAGCGGCGGCGGTCCGCGTCCTCATGACCGGTGACGGTTTGCGCAGTCACTGATCGAGCCTTCCGGAGTGGGGCGGAGAGGTCACGCAGTCGCCTTCCAGCCAAACTCCGCTCCGGACGAATGGCAAGGAAAAACCTCACCAAATCGGACTCGGGGGACAAAAGAACCAGGCCCCCGGGACTCCGGACCGAGTCCCGGGGGCCTGGTTCCCGGCCCCTCGGCCACCGCCGGCGCCGCGCCGTGCCCGACGCGCGCCCGACGGCGCACGGCCGTCAGAGCGCCGAGAGCTCCTCGACCAGGTCGTCCAGGCCCAGCGAGCCCTGCGAGAGCGCCGCCATGTGCCAGGCCTTGAGGTCGAACTCCTCGCCGCGCGCCTCGCGCGCCGCCTTCGCCGCCGCCCGTCCGCGCAGCCAGGCGCGCTCGCCGAGCTTGTAGCCGATCGCCTGGCCGGGCAGGCCCAGGTAGCGGACCAGCTCGCTGTCCAGGAACTCGGCGGACAGGCCGCAGTACAGGCCGAAGAACTCCCGGGCGTCCTCCGGGGCGACCGGCTCGCCCGGCTTGTACGGGGAGTCCGCCGGGAAGTCCAGGCCCACGTGCATGCCGATGTCGACGATGACCCGCAGCGCGCGCATCATCTGCGCGTTGAGGTAGCCCAGGCGGTGGCCCGGGTCGGTGAGGTAGCCGAGCTCGTCCATCAGGCGCTCGGCGTACAGCGCCCAGCCCTCCAGGTTGGCGCTCACCCCGCCGAGGCTCACCTGGTAGGTGGAGAGCCGGTCGGCGACGTAGTTCCACTGCGCGAGCTGGAGGTGGTGGCCCGGCACGCCCTCGTGGTACCAGGTGGAGACCAGGTCCCAGACCGGGAAGCGGTCCCGGCCGACCAGCGGCAGCCAGGTCCGCCCGGGGCGGCTGAAGTCCAGCGAGGGCGCGGTGTAGTACGGCGCGGCGGCGCTGCCGGCCGGGGCGATCCTCGACTCGACCCGGGTGACCGGCTCGGCCAGGTCGAAGTGGGTGCCCTGGAGGTCCCGGACGGCCTGGTCCATCAGGCCCTGGAGGTACTCCCGGGTGGTCTCGGCGCCCTCGATGGCCGGGCCGTCGGTCTCCAGCCACTGCATCGCCGCCAGCGGGCCCGCGCCCGGCAGGACCTTCTCGGCCTCGACCTCCATCTGCGCCAGCAGGTCGTGGAACTCGCTCCACGCCCAGGCGTAGGCCTCGTCCAGGTCCAGGTCGGCACCGGTCCAGTAGCGCACCCAGCGGACGTAGCGCTCCCGGCCCGCGGTGTCCGGAGCGCCGGCCGCGGCCGGACCGTACACGTCGCGCAGCCAGTCGCGCAGCTCGGCCAGCGCCTCGGCGGCGGCCACCGCGTGCTTCGACAGCTCGGGCCGCAGGGCCTCCGGCGCCCCCTGGACGAACTGGCCGAACCAGGCACCGGGCACCCGCTCGTCGGCCGGCGTGTCCTCGCCCAGCCACTCGGCGAACTGCCCGAGCACCGTGGTCACCTGGCGCGGGCCGGACAGCAGGCCGCGCTCGACGCCCTCGGCCAGCGTCCGCCGGTACTGCTCGAACGCCACCGGGATCCTCGCCATGCGGCGGCCGACCACCTGCCACTCGGCCTCGGTGTCGGTCCCCATCAGGGTGAAGGACTCCCGCAGGTCGTGCACCGGGGAGCCCAGGTTGCGCAGCGAGCGGAAGCTCTCCCCGGCCTCGTGGACGGCGAGTTCGGCGGACAGCCGCTCGCGCAGCAGCCGGGCGCAGCGGCGCTCGGCCTCGTCCTCGGCCGCGCCGGCCCGCTCGGCCTCGTCGAGCTTCGCCAGGGTGCGGCGGGCGAGGTCGGCCAGGGCCTCGGGGCCGGCCGGGGAGAGGTCGGGCAGCCGGTCGTCATCGAGGTTGAGGCCGAGGTACACCGCGGTCAGCGGGTCGAGCTCGGCCAGTTCGCGGACGTGGTCGTCGGCGATGCGGCGAGGGGTGGCGCCGTCGGCGGTGATCAGTTCTTCACGCATTCCGACATCATTTCGTGGCGCGGCCGCATTGCAACCCCTTTGCGAGTGGGGTTCGCCTGCGAAAATCCGTTCGGCGCGACAGGATCGGATCGGCCCGGCGCCCATTACGCTTGGCCGCCATGGAAGCCAGCCCCACCTCGGCAGGTCAGGCGCCCGTCCCGGCCGCGTCCGAGCCGCGTCCGCGCCGCACCGGCTACCGACGGCTGCCGGTCCAGCAGCGGCGCGAGCAGCTGATCTCGGTCGCCCTGGAGCTGTTCGCCTCCCGGCCGCCCGAGGAGGTGAGCCTCGACGACGTCGCCGAGGCCGCCGAGGCCTCCCGCCCACTGGTGTACCGCTACTTCGCGGGCGGCAAGCAGCAGTTGTACGAGGCCGCGCTGCGCACCGCGGCGGACGAGCTGACCAGCCGCTTCGCGGTGCCGGTGCGCGGGACGCCGTCCGAGCAGCTGTCGTCGGTGCTGGACGGCTACTTCGCCTTCGTGGCCGAGCACGACGCGGGCTACTCGGCGCTGCTGCGCGGCGGTTCGGTGGTGGAGACGGCCCGCACCTCGGCGATCGTGGACGACGTCCGGCGGGCGGCGCTGCGGCGCACGCTGCGGCACCTGGGCGTGCGGGAGGCCGGGCCGCGGCTCACGCTGCTGGTGCGCTCGTGGATCGCGGTGGTCGAGGGCGCGTCGCTGAGCTGGCTGGACGAGGGGCGCGCACTGCCGGTGACGGAGCTGCGCGACTGGCTGGTGGACCAGTTCACCGCGATGGCCGCGGCGACGGCGCTGCACGACCCGCAGACGGCCGAGGTGCTGGCGGGGGTGCTCGCGCTGGAGGGGCCGCGGCCGCAGCGGGCGGAGCGGCTGCGGGCGGTCCTGGGCGGCGCTTCGTAGCGCGCGGTTCCGGGTCGCGGCGGCCCTCCCGACCCCCGTGCCAAGGGTCGGGGCGGCCTCGGCCGTTATGCCTTGCCGAGCACCTGGCGCTGGCGGCCGAGCCCGTCGATCTCGATCTCGACCACGTCGCCCGGGGCGAGGAACGGCGTGCCGGGCCGGCCCAGGGTGACCCCGGCCGGGGTGCCGGTGATGATCACGTCGCCGGGCTCCAGCACCATGAACCGGCTCGCGTAGCGGACCAGTTCGAGCACCGGGAAGACCATCTCCGCGGTGCTGCCGTGCTGCCGCTGCTCGCCGTTGACCCAGAGCCGCAGGGTCAGCGCCTGCGGGTCGGCCACCTCGTCGGCGGTGACCAGCCAGGGCCCGAGCGGGGTGAAGGTCTCCGCCGACTTGCCCTTGTCCCACTGGCCGCCGCGCTCGAACTGGAAGGCCCGCTCGGTGACGTCGTTGGCGATCGTGTAGCCGGCGATCACCCCGGCCGCCTCGGCGTGCGAGTCCAGGTAGCGGGCGGTGCGGCCGATCACGACGGCCAGTTCGGCCTCGTAGTCGGTCTTCTCGCCGCCGCGCGGCACCAGCACCTCGTCGTACGGGCCGACCACGGTGGAGCTCGGCTTGAGGAAGATCACCGGCTCGGCCGGGATCGCGGCCCCGGCCTCGGCCGCGTGGTCGCGGTAGTTGAGCCCGATGCCGACCACCTTGCCCGGCCGGGCCACCGGTGCGCCCACCCGCAGGCCGTCGAGGTCCACCACCGGCAGGAGGCCGGAGGCCGCCTCCCGGGCCAGCGCGGCCGGGTCCAGCCCGGCCAGGAAGGCCCCGTCGAGGTCGCGGGCCCGCCCCGAGAGGTCGTACGCGGTGCCGTCCTCGCCCAGGACGACCGGGCGCTCGGCGCCCGCGGGTCCGACGCGCAGGAGCTTCATCGATCCGTCACCAGCCTTTCGTCGCAGCTCACCGGGGCGGCGCGGACGCCGCTCCCGTGTCCGGCAACGAGGTATACCAACGCGTCCGGGTCGCGGACCAGACCGTCCCGATGGGCGAAATCCTCCCGGTTCCCGCCCGGGCCGCGGCCCGGGCTCGGCGGCCCGCACGGTTGACACCCGGCGGGCGTCCGGCCCACGGGCCGACAGTGCGGGTCGGCGGAGCGGGTCGACGGAGCGGGCCGACAGTGCGGGCCGGCGGTGACTCCGGGCCGCGCGGAACGCCTCAGTCGCCCGGCGCGCCGCCGAGCAGCGCCCCCAGGCTCAGCGCCCGCGGCCGGCCCGGGCCGAGCCGGGCGGCCTCCCGCTGCCAGTGCGCGAGGTCGCGCCGCGCGTCCGCCCGGGCCTCCGGGGTGGCGCCGGGCACCTGGGCCAGCTCGTCCAGCAGGGCGACGGCGGCGCCCGGGCTGCCGTCCCGGGCCAGCCAGAGGGCCAGGTCGTGGCAGGTGCGCAGGGTGCGCGGGTCGTCCGGTCCGCAGATCCGGGCGAAGTCGGGCACGAGCGCGGTGAGGATCTCGACCGCCTCCGCCGACTCGCCGGCCTCGCCGTGCCGCCAGGCCCGGTCGGCCCGCCGGCGCAGCTGCTCCGGGCTGGGGTCGTCCGGGCGCAGCATCCCGGGCCGGACGACGCGCAGCCGCTCCAGCACCTCGGCGGCCCCGGCGGGCCGCTGCTCGGGCCGCTTGGCGAGCAGTTCGGCGATCAGCGCGCCCAGCGCGGGGTCCTTGCTGCGGACCCGGGACGGGACCTCCTCCAGGTGCCGGTACATGTACTCGGCGGCCGAGGCGGCGCGGAACGGGCGCGCGCCGGTGCAGACCTCGTACAGCATGATGCCGAGCGCGTAGAGGTCGGCCCGGCCGTCCACCACGCCGCCGGACCAGCACTCGGGCGCCAGGTACGGGACGGTGCCGACCACGTTGCCGGTGGAGGTGAGCCGGACGGTCTGGGTGACCAGTCGGGCGATGCCGAAGTCCAGGACCTTGGCCCGCTCCCCGTCCTGCGCGATCATCACGTTCTCGGGCTTGATGTCCCGGTGGACGATCCCCGAGCGGTGCGCGGCGTCCAGTGCCTTGCACACGTGCCGTATCCAGCGCAGCGCCTGCTTGTGGTCCGGCCGGCCGTCCTTGAGCACCTCGGACAGCGCCCGGCCGCGGACCAGCTCCATCACCAGGTACGGGATCTTCCCGGAGCCGGTCTCCGTCCACCCGTAGTCGTACACGGTCACGATGTGCGGATTGTTGAGGCCGCCGGCCGTCCGGGCCTCGCGGACGAACCGGCTGACCGCCTCCCGGTCGGTGGCGTGCTCGGCGAGCAGCACCTTGACCGCGACCTCCCGGTCGATGGTCGTGTCGGTGGCCCGCCAGACCACGCCGAACCCGCCCCTGCCCAGCTTCTGCTCCAGCCGGAAGCGACCGCCGAGCACCTCGCCCTTCTCCATGCCCTCCCCCAACTCGACCGCGCCCGCCCGGCATTCGCCGTCGGGAGGGGGTCACCATAGCGGCGGGCGGGAACGAACGGGTGAACGTCCCCGGGTGGGCCCTCCTACGGCTTGGGCCTGGGCAGCCCGGGCGGGTTGATCTCCGAGTTCGGCACGGCCTCGTTGTCCAGGCCCCAGCGCTTGAGCACCTGCCCGTACGTGCCGTTGCGGATCAGTTCGTCGATCGCCCCGTTCAGCGCCTTGACCAGCCCGTTGTCCTTCCGGGTGGTCGCCGCGATCTTGCCGAGGACGTCCGCGCCGCCGCCCGAGTAGGTGCCGACGACCTCGGTCTCGCCGGTCTGCACGGCGTGGAAGGCCAGGCTGGGGTTGGGGCCGGTGTAGACCTCGATCCGGCCGGAGGCGAGCGCCAGGTAGTACTCGGTGCCCTGGAAGTACTTGATGTCGATCGGCTTGAGCCCGTTCCTGACGTTCTCCTCGCTCCAGGAGACCAGCAGCTTCTCCTGGTTGGTGCCGGTGGCGACGCCGACCGCCTTGCCCGCGAGGTCCTTGGGGCCGGTGACCTTCAGGCCGCCGCCCTTCTTCGCCTCGAAGCCCAGGACGTCCAGCCGGTAGGTGGCGAAGTCGTACTTCTCCTTGCGCGCCTCGGTGACGGTGATGTTGGAGACGCCGACGTCGTACTTGCCGCTGTCCAGACCGACGAAGATGTTCTCCCAGGAGACCGGGTTGAACTCGACCCTGAGGCCCAGCACGTTGCCGATCAGGGAGGCGAGGTCCGGCTCGACGCCGATGATCGTCCGGTCGTCGTTGGCGTAGAAGTCCAGCGGCGGGGTGGTGCCGATCGAGTCGACGACGGTCAGCGTCCCCTTCTTCCTGATCTCCTCCGGGACCAGCGCGGCGATCGCGTCGACTTTGGGCGTGGTGACCCGGTTCTGGTCCGGCGAGAGGTTCACCACCGTGCCGTCCGGCGCGGTGCTGCCCCTGGCCGGGGCGAGTTCCGCCGACGCGCCCGTGGCGGAGCCGCCGCAGCCGGCCAGGGCGAGGGCGGCGGCGAGCGCGCCGGCGGCGGTCACGAGGGCGCGACGGGGTAGGGACATGGCGGAACTCCTGCTCGGTGAAGGGGGGTTGTTCGGAGAAGGGAGGGTCAGAGGACCTTGGCCAGGAAGGCCCGGGTGCGCTCGTGCCGCGGCCGGTCCAGGACCTCGGCGGGCGGGCCCTGCTCGACCACCACGCCGCCGTCCATGAAGACCACGGTGTCGGCGACCTCGCGGGCGAAGCCGATCTCGTGGGTGACCACGATCATCGTGGTGCCGCTGCGGGCGAGGTCCTTGATGACGTCCAGCACCTCGCCGACCAGCTCCGGGTCGAGCGCCGAGGTGGGCTCGTCGAACAGCAGCACCTTGGGCTCCAGCGCCAGCGCCCGGGCGATCGCCACCCGCTGCTGCTGCCCGCCGGACAGCTGCCGGGGGTAGGCGGCGGCCTTGTCGGCCAGCCCGACCCGCTCCAGCAGCGCCAGCGCCGCCGCCCTGGCCCCGGCCTTCGGGCGGCGCAGCGCGGCGACCGGCGCCTCGACCAGGTTCTCCAGCACGGTGAGGTGCGGGAACAGGTTGAAGTTCTGGAACACGAAGCCGATGCCGGTGCGCTGGCGCAGCACCTCGCGCTCCTTGAGCTCGTACAGCCGGTCGCCGGAGCGGCGGTAGCCGATCAGCTCGCCGTCGATGGCGACGTGGCCGCGGTCCAGCTTCTCCAGGTGGTTGATCGCCCGCAGCAAGGTGGACTTGCCGGAACCGGACGGGCCGAGCACCACGGTCACCGAGCCGGCCGGGACGTCCAGGTCGACCCCGCGCAGCACCTCCAGCCGGCCGAAGCTCTTGTGCAGGCCGCGGACCCGCACCATCGGGGCGGCCGGGGCCGGGCCGGGAGGGTTCGGATCGGGCTTCGTCAGCGTGGTCACGACTGTCCTCCGGGGGTACGGGCGGCGGCGGGCCGGGTGCGGTCCGGCAGGCTCCGGGCGAAGGCCCGGACGCGCTGCCACGGGGTGGGCGGCGGGGTGCGCTCGGCGCCGCGGGCGAAGTGGCGCTCGACGTAGTACTGGCCGATCGAGAGGGCGGTGGTCAGCAGCACGTACCAGACGGTGGCGACCATCAGCAGCGGCACCACCCGGCCGGTGCGGCCGTAGACCACCTGGGCCTGGTAGAAGAGTTCGCCGATCGCCATCACGTAGACCACCGAGGTGCCCTTGAGCAGGGAGATCACCTCGTTGGCGGCGGCCGGGAGGATGCCGCGCATCGCCTGCGGCAGCACGATCCGCCAGCCCTGCCGCCAGCGCGGGATGCCGAGCGCGGCGGCGGCCTCCCGCTGGCCGGCGTCCACCGCGATGATGCCGCCGCGGATGATCTCGGCGGCGAACGCGGCCTGGTGCAGTCCCAGGCCGAGCACCGCCGCACCGAGCGCGCTGAGCACCCCGACCGTCTCGACCTCGCCGAAGGTCGGGCCGAACGGGATGCCGATCCCGAACCGCTTGTACAGGTAGGAGAGGTTGAACCAGAACACCAGCTGGACGATCAGCGGGATCGAGCGGAACACCCACACGTAGGCCCAGGCGATGGAGCGCAGGATCGCGCTGCGGGACAGCCGCATCGCGGCCACCGCGGTGCCCAGCACGAAGCCCAGCACCGTGCCGTAGGCGGTGAGTTCGAGGGTCCGTCCGATCGCCCGGAGGATGGTGTCGGCGGTGAAGTAGAGCCGGAACGTGGCCCAGTCCCAGCCGGGGTTGGTGGCCAGGCCGTGGGCGAACTGGGCGAGCACGACCAGCGCGGCGATCCCGGCGGCCCAGCGCCAGGGGTGGCGGGCGGGCACGGTCCGCAGGCCGGCCAGTGCGTCGAGGTCGAGGTCGGGGGCGGCCGGGGCCGGGGCCGGCCTGGTCCCGGTGGTGACGGTGGTGACGGTGGTGGTGACGGTCATCGGAGGTCTCCTCGGTGGCCGGCGCTCAGGCGTGCTCGGGCGGGCTGATCCGCGATTCCTCGATCGCCGACTCGGCGACCCCCCACTTGCGCAGGATCCGCTCGTACGTCCCGTCCTTGATCAGCTGGTTGACCGCCGCCTGGAGGGCCGGGGCGAGCTTCGAGCCCTTCTTCAGGGCGAAGCCGACGTCGAGGCGGTGGAACTCGTTGAGGAAGCGGGTCCCGGAGGCCTCCTGCGCGGCCTGGTGGCGCAGGCCGTTGATGGTGGACATCTCGATGTCCACCCGGCCCTGCTGGAGGCTGGTCAGCAGGGCGCCGCTCTCGCCGAACGCCTTCACCTCGTACGGCTTCTTCCCGGCGTCGGCGCAGACGTTCTTCCGGCTGTTGAGGGTGGTCTCGAAGGTGGTGCCGGCGCCGGTGCCGATGGTCAGTCCGCACAGCTGGACCAGGTCGGTGACCGGCTGGACCGCGGTGTTGTCCTTCTTCACCGCGAACCCCTGGCCGTCGTCGATGTAGGTGACGAAGTCGATGGTTCTCAGCCGGGCCGCGGTGACCCCGAAGTTGCCGGTGCCGACGTCGTACTTCCCGCTGTCCAGGGCGGGCAGGATGGTCTCGAAGGCGGCCTGCTCGCGCTGCACGGTCAGGCCGAGCAGCCTGGCCACCGCGTCGGTGAAGTCCACGTCGATCCCGGCCGGCTTCCTGTCGGCCTGGTCGGTGTAGAAGGCGCTGGGCGGCGCGCCGAAGGCCGAGCCGAACTTCAGCGTGCCGGCCCTGCGGACCTCCTCGGGCAGCAGCGCGGCGGCGGACTCCGAGGTCCTGAGGCCGGAGACGAGGTCCTCGGTGGCGGTGGCGGCCGGACCGCCCGCCGCCGCGCCCGCGATCTTCGGGTCCGAGCCGCAGGCGGCCAGGGCCAGGACCGGCAGCAGGACGGCGGTCGCGAGCAGGCGGCGGCGGACGGTGGTGGTTCTCACGAGGGGCCCTTTCAGGAGGTCGTGGTCAGAACGGGCAGGTGCTTCTCGAAGGGGAGCGGCCCGATGGTCAGGGGGTCGGCGGAGACGTCGAACAGCGGGGTGTAGCCGGCCGCCAGGTAGAGGTTCCTGGCCTCGGGCTGGCGCGGGCCGGTGGTGAGGTGGAAGCGGGTGTAGCCGGCCGCGGCCGCCGTCCGCTCCAGCTCGGCCAGCACCCGGCGGGCCAGGCCCCGGCGCCGGTGCGCGGAGTGCGTCCACATCCGCTTCACCTCGGCGGTGCGGTCGTCGTAGCGCTTGTACGCGCCGCCGGCCACCGGTTCGCCGTCCTCCAGCAGGAGCAGCAGCACGCCGTGCGGCTCGGCGAAGTCCCCGGCCGGGTAGCGGGTCATCTCCTGGTGCGCCTCGGGGCCGTACCGGGTGACGTACTCGTGGGTGAGCTCGCGCAGCAGCGGCTCGACCAGCGGATCGTCGATCGTGACCCTGCGGAACTCCCACCCGTCGGCCGGGCCCGCGCCCGCGCTCACGCCTGCACCGCGATCAGCTGGTGGCGGTCGCGCTCGGCCCGCTCGGCCTTGGCGGCCCTGGCGGCGTCCCGCTTGGCGACCTCCTCGCGGACGATCGGGATGACGTACCGGCCGAAGTCGATCGCGTCGTCCAGCAGGTGGTAGCCGCGCGCGGAGAGGATGTCCACGCCGAGGTCGTAGTAGTCGAGCAGCGCCTGGGCGACCGTCTCCGGGGTGCCGACCAGCGCGTTGGAGTTGCCCGCCCCGCCGGTGGCCGCGGCGGTAGGGGTCCACAGGGCGCGGTCGTAGCGCTCGCCGGCCTCGGCGATCTCGATCAGCCGCTGGGAGCCGACGTTCTCGGGTGCCGCGGTCCCGCGCGTCCCGGCCTCGCGCGTCCCGGTCGCCGGGTTCGTCCCCGCCCGGTCGGTGCCCCGACGGTCCCGGATCGCGGCCACCGTCCGGTGCGCCTTCTCCCAGGCCAGCTCCTCGGTCGGCGCGATGATCGGCCGGAACGCCACCTGGATCCGCGGCACGTCGGTGCGCCCGGCGGCCCGGGCCGCCTCCTTCACCCGCTCGATCTGCTCGGCGGTGCGGGCCAGCGGCTCGCCCCAGAGGCAGTAGACGTCCGCCTCGGCGCCGCCGGCCGCGTAGGCCGCGTCGGAGGAGCCGCCGAAGGAGACCCCCGGGCGCGGCTGCTGCACGGGGAAGACGTCCGAGACGAAGTCGTCGAAGCGGTAGTGCGGGCCCTCGTGGTCGAAGGGCTCCCGGCTGGTCCAGGCCTTCTTGACGATGCCGATGTACTCCCGGGTGCGCTCGTAGCGCTGGTCCTTGGTCAGGAAGTCACCCTCGCGCTGCTGCTCGTGGTCGTTGCCGCCGGTGATGAAGTGCACGGTCAGCCGGCCGTCGCTGATCCGGTCGAGGGTCGCGAAGGTCTTGGCCGCGAAGGTCGGGTAGGAGACGTTCGGCCGGTGCGCCAGCAGGATCTGGAGGCGCTCCAGGTGCGAGGCGAGGAAGGCCGCCGCGGCCGACGGCTCCGGGGCGCCGGCCGCGTAGGCGAAGAGCACCCGGTCCCAGCCGTGGTCCTCGTGCGCCCGGGCCAGCCGCAGGGTGTAGTCGCGGTCGAAGGCGGCGGTGGTGCGGGCGGTGGTCTCCGAACCGTCGCCGGTGGCGGCGATACCGAGGAATTCGACGGGCATGGCGGAACCTTTCGGGTGGGCGGGACTCCGGTGGACTGCGGGTGGGCAGGGGGTGCCGCCCGGCCGGAGGCGGGGGCGCCGGAGGCGGCCGCGGCGGGGCGGCCGTCGAACACGTGACGGTGGACGTGACGGTGGAAACGGCGACGGGAGGGGACTGCCGGAGTGCGGGAGGACCGGAGTGCGGAGGGGCCGGAGCGCAGTGCGAAGTCGACGGCGGCAGCGAAGGCCTGACGCGTCGCCGGTCGCCGACGACGGATCCGGGCCGCGACGGGGCGAACCGAGGGAGGGCTCCCCGCCGGGAGATCAGGCCGGACGGACGGCCCGCTGCCGGGTCAGCCGCGACACGCCGCGGACCACACCCGACCGAAGTCGATGTGGTCGCGGCTGACCAGGGGCTGCTCGGCGTACATGGCCTCAAGTTGAGCAGTCGGCCGATCGGTACGTCAACCATCCATCATTGCCGCACTGTTGCGATCTCCTGTCGCTTTTCCGACGCGCCCCGGCCGGGCCGTCCGCCGTCCCGATCACCCTTGACAGCCGTCGATCGCGCATGCGTACGATCGGCGCGGAGTGCAGTGCAATGCGCCGGCCGTGTTGAGGGACACGGGCCGCGCCCGCGTACGTGACCACCGCCGTACATCTCCCCGCCCGCACTCCGCCCAGGAGCCGCCGCCATGGCCACCCCGCAGGACGTCCTGCCCGCCCCCTCACTCGACCGCCCCGACGCGCCGCCCGCCGCCGAGGCCCGGATCGTCGCCCGCCGCAAGCCCGGCCAGTGGGCCGCCGCCGCCGTCGCCCTGCTGCTGGCCGCGATGGCGGTCAACTCGGTGATCCGCAACAAGGCCTTCCAGTGGAGCGTGGTCGCCGACTGGTTCACCGCCCGGTCCGTGCTCGACGGACTCGCCCTGACCCTCTGGCTGACGGCCGTCACCCTCGCCCTCGGCTTCGTGCTCGGCACCCTCCTCGCCACCATGCGGCTGTCCGCCAACCCGGTGCTGCGCACGCTGAGCTGGGTCTACATCTGGGTGTTCCGCTCCACCCCGCCGCTGGTGCAGCTGCTGTTCTTCTTCAACATCGGCGCGCTCTACCCCACCCTCGGCCTCGGCGTCCCGTTCGGCCCCGAGTTCGTCACGGTCAGGACCGTCAACCTGATGGGCCCCACCCTGACCGCCGTCATCGGCCTCACCCTGCTGGAGACCGCGTACGCCGCCGAGGTGATCCGCGGCGGCATCCTGTCCGTCGACCGCGGCCAGCTGGAGGCGGCGTCCGCGCTCGGGCTCGGCCGGTGGCGGGTGCTGCGCCGGATCGTGGTGCCGCAGGCGATGCGGGCGATCGTGCCGACCGCCGGGAACATGCTGATCGGCGCGCTCAAGGGCACCAGCATCGTCAGCGTGCTGGCCGTCTCCGACCTGCTCTACTCGGTGCAGCTGGTCTACCTCCAGTCGTACCGGGTCATCCCGATGCTGATGGTCGCCACCATCTGGTACCTGGTGGTCACCACCCTGCTGTCCGTCGGCCAGTACTACGTGGAACGGCACTTCGCCCGGGGCGCCACCCGCGACGGCCTGCCGCCCACCCCGCTGCAGCGGGCCCGCGCGGCCTTCGTGAAGGTGGTGCGGGCATGACGGCGCTGGTCATCGTCGGCGCCGGCCCGCGCGGCACCGGGCTACTGGAGCGGATCGCCGCCAACGCGGCCGAACTCCTGCCCGAAGACCGCCCGTTGGCGATCCACCTGGTCGACCCGTACCCGCCGGGCGCGGGCCGGATCTGGCGCCACGACCAGTCCCCGCTGCTACGGATGAACTCCATGGCCGAGGACGTCACCATGTTCACCGACGAGCGCTCCACCCTCGAAGGGCCGGTCCGCCCCGGCCCCTCGCTCGCCGAATGGGCCGCGCGGCAGGAGGAGTTCGCGCCCTACCGGGAGGTCGCCGACCCGGCCGTCCGGGCCGAGCTGCGCACCCTGGCGCCCGGGGACTTCCCCACCCGCCGGGCCCAGAGCGCCTACCTGGACTGGGTGTTCCGCCGCGCCGTCGCCGAACTGCCGGCGCACATCGCGGTCACCGTCCACCGCGACACCGTCCGGCGGATCGAGGGCCCGGCCGACGGCCCGCAGAGCGTCCACCTCACCGACCGGACGCTCACCGCCGACCACGTCGTGCTCACCCTCGGCCACCTCGACTCGGCCCCGCACCCGCGCTTCGCCGCCGACGCCGCCTTCGCCGCCCGGCACGGCCGCTTCCACCTCCCGCCCGCCCACTCCGCCGACGTGACCGCCGAACTGGCCGCCCTCGCCCCCGGCGAGCAGGTGGTACTGCGCGGCCTCGGCCTCGCCTCGGTCGACCTGGTCACGCTGCTCACCGAGGGCCGCGGCGGCCGCTTCGAGCCGATCGGGGACGGGCCCGCGCTGCGCTACCTGCCGTCCGGCCGCGAGCCGGTGCTCCACCTCGGCTCCCGGCGCGGCGTCCCGTACCACTCCAAGACCGGCTACCGGCTCCAGGGGCCGCCCGCCCCGCTCCCCCGGTACTTCGACGAGGCCGCCGTGAACACCGTGCTCGCCACCGGCGGACAGCTCGAACTGCGGCGCGACTTCTGGCCGTTGATGGCAAAGGAGATCGCCTTCGGGCACTACCACGAGCTGTTCCACGCCCACCCCGGGCGCACCGCCCTGCCCTGGCCGGAGTTCCTCCACCGCTACGACCGGCACCACTGGTACGGCCCCGAACTCGCCGCCCTGATCGCCGAGGCCGTCCCCGACCCGGCCGACCGGATCGACTTCGAACGGCTCGACCACCCGCTGGCCGGGCTCGAACTCGGCACCGACGAGGAGCTCCAGGCGCACCTGCGCGAGTACGTCACCGCCGACGCCGACCGCCGCGCCGACCCGGCGCACAGCGCCGACCTCGGCGCCTTCCTCGGCCTGCTCTCGCTGTTCGGCCAGCTCCCCCGGGTGATGGCGAGCGGCCGGCTCACCGCCCGGTCGATCGCCGAGGAGGTGGACGGGTGGTTCTTCGGCTACTTCAGCTTCCTCGCCTCCGGCCCGCCCGGCTTCCGGCTGCGCCAGCTGCTCGCCCTCTCCGAGGCCGGGGTGGTGCGCTTCCTCGGCGCGGACGTGCGGATCGAACGGGACGAGGCGAGCGGCACCTGGCGGGCCGGCGGCGCCACCGTGCCCGGCCACCGGGTCACCGCCACGGCGCTGGTCGAGGCGTACCTGCCCAAGCACGCGCTGGCCCGCACCCTGGACCCGGTGCTGCGCGACCTGCACCGCACCGGACGGATCGTCGAGGAGGTGGTCACCGACCCCGACTACACCCACCGCTCCGGCCTGGTCACCATCACCCCCGCGGACAGCCGGCTGCTCGACCCGGCCCTCGGCGGCGCCCCGCACCCCCGCCGCACCGCCCTCGGCCCGCACACCAGCCTGCGCGCGGCCGCCGCCTTCGCCCGCCCGCGCACCAACGCCCCGGGCTTCCGGCAGAACGACGCCGCCGCCCGCGCCCTGCTCCACGCCCTGGCCGCCCTCCCGGCGCCGGCCCTGGCGGGCTGAGCGCCGTGGCGACGGCGCTCAGGCCCCGAAGATCTCCTCCACCAGGTCCTCGTCCGAGACGTGGTCCGGTGCGTCGAACACCACGTCCGCGACGCCCTTCAGGCCGATCCCCCGGTCCAGCGCGTCCATGCAGGCCCGGGCCTCCTCGTCGGTGGCGAAGTCCCACAGCCGCAGCCGCCGCACCAGCACCAGCGCCTCCATCGGGCTCATCCGCGGCGTGCGGCGGCGCTGCCCCGGCCCCTTGCGGCCGGCCTGGGCCAGCTGCTGCTGGTAGCCGGCCAGGTCCCGCCAGGCCTGCACGGTGCTCGGGTGGTGCTCGCCCAGCACCCGGGCGAGGTCCGGCAGCAGCCCGTGCAGCTGGAGCACCGCGCCCTGCGGGTCGCCCCGGTTGGCCCGGTGCAGCGCGAGGTCGTGCCGGGCCTTCAGGACCCGCGGGTCGTACGGGCCCCAGGCGGCGTGCAGGTCGGGCAGCAGCTCGTTCATCAGCCGGATCGCGGTGACCGGCGCACCGCTCTCGCCGACGCACCAGACCAGGTGGTAGCGGGCGCCGAGGGTGTCCGGGTCGACCGGGCCGAGCGCCGCGCGCATGTCGTCCACCAGGGCGGTCAACAGCCGGACGGCGCCGTTCAGGTCCCCGGTCCGGCTGAGGTACCAGGCGAAGTCCCGCCAGGTGCACAGGGTGTCCCGGTCGCTCCGGCCGAGCAGCGTCACGCACTCCTGGGCGAGCGTCTGCAGCAGCATCGCCGACTCGCCGGCCGTCGCCGCCCGGTAGGCGGCGGACCGGCGCTCGCGCAGTGCGGCCCGGACGGACTCGGCCGGCGGCGTGGCCGTCACCGGCGGCGTGGTCAGCGGGGGCAGCACCGACGGGACGGCGGGCGGCGCGGCGGGCCCGGGCGCGGGCGGCAGGGCGGGCGCGGGCAGCGCGGCGGGCGCGGGCGAAGGCGCGGGCGCGGGGACGACCGGCAGGGCGCTCGGCGGCGGTGGCACCACCGGCCCCGGACGCTCCACCACGGTCGGCGCCGGCGGCCGCGCCGAGGCCGCCCGGCCGCCCGGCCAGTCGGCCAGCTCGGCGAGCCGCCGCTCGACCGAACGGGCGTCGGCCGGCCGGTCCGCCGGATCCTTCGCCAGCAGCTCCGCGACCAGCCCGGCCACCTGCGGCGGCAGCCCGAACTGCGCCGGGTCCAGCGGCGCCGGCGCCTCGTTGAGGTGCTGGTACATCAGCACCGGCGTCGAGTCCCCGCCGAACGGCCGTGCCCCGGTGAAGAGTTCGATCAGGACGCAGCCCAGCGCGTAGAGGTCGGCCCGCCCGTCCACCCGGCCGCCGGTCCAGCGCTCCGGCGCCATGTACGCCGGGCTGCCGACGATCGTCCCGGTGGTGGTCAGCCCGCCCGCGCCGGTGTCCAGCTGGGCGATGCCGAAGTCCAGCACCTTCAACTGCCCGGTGTCGGTGATCATCACGTTGTCCGGCTTGATGTCCCGGTGCACCATGCCCGCGTCGTGCGCGGCCGCCAGCGCTCCGCCGATCTGCCGCCCCCAGCGCAGGCTGAGCGCGGGCTCGGGCACCCCCGCCCGCAGCACCTCGGTGAGGGTGCGGCCGGTGAGCAGCTCCATCACCAGGTAGGTGACCTCCTCGCCGCCGAGCTCGCACTGCCCCAGGTCGTGCACCGTGACGATGTGCGGGTGCGAGAGGTTGCCGGCCGCACCGGCCTCCCGGACGAACCGCAGCGCGGCCTTCGCCCGGTCACCGCCGCGGTGCCCGATGACCTTGACCGCCACCGGCCGCCCCATCCGGGTGTCCCGGGCCCGCCACACCACCCCGAACCCGCCTTGCCCGAGCTTCTCCACCAGCTCGTACCGGCCGTCCAGGACGTCCCCGACTCGCACGCGCCCTCCCCTCCCGCCATGACGCCCAGACTCTACCGACGCAGTCCACCGCCCTTCCCCCCGCCGTCGCCCCTCCCCTCCTCCTCTCCCCCGGACCCCGGCCAGGTGGAAGGATGCAATCGAATCCCCGCGCGAACGCGGCGGTGCGAACCCAGCAGAGCCCGAGGAGAGCGGCCATGGCCAAGCAGGCCCCGCAGAGCGACCCGGCGCAGGACGCCCCCGAGGTGTCCGCGCCCCAGCACGCGGCCGCCGGACTGCCCGCCGTCGGCCACAGCCTGCGGATGGCCGCCGAGCAGATGGGCGCCCGCCGCACCCTGGCCACCCTGCGCAAGGTCAACCAGCAGAACGGCTTCGACTGCCCCGGCTGCGCCTGGCCGGAACCGGACAAGCCGCACACCGCCGAGTTCTGCGAGAACGGCGCCAAGGCCGTCGCCGAGGAGGCCACCGAGCGGCGCGTCCACGCCGACTTCTTCGCCGCCCACCCGGTCGCCGACCTGGCCGAGCGCTCCGGCTACTGGCTGGGCCAGCAGGGCCGGCTCACCGCGCCGATGCTGCTCGACGAGGGCGCCACCCACTACACGCCGGTCTCCTGGGACGACGCCTTCGCGCTGATCGCCGAGGAGCTGAAGGCCCTGGACACCCCGGACGGCGCCGCCTTCTACACCTCCGGCCGGACCAGCAACGAGGCCGCCTTCGCCTACCAGCTGTTCGCCCGCCGGCTCGGCACCAACAACATGCCGGACTGCTCCAACATGTGCCACGAGTCCTCCGGCTCGGCGCTCACCGAGACGCTCGGCGTCGGCAAGGGCAGCGTCAGCCTGAAGGACCTCTACCAGGCCGACCTGATCATCGTGGCCGGCCAGAATCCGGGCACCAACCACCCCCGGATGCTCTCCGCGCTGGAGCGCGCCAAGCGGGCCGGCGCCACGATCGTCAGCGTCAACCCGCTGCCGGAGGCGGGCCTGGAGCGGTTCAAGAACCCCCAGCACGCGCGCGGGCTGGCCGGCCAGGGCACCAAGCTGACCGACCTCTTCCTGCAGATCCGCCTCGGCGGCGACCTCGCGCTGTTCCGCGCGCTGAACCGGATCGTCCTGGAGCGGGACGGCGTCGACCGCGACTTCGTCGCCGAACACTGCTACGGCTTCGAGGAGTTCGAGGCCCAGGCGCGCGGGACCGACCGCGACGAGGTGCTCGCCGCGACCGGTCTGCCCTGGGAGCAGATAGCAGAGCTCGGCGAGCTGGTGCTGAGGTCCGAGAAGATCATCGTCTGCTGGGCGATGGGCCTCACCCAGCACAAGCACGCCGTGCCGACCATCCGCGAGGTCGTCAACTTCCTGCTGCTGCGCGGCAACGTCGGCCGCCCCGGCGCCGGGGTCTGCCCGGTGCGCGGGCACAGCAACGTCCAGGGCGACCGGACGATGGGCATCTTCGAACGCCCCACCGCCGCCTTCCTGGACGCGCTGGGCGAGGAGTTCCGCTTCGAGCCGCCGCGCGAGCACGGCCTCGACTCGGTGGACACCATCCGCGCGATGCGCGACGGCAGGGTCGGGGTCTTCTTCGCGATGGGCGGCAACTTCGTCGCGGCCACCCCGGACACCGAGGTCACCGAGGCCGCGATGCGCCGCTGCCGGCTGACCGTCCACGTCTCCACCAAGCTCAACCGCTCGCACGTGGTCACCGGCGCCCGCGCCCTGATCCTGCCCACCCTGGGCCGCACCGACCGGGACGTCACCGCGCGCGGCGCCCAGTTCGTCAGCGTCGAGGACTCGATGGGCCAGGTGCACGCCTCCCGCGGCGGCCTGCGCCCGCCCGCCCCCGGGCTGCTCTCCGAGACCGCGATCGTCTGCCGGCTCGCCCGCGCCGTGCTCGGGCCGCAGGACACCGTGCCGTGGGAGGACTTCGCCGCCGACTACGACACCCTGCGGGACCGGATCGCCCGCGTCGTGCCGGGCTTCGAGGACTACAACGAGAAGGTCCGCCGCCCCGGCGGCTTCACCCTGCCGCACGGCCCCCGGGACACCCGCACCTTCCCGACCGCGACCGGCAGGGCCAACTTCTCCGTCAACCCGCTGACCGCCCCCGAGGTCCCGCCGGGCCGGCTGCTGCTCCAGACGCTGCGCTCGCACGACCAGTACAACACCACCGTCTACGGCCTCGACGACCGCTACCGCGGCATCAAGGGCGGCCGCCGGGTGGTCCTGGTCAACCCCGCGGACGCCGACGAGCTCGGGCTCACCGACGGCGGGTACGTCGACCTGGTCGGCGAGTGGAGCGACGGCGTGGAGCGACGCGCCCCGCACTTCCGGGTCGTCCACTACCCCGTCGCCCGCGGCGGCGCGGCGGCCTACTACCCCGAGACCAACGTCCTGGTGCCGCTCGACTCCACCGCCGACATCAGCAACACGCCGACCTCCAAGGCCGTCGTGATCCGCTTCGCCCCCGACAGCGGCGCGTAGCCGCCGGCCGCCCCGGGCGGCACAGCACGCGGGCCGCCCCACGTCCGGTGACGTGGGGCGGCCCGCGTGCTGCGGTGTCGGTGCCGCGGTGTCAGTGCGTCGGCGTGCCCAGCGGCAGCGTGGCCGTCGCGCTGCCCGGGGCCGAGGCGGTCGCCGAGCCGGTGCCGCTCGGGCTCCCCGTCGGGGTGCCCGTCCCGGTCGGGGTGGGCGTGCCGGTCCCGCTCGGGGTGCCGGTCCCGCTCGGGGTGCCCGGCCCGGTCGGCGTTCCGGTCGGGGTGCCGGTCGGGGTCGAGGTGGGCGTGCCGCCGGACGGCGTCCCCGGGTCGGTCGGCGTACCGGTGCCGCCCGGCGTGGTCGGCGTCCCGCCCGGCGTCTGCGGCACGGCCGGCGGCGTCACCTCGCCGCCGGGGGCCGGCGTGGCCGGCACCTGGTGGGCCGGGCTCGGCGCTATCGGCGTGACGGCGTCCCAGCCCGACGGGAGGTCGGGCACCTTCCAGGCGCCGCCGGCGTCGTCCGCCGCGCCGGACGGGTCGGGACGGACGGCCCCGAGGATCGGCATCGAGCCGATCGGCGAGATCTTGATGAACGCGCCGGGCCGCGGCGCCTGCACGATGAGCCCGCCGCCGATGTACATCCCGATGTGCGAGGCGTCCTGGAAGTACACCACCAGGTCGCCGGGCCGCAGCTGGTTGAGCGCCACGTGCGGCAGCTGCGCCCACTGCTCCTGGCTGGTGCGCGGGATCGGCTTGCCCGCGTGCAGCCAGGCCTGCGAGGTGAGGCCCGAGCAGTCGTAGGCGTCCGGGCCGGTGCCGCCCCACAGGTACGGCTTGCTCACCTGCGCCAGCGCGAAGGCGATGGCCGCGCGCCCCTGCTGGGAGGGCGTGCGCTCGCCCTTGCCGAGCGCCCCGGAGGCGAGGAACGCGAGCTGCGCCTCGTCCGCCTTGGCCTTCTCCAGCTGCTCCAGCTCGGTCCGCTGGGCGCCGGTCAGCGAGGAGACCATCTGCTCGACCGCCGTGAGGTCGGCGGACGCCTTGGCCTTGGCCGCGTCCTGCTGGACGACCAGCGTCCGGGCGGTCGCCAGCGCCTCCTCGGTCTGCTTCTTCAGCCCGTCCAGCGCGTCCCGGTCGCTCTTCAGCTTGTCCAGGAACTCCGACTGCGAGCGGCTGGCCGAGGCGAGCAGCTCGGCGATGACGACCGCCTCGTACGGGTCCTTGGAGAGCAGCAGCTCCGCGTAGGCCGACGCGGCCCCGTTGCGGTACTGCGCGGCGGCGAGCTGCGAGGCGATGTCGGTGCCCGCGTCGACCTGCTTCTGCTGGCGGTCCAGCCGGCCCTGGAGGTCGGTGAGCGCGGTCTGCTGGTCGGCCGCCTTGGCGACCGCGCCGTTGTACTGCTCGGTGGCGGCCTCGGCGCTCTGGTAGAGCCCGTGCAGCCGGTCGAGCAGCGGGCCGAGGGTGGCCTTGGCGGCGGCGAGCGGGTCGGCGTCGGCGGCGATCTGGCCGGCTCCCGGGTCGGGCGCGGCCCAGGCGGCCTGGGCGCCCACCGGCAGTGCGAGGGCCGCGGCCGCGAGGACGGCTCCGCAGCGCAGCGCCGCCCGCACCCAGGGCCGTACGCGTGCCGTCTCCGCTCTCTGTCCCGCCCCGCCCATGGCCTGGTCCTCCCCGCCGCGCACTGCCCCTGTCCCGGCTTCCCGGATCCCGCAGATCCTCCCACGGGTTACTCGCCGGAAACAGGGCGCATGCGGACCGGGAGGTTAATTCTCGATGGACCTGTGAGACAGCTCTCAGCAAACCGGGTCGAACCGGCGCGTTCTTCGCTAATGTCCAGTTCAGCGCGCCGTATGTCACCTCGATGAAATCCAGTGGTCACTGCGAGTCAACCATTGGAACCACGATTCCCGGCCCAGTTCACCTTCCGTTTACCAAGCAGACCTACGGTCGCGACGTCACCAACGTCCGTGCGACAACTACGACGATTGTTTGGGTATGGAACACATCTCGTTCCTGGTAGCCGTTGTGATCATCACGGCGCTCGCCTTCGACTTCACCAACGGGTTCCACGACACCGCCAACGCGGCCGCCACCGCGATCGCGACCGGAGCTCTTCGCCCGAAGGTCGCGGTCACCATCGCGGCCCTGCTCAACTTCGCGGGCGCGTTCCTGTCCGTGAAGGTCGCCACCACCATCTCCGGCGGCATCGTCAACGAGAAGGCCGGCGTCCATCCCGAGATCATCTTCGCGGCCCTGGCCGGCGCCATCCTCTGGAACCTGCTGACCTGGCTGCGCGGGCTGCCGTCCAGTTCCTCGCACGCGCTGTACGGCGGCCTGATCGGCGCCACGATCGTCGGCGTCGGCATGAACGGCGTCAACTTCGACACCGTGGTGACCAAGATCCTCATCCCCGCGGTCGCCTCCCCGTTCGTCGCCGGCCTGGCCTCCTGGGGCGCCACCAAGCTGGCGTACGTGATCACCCGCAAGGGCGACTCCGCGACCACCGAGAAGGGCTTCAAGACCGGCCAGATCTTCTCCTCCTCGCTGATCTCGCTCGCCCACGGCACCAATGACGCCCAGAAGACGATGGGCATCATCACCCTCACCCTGGTCTCGGTCGGCGCCCTGCCGCACGGCGCGCTGCCGCCCACCTGGGTGATCGTCTCCGCCGGCGCCGCGATCGCGCTCGGCACCTACATGGGCGGCTGGCGGATCATCCGCTCGATGGGCAAGGGCCTGGCGGACATCCGCCCGCCGCAGGGCTTCGCCTCCGAGTCGGCCGCCGCGACCGTCATCCTGACCTCCTCGCACATGGGCTTCGGCCTCTCCACCACCCAGGTCTGCTCCGGCGGCATCATGGGCGCCGGCCTCGGCGGCCCGAAGGGCGAGCTGCGCTGGAGCCTGGTCCGCCGCATGGTCTACACCTGGGGCCTGACCCTGCCGGCCGCCGCCGTGGTCTCCGGCGGCGCCGCCCTGCTGGCCGAGCAGGGCAGCTGGGGCGTCGCCCTGGTCGGCGTCGTGCTGGTGGCCGGCGCGGGCGCGATGTGGGTGATCTCCCGCCGCCAGCCGGTCGGCGCGGACAACGTCAACGACGTCGACGTCACCCCGGTCGAGGTCGCACCGGCCGGCGCCGCCGCGAACACCCCCACCCCCGCCTCGACCACGGTCGCGGCCTGAGCGCCGCAGGCTGAGGAGCACTCACCATGCACATCAAGTGGAACGCCCTGGCCCAGACCGCCGGATTCAGCTTCGGCATCACCGTCGCCGTCGTCTGCGTCTTCGCGCTCGGCATCCTGGCGCTGTCCCGCCGCGAGGCCGCCCTGGTCGCCGCCCGTGAGGGCGGGGGCGCCGGGGCCGCGGGCGGCGGCAGGCTCGCCCTGGCCGGCGCCTGCGTCTGCTTCGCGCTGTGCGGCGGGGCCGTCCTCTACGGGCTGTCGCTGATCGCCGGCAAGTAGCCGCACCCAGCACGACGGGCCGGGGAGTGCCTTCGCACTCCCCGGCCCGTTCGCGTATCCCGGCGGCCGGTCAGCTCTCCTGGGTGGTGGTCCTCAGCGCGGTCTCCCGGATGAACAGCACGGTGACGAAGGCCAGCGCCGCGAACGGGGCGGCGCACAGGAAGATGGTGCCGACGCCGTGGCCGAAGGCGTCCGTCACCAGCGGCACGATCGGGGCGGGCAGCTTGGCCAGGTCCGGGATGCCGCCGCCGGAGGCCGCGGGCGACGCCGGGACGTGCGCCGCGGCCAGGTTCTCGGCCAGGTAGTGGGAGACCTTGTTGGACATCAGCGCGCCGAGCGCGGAGACGCCCATCGCACCGCCCATGGTGCGGAAGAAGGTGACCACCGAGCTGGCCGCGCCGAGCTCGTTGCGGGGCACCGTGTTCTGCACCGCGAGCACCAGGTTCTGGCTGGTCAGGCCGAGGCCGACGCCGGTGATCGCCATGTAGACGGAGAGCAGCACGTAGCTGGTGTCGGCCCGGGCGGTGCCGAGCAGCGCGAAGCCGACGGCGAGCAGCGCGGTGCCGGAGACCAGGTAGGCCTTCCACTTGCCGTACTTGGTGATCAGCCGGCCGACGACCGCGGAGGAGACGGCCAGGCCGAGGATCATCGGCAGGGTCATCAGGCCGGCCATGGTCGGGGACTTGGCGCGGGCCAGCTGGAAGTACTGGCTGAGGAAGGTGGTCGCGCCGTACATCCCGACGCCGACCAGCACGCTGGCCAGCGCGGCCAGGGTGACGGTGCGGTGCTTGAAGAGGCTCGGCGGGATGATCGGCTCGGCGGCGCGGCGCTCGATCACGACGGCCAGGGCGCCCAGCAGCACGCCGCCGCCGACCATGGCCGCGGTCTGCCAGGAGAGCCAGGCGTAGTTCTTGCCGGCCAGGGTGATCCAGATCATCAGCAGGCTGACCGAGCCGGTGATGACCAGGGCGCCCAGGTAGTCGATCTTCGCCTTGCGCTTGACCACCGGAAGCTTGAGGGTGCGCTGCACCACCAGGATCGCGACCAGCGCGAACGGGATGCCGACGTAGAAGCACCAGCGCCAGCCGAGCCAGGAGGTGTCCACGATGACGCCGCCGATCAGCGGTCCGCCGATGGTGGCGAGGGCGAAGACGGCGCCGAAGTAGCCGCTGTAGCGGCCGCGCTCGCGCGCCGGGACCATCGCGGCCAGGCAGATCTGGCCGAGCGCCACCACACCGCCGGCGCCGATGCCCTGGAGCGCGCGGCAGGCGATCAGCTCGCCGGTGTTCTGCGAGAGGCCGGCCAGCGCCGAGGTGCCGATGTAGATCAGCAGGGCGATCTGGAGCAGCAGCTTCTTGCTGACGAGGTCGGAGAGCTTGCCCCAGATCGGGGTGGAGGCGGTGAGGGTGAGCAGGGCCGCGGTGATCACCCAGGTGTAGGCGGACTGGCCGCCGTGCAGGTCGGCGAGGATGTGCGGCAGGGCGTTGGAGACGACGGTCGAGGAGAGCACGGCCACGAAGAGGCCGAGCAGCAGGCCGGAGAGCGCCTCCATCACCTGCCGGTGCGTCATCTGTTGACTGTCGGCCGCTGCGGCGGTTCCGCTCGCGGCCTCGGTGGTCACGGTCATCTGGGTCCTTCGGCGAGCGCGCGGGATACGCGGATCATGAAATTTCGTTGCCGTAAGCAACCATAAGACTGGATGGTTGAATTAGGCAACTTTCTTCAAGGGAAAGTAAAGCCCTCGCCCACGGGCCCCGGAGGCCCGCGCGACCGCCGCCGGATCACTCGGCCGGCGGCTCCCCCAGCACGTCGTTGAAGCGGTGCAGCAGTTCCGCGAAGCGGGTCACGTCCTCCGACGACCAGCCGTCCATCACCTCGCGCACCCGCCGCATCCGGACGCCCTGCGCGGCCAGGTAGCGCCGCCGCCCGTCCTCGGTGAGCGAGACCAGCGCGGACCGGCGGTCCAGCGGGTCCGTCTCCCGGGCCACCAGGCCCAGCTCCTCCAGCGTCCGGATCTGCCGGCTCACCGTCGCCTTGCCGACCGAGAAGTGCACGCCGACGTCGGTCACCCGCACCGGCCCGGCCTGCTCGACGTAGCCGAGCAGGCTGTACGCCATCCCCTCCAGTCCGGGGTGCACCCGCCGTGAGAGTTCCGCCACTCTGGCCCGGCCCCGCCGGAACATCAGCGCGACCTCGCGCTCCACCGCCACCAGGGCATCCTCGTCGCTCACCGCGCCAGTATCGCGCAGCGGCGCCGGCCGCGGCCCGGCGCGGGAGGTGCGACAAGCCAACTACTTCATGGTATGAAGTATCGGTTCTGGAAGTACCGTTTTTCCCCGTTACGCAAGGAGATGTGGATGGCAGCCCCGGGGCAGGGTTTCCTCGCCGAACTGAAGAGTGCGGTCACCCCGCGCGCGGCACTGCTCGTGATCGGCGTGCTGCTGCTCCAGCTCGGCTTCATCACCTCGTACATCGGGGCGCTGCACAAGCCGGCCCCGCAGAACCTCTCCATCGCGGTGGTCGCCCCGCCGCAGGTCGCCCCCAAGCTGGTCGGCGCGCTGGAGTCGGTGCCGAACGACGCCGTCAAGGCCCTCACCGCGCCGGACGCCGAGACGGCGACCCAGCAGATCAAGGACCAGAAGATCTACGCGGCGCTGGTCGTGGACCCGACCGGCACCCAGGACACCCTGCTGGTCGGCGGCGCCCGCGGCCCGTCCGCGGCCAAGGCCGCCGAGACCATCACCACCGCGATCGACCAGAGCCAGGGCCGCACCGTGAAGGTCCAGGACGTGGTGCCGCTCGCCAAGGGCGACACCAACGGCCTCTCCGCCTTCTACCTGGTGATCGGCTGGTGCGTCGGCGGCTACCTGGTCGCCTCCATCCTGGGCATCAGCGCGGGCTCCAAGCCGGCCAACGTCCACCGCCTGGTGATCCGCCTCGGCGTGCTCGCGCTGTACTCGATCGGCGCCGGCCTGCTCGGCACGGTGATCGCCGGGCCGGTGCTGGACGCGCTGCCGGGCTCGATCCTCGGCCTGAGCGCCGTCGGTGCGCTGGTGGTGTTCTCGGTCGGTGCCTTCACCATGGCGCTCCAGTGCCTGTTCGACGTCATCGGCATCGGCATCGCGGTGCTGATCTTCGTGGTGCTCGGCAACCCGAGCGCGGGCGGGGTCTACCCGGCGCCGATGATGCCGCCGTTCTGGCGGGCGATCAGCTCGTGGATCCCGAACGGCGCCGGCACCAGCGCGGCCAAGTCGGTCGCCTACTTCGACTCCACCAACCTGGCGCTGCCGATCCTGGTCCTGGTGGTCTGGGCGCTGATCGGCATCGGCGTCGCCCTGCTGGCCGTCCTGCGCGGCCCGCGCTCCGGCGGCCGCGCGCTGGTCCCCACCGAGGACTGAGCCGCCCGCTCCCGACCCGTCACCGGGCCCCCGGCCGCCACGGCCGGGGGCCCGGCGCGCGTCCCGGGCCCGGCGCGCCCCGCGGGTTCGGCCGGGGCGGCCGGGTCGGCCACGACGGCCCGGACGCCTCTCACCCCGCCGCGAGCGGCCCCGGGTCGGCCACGATGGCCCGGACGACCCGCACCGCCGCGCCCAGCAACGGGCCCCGGCGGCCCAGCCGGGAGACCGTCAGCCGGTCCTCCGACCAGGGCCGCACCGTCACCCGGGCGGCCAGTTCGGCCCGCATCGCGGGCAGCAGCCAGGGCGCCAGCCGGGCGTAGCCGCCGCCCAGCACCACCTCGGCCGGATCCAGCAGGTTGACCGCGCCGGCGGCCGCGGTGCCGAGCGCGGCACCGGCCCCGGCCAGCGCCGCGAGGGCGGCCCGCTCCCCGGCCCCGGCCCGGTCGGCGAGCAGCGCCACCCAGTCGCCCCGGGCTCCGGCCAGACCGGCCGCCCGCAGCACCGCCGCCTCGCCCGCGTACTGCTCCAGGCAGCCGTTCGCCCCGCAGGCGCAGCGCGGCCCGTCGGGGTGGACCGGCACGTGGCCGAACTCGCCGGCGAAGCCGCCGGCCCCGCGCAGCAGCCGGCCGCCGACCACGATCGCCGCGCCCACCCCGGCCTCGGCGGAGACGTACAGGAAGTCGTCCGGGCCCGCGCCCAGCCAGCGCTCGGCCAGTCCGCCGAGGTTGGCCTCGTTGTCCGCCTCGATCGGCAGCCCGGCCAGGCCGCCGCCGGCCGTCCGCAGCGCCGGGCGCAGTGCGGCGGCCAGCGGGACGTCCTGCCAGTCCAGGTTGGCGGCCCGCTGGAGCACCCCGCCGGAGCCGCCGACCAGCCCGGGCACGGCCAGGGTGAGCCCGGCCGGGCGCAGCCCCGACTCGGCGACGGCCTCGTGCAGCAGGTGGGCGAGGTCGGCCATCACGGCGGCGGGCTCGCGCCCGTGGTTGGAGACCTCCCGGCGCCGCCAGGCGCGCACCTCCCCGCGCAGGTCCACCACGCAGGCGCCCAGGTGGCGCACCCCGATCTCGGCGCCGAGGCCGCCGGGCCCGTCCGGGTTGAGGCCGAGCGCGGTGCCGGGACGGCCGACCTTGCCGCTGGGCGCGGCGGGGCCCTCCTCGACCACCAGGCCGGCGGCGATCAGCTGTTCGGCGAGCGAGGAGACGGCGGCCCTGGTCAGGCCGGTCCCGGCGGCCACCTCCGCGCGCGAGCGCGGTCCGCCCGCGATCGTCCCGAGCACCAGGGCCAGGTTGGCCCGGCGCATCCCCTGCTGGCTGGCGGGCCCGGTCCGGACCGGGTCCGGCTCACGCATAAGCCTCACCTCGCCCCTTTACGGCACATCCGGTGGCATCCCGGGTGCAGCGTAGTCGGGTTCCGGGGGCACCGTCGCCGGCACCGGGACGGGCTCGGCCCGGGTCCGCCCGGCGGGCGGGACGAAGACCCACCGGCGCATCGCCCGGTAGCGGAACAGCATCGCCACGAAGGTGCCGACGACCATCCCGCTGAGGAAGTCCGCGACCTCCTGCTCGAAGGGCCCGATGTACGGCTCGCGCAGGTCCAGGAGGTAGCGGGAGACCACCAGCGGCACGTCGTTGACGGCGATCGCCACGGCGCTGACCAGGACGAACATCAGCACCCCGCGCTTGCGGCCGGCGGCCCGGAAGGCCCAGCGGCGGTTCAGCACGTAGGAGACGACGGTGCCGATCACGGTCGCGACGGTCAGCGCGACCACCGGTTTGCGCTCCAGCACCGTGAACTTGAGCTCGAAGTTGATCACCGTGGTGAGCACGAAGCAGCCGCTCCCGACCAGCAGGAACTTCACCAGCCGGCGGTGGCGCACCAGGAAGGGGCGCAGCCGGTCGGGCACCCGGGCCAGGGCGCGCTGCGTGGGGGACGGCATCTCCGCAGTCTCGCACGCGGGGGTGCCGCCGGCCCTTCAGATCGCCGGTGGCCCGTTCGGGTCGCCGGCGGCCGTCGGACCGGCGGCTCCCGGAGCGCCGGTGCGTGGCCCGGGCCGCCGGTGCGGGCGGCCCGGGGCCGGCGGTCAGGCGGCCACCAGCACCGTGGCCCCGGCCGGCTCCAGCGCCAGCTCCAGCACCTCCCGCACGTCCGCCACCGGGTGGACGGTGAGCCGCTCCAGCACCTCGGCCGGGACGTCGTCCAGGTCGGCCTCGTTGCGCCTGGGGATGATCACCGTGGTGACCCCGGCCCGGTCGGCGGCGAGCAGCTTCTGCTTCACCCCGCCGATCGGCAGCACCCGCCCGGTCAGCGACACCTCGCCGGTCATCGCCACGTCGGTGCGCACCCTGCGGCCCGAGAGCAGCGAGGCCAGCGCCGTGGTCATGGTGATGCCGGCGCTCGGCCCGTCCTTGGGGACGGCCCCGGCCGGGATGTGCAGGTGCACGCCGCGGTCCCGCAGCGAGGTGACCGGCAGCTCCAGCTCGGCGCCGCGCGAGCGCAGGTAGGAGAGCGCGATGTGCGCGGACTCCTTCATCACGTCGCCCAGCTGTCCGGTGAGGGTCAGCCCGGTGCCGCCGGTCTCGGCGTCGGCCAGCGAGGCCTCGATGTAGAGGACGTCGCCGCCGGCGCCGGTCACCGCGAGGCCGGTGGCCACGCCGGGGACGGCGGTGCGGCGCTCGGCCGGCTCCTGGGCGGACTCCGGCACGTGGTGCGGTCGGCCGATCAGGGCGCGCAGGTCCTGCGGGCCGACCCGGGCGGGCAGCTCGCGCTCGCCCAGTTCGGCCTGCGCGGCGATCCTGCGCAGCACCCGGGCGATCGAGCGCTCCAGGGTGCGCACGCCCGCCTCCCGGGTGTACTCCCCGGCGAGGCTGCGCAGCGCCGACTCGTCCACGGTGACCTGCCCGCCGCCGAGACCGGCCTTCTCCAGCTGGCGCGGGAGCAGGTGGTCGCGGGCGATGGCGACCTTCTCGTCCTCGGTGTAGCCGTCCAGCCGGACCAGCTCCATCCGGTCGAGCAGCGGCTCGGGGATGGCCTCCAGCACGTTGGCGGTGGCGAGGAAGACGACGTCGGAGAGGTCGAGCTCGACCTCCAGGTAGTGGTCCCGGAAGGTGTGGTTCTGCGCCGGGTCCAGCACCTCCAGCAGGGCGGCGGCCGGGTCGCCCCGGTAGTCGGAGCCGACCTTGTCGATCTCGTCGAGCAGGACGACCGGGTTCATCGAGCCGGCCTCCTTGATCGCCCGCACCAGCCGGCCGGGCAGCGCGCCGACGTAGGTGCGCCGGTGGCCGCGGATCTCCGCCTCGTCCCGGACGCCGCCGAGCGCGACCCGGACGAACCTGCGGCCCATGGCGCGGGCCACCGACTCGCCGAGCGAGGTCTTGCCGACGCCGGGCGGGCCGACCAGGGCCAGCACCGCGCCGCCCGCCCGTCGCCCGCCGGTACCGCTCGTGGGAAGCGCTCCGCGCTGCCCCTCCCGCGGGCCGCCGACCGGCCCGAGCCCCTGGTCGGCCCGGCGCTTGCGGACGGCCAGGTACTCGACGATGCGGTCCTTCACGTCGTCGAGGCCCGTGTGGTCGGCGTCCAGCACCGCGCGGGCGCCGGCGATGTCGTACTCGTCCTCGGTGCGCTCGCTCCAGGGCAGTTCCAGGACGGTGTCCAGCCAGGTCCGGATCCAGGAGCCCTCGGGCGACTGGTCGGAGGAGCGCTCCAGCTTGTCGACCTCCTTGAGCGCGGCCTCGCGGACCTTCTCGGGCAGGTCGGCGGCCTCGACCCGGGCGCGGTAGTCGCCCTCCTCGTCGGCCGCCTCGCCGTTCAGCTCGGCCAGTTCCTTGCGGACGGCCTCCAGCTGGCGGCGGAGCAGGAACTCCTTCTGCTGCTTGGCCACGCCCTCCTCGACGTCCTTGCGGATGGTGTCGTTGACCTCCTCCTCGGCGAGGTGGTCGCGCAGCAGGGTGAGCGCATACTCCAGTCGGGCGACCTGGTCGGCCTCAAGCAGCACCTTGAGCTTCTGCTCGGCGGTGGCGAAGGGCGCGTAGCCGATGTTGTCGGCGAGCTCGCCGACGCCCTCGATCTGCGCCACCCGGTCGACGATCTGCCAGGCGCCGCGCTTGCGCAGCCACTGGGTGGACAGCGCCTTGTACTCCTTGACCAGCTCGGCGGCCCGGCCGGCCACCGGGGTGCCCACCGAGGACTCCCGGAACGGCGTGGTCTCCACCCAGAGGGCGGCGCCGGGGCCGGTGGTGCCGGCCCCGATCCGGACCCGGCTCACGGCGCGCACCAGCGCCGCCGGATCGCCGTCCGCCAGCCGGCCGACCTGCTCCACGGTGGCCAGGGTGCCGGCCGCCGCGTACGAGCCGTCCACCCGCGGGACCAGCAGGACCTGCGGCTTGCCGGTGCCGGTGGCGGCGGCCCGGGCGGCCTCGACCGCGGCGCGCACCTCGGCGTCCTTCAGGTCCAGCGGCACGACCATGCCCGGCAGGACGACCTCGTCGTCGAGCGGCAGCACGGGCAGGGTGAGCGGTGTGGACGTCGATGCCATGATCTCTCCCCAGTCAGTGAACTTGAGTCGACCTGACTAAGGCTTGGCGGCCGCCGGATGTTCCCGGCGCTCTGTTCGCCGTGAGCGAACACATATCGGGCCGGGAAGCCCGCGCCCGACTCCGTCAAGAGAGGGGTGGGCGCACCTCGGGGAATCCCGGCAGGAGGCCCCCGGGGCCCGGACGGCCCCGGCCGGACGGCGGCGTCAACGCGCCGTCCACACCCGCGCGGGCGCACCGCCGGCGGCCGTCGCGACGGCCGGACGCGGCCGGGGCGGGCGCCGCTCCGCCCGGCGCAGCCAGCGCCACAGCGCGACCCCGGTGAGCACCGCGGCCGGGTGCCCCACCCCCGTGATCACGTCCTTGTCGGTGGCGATCTGCTGGGCGATCATCAGCCCCGCACCGCCCAGCGCGAGCAGCCGCCCGCGCCAGGAGAGCAGCCCGGCCACCGCGCCCAGGCAGGCGAGCACGCCGTAACTGACCCCGATGTCCAGGTAGTCCATCGCCTCGGGCGCCATCCGCCCGGTCTCCACCGCGATGATCACCACCCCCTGGGAGAGCAGCGTGGCCGCGACGTGCCCGACCGCGAACACCGCCGCCGCCCGGGCCGGACCGACCCGGCGCTCCAGCGGGGCGAGGGTGAGGGCGAATCCCCACAGGTAGGGCATCCACACCTCGCCGGCCACCCAGAATCCGCTCAGCACAAGAGCACGCAAAGGATGCTGGAGCAGGTTGTGCCCGTCCGAGCTGGAGGCCTCCTGCAACCGCTGGACGAGTTCCGGGTCGGCGAGCTTGGCGAAGGTCGTGGTGGCGCCCACGACGGCGAGGTACCCGAGCGTGAAGGGCGTGCTCCGGGGTGTCGGCACCCGCTCCAACAGCCACTGGAGGACGCCGGTGCGCAGCCCGAGGCGGAGCATTCCGTAGGGCGCTCCCGCACCCCCGCACCCGTCGGCACTCCGTCCGAGTCCCGCCATGCCGCCTCCGCTCCACGCCGCAGCCACCGGCTCCCCGCCCGGGCCCAACGTACCGGCGCGCGCCGCGGGTTCCGCCCGGTCGGGTGTTGTCGTGGCCACGGTACGTCGAGGTTCTGAGAGGCACCTGGGAAAAGCCCGTGAAGAACACCGCCGTAGCGGACGGCGGGATTCCCGACATTGGTCCAGACCTTCTCCCCCGCAACGCGGCAGTAGGGCCTCTGACCGGCGACTTGGCGTCAACTGAACTGCATACGTACCGTTACGCAGTGAAAATTCGCCGGGTAAGGTATCGGCCCGTGCCCACTCGTGCAGTGGGTCCGAGGGCGGCCCGACAGCCGGCCCACGGGCCGGAAACGTCCGGTCCACCTGCCGGGAAGCATCCGCTGTCCGTACGCTGCGAAGTGCGCGGGAGAAGTGGGCGGCCGACCATCCGTCCTCGGCTCCCGATCGCGCGACGGGACGGCGGACCCGGCACAGTCCACGACGGAACAAGACTACGAGCGGAGCCCCGCCATCCCCACAGGTGGCCGGCCCGCAGCCCTGGGGGCGGTGGCGTGACCGTGACAGAAATTCAGCAGGACAACCACAACACCGGTGGCACTGTGAGCAGCCAGCGCAGAGTCCTGGTGGTGGAGGACGAGCCCACGATCGCCGAGTCGATCGCCGCCCGGCTGGGCGCCGAGGGCTTCAAGGTCGCCGTGGCCCACGACGGCCCCGGCGCGGTCGACGGCTTCCACACCTGGCAGCCGGACCTGGTGGTCCTCGACATCATGCTGCCCGGCTTCGACGGGCTGGAGGTGTGCCGCCGGATCCAGGCCCAGCGCCCGGTGCCGGTGCTCATGCTGACCGCCCGCGACGACGAGACGGACCTGCTGGTCGGCCTCGGCGTGGGCGCGGACGACTACATGACCAAGCCGTTCTCGATGCGCGAACTGGCCGCCCGCGTCAACGTCCTGCTGCGCCGCGTCGAGCGCGCCCAGCAGGCCGCCCGCACGCCCGCACTGGGCAGCCTGCGGTTCGGCGAGCTGGAGATCGACCACGTGCAGCGCCGGGTCCGGCTGGCCTCGGGCGACGTCCACCTGACGCCGACCGAGTTCGACCTGCTCGCCTGCCTGGCCGCCCAGCCGCGCGCCGTGCTCACCCGCGAGCAGCTGCTGGCCGAGGTCTGGGACTGGACCGACGCGTCCGGCACCCGCACGGTGGACAGCCACGTCAAGGCGCTGCGCCGGAAGATCGGCGCCAGCTGGATCCGCACCGTCCACGGAGTCGGCTACGCCCTGGAGGCCCCGCTCTCCTGACGGCATCGATCGGGCGACGGGCCACCGGGGGGCCCGTGTCCGGACGACGCCGTGCCACCACGCGGGGGGACGACGCGGGGACCACAGGGGACAATGACCTTTCCACAGCAACGCAACGGGGAATCCGACGGCACGCGGCAGCAGAACCTGGCCGCCCGCGCCGCCCGCCGGGTCTGGGCCGACATCCGGCCGCTCGATCCGGTCCGCTCGATCAAGGGCAAACTCACCCTGCTCGTGATCGTCTCCGTGTTCCTGGCCACCGGGATGGTGGTCGTGGCGATCCGGTCCGAGACCCAGATCCGGATCATCATGGTCTTCTCCATGATCGCCTCGCTGCTCTTCATGCAGTTCCTCGCGCACGGGCTCACCGCCCCCCTGCGCGAGATGACGGCCGCCGCCCGCGCGATGGCCTCCGGGGACTACACCCGCCGGGTCGAGGCGGGCTCGCGCGACGAGATCGGCGAGCTGGCGGCCGCGTTCAACGCCATGGCCGCCGACCTCCAGGCCGCCGACCGGCACCGCCGCGAGCTGGTCGCCAACGTGTCGCACGAACTGCGCACGCCGATCGCCGCGCTGCGCGCCGTCCTGGAGAACGTGGTGGACGGCGTCGTCCAGCCCAATCCGGCCACCCTGGGAGCGGCGCTGGAGCAGACCGAGCGGCTCGGCCGGCTGGTCACCCACCTGCTCGACCTCTCCAAGATCGACGACGGCGTGGTCGACCTGGACGCCCGCCCCTTCGAGGTGCGCGAGTTCCTGGACGGCGTGCTGCGCGGGGTCACCGTGGACGGCGCCACGGCCGGCGGCGCCTTCTCCCGGCGCGGGGACGTCCGGCTGGCCCTGGAGGTCAGCCCCACCGGCCTGACCGGCGTGGCGGACCCGGAACGGCTCCACCAGGTGGTCGCCAACCTGGTCGACAACGCCTGCAAGCACTCCCCGCCCGGCGGCACCGTGACGGTGCGGGCGAGACCGGAGGGCGAGGAGGGCGGCCTGCTGCTGGAGGTCGAGGACGAGGGCCCCGGCATCCCGCCGGCCGACCGCACCCGGGTCTTCGACCGGTTCAGCCGCAGCGGCACCGCGACCGCCGCCGGACCGGGGGCGGACGGCGGCACCGGCCTGGGTCTGGCCATCGCCCGCTGGGCGGTGGACCTGCACGGCGGGCGGATCGCGGTGGCCGAGTCCCCGCGCGGCTGCCGGATCGAGGTCCGGCTGCCCGGACCGCACCCAGGTGACGGTCGGGACATTTGTCACAGATCCGACACAGAGGCATACGAAGATCGTTAGAGGATTCGACCGAGTTTTTGTCCGGTTTGGTCCTGGTATGCCCACTGATCGGCACCGATCGGTTCCCCTCAGATGCGGCTTTCTAACGCACTTTTTCAGCCAAAGTGCAGGTCAGCACTGTGATCTGGGCGACGCCTGGGCCCCGGGGACTGCGCGATCACTGGTCAGGGGCGTAGCCTTAATCCCCGCTGTCCAAACATCCCAAAAGGAAGCGGAAGAGGGCGGTTGCCGCCGTGTCGCCACAGTCCCCTGAAACCCCCAACAGCTCGGCAAGCTCCACTGGCTTCGGCCCCAATGAGTGGCTCGTCGACGAGATCTACCAGCAGTACCTCCAGGACCCGAACTCGGTCGACCGAGCCTGGTGGGACTTTTTCGCCGACTACAAGCCCGGTACCGAGGTGACCCCAGTGACCCAGGCCGCGACCCAGGCCGGCTCCGCGCCGACCCCTGCCGCTGCCCCCGCGCCCGCTGCTGCTCCGGCCGCGCCCGCCGCGGCTGCTGCTCCGGCCGCGCCCGCCGCCGCCCCGGCTGCTCCGGCCGCCCCGGCCCCGGCCGCCGCTCCGGCTCCGCTCGCCGCCGCGCCCGCCGCGCCCCCGGCTCCCAAGGCCGCCGCCCCGGCGCCGGCCGCGGCCGCCGCGACCGCCGGCCCCGAGCTGATCCAGCTGCGCGGCCCGGCGAAGGCCGTCGCCACCAACATGGACGCCTCGCTGGAGGTGCCGACCGCGACCTCGGTCCGCGCCGTGCCGGCGAAGCTGTTGATCGACAACCGCATCGTCATCAACAACCACCTGCAGCGCGCCCGCGGCGGCAAGGTCTCGTTCACCCACCTGATCGGCTACGCCCTGGTCCAGGCCATCAAGGCCGCCCCGGGCATGAACTACAGCTACAAGGTGGAGAACGGCAAGGCCTTCCTGGTCAAGCCGGAGCACGTCAACCTCGGTCTGGCCATCGACCTGGTCAAGCCGAACGGCGACCGCCAGCTGGTCGTCGCGGCCATCAAGAAGGCCGAGACGCTCGACTTCTTCGGCTTCTGGCAGGCCTACGAGGACATCGTCCGCCGGGCCCGCGCCAACAAGCTGACCATGGACGACTTCACCGGCGTCACGGTCTCGCTGACCAACCCCGGCGGCATCGGCACCGTGCACTCCGTGCCGCGCCTGATGCAGAACCAGGGCACCATCGTCGGCGTCGGCGCCATGGAGTACCCGGCCGAGTTCCAGGGCTCCGCCCCGGAGACCCTGTCCCGCCTGGGCGTCTCCAAGATCATGACGCTGACCTCGACCTACGACCACCGCGTCATCCAGGGCGCGGCGTCCGGCGAGTTCCTGCGCGAGATCCACCGCCTGCTGCTCGGCGAGAACGGCTTCTACGACGAGATCTTCGAGTCGCTGCGGATCCCGTACGAGCCGGTCCGCTGGGCGACCGACGTCGCCACCACCCACGACGACGAGGTCAACAAGACCGCCCGCGTCATGGAGCTGATCCACTCCTACCGGGTCCGCGGCCACCTGATGGCCGACACCGACCCGCTGGAGTACAAGCAGCGCAAGCACCCCGACCTGGACGTCACCACCCACGGCCTCACCCTGTGGGACCTGGAGCGCGAGTTCGCGGTCGGCGGTTTCGGCAGCCAGAAGATGATGAAGCTCCGCGACATCCTCGGCCTGCTGCGCAACACCTACTGCCGCACCGTCGGCATCGAGTACATGCACATCCAGGACCCGAAGCAGCGCAAGTGGCTGCAGGAGCGCCTGGAGAAGCCGTACGCGAAGCCCGAGCGCGAGGAGCAGCTGCGGATCCTGCGCCGGCTGAACTCGGCGGAGGCCTTCGAGACCTTCCTGCAGACCAAGTACGTCGGGCAGAAGCGCTTCTCGCTGGAGGGCGGTGAGTCGCTGATCGCACTGCTGGACGCGACCATCGACGCCGCCGCCGAGCACCGCCTCGACGAGGCCGTCATCGGCATGGCCCACCGCGGCCGCCTGAACGTGCTCGCCAACATCGTCGGCAAGCCGTACGGCAAGATCTTCGGCGAGTTCGAGGGCAACCTCGACCCGAAGTCGATGCACGGCTCCGGTGACGTCAAGTACCACCTGGGCTCCGAGGGCACCTTCACCGGCCTGGACGGCGAGACCATCAAGGTCTCGCTCGCCGCGAACCCCTCCCACCTGGAGACGGTCGACCCGGTCGTCGAGGGCATCGCCCGCGCCAAGCAGGACATCCTGGACCAGGGCGGCACCACCTTCCCGGTGCTGCCGATCCAGATCCACGGCGACGCGGCCTTCGCCGGCCAGGGCGTCGTCGCGGAGACCCTGAACATGTCGCAGCTGCGCGGCTACCGCACCGGCGGCACCGTGCACGTCGTGGTGAACAACCAGGTCGGCTTCACCGCCGCCCCGGCGTCCTCGCGCTCCTCGATGTACTGCACCGACGTGGCGCGCATGATCGAGGCCCCGATCTTCCACGTGAACGGCGACGACCCGGAGGCCGTGGTCCGCGTCGCGCGGCTCGCCTTCGAGTTCCGCCAGGAGTTCCACAAGGACGTGGTGATCGACCTCATCTGCTACCGCCGCCGCGGTCACAACGAGGCCGACAACCCGTCGTTCACCCAGCCGCTGATGTACGACCTGATCGACAAGAAGCGCTCGGTGCGCAAGCTGTACACCGAGGGCCTGATCGGTCGCGGCGACATCACCATGGAAGAGGCGGAGCAGGCGCTCCAGGACTTCCAGGGCCAGCTGGAGAAGGTCTTCGCCGAGGTCCGCGACGCGGCCCAGGCGCCGGCCGACACCACCACGGGCAAGCCGGTCGCCGACTTCCCGGTCTCCATCCAGACCGGCATCTCCCAGGAGATGGTCAAGCGGATCGCCGCCTCCCAGGTCAACCACCCGGACTGGCTGACCGTCCACCCGCGCCTGCTGCCGCAGCTCCAGCGCCGCGCCGGCTCCGTCGAGGACAACACCATCGACTGGGCGATGGGCGAGACCCTCGCCATCGGCTCGCTGCTCATGGAGGGCCACCCGGTCCGCCTGGCCGGCCAGGACAGCCGCCGCGGCACCTTCGGCCAGCGGCACGCCGTCCTGATCGACCGCAAGACCGGCGAGGACTACACCCCGCTGCAGTACCTCACCGAGGACCAGGCCCGCTACACCGTCTACGACAGCCTGCTGTCGGAGTACGCGGCCATGGGCTTCGAGTACGGCTACTCGCTGACCCGCCCGAACGCGCTGGTCATGTGGGAGGCGCAGTTCGGCGACTTCGTCAACGGCGCGCAGACCGTGGTGGACGAGTACATCGCCTCCGCCGAGCAGAAGTGGGGCCAGCACTCCGGCGTCACCCTGCTGCTGCCGCACGGCTACGAGGGCCAGGGCCCGGACCACTCGTCCGCCCGCCCGGAGCGCTTCCTCCAGCTGTGCGCGCAGAACAACATGACGGTCGCCATGCCGACCCTGCCGTCGAACTACTTCCACCTGCTGCGCTGGCAGGCGCACAACCCGCACCACAAGCCGCTGGTCGTCTTCACCCCGAAGTCGATGCTGCGTCTGAAGGCCGCGGCGAGTGCGACCGAGGAGTTCCTGTCCGGCTCGTTCCGCCCGGTCATCGGCGACTCCACCGTCGACCCGGCGCAGGTCCGCAAGGTGGTCATCACCGCCGGCAAGTTCTACTACGACCTGGCGGCCGCCCGCACCGAGCGCGGCGTCACCGACACCGCGATCGTCCGGGTCGAGCGGCTCTACCCGCTGCCGGTGGCCGAGCTCCAGGAGGAGCTGGCCCGCTACGGCGACAACGTCCAGTTCGTCTGGGCGCAGGAGGAGCCGGCCAACCAGGGCGCCTGGCCGTTCATCGCGATGAACCTGGTGGACCACCTCCAGGTCGTCATCGGCCGCACCGGCGGCGACGCCCGGCTGCGCCGGGTCGCCCGCACGGCGGCCTCGTCCCCGGCGGTCGGCTCGGCCAAGCGGCACGCCGCCGAGCAGCAGGCACTGGTCGAGGAGGTCTTCGCGCTCTGACGAGCCGAAGCCCCGCGGTCCGAAACGCCCGTGGCCCCGTCCTCCCCTTCGGGAGGGCGGGGCCACGGGCGTTGGTGCCCGCCGCCCGTTCGGTTCCAGCTCTGCAACCAATCCGGAACCGCCGTGCGCGGACTCCTGACGGATCGATAGGTTATGGCTCGCCGTCCGGCGACCGGGCGCCCGTCCACGCGCCCCGGCCGCCGCGGCCGTACCGCCTCACCGCTCTCCCAGGGGGATCACCGCATGACCGCCGACACGCCTCGGGACGCCGGAAAGCTTCCTCCGGTCTTCCAGCCGCTCCTCCCGGACGACCCCCGGGAGGTCGGCGGCTACCGGCTGTTCGCCCGGCTGGGCGCCGGCGGCATGGGCCGGGTCTACCTCTCCTACACCCCGGGCGGGCGCCCGGTGGCACTCAAGGTGGTGCGCCCGGAGTTCGCCGAGGACGGCGAGTTCCGCCGCCGCTTCGCCCAGGAGGTCAGCAGCGCCCAGCGCATCCACGGGCTCTACACCGCGCAGGTGATCGACTCCGGCGGCCTGGACGGCGACGCCCCCTGGCTGGTCACCGCGTACGTCCCGGGCCCGTCCCTGCAGCAGGTGGTGCGCGAGAACGGCGCCCTGCCGGTGCGCACCGTACTGCTGCTGATGGGCGGCATCGCCGAGGCCCTCCAGGCGATCCACAGCGTCGAGGTGGTCCACCGCGACCTCAAGCCCGCCAATGTGCTGGTCGCCGGGGACGGCCCGCGGGTGATCGACTTCGGCATCGCCCGGGCCGCCGACGCCACCGCGCTGACCGGCACCGGCTACCGGATCGGCTCCCCCGCCTTCATGTCCCCCGAGCAGGCCCAGGGCCGCCCGGTCACCCCGGCCACCGACGTCTTCGCGCTCGGCGCCCTGGCCGCGTACGTGGCCGGCGGCACCGCGCCGTTCGGCGACGGCCCGGACACCGCGGTGCTCTACCGGGTGGTGCACGAGGAGGCGGACCTCACCGCCGTCCCGGCGGACCTGCGCGAACTGATCCAGCGCTGCCTGGCGAAGTCCCCGGAGGACCGCCCCACACCCGCCGAGATCATCCAGGTCGCCCGCAACCACCCGGAGGTCGGCGGCCAGCTGCGGTTCGGCGACGACTGGCTGCCGCGCGAGGTCAGCACCGAGATCACCCGCCGCTCGGACCTCCCCAGGACCCCGCCGACCCCGCTGCCGGCCGCGCCCGCCACCCCCCCGACCCCGCTGCCAGCGATGCCGGCCGTTCCCCCGCCGCCCGCCGGCGCGCCGACCCACCCGGCCACCGCGGCCCACCCGCCGCAGCAGCCGGCGACGCCCCCGTCCGGCTTCGCGCCGCCGCCGGTCGGCTCGTACGGCGCCCCGCAGCCGCCCACCGAGTCGCCGACCGCACCGGTGCTGCCCACCCCGCCGACCGTCGGGTTCCACCGGCCGGAGCCGGCGTCCCACGACACCCCGCCGCCCGGCCCGGCGGTGACCGCCGCCCCGGCGCCCGCGCCCGCCCCGGAACCCGCGCCCGCGCCCGCGCGCAAGGGCGGGGTGTCCTGGAAGGTGCTGCTCACCGTCGCCCTGGTGATGGCGGTCGGCGGCACCGCGGGCGGTGTGGCGCTGATGAAGAAGCTGGACGACGGCAAGGGGTCGGCGGCCGGGCCGGCCCCCGAGGTCACCGTCACCAGGACCTCCGACCCGCTGCCGCCCGCGACCACCCCGGCGGCCCCCCAGAGCCAGAAGCCGAGCGCGGCCCCGACCACCCCCGCGCCCACGCCCACGCAGCCGTCCGCCTCCACGGCATCCGGGACCCCGCTGCCCGGCGGCGCCTACGTCGCGGTCTACACCGACCGGGAGCTCGGCTCGCCCGGCCACGACTACGGCTTCGAACTCGCGGCCGGCAAGGTGGGCCCGTCCGGGGGCTCGGCCACCTTCATGGACCCGGACAGCTCCGGCCCCAGGGTGGACACCGACTTCGACCGGTACATCAGCCGGGACGGCTCGCTCACCCCCGAGCAGTGCTCCTCGGCCATCGACCAGAACCCCACCGCCAAGCTCACCTGGGCGGACGTCCCGCCGGGGCGGGTGTTCTGCGTGCGCAACCGCAAGGACCGCAGCGTCGCGATCGTCAAGATGATCAGCCACGAGACGGGTACCGACGCGGTCCGCATCGCGCTGAGCTACTACCGCTACAACGGCTGATCGGCGCCGGACTATCCTGACCGGGTCAATCCCCATCGGACCGGAGCGAACCGTGTACTTCACCGACCGAGGCATCGAGGAACTGGAGAACCGGCGCGGCGAGGAGGAGGTCACCCTGGGGTGGCTGGCCGAGCAGCTGCGCACGTTCGTCGACCTCAACCCGGACTTCGAGGTCCCGGTCGAGCGGCTGGCCACCTGGCTGGCGCGGCTCGACGACGAGGACGACGAGTGACCCGGTGACGGCCGCCGCGAGGCCCGGGAGGCAACCGCCTCCCGGGCCTCGCGCGTGTTCGGGCACGGAGCCCCGCCGTCCCCGTAGGGGAGGTCTCGGGGACGGATCGGGGTCGGTATCGGGGGCCGGCACGCTTGACTCTGCCAGCACGCGATATATCGTCTTTAAAAGAGAACGCGATACATCGCGATCCGCGACGGGAGGCGGCAGAGATGAGCCAGTGGACGGTCGAGGACACCGAGAGGATCACCTTCGACGAGTCGGTGCGCACGCTGCACGTGCGGACCATCGAGGGCACGGTGAACGTGGTCGCGGCCGAGGGCCCGGCCCGCCTGGAGGTCACCGAGCTGGTCGGCGACCCCCTGCACGTGACCCTGGTGGACGGCGTCCTGACGGTCACCTACAAGGACATCAACAGCTGGGGCGAGTTCGGCGACTGGCTGAAGTCGGTCGGCTCGGTGAAGAACTTCTTCGGCTCCTTCAAGCGCAAGCGGATCGCCGGCGTGACCGTGACCGTCCCGGCCGACGTCGAGGTCAAGGTCGGCACCGTGTCGGCGCACGCCACCGTCAGCGGCGTCAGCGGGCACGTCTCGGTGCAGAGCGCCAACGGCGACACCACCCTCGCCGGGGTGACCGGCCGGATCGAGGCCAGTACCGTCACCGGCGACGTGGACGCCCAGGCGGTCGGCGGCCGGCTCAAGGTCAACACCGTCTCCGGGCAGCTCACCGTGATCGCCGGCACCGCCGACCGGATCCAGGCCAACACCGTCACCGGGGCCGTCACCCTGGACCTCGACGTGGCGGGTGAGACCGACGTCAAGGTCAACACCGTCAGCGGCGCGGTCGTGGTCCGGATCCCCTCGCTGGCCGACGCCACCGTCGAGGCCGGCTCCACCAGCGGCGACGTCTCCAGCACCTTCGAGGAGCTCCAGATGAGCAGCACCTGGGGCGCCAAGAAGATCTCCGGCCGGCTCGGCGAGGGCCGCGGCAGCCTCCACGTCACCACCGTCTCCGGCGCGGTGACCGTGCTGCGCCGCCCCGACTCGGAGGAGGAGGGCCCGGTGGTGGTCAAGGAGCTCCCGGCCGGCCCCGGCACCCCGAACCTCACCAAGGAGGCCTGAGATGACCCCCGTGTTCGGCCACGGCCGGCTCCGCCTCTACCTGCTGAAGCTGCTGGACGAGGCCCCCCGGCACGGCTACGAGGTCATCCGGCTGCTGGAGGAGCGGTTCCAGGGCCTGTACGCCCCTTCGGCCGGGACGGTCTACCCGCGGCTGGCCAAGCTGGAGCAGGAGGGCCTGGTCGCCCACAGCACCGAGGGCGGCCGCAAGGTGTACCGGCTGACCGACGCCGGACGCGCCGAACTCGAAGCCCGTCAGGTCGAGTTGGAGGAGCTGGAGGTGGAGATCCACGACTCCGTGGCCCAGCTCGCCGGGGCGATCCGCGAGGACGTCCGGGACAGCGCCAAGGACCTGCGCGAGGAGCTGTGGAACGCCGCGAAGCAGGCGCCCCGGCCGGAGCGCGCCGAGGGCGGGGACCCGTGGGCCGGGCCCTGGGGGGACAACGAGTCCTGGCAGCGCGCCAAGGAGGAGTTCGCCCAGTTCAAGCAGCAGGCCAAGGAGCAGGCCAAGCGCGCCCGGGAGCAGGAGAAGGCCGCCAAGGCCAAGGCGAAGGCCGCCGAGGCGGAGGCCCGCCGGCTGCGCGAGCAGGCCAAGGCCTCCCGCACCGCCGCGCAGCAGGAGGCGCTGCGGATCAAGCGGCGGGTCGAGCAGCAGGTGCGCGAGCACGCCGCGAAGGGCGACTGGCCGACCGGGCTGGCCGAGGGCCTCTCGGAGCTGACCAAGGGCCTGGCCGGGCTGGCCGACGCGGCCCGCTGGGGCCACGGTGCGCAGGAGGAGCCCTCCGGGTCCGCCGAGCGGATCACCGTGTCCCGGATCGACCTGGACAAGGACGGGCCGGCCGCGGACGCCGCGGCCGACCTGCCGCCGTGGGCCCGCACCGACCCGGCCGGGGACCCGGCCCGCGAGCTGGAGCGGCTGCTCGACCGCTTCCGCGACCAGGTCCGCGACGCGGCCCGGGACGGCGGGGTGAGCGCGGACAAGCTGGCCGAGGCCCGTACGGTGCTGGGCGCCGCGGGCGAGCGGCTGAAGCGGCTGCTCGGCTGAGCCGGCGGTCCTGAGGGTGACGGCCCGGTGCCCCTGTTCGGGGGCGCCGGGCCGCCGCGGCGTCAGGGGGTGAGGACGATCTTCCCGAAGACGTCGCCCCCGGCCAGCCGGGCGAAGCCGTCCCGGGCCTCGGTCAGCGGCAGCACCGAGTCGATCACCGGCCGGACGCCGGTGTTGGCGCAGAACGCGAGCAGTCCGGCCAGCTCCTCCTTGGTGCCCATGGTCGAGCCGACCACCTTGAGCTCCAGGAAGAAGATCCGGTTCAGCTCGGTGGAGCTCGGGTTGGGGCCGGAGGTGGCCCCGGAGATGACCACGGTGCCGCCCGGGCGCAGCGACTTCACCGAGTGCGACCAGGTCGCGGCGCCGACCGTCTCCAGCACGGCGTCCACCCGCTCGGGCAGCCGGGCGCCGCTCTCGAAGGCCGCGTCGGCACCGAGCTCCACCGCCCGGGCGCGCTTGGCCTCGTCCCGTCCGGTGACCCAGACCCGCAGGCCGGCCGCCTTGCCGAGGACGATCAGCGCGGTCGCCACTCCGCCGCCCGCGCCCTGCACCAGGACGGTGTCCCCGGGCTTGACCCCGGCGTTGGTGAACAGCATCCGGTAGGCCGTCAGCCAGGCGGTGGGCAGGCAGGCGGCCTCTTCGAAGCTCAGCCCGGCGGGCTTGGGCAGCAGGTTCCAGGTGGGCACCGCGACCCGCTGGGCGAAGGTGCCCTGGTAGCGCTCGGTCAGGATGGAGCGCGGCTCGTCCGGGCCGACCCCGTGGCCGCTCTGGCCGATCACCGAGTGCAGGACCACCTCGTTGCCGTGCTCGTCGACGCCGGCGGCGTCGCAGCCGAGGATCATCGGCAGCTTCTCGGCGGGCAGGCCTACCCCGCGCAGCGACCACAGGTCGTGGTGGTTGAGGCTGGCGGCCCGGACCGTGACCACGCTCCACCCGGGACGGGCCTGCGGCTCGGGGAGGTCGCCCAGTTCCAGCCCGCTCAGCGGGTCGGCGGCGTCGATACGTGCGGCGTAGGCAGCGAACATGCCCCGGACGATAGCCGCGACGGCCGGGGCCGGGAACCACGCGGAGGTGTGACGCGTGTCCCGGCCCCGGGCCGTTCGGCGGATGTCCGGTCGGATCGTCAGATCCGCGCCACGCCCTCCGCCCGGGCGGCCTCGGCGACGGCCTTGGTGACCGCCGGCGCGACGCGCTCGTCGAACGGCGAGGGGATGACCTTCTGCGGCGTCAGCTCGTCGGCCACGACGCCGGCCAGCGCCTTGGCGGCGGCGAGCTTCATGCCCTCGGTGATCCGGGAGGCGCGGACCTGGAGGGCGCCCGCGAAGATGCCCGGGAAGGCCAGCACGTTGTTGATCTGGTTCGGGAAGTCGCTGCGGCCGGTGGCGACCACGGCGGCGTACTTGTGCGCGACCTCGGGGTGGATCTCCGGGGTGGGGTTGGCCATCGCGAAGACGAACGCGCCCTCGGACATGGTCGCGACGACCTCCTCCGGCACGGTGCCGCCGGAGACGCCGATGAACACGTCGGCGCCGGCCAGCGCGTCGGCCAGCGAGCCCTTGAGGCCGGTGCGGTTGGTCCGCCCGGCGATCTCGGCCTTGACGTCGGTGAGGTCGCCGCGGCCCTCGTGGACGACGCCCTTGCGGTCGCAGACCGCCACGTCGCCGATGCCGGCCGCGACCAGCATCTTGGCGATGGCGATGCCGGCCGCGCCGGCACCGGAGATGACGGCCCGCAGCGAGCCGATCTCACGGCCGGTCACCTTGGCGGCGTTCCACAGGGCGGCGGTGGTGACGATCGCGGTGCCGTGCTGGTCGTCGTGGAAGACCGGGATGTCCAGGGCCTCCTGGAGCCGGCGCTCGATCTCGAAGCAGCGGGGCGCGGAGATGTCCTCCAGGTTGACGCCGCCGAACGAGGGCGCCAGCCGGACCACGGTCTCGACGATCTCGTCGACCCCGGTGCAGGCGAGCGCGATCGGCACCGCGTCCACGCCGCCGAACTGCTTGAACAGGATCGCCTTGCCCTCCATCACGGGCAGCGAGGCCTGCGGGCCGATGTCGCCGAGGCCCAGCACCGCGGTGCCGTCGGTGACCACCGCGACGGTGTTGGCCTTCCAGGTGTAGTCGTTGACCAGCTCCGGCTGCTCGGCGATGGCCGTGCAGACCCGGGCGACACCGGGGGTGTAGGCGAGGGACAGGTCGTCCGCGTCGCGCACCGGGACGGTCGCCCGGATCTCCATCTTGCCGCCGCGGTGGAGCGCGAAAACCGCGTCGACCGGATCGTCGGTGTCCTGGGTGCTGCTGATGATCTCCGCTGCCACGATGACCTCTTCGTCATTGATCTGGCGAGGACGCGCGGCCGACGGGCAGGACGACCCGGCCGGAAACCGGAAACCGGGTACGCCGAAGCGGACCCGGGGTCAGGGTCGGGGCGCTGCCGTCGGGCGGCGCCCTCGGATGAGGGTTTTATGGGGTCTTGTGTTGTCCGCGTTGTGCTTCCGGGCCGAGCGTAGGTCGGACGAAGGCATCGCACCTATGCCTTTTCGTCCTCGTCACGTGCGGTTCATCGCCGTGCCGTCGCGTCACAGGGCCCGGCGTCGGAAGCGCCGGGCACCGGCGGCGGCAACGGCATGAGCGCACGCGCACCCGCAGGAGTGAACGCAGATCCGAAGGGGAGTCGGCGCCCCGGATACGGAGCCGCGTGAGGACTTCCGTTCCCGGGCACCCCGAGCCTGTCGGGGCTCGTCGGTCTGGTTCGAGCGTTCGGGGGTCACCCGGTAACGAATTCTGACACACCCGCCGCCGGGCCCGGCAGGCCGGGATGGCAGGATCGCTTGTCCGCCATTTCGCGTACACCCGCGCGACACCGTGGCGGCCGCTCGTCCCTCCCACAGGAGCCTCCCTCATGCTTCACGTCCGCCATGCCCGTCGTCCGATACCGGCCGCCGCCGCCCTGGCCACCGCCGGTGCCCTGCTGCTGACCGGCTGCGGCGGCGGGCAGGCCGCCTCGGACGACCCGGTCAAGGACCTCCGCGGCAAGCTGCCGAACGCCCAGCGGACGGCCGGGGCGCTGCGGGTCGGCATGGACGTCAACTACGCCCCGGTGGAGTACCGCGGCCCGGACGGCAAGCCGGCCGGCCTCGACCCGGAGCTCGCCGCCGCCCTGGGCCGGATCCTCGACCTGCGGGTCGAGTTCGTCGACACCCCCTTCGACAAGCTGGTGCCGAACCTCCAGGCCAAGCAGTACGACGTGGCGATGTCGGCGCTCAGCGACACCCGCCAGCGCCGCGACGCCCTGGACGAGAACGGCAAGCAGACCGGCCCCGGCGTGGACTTCGTGGACTACTTCATCGCCGGCACCTCGATCGTCGTCCCGAAGGGCAACCCCAAGGGGATCAAGGGCCTGGACGACCTGTGCGGCAGGACCGTCGCGCTCCAGCAGGGCACCACCCAGGACGAGATCGTCACCCGCCAGGTGGCCGTCTGCGCCCGGGCCGGCCGCCCGCTGACCCCCCACAAGCTGGACAGCGACACCAAGGCGCTGGCCGAGGTCGCCTCCGGCGCCGCCGCGGCCGGCCTGAACGACTTCCCGGTGGCCGCCTACGCGGCGAAGACCACCGACGGCGGCGGCCGCTTCGAGGTGACCGGCGGGCAGTCCACCTCCAACCCGTACGGGATCGCGGTGCGCAAGGACGACGGGCAGCTGCGCGACGTGCTGGCCAAGGCGATCGACCAGCTGATCCGCAGCGGCGAGTACGACAAGATCCTGGCCAAGTGGAACGTGAGCGCCGGCGCGGCGCAGAACGCGGTGGTCAACGGGGGCATCTGATCCGGCGGGCGACGGGCGCGGGTGCGGCACGGACCGGTCTGCATACGTATGCGCAGGGTGACAGGGGCGCGGAATAAGTCCGAATAGCGGACAGTGCGACCCCTCGTTATCCGATTTTGATCTGGATGAGGGCCACCTGACTGTCATCAGATGGCAGGATTCCCCCCATCTCGGATCGAGCCGGCCACTGGTCGAGGCCGTCCGGTCAACGTCCACCTCGGCGGAGGGTGGCGGAAGCAGTACCGCGTACGACCCCGGGCGGCTCCCCCCGCGCCCGGGAAACTGCACGACCCGGCCTGCACGTACGACGACGTACGGCGACACGCACCCGTACCGAGCCGCGCGGCTCGCCGGTCCGGTGCGCCGCTCCCGCGGCGCGCTCCGCCCGACCTCTCTCCCCCAGGATGGAGATCCCCCTCATGACCACCCGTACCCAGCGCAGCCGGCTCCTCGCAGCCGGTGTGGTCGCCGCGTCGGTCTCCCTCGTGCTGACCGGCTGCAGCAGCAGCAAGAGCGACGGCGGCGGCGCCCCCAACGCCTCCGCCACCGTCAACGAGGTCAAGGCCGACCCCAAGCTGGCCTCGCTCGTCCCGGAGGACGTCAAGTCCGCCGGCAAGATCGTCGTGGGCGCGGACGCCTCGTACGCCCCGGACGAGTTCAAGGACGACAGCGGCAAGATCATCGGCATGGACGTCGACCTGGCCAACGCCATCGCCGCCAAGCTCGGGCTGAAGGCCGAGGTCCAGGACTCCGGCTTCACCGCGATCATCCCCGGCATCCAGTCGAACAAGTTCCAGCTCGGCATGTCGTCCTTCACGGACAACAAGGAGCGCGAGCAGATCGTCGACATGGTCACCTACTTCAACTCCGGCAGCGCCGTCGCGGTGAAGAAGGGCAACCCGGAGAAGGTCGACCCGAAGGACCTCTGCGGCAAGAAGATCGCCGTCCAGACCGGCACCACCCAGGCCGACGAGATCAAGGACACCCGCGACCCCGACTGCGCCAAGGCCGGCAAGCCGGGCATCCCGAACGGGGGCGACAAGTTCGACCTCCAGACGGACGTCACCAACGCCGTGGTGTCCGGGCGCGACCAGGCGATGATGGCCGACTCCCAGGTGATCGACTACGCGATCAAGCAGTCCGGCGGCCAGCTGGAGAAGGTCGGCGAGACCTACGGCACGGCCCCCTACGGTGTCGCCCTGGCCAAGGGCTCCAAGCTGACCCCGGCCGTCCAGGGCGCCGTCCAGTCGCTGATCGACGACGGCACCTACAAGCAGATCCTCACCAAGTGGGGCGTCGAGGCCGGCGCCATCTCCACGTCGGCCGTCAACGGTGCCGTCAGCTGACCCTCGTACGCTCCATCTTCTCCCCCGAGGCCACACCGTGAACTCTTTGGACAAGGGGACGGCGGAGAAGGGGCGGCCTGACATCATCAAGGCCGTCCCCGTCCGCCACCCCGGACGCTGGGCGGGCGCCGTCGTCATCGCCCTGCTCGCGGCGATGCTGCTGAGCGCCCTCCTCACCAACCCCGCTTTCAAGTGGGACATCGTCGGTCAGTACCTGTTCCACGACAGCATCATGCACGGCCTGCTGGTGACGCTGGAACTGACCGTGCTCGCCATGCTCATGGGTGTGGTCGGCGGCATCATCCTCGCGGTGATGCGCCTGTCCCCGAACCCGCTGCTGGCCGGCGTCGCGTGGGTCTACATCTGGATCTTCCGCGGCACCCCGGTGCTGGTGCAGCTGGTGTTCTGGAACTTCCTCGGCCTGATCTGGGCCAAGCTGTCGATCGGCGTCCCGTGGGGGCCCGAGTTCTGGTCCGAGCAGACCAACGTGCTGATCCCGACCTTCGTCGCCGCACTGCTGGGCCTCGGCCTCAACGAGGCCGCCTACATGGCGGAGATCGTCCGCGGCGGCATCCAGTCGGTGGACGAGGGCCAGAGCGAGGCCGCGCACGCGCTCGGCATGAGCCGGTTCCAGACCATGCGCCGGATCGTCCTGCCGCAGGCCATGCGGGTGATCATCCCGCCGACCGGCAACGAGACCATCTCGATGCTCAAGACCACCTCGCTGGTCTCCGTGATCTCCCTGGAGGAGATCTTCCGGGCCGGCCAGGTCATCTACTCCCGGAACTACCAGAACATCCCGCTGCTGATCGTGGTCAGCCTCTGGTACCTGTTCTTCACCTCGGTGCTGACCATCGGCCAGTACTACATCGAGCGCCACTACGCCCGAGGCTCCAACCGCACCCTCCCGCCCACCCCGCTGCAGCGACTGCGGGGCCTGTTCGCCGGGAAGCCCGCCCCGAGGACGACCGCCGACGTCGTCCCGGGGATCGAGGGAGGTGGTCACGCATGACCGATCTGACCAAGACCCCCGCCGACGCCGCGGCCCCGGCCGAGCCCATGGTCCGCGCCGAGAACGTGCACAAGTCCTACGGCCCGGTCGAGGTGCTCAAGGGCATCGACCTGGAGGTGGCGAAGGGCGAGGTGTTCTGCCTGATCGGCCCCTCCGGCTCCGGCAAGTCGACCTTCCTGCGGTGCATCAACCACCTGGAGAAGATCAACGGCGGCCGCCTCTGGGTGGACGGCGAGCTGGTCGGCTACCAGCAGAAGGGCGACCGGCTGCACGAGCTCAAGGACCGCGAGGTCGCCCTCAAGCGGCGCGACATCGGCATGGTCTTCCAGCGCTTCAACCTGTTCCCGCACATGACCGCCGTCGAGAACGTCATGGAGGCGCCGGTCCAGGTCAAGGGCGAGAGCAGGGCCGACGCCCGCGAGCGCGGCATGGTCCTGCTGGAGCGGGTCGGCCTCGCCGACAAGGCGAAGAACTACCCCTCGCAGCTCTCCGGCGGCCAGCAGCAGCGCGTGGCGATCGCCCGCGCGCTGGCCATGAAGCCCAAGCTGATGCTCTTCGACGAGCCGACCTCCGCGCTCGACCCGGAGTTGGTCGGCGACGTCCTCGACGTCATGCGCGGCCTCGCCGAGGAGGGCATGACCATGGTGGTCGTCACCCACGAGATGGGTTTCGCCCGCGAGGTCGGCGACGCGCTGGTGTTCATGGACGGCGGTGTGGTGGTCGAGTCCGGCAACCCCCGCGAGGTGCTCACCAATCCCCAGCACGAGCGCACCAGGGCCTTCCTGTCCAAGGTGCTCTGAGCCCGTACCGTCGGGGGCCCGCCGGCGGGGCCCCGCCGGCCCCCCCCCCCCCCCCCCCCCGGGCACCCCCCCGCGGGGCCCCCCCGGGATATGGGGGGGGGCGGCCGCCCCCGGCCCCACCACGCCCGTCCCCCGGG